>NZ_JANAVJ010000028.1 GCF_024213375.1 Paenibacillus sp. MZ04-78.2 | reverse complement strand
ACAATAATTCATTTTCGATTCCTGCCGGGGTGCTTCGCACCCCCTATTTGTGTTGAATGTGTACCTGAATAGTTACTTAATTTTCTAATAAACTCCATGCAATATCTCCTTATTAGCATTTAGTCTTTCGATTCGTTCGGATAACATTCATCAAACTTATAATTACCAAGCGCAAAGAACCGGAAGGACAACGCATATTAAACCGTGCGAAAGCCATGCAGATTATGACTGAGCCTTAAAAGAAATAGGTATCTTTGTTGTAAATACTATTACTTTCCCGAGCCTCAATGCGATGCTTATAAGTAAATTATCGTTGAATAAGTTGTTCGGGAACAGGGTGAATATATGGCGAAGTATAATGTCTCTATAGCTTAGGTTAATTCTACTTCCCCTACAATGAGCTGAACGGGTCTATCGGCGAAATTAGATAAGAGTGCAGCGCGGCACTCGCTTCGCCAACCTGTTCTTACTTATTGCCTATTCCCTAAAACCAAACAGAATACTGCAATAAACCAAGAAAAAAGAAGAAATCAACCGATTTTTTGACCATTACTTCATTTATTTCGGACCATTTCTCCATCATTTCTCAAAAAAACGAATTTGTTTTTTCTGTTCCCGCCTCGTATGATTTACCTGTAAGGTGAATCTCCACTAATCCAAAACATACGGAGGGCGAAAAAATGTTATCTTGGGAAGATGTTTACAAACAATACAATATTCTTATAAAATCCATTGTTATTGATGTTCCACCCATTCCACGCAATAGCCCACTTGCTGTTAGTATTGAAGACCTGTACAGTTTAGGGGTAGCTAAACTTTATGAATGCTACATCAAGTTTGATCATCTACCTTTGGACGAATTTATGTATTTGTTTAGCACCGCATTTCTATCGGCCCTTTCAAACCCAAACGATGATTTGAAACTTGATACTAATCAAGTCCTTTCGATCATACCTCATCTTGAGTTATCGATTAAAAAATCACCAATCGCCATTTAGGGCATTGGTGATTTTTTAATTCACGCGGATTTTTTTCATGATCAGATTAAATTTATAACGGATGGCTAAACGCTTGAACCAACTCTTTGTTGATTCGTTTAACAATTTCAATTTGCTCACTCTTTAAATCGCTAATCAAAGCGATAAACTCGTCAGTAGCTTGTCGCCGCACTAACTCGTCTTTGTTTTTAACAGCGTCATTACGAAATAAATCGGCGGTATCAACTTGAAGTGCTGTATGTATTTTCTCCAGTGTATCTATGGTAAAGTTTCGTTCTCCCCGCTCCACTGCACCGATATAAGCATCATCTAAGCTAGAAAGCTCCGCTAGTTGAAGCTGGGTAAGCCCCTTGGCCTTTCTGATCGCCCTTATTCGCTCACCAACTAAATAACGTAGCTCTGACATATTACCACCTCTTCTACTATCAGAGTAGAAGGTTAGACGTGCAAAATGCAGGGGGTTAAAGACAGTTTTATTGTTTGATTAAACTCTTTATAAGTAGTATATTAGCAATGATTGGTATACCCACAAGCGGGAAAGGTGGATAAAAAGATGGATAAGGAACACACAGCTTTTGACGAACTTTCCAAAGAACGTGAAGGTTACATCATGAAGAACCCTGCTAACGGAATTGAAATTACATGCACCGAGAAATTCGTAAAACATTGGGAAAATCGTGGGTTTACGATTGTTAGCAAAGGTCACATTCGCTTACTTGAAGACGAACCGGAGGATGGTGCATGATGGATAATCAGAATCTAGCATTCACGGACGATTCGATTAAGCTAGTCGAAGTTGTAGCCGACCGCCCCATTTCAAACACACAGAGTCCATCAAGACGCTCATTATCGAGAAGAATGGGAAGCGCTATATATCGTTACAAAAATGGTGGCGAGAGAGCCAAGGAAAACCCTTGGAGGGAAGGCAAAGGTTTTCACTTTGAGCCCGAGGAAGTTAAAGGAGCCATAGAAGCCTTAAAAAAGGCTTCGGATGCGCTGACGTGAATGGACTGATTACTCTATAAGACAGGAAATAGCTTGGATTAGCCACACTTATTTCAGACCGTTATAGGGTGCCTGTCGTACAGCGGCAGACAGCGGAATATACTTGGATATCCAATATAGAAAGGGGTGCGTAGCTTGCATTACATAAAAAATCCAACTGTGACCGAGGAGCACTTGCAAAAGTTCGCCAGTAACGACTTTTATATAGAAGCATGGCAGAAGAAATTGAAATGGAATTGGGGTGCTTTCTGGCTCGGGGGCATCTTCCTGCTATACCGAAAGATGTACCTCGCATTTATCATCTTCTTGGCCGCTAACGTTTTCATGCTAATCGTTACGTCCAGTGTGAATTTAAGCACGATAGAATTTAGAGCGCTGTTTATGCTGATGCTCAATACCCCGCTGGCCTTCTTTATTAACGAAATCTACCTGCGGCATGCTGAGAAGAAAATAGAAAAAATCATGAAGAACCATGCTGATGATAAACTTCAGGATTACCACATCCGTAAAGTTGGTGGGTTCAATTTTTTTATTCCCTTCACGGTATTTTTCGTGATGCCTGTTTGCTTGACCTTGCTGTACGTCAATTTGTTTCAATAAACGCAATTACCGACTCATTGCATCGAAATGTTGATGGACTGTTTAAATCGATTCTACCGCACAGCACCTTCGTTATGAATCGTTCTGCCTCCGAACCTAAGTAACGTCCCTATACGCCAAAGCTGGCCGTTTATTCACCGGATTTTGGCTCATAGGGGCTTCTTTCTATGCCAGTTAACTACAAACGACTCGTGTCCGGCCTGAATTCAATAAATCACCACATATTCCCTCGGCTCACTATAAGCTCCTCCCGCTCCTACGTTCTCTGTGTCCCCTAACAGCACTTTGTGCATTGGCGCAAATAAGCTTTTTTGAAATAATTGATTGAAATTTTCGATCAATTCCGCATGATTGATAACCTACTGGTATAGAATGGTATATTTCTTGCGAAAAAACGAATAAATATACGATTTATTTCCTATTTTTAGAAAATATTAATGGAAAACGTGACATGCGCTCTATGTGGGAAATACAGGGTTCTTATGGGAACGCTCCATCCTCCACGAGAAAACCGGTACTGTCGGGAGTGGGCGAATACGCCGTATAAAAGGGCCAACGATATTCAGAAGTGAATCTGAATTCACACCTGAACATCTGGCTCTCCCCTGAAGACCGAAGGAAAGAACAGCGACGGAGCGCAGCGGAGTCTTCCTCGCGAAGCGAGGAGGTCATAAGCAGGAACAGGCCTGAATATCCGTGGGCATCCTATGCCCATAGAAGCTTGGGCCGCTTTCTGACTATGGAACTCACAAGGAATGGATGTGCTCTGCTCCTCGCTTCGCGAGGAGGGACTCGCTAACGCTCGTCTTTTCGAATTTTTACGTAGTAGCCCGCACAATACCACATGCTGTTCTCTGGATACGCCTGAATTCAATAAATCACATGGACTTTCCTCGGATGCCAATGTGCTATAACCTGCTTCCACGTTCGGATTAAGACGTTTTAAGATATATCGAATTCCTTCTATCTCCTTACCTGTATGCTACGCTGCCAAGATCCAGAGTCGAGATGAGTACGTGTGGTTGAGAAAGACGGAGAACCGTGGTTTGTCCTTAAAAATGTGTGTAATGTGCTCGATATTGGTAACCCAAGCGATGTTAAATCAAGACTTTTGGATGGGGTCGATTCAATCGAGGGGGTAAGTTGAACTTACCTCCTCCGAAACGACTTAGCCCAAGTAATTACCTATCGATGGATGAGAATGGAAGTATAACACACCTGCTCTCCCTGTCACTATATCCAACTTGCCCCACTGGCGATACGATGGACGACTAACGTCCCGAATATCGCTGGTGGGGCTTTTCATATCTATGGAAAGTTCGTATTCGGTGCGTGGCCTACCGCCACTTTCGGAGGTTTTCGCCGATTCCGGCGAAAAGTCTTCGCCTTGGATAAAACCATACTTTTCAATGCGATCTTTAATCCAGTTTGTAAAATCGCGTCCCACTTCCAAGAATGCGTGAAGCTCACGACCATCCACAGTCATACCTTTTTCGGTTTGGTTGACTTTAATAAGATTCAATGTTCTTTCCTCTCCTTTTGTGTTTTCATATCCTCGCCATAAACAAACACGAAATTTAGAAGTTCACTCCTGATACCCATATGTAAAAAGACGGCTTGCGCCGTCTCTGTATTACTCTTTAGTTGTGCCTTCCCGCTTGTTGAATACCTCAAACAATCCAACAGAGGTTAACCCAGCGATACCCCCGGCCCACAGCCTGAGAACAAATTCCAGATTAGTGAACGGGTAAGCTACGCCACCAACAACCACACCAACGACTAAGGCCACCAAAGGAATAATGTTCTTCGGCATGTCAACTGTTGTTTTTACAAGCGCCATAAGAGCATTCACAAAAACCGCGATGACCGACGCAAAGAGAAGAACACTGTTGATAAATGAGAATGGCAATATGACACACCTACTCGCCCTGTCACTATATCTCAATTACACGTACATTCGATTCATCAGAAAACAGGCGGTTAGGCTGTTAAGATTCAACTATACGGCTTGATTGTGCCGTATCTTGAACGAATCCTTGCCAATGAGCAGCGATGGAAATCGACCATGATTAAACATCCTGTCAACAGCGATAGCGTATTTTTCGAGTAAAGTTCCTCTAAATTCCATAATTTCGTATTCTGGCTCTCCAACTCCCGAGAGGTATAAACGGGCTCAGAGACGCCATAATTCCAAAATTCCTATATTCCAGTCTTTACAATATCAAAAATACTTCTTGCATGACGTTTGGCCTTCTCCTCGAACACATTTTTCCCCTCCCGAACCCCCCATGCACATTAATTATCACTCCCATTAAAACATTTTATCACCCATCTGATGTGATTCCCTTGTGTATATTTCATTCTCGCTCCTTTCTTTATAACAAAAGCCGAAAGGAGGAGCACTATGAGATCACCCCCTAACCCACCCGCCCAAAGTCTGCCTATTTTCAGAGTTACGCGTGCTGAATGGAGCGGTTACTACTGAAAATAGATGATTTGTGACTTGTTTCTATCACCGCCGCGCCAAAAATTACTTATTGATTTTTGTTTCACCAACATAAACTCGAATAAAGGACGTGTTCTAAATGAATTTCAACAACATCCCTGCAAGCCTTAAAGAGCTTAACCAGTGGGTTTTATGGAAATTTCAAACCCGCGACGAAAAAGTAACGAAAGTGCCTTGTAATATCCAAGGTATTCCCTCTAATCCCCATGACGTTCAAAATCAGATGAGCTTCCAAGGAGCAATCGAAACGATTAGTAATAGCCCAAACGGACGTTTTAATGGAATTGCCTTCGTCTTTAAAGAGGGGGGCGGGCTGACCGGGATTGATCTGGATAAATGCGTTGATCCCGACACTGGGGCGATAGAATCTTGGGCCGAGGACATCATCGCCAGCATGGATTCCTATACGGAATTCAGTGTATCCGGCAAAGGTTTTCATATTATTGTAAAAGGAACACGTCCCGGAAAACGCAATAAAAAAGACAGAATCGAGATGTACGATTCTGGTCGCTTCTTTGTAGTGACTGGCAATGTTGTAGGAGATCCACAGGAAGTCATGGAGCGGCAGAGCGAATTAAACGAGCTGTACAAGCAGGTGTTCCCTGAGCCAGCCAAGCGTGACCATGCTAGTAAGCCGCCTGTCGTAAAACACGGTGAAGATCGGCTAAATGCGCTGTCTGACACTGAAATCCTTGAAAAGCTATTCCGAGAGCGACAAGGAGTCAAGTGGCGAACGCTTTACGAGCAGGGATGGAGAGAAGGGCTGGGCTACACGAGCCAAAGCGAGGCCGACTCTGCACTTGCATACAAACTTGCCTTCTACAGCAGTGACGCTGAACAAATCCGACGAATATTTAGCGCCAGCGCGTTAGGCAAACGGGAAAAATGGGTGAATCGTTTAGATTATCAGGACAGGGAGATTACAAACGCTTTGGATAGGCAGGTCGAAAAGTATTCCAAGCGTACCAAGAACAATGGCACCGAAAAGCTGTCTGAGACCGGAATTCATGATGAAAACCCGGATGAATACCCGGAAATCGCGCCTTTCGAGGCGTATTCCGTCCCTACGTTTCCGATAGACATCTTCCCGAAATGGCTACGCGACTACGTAGGTGCTGTGGCGACCTTCTCACAGACCCCGGTTGATGTAGCTGCCATGATGGCTTTATTATCGGTGGCGGTGGCTGTACATAGGCGCTATAAGCTGGAGGTCTTTCCTGGCTTTACGGAGCCGCTCTGCCTGTACGCTATCGTCGCTTTACCGTCAGCAAACCGGAAGTCCGACGTTTTCAGCAAAATGATTGCGCCAATTTATGCCTACGAGGAGAACTTGCGGGAGGAGATGGTCGAGGCTATCTCGGAACGTAAAGCCGAGATTGAATGGCTGAAGGCCCAGCAAGCTAGTGTGCTAAAGGATATCAGGAAAGGTAACTTGGATGCTCGACTCCAACTGGCGGACATTCAGAAGAAGCTGGATACGACGAAAGAGCTTTTCCCGCCCGCGCTTATCAAACAGGACATCACGGCCGAGAAGTTGATACAGGCGATGTCCGAGAATCACAATCGAATGGGCGTTCTGAGTGCCGAAGGCGGCGTGTTGGACATCGTTGCTGGGCTCTATTCGGATAAGAAATCAAACGTGGACATATTCCTGAAAGGGCATAGCGGTGAGCATTACGCCTACGACCGAAAAAATGGTGGTTCCGTTTATCTAAAGTCGCCCACTTTATCGGTTGGACTATTGGTACAGAACGATCATCTCCAGCGCGTTTTAACCAATAGTGCATTGAATGGACGGGGGCTATTTGCTCGGTTCCTCTACGCCATCCCGGATTCGCCGTTAGGAACTCGGAAACCAAGAAGTAAGCCGATTCCGCCAGAGGTAAAGGAAACGTACCATGCAATGATGACCCGCTTGCTGAAACGAAAACCTTTGCCGCCCGAAGGCACCAACACCGCACAGGCGAATCTTGTCGATTACGTAAAGAACGCCGTACAAGGAACCGCCTACGACGAGGAGGAGCCTACGCAGACCATACGCCTTTCCAAAGAAGCCGTAGAGATATATGAACGACTGTTTGATAAAAACGAGCCACGATTGCGCCCGGACAACACTGACCTCACGAGCGACTTAAAGGCTTGGGCGGGAAAGTTGGTTGGACAGATCATGCGAATCGCTGGCCTGCTCCATATGGCCGAACATGCGGATAAGGATGAGTTGCCCGAGGAAGTAGCTGCATCTACGGTAGAGGCAGCGGCGCGGCTGGAGGAATACTTTTACGCGCACACGCTGAAAGCATTCGGGGAAGCTTCCGAAAGCATACATACCGAAAAGCAGAAGTATATTCTTCAAGCGCTGGTTAAAACACAAGAAAATAATCCGATCATCAAGTGGCACGTGCCTACCCAAATTTGGAACCTGATGAAACGAAAGAACTACGCGATGGTAAAAGACATGAAACCTGATTTACAGGAGCTTGTTGAGCGAGGCTTCTTGCTTGTCGAGCAGGTGAAACGCCACGGGATTGGAAAAGACTCGACGAAGTACGGACTTAACCCAAAGCGATAGAACTGCTGAACCGATAACTACCGAAGGCCACGTACACACTACGTGGCCTTTAGCGTTTACCCGACACCGCTTCGAATTTTGGAATTTCGGAATTTTGGATGGCTGAAAGGCGTTCATCCCACTCTCCCGTTGTGAAGCCATAATTCGGCTGAACGTAAATTTTCGGTCACAGTGAAGAATTATGCCTTTAATCGATACACCCCCATCCTCCCTTCTTCTTCCCACTAAGCATGTCCATGCTCCCTTACGCTGGAGCCATTACTTAAGACTTAAAAGCTATATCCCAACTATTTTATCGAATCCGTGCACGACCATAGAGTACCGTTTGCAGCCCGCGCTTTATTTATGATATAGCGGCAACCCCACCCCCAACATGGGAACGGTGATCGATGCCCGCTTTCATTAATGACAAGGAAGGTGGTAACCGTGAATAGCTCTGAACCAGCAGCCGAGTTCAACCGAACGCTCGATCTGCTTGTAGACCTGCTCCTGCCACACCTGAAACCAACGCGAACCTGCGATAATCTCGCCGAAATTAAAATACCATCCGACCAAGCTAAAGCATGATCGGGTGTGCTTATCCAAGTATCGACTGGTTTGAGCCAGCCTACATGGCGTTTGAATAGTTCCACAGAAGCGGGTTATGCTACGGTCATCCATTTATTTCCTTTTAGAGGAGGGGGTTAATACGAACCTAATCGCAATTTACGTCCGGGTGTCCTCGGAGAGACAAACGAAAGGCTACAGCATCGATGGGCAGCTTAAAGAACTGCGCGCCTATGCTGCTGAACATCAGCTATCCATCTATCGCGAATACGTGGACGATGGATACTCCGGTAAGTCCATTGATGGAAGACCTGCCATGTTAGAACTACTGGCGGATGCGAAGCAAGGTCGATTCCAAACCGTCATTACGTGGAAGCTGAATCGGCTGGCGCGAAACTTGGTCGATCAACTCAAGACGATGGAGGTGTTCAAACAGCATAATATCGGCTGTGTAAGCCTGACTGAGCAGATTGAAACGAACACAGCCCAAGGTAACTTAACAGTACAGATGCTTGGCGCTATCGCTCAACTGGAGCGGGAGCAAATTGCCCAGAATACACGTTTGGGAATGCAGAAACGTAGCCAACGTGGAGCTTGGAATAGCGGGAATAACGTCCTTGGGTACGAATGGGTAACCGGAGCCGATGTAGAACCGCACGTTAGAATTGTTCCGCATGAGGCTAGGCTTGTGCAAATGATCTTCGAACAGTATCGGAGTGGGCAAGGGTTTAAAGCCATTACGAACCAATTAAACGCGGCTGGATACACGACGAAACGAAATAAACCGTTCAGTACCACCACCGTTCGAGGTGTCCTGACCAACATCAACTACATCGGCCAGATTCAGTACACAGCCCACGAGAAGTTTACCGGAGCTTCCAGCGACCGTTCGAAGCGGGTAGTACAAGGCACACATGAGCCCATTATCAACATGGAGCTGTGGAGCGAGGTTCGAGCACTTCTGAATCAGCGCTCCCGACCGCCAACCAAGCAGATTAACCGGCATTATCCGTTAGCTGGCTTGTTGAAGTGCCCGGTATGCGGGAGTAGCATGGTTCCAGCTCATACGAAAGCTGTTCGGAAAGACGGGTGCGTTCACATGAACCACTATTACGTGTGTGGGAATTACACAAATAAAGGCCCAACAGCTTGTAAAGCGAACACAATACCCGCTTCACCTGTAGAAAACGAAACGCTGTCCCGGTTCCAGCACATGCTCACGAACAAGGGCTTGTTGAACCAGATCGTCACGCGAATTAACCGCAGGAACAAGGAAGCCGAAACGCCTTTACGGGAACAGGTCGCTCAGACCGCGATGAGTTTAAAACAACTGGAAAAACAGCAGCGGCGCTGTTACGAGCTATTTGAGGATGGGTTCATCGGGCATGTGGAACTTGTTGAGAAACTAAAATCCTTGAAACAAGCTACAGCAACGCTGAACGAGAACAAGCATCAGTTGGAATCGAAGCTCGCTGAACTCGAAAACAGCGCTGTATCACTGAAAGAAGTCCGACGCGCCATGAAATCACTCTACCAATCATTTCATGCCATCGAAGCGGGGAAACGCAACGCCTTGATCCGTGGATTTATCCAGAGCGTTCACGTTCCTCCTGACCGCGATGTAACCGAAATGCACATCCAAGGTACCGCCGCGCTCAAACATCTAATTATTTGAAGGGAGATTTTTCACTATGACAACGAATAAAACGAAAGTAGCCATCTATGCACGTGTGAATCAAGAACAGGAAGGGTTGGATAACCAGCTTCAAGCGTTGCGCGCATACTGCGAAGCCAACGAAATAGAAATCTACGCGGAGTATGTGGACGAAGGCGTAAGCGGGATTAGCATAGAAAGACGCCATTCACTTCAACGCTTGCTGGAGGACGCTGAAAAGCAGCAGTTCCATGAGGTACTGGTGTGGAGGATAGATAGGCTGTCTCGAAAAACAATCGAGCTTATCTCCCTTGTGAACGAACTTCAACAGCGACATGTCCAGGTTCGTTCCGTGACGGAAAACCTCGATTTCTCGACGCCTTCTGGAAGGTATACGCTTCAAATGTTAGCAGCCGTATACGAATATGAATACAACACTGCTTTTCGAAAATAAACAGCTTAATTTGGATTAATTCACAAGAAGGGACTTCAGACCATGACCAGTAAACCGATCAAAGTTGCCATTTATGCGCGTGTGAGCACCGAAGACCAAGCTAAACATGGTTACTCCATCAAGGCACAACGTAAAGTGTTAAGTGATTATTGTAAATTATATGGGAAAGAGATATACGATGTGTATGAAGATTCGGGTGTGAGCGGAAAAAGCACAGAAGGCAGATATGAGCTCCAACGGTTACTGAAGGATGCTGAAAACAAACGTTTTGATATGGTTCTTGTATGGAAAATCAACCGACTAGCGCGGAAAACCTATGATCTTCTTCACATCTTGAACCAATTGAAAATGTATAACGTGACCTTCCGCTCTTTCACTGAAAACTTCGAGACAGAAACATCGATGGGAAATTTCGCGTTACAAATGATGGGGGCCGTCAGCGAATTAGAGCGGAATACAATTGTAGATAACGTCAAAATGGGCATGAGACATCGCGCCGAAAAAGGAGAACACAACGGTAAGTTGCCGCTGGGGTATCGGGTTGTCCCTGACCCCGGCGACCCTTCGGGGCGATCGAAGGTCATTGTTGTAGAAGCTGAGGCGATTATTGTCCGAAAGATATTCAAGCTTTACGCTGCCGGACGCGGGTTAAAGAGCATCGCCAACGAACTAAACCACAGCGGTTATACGACCAAGACCGGGAACACCTTCTCCACGAGTGCAGTAAAGGAAATCCTGAATAACCCATTTTATAACGGTAAAATCCGCTACAACCGCTACGAGAACTGGAGTGACATGCGGAGGCGAGGAAAGAACGCCACACCGATTATCGTAGATGGAAAGCACGAAGCCATTATTCATGATGCGTTATGGGAGAAAGTCCAATTCCTCCACCAGAAGAAATCATTCACACCATCCCGTATCTTTGACGGTGAGTTCCTGCTATCCGGGTTAATACGCTGTCCGAAGTGTGGCGCGGCGATGGTCGCCAGCCGTACACAGAGCAAAACGAAGACTGGAGAAATCGTAAATCGCCTGTATTATTCGTGTGGAGCTTTCCGAAGTAAGGGAAGCAGCGTGTGCTCAGCCAATAGCATTCGGAAGCAGGAGGCCGAGGATGAAGTAATGAATCGGTTAACGCGAGTACTGTCCAAAGACCGTATTCTAAAGGCCATCGTGGACAAAATTAACCACAGACTCACGACCCGGACAGTACCGCTCCAAGCGGAGCTAGAACACATTAAAAGCCAATTAGAACAGGCTGAGTCCAGAAAGCGCCGCTACCTTGATGCATTCGAGCAAAATAAACTCGATAAGTCAACCGTCGCTGAGAGAATGCAGGAGATTCAGGCCGATTTAATCAAGTTTCGAGCGGAGAGGTCCCGACTGGAGCTTGAACTAACCGAAGGCAATACGTCTCCTATCGCTTTCGAACAGGTGCGCGAGTTGATTCATGGATTTAATCAGGTACTTACCACCGCGCCATTCGAACAGCGAAAAACGTTAATGCACCTGTTCATCAAGCGGATTACCGTAAACACCAGTAAGAAGATTGAGACGATTGAACTGAGCTTTGACGAAAACATGGATTCCTATTTTTTCCCGTCTCCGGTTGCAGCAACGGCGGATTATTCCCAGCAGAAGCGGGAGAAAATCGAAATCGTTATCTAAGTTATTGAAAAGCGATTTCTATTCAACGGATTCATTCCAACGATTTACTTACTTGTCATGGTTAGGTAACTGGGCGCTCTGTTAGTCTTTACAACCTCACTCCCCATAACGTCTCCACTGTTTGTGCGGATGAACAACCCCACATTTAGAAGCCCGTAAATGTGGGTTTTACTGTCTTCACAAGAATCTCATAAGACCTCTCACCTCGCTTGTGTTGCCTGTTGTGAACTTAAACTTTAACGTTACGATGTAAAAGTGATGCGTATATATTATTTTGTATACAGAAAATGCCGCGCTTGAACAGGCTATCATTGACTGTATGTTGGAGTTCATCCCAGAGGAGAAGCACGATATTGTTTCGAGGCGCATAGACGATATAATGCGCGATTTCTATGAGTCCATTGGGCTTGGAGACGCTTATAGACAAAGGGAAGCGAAGGAGGCAATGAATGAGTGATACAGAATGCCGCAAAGGAGAACGCTGTGGCGAACGTTCTCCTTTGGTTTGGCTTGGTGGAGGCGAGTAGGCCATCTTTTTAATAATGGGTCTTTTCATTTAAATCTATTGTTGGAGAGGTTTGCCTCAGGAAATTTATATTTTATATAATCACTTAACCAATTGTACTTTTCGCGAACTTTTGGATCTCCATTTTCTAATCCACGAGTTATAGTATCTAAAAACAATTCTATTCCATCCTCACAGAAGCTAAGATAGTCCAAAAACAATAAACCATCGTTTTCTTTTATCAAAGGTAGCTTACTGGTAACCATGGCCTCTTCATTCTCGTATAAAAGCTCTAAAAGATCACTCGACACTATCACTCGTGGATTTTTAGCTATTTTACTTTCTATGTTATACGCCTCAATCAGACCTAAACTGTACAGAAAGCCATTGTTATAGTAATGTTTCCCATACGCGACACCGCCTCTTGAAAGTATGCCTCTTGAAAAAAGAGTGAATTGATATTTAGTAATCAACCATAGAAACTCATTAAAGTTCTCTTTTTTGAATTCAGTCGCCAAAATTACAGAATCAGAAAACTGAACTACATCTAAATTAATTACTCCCCCAGCAAGTTGAATAGTTTCTTGATGGACTCGAAATAACTCCTCCATGTATTTATTGGTTCCATCAGGCGCTTCCAAGTCCTTCTTAACCATACTTGAGAAGCCAAGTAAGTCAATAAACGCAACAAAATGATTTTTAGCTACAAAACTCACTTTGTTATCAACTCCAAGCGCGTTACTAATTTTTCAAATTCTGATTTAAATTGTTCCATCCTTGCTTGACCATCCAACCAAGTACTGCCTCCCCAAGGAGATCCACTTTCCGTGATTATTATAGTGTCTTGTCTACTGAATTGAAATACAGCCTTTCCTGTTTCTTGCATAAGTGGGGCTAAACTTCCAAAATCAGAGATTTCTGTTGCAGCTATCTGAGAGCTAGTAAGACCTGATGTCAAATCAACTTCTGATGTAGAAAACCTCTTAAGCACTGGAAACAACTTTTTTTCGACACTTTGAGGAATTCTATTCATCCACATTTGAAACCCAGGTTTTGGTCTTTTATTACTGCGTTTGAACTGTTGGACAGTTGTACCAAGAAATTGGGGCTTACCTCTTTTTACAGGCAAACCTAAGGATAGAAACTGCTCGTAAATTTGCTGATGTTCTTCAAGCCAACGTTCCAATATTTTTGCAAGTGTATGAATAGCTTGTACATTAAACCGGTCAGGCGCTGTAGGGATAAAAAAAGCATCACAGGATAAAAAGCATGTACGAGTCAACGCTCCCGAGCTCGGCCCGACATCGATCAGTATGTAGTCATATTCTCCTGCCGCGCCAAACCTATTTAAAAAGTCGGCAACTGCAACGTACGTTTTCTTTTCATGGGTTTTTGTAGAGAAACGTTGAGTATGTGCTTCTGCAAGCGCATCTTCTATACTACTCAATGAAACATCGCCTTTTAATAGATGTAAGTATGGATTTATCTCATTGACAACAATATCATCTATTCTAATGGACGACATATCTCCTTCAATTCTCGGTTTTAAAACATCAAGCAAACTCGTCCCTGGAATATCCAAATCACTTCCAGTATTTAATTGCTTCTCATCTAAAGTATCGATTACTGGAGAAAGCAAAATTTCCGTAATATTACATTGTGGGTCTGCATCAACAACCAGCGTCTTTTTCTTTTTTTCTGCCAATAGATGCGCCAGATTAAAAATTGAAGTGGTTTTAGACACCCCACCTTTATGATTATAGAAAGTAACAATTTTAGTCATTACAAACGCCCCCTCTATTCAAATTATCCCACACTAATATATGGAAGTAAACAACAGGACATTACAGACCATCAGTCTCGACCAACATGGACGTTCTTCCCTGAAAGCAAACGATAATGGAAAAGCGTATTATCAATTAGAATTTTTCCGTCACTCACGACACACACCCTCGATTAAGATACAGGAACACCACTCGAATTACTCGCTCCTGAACTTTCTCTCTAACATTAAAATCTGATCTCGGACTCTTGATAACCCCAACTTTTCGCCGTCACTTATGGCACTGTTCCCCCGATTAATATAATCGCCTGATACACCTGCTCCAGCAGAGCACATGAGCTGGTGTGGCAGAGTCATGCGCCCGAATGAGGGTTTAAGGTCGGCATCGAGGTACTCTATTATATGATCCTCGGCCATGATCGCTTTACAGTTTGAAAGAACAAGGCTTCTCTGACCCGATGATTCGCCAAAAGAGCGACTTCCGGTTTCCTTACAGATAGTATCTGATCCTCAGCTCGGCTCCTTTGCCTTTAGGAGGAGCAGACAGCTCCATATCGGCGGCTTTCATGTGCTGCCGCATGACGGAGCAACACGTAGGCATCCGATGGTTCGAGGATGGGTATCCCCCTATTTTCGCATGAAGTTCCCCGGAGACGACATCGACGTACTCTTGACCACGCTCCCGCGCATCTGAAAATATAGTTTCCAGCGCTTTCCTGAACGTTTGGGCATTCGGTGTCATGGGTTCAACCTCGCTTTCTATTCGAGTATAGCACAGCCCATTTCTTGTAAATCAAGTGATGTGAGTAGCGTATTGCGTTCCTCTGTTGTGAGTGTGAGGTGACAATTCTGAACACTCCAGCAGCCCGAACGCGCCCGCCTGCGCAGCGTTCTTCCCCGGTGGAGGCAGCCCATCCCAATCCCTGCCCCTAGCGGAGACCCTCCGCCCCCAGCAAGCGATTAATTCGAAAAATTTTCGCCGTCACTTATGGTATGGTTCCCCCCGCATAATCTTAAACGCCCGGTACACCTGCTCCACCAGCACCAGCCGCATGAGCTGGTGCGGCAGCGTCATACGCCCGAACGAGAGCTTGAGGTCGGCGCGCGCAAGCACTTCGGGGGCGAGGCCAAGCGAGCCCCCGATAACAAAAGCCATGTGGCTACGCCCGTACGTGGCAAGGTCTTGCACTTGCCGCGCGAGCTCCTCGCTCGACAGCGGCTTCCCGTCGATGGCAAGCGCCACCACGTAGGCGTCGCCATGCAGCTTCGCGAGAATGCGCTCGCCCTCGCGCTGCCTCACCTGCACCTCCTCCGCGGCGCTCATGGATTCCGGCGCCTTCTCGTCCGGCACCTCGATGATCTGTACCTTGGCGTAAGCTCCCAAGCGCTTGACGTACTCGGCGATCCCCTGCACCAGATAAGTCTCCTTCAATTTACCTACTGCGATAATCTGAATGTTCATCCGCTTGTTCTTCCTCTCTCGTTTATCCTTTACCTGTTCTATTCGGGGTGCCTTGAATTTTTAATGCTACAAAAAAGGAAGACCGCACCAAGCCAGCCCTCCCACAATCACTTTATCTTGTTCACCATAACCGCCAAACTCCTACACAACCAAGAACCGCCCCGGCTCGGCACACCGTTCGCAATGCGGAGGCGGGTCCCAGCCCGTAAACTTCACTTCCTCCAAGTCCACGATGTCCGGCGCATCCTCATATTCATCCACGAACATATCAATGGCCAGCTCCAGATGATCTTTACAAACTACGTGCATAAGATAAGACCCCTTTTTCTTTTAACCCTAATAAAATCGCACACCGTTTCGCTCCGATTCGGCCCCCGCATTTATTGTTCCCCAAACGCGGCCATGACTTACAGTTTCCCCTAACAACCGCCTACCAAAGTTACATTAGCGGTCCTTTAGCTCGGCCAGCGTGACCTGAACCGTATTCTTCTTCGCTCCCCGATAATACGTGACGGCGAGCTTTTCCCCGATCTTTTTGTGCCCGTAAATGTATTTGCGCAGCGCCAGCGTACCGTCGACCGGCTTGCCGTCCAGCTCCACGATCACGTCGCTGGTTTTCAGCCCCGCATCCTTACCCGGACCGATAGCGTCGATCACCAGGACACCTTTCTTGACATCCGACGGCAGCTTCAAGCTTTCGATGCCCGCATACGACTGCAAATCCTGCGTCACCACGCCGATGTAAGGACGCTTGATTTTTTGGTCCTTGATCAGCGTCTCAATAATCGATCGCGCTTGGTTGATCGGGATTGCGAAGCCGAGGCCCTCTACGCCCATATCCGCGACCTTGAGCGTGTTGATGCCGACGACCTTACCGTCCAGATTCACGAGAGCGCCGCCGCTGTTCCCTTGATTGATGGCCGCATCCGTCTGGATGACCTCCATCTCCCAGTCGAACTCGCCTTCGCGGCCGAGCGATACGGGAATCGTCCGCTTGGGCCAGCTAATAATGCCCCGAGTCACCGTCGGCGCATACCCGAGTCCGAGCGGATTGCCTACGGCTAACGCCGTCTCTCCCGGCTTGAGCGTATCCGAATCGCCGAATTCGGCAATCTGCTTGATCCCGCTTCCGTCAATCTCCAGTACGGCCAAATCCGTAATCTGATCGCGCCCGATCAACGTCGCCTTACGGCGCTCGCCGGTGATGGTGGTGACATCCAACTGCTGGAACCCTTCCACGACGTGGTTGTTCGTCACAATACGTACCTGATCCCCCGCCCGGGCAAAAATAACGCCCGAACCGAGCCCCACCGCGCCGCCGCGTGCGTTTTCCTTCTCTCCCTCCCGACGGGAGCCGATAATGCTCACAATCGTCGGCGATACCTTCGCTGCCGCGCCGACCACCGTATCGCTCATCAGCCGCTCGGCATCGATCCCTCCGCCAGTCGCCGCTCCCGGAGCGGCCATCACCGCTGCCGCCTTCGGCAGCGAATCATGCCCTGTCTCCCGATCAAACAGCATGAACAAGGCCGCCGTTACAACGGCACCGCCTACGGCCGGAAGCAGCCACGTCGGCAGCCTGACACCGGGCCGACCGGACGGCAAGCGCCAAGTCTCCCTTCGGGGTGCCCTCGTCGAATAAAAATCGTCGTCAAACAAACTCACCGCTGCCGCCCCCTGTTCCATCCCGCTCCGCACCCCATCCGAGGCCGAAAAATCTGCTGTATCCATTGTACCGTAAAATCTGTCAATCTCAAAAACTAAAAAAGAGGAATGATTTCCCTAAAGCTAGACTAGAATAAGAACATAGCCTGCACCCGATCAAGGAAGGATGATGAAGATGCCGAACCGCCGCATATCGTCCCATTTGGATGAAATCGCTTGGATCGCGAAGCTTGCGGACCTCAAGGAAGACCATTACCGGAACTCCCTCTTACTGGGGGCCCTTCTCGAACTGCTGCTGGAAAAAGGGCTGCTCACCCCACAAGAATTAGCCGCCAAAATCCACACGCTGGAGGCGTCCGACCAGCCCATACTCCCGACCGGCAACAGCTAATCGTCCTTCAACACGTCCCACTCCGTCGCCCGGTCATGATACGTGTCCATCAGCCTGGCACGGTGATCGTCCGGCGCGAGCCGCTCCTCTACCATACTATTCACGGTCAGCCTGGCCAAATCCATCAGGTTGTGGTCCCGGCTGAGATGCGCGAGATACACCCGCTTCGTCTTCGCCGTCATCACATCGACGAGGCCGGTCCCGGCCGCTTCGTTGGACAAGTGGCCGACATCGCTCAAGATGCGCCGCTTGATGTTCCACGGATACCGGCCCATACGCAGCATCTCGATATCGTGGTTGGACTCCAGAACGAGCACGTCGCTGTCCTGAATTTTCTCCTTCACCTTGGAGCTCATGTAACCGAGATCCGTCGCGACGCTCAGCTTTTCTTCCTCGTGATAAAAGCAGTAGCCGACCGGCTCGGCCGCATCGTGCGATATGCCGTACGATTCCACCTGCAGCGAGCCGAATTCGAGCATTTCCCCCGTCTTCATCACGCAGCGGTTCTCCTCCGCAATCTCGCCGATTTGCCGGTCAAGCTCCGCCCATGTCTTTTCATTGGCATAGACGGGCAAGTCGTACTTGCGCGCAACCGCGCCCAGCCCTTTAATATGATCGGCATGCTCGTGCGTCACCAGAATCGCGTCCAGCTCGCTGGCCGACATGCCTCGTTCCTTCAACAATTGACCAATCTTTTTCGCGCTGAGTCCGGCGTCGATCAGCACTTTGCCCTCTTCGGTCGCAACGACCGTGGCATTGCCCGTCGAGCCGCTGCCCAGCACACAAAACCGTATCCCCATGTTCAAAACTCCTTAGCCGCTTACTTTTTGCTCTTCTGCGGCCCTTCCACCGCACCGTTCAAAGCATGGACGTAATACACGTCTCCGTCCGCATTCCCCAGCGACACCCGCCAGGAAGGCCACATATTCAACGTCTGCGAATTGTATACCTGCCCGTGATACCCGAGCTTTACGCTCGTAATAACCGCTCCCGACGGCAAATAGTTCTCGATCAGACTCCGCAAAGCGATGTAGGCGGTAATGACCTTCTGCTCCTTCTGCTGCCCGTCGGACTGCACTTCCACATAACCTTGCTGGTAGGAAGTGATTTGTCCGTCTTTCTCGAACAGTCTCAACTGCACGTCGAACATCGGAAGCGTGCCGTACAACTGGTGAAACACATAAGTACCGCCAAGACTCGTCATCGGATCGTACTGGTACGACTCGATCTTCGGAATCCCCGTTCTCGCCAGGAGCTCCCGGAACGAGCCCTTGCTGATCAACGGATCGAATTTGAACGGCGCCGCCAGCGGCACCGCCTTCTCCGGATTGAAGTTATCGTCGAACCGGACGACAATCTCCCGCAGCTTCGGCACATCCTTCGGAATATCCGGCGGCACCTGTATATTTTTACTCTTCGTCAGCCTTTGAATTTCCTCCGCCGCTCCGATCGCGTTCGCATCCAGATCGAGAAGGTCCGCACGGCTGGACCATAGCTGGATGCCGAGCACCACGTTCAGCAGCAGGAAGGACAATATTAATATCGTCTTGGCCCGTCCCCATTCCACGCCGGCATCCTCCTTAGTCCAAAAATTCGTATGTGCCGTCTTGCAGCTCGGTCACCCAAGCCGGAACAAACATCATCGCCTGCTCCGTCACGACCATGCGGTAAGCCGGGAAGATCGAATACACCCGCGCCTTGTTGGCGAACGCAGCAAGCTTCTGCTCCAGCGCCTCTCCGCCCGCCAATTGTACTTCGGTACGGGCAGAGCTTCGCAGATCGGGGGTAAGCAGCGAACGCTCGTAGCTGGCTACAATACCTTTTTGCAGAGATATTTTCATAAAGCCCGAATTCTCGTTCCGCGTATTGATGACCGGGTACGAATTGTAGTACTGCCGGAACACATACTGCTGATTGCCCGGCAGCAGCCGCTGCGGCACCTTCTGCACTCCGTACTTGCCGTTCCAGCCCCCATGCTGGTTGATGAACTGCACGGCCGATAACAAGCTCTCGCGCAAATCGACCTTATTGTTCTCCGCCGCGGCCACCGGATCGGTATACGTCATCCAATGCTGCTCGTTTCTCAGCTTCAACCCGCGTTTCCCGTCCGTGTAAATCTCCGAGCCGTCCCGCTCCGTCACATTGCGCGTCAGCGTCGGATCGACAAAGAATGTACGTTTCAATTGATCCGCCGTAAACTGCGTATAAGTCATCTTGAAGCTTGGGATCGTCAGCGGCTTCATCGGCAAATAATAATCCCCGGCCATCGGCTTGTAAGGGGTAAACGTTGCGTCCGTCTGTACGAACTTCTCGATGTCCTTCACCGTAAAATCGGCCTTGATCGCTTCGTACACCGTATTTGCCGTATCCGTAAACAGAATCGCACTGACCTCATTCATATCCTTGGCAAAAATCCAAATGCGCGTAATCAGGTCGTTCTCGCCCTGCAGGTCGCCCTTCAGCTGCATAACCTCCTGCAGAACGTTCATCGGCAGCCCGTCGCGGAATCGGATCTCGACCCCCTGCTGCTTATTCCGCACATCGTCCCAGTTGATGTCGAGCGAAGTGACACTCGTCTTCCGGAACCCTTCCAAAAACCGCTGCTTCAAAATTTCCATCACTTCATTGTACTTCACGGTATTCGGGTAGAGCACCGTATGCAGTTGGTTGCCCAGATGCAGCACCAGTTGATCCGGAAACAGCATTTCCTTCAAGGACGCACGGGTGCCGAGGATGTCGGTTTTCACGTATTCCTCCGGCTTGACCGGATCGTATTTCGGGTAACTGTAGGCCAGCAGGTAGCTTTGCAGCAGACTAAGCAGCACCAGCAGCGTCAGCGCGGCGGTTTTCAGTTTCTCGATCATACGGCCGCCTCCTCCTGTTGATACGGCAGCGTAAACGTTACCCGCGTCCCTTGCCCGAGCTCCGACTCCAATTGAATGGCGCCGCCGTGCGCCTTCACTATTTCCCGGGCAATCGACAAGCCGAGACCGGTCCCGCCCATGTTGCGGGAACGGGCTTTATCTACCCGGTAGAAGCGCTCGAAGATCCGGCTCAAATCTTTGCGCGGTATCCCGATGCCGTTATCCTGCACGGAAATTTCCAGCACGGAGGATTCTCTCCGGCCCGCGTGAATGCGGATATGTCCGCCCTCCGGCGTATATTTGAGCGCATTGGAGACCAGATTGTCGAGCACTTGATCGATCCGGTCGCGATCCAGCATAATTTCATCCACGTGCTTCTCGACGTCGATTTCGATGGCGATCATGCGCTGCTCCAATTGAAAAGAAAAGCGGTCCGCCACTTCATCAAGCATCTCGGTCACATCCGTCGTTACCTTGCTGATAATCGCCTGCTTCGAATCGAGCCGGGACAGCTGCAGCAGGTCCGTGACGAGCCGGATCATCCGCTCCGTTTCGTTTCTCGCCACATTGACGAACTTGCCTGCAAGCTGAGGCTCCTCCAAAGCTCCGTCCTCCAGCGCTTCGAGATAGCTCTTAATCGTTGTAAGCGGCGTCCGCAGCTCGTGCGATACGTTCGCTACGAATTCCCGGCGCGTTTGGTCGAGCTTCTCCTGGCCGGTGACATCCTGCAGTACCGCAATCGTCCCGGCAAAGCCCTTACCCTTGCTGCGAATCGTCGTATACGTCACTTTGACGAACAGCATATCTTCCTCGGCTTCATGGTACAGATGCAGCATCGTCGAATGATCCTCCGTGCCTTCCAGCACCTGCATCTTCTCCTGCAGCATCCCGAGCAGCTCGTCAAGCGGCATGCCAAGCGTCGTATCCTCGTTAACCTGCAGAATCTGCTTCGCCCGCCGGTTGATCACGATGATGCGCCCATGGTCGTCTGTGGCGATCAGCCCGTCGTTCATGTTCGACAAGATCGAAGCGAGCTTTTCCTTCTCCTCTTCGTTGAGCGATAACGCCTCGCGAAGCCGCTCCATCATGAAATTGAACGTATTGCCGAGCTGACCGATCTCGTCCTCGCCCACCACCCGGATTTTCTCCTCGTATTCGTACCGGCCTTCGGCTACGGCCGTCGCCTGTCTCGTAATGGCTTTGATCGGGTTCGTAATCGTAGACGACAAAATCACGCCGAGACCCGCCGTGAGCGCGAGCGCGATCAACGTGCCGGAGATGAAGAAGTTGTTGATCTGGGTCAGCGTTTTGTAGACATCGTCCATCGAAGCAATGATATATACCGCGCCGAGCACCTTGACGCCCGATCCGATCGGCTTGGCGATAACGATTTTGCGGATGCCGTCGAAGTCGGTGAACAGACGCTGGTTATCCTTAATCCCCTGCAGCGCCCGCGTTACTTCGGTCTGTGTGTTTTTGCTGTTCACGACCGATTGGTTCATCGGCCTTGTCGTCGTGAGCACGACACCATTCGCGTCGATGATTTGAATTTCCGCTTTGCTCGTCGCGAAGAGGCCGTTTACAAAATCGTTCAGATCAGCATACGATTTCTTGGTCGTGTCCGAGTTTTTATTTTCCTGATTTTCCGTCAGGTACGTCTCCGCATACTGTGCGAGCAGCTGCGCCTGCGAGTTTCGGTTGTCGATAAACTCGTTTTTGAGCGACGTTTCCAGCGTCTTAATAAAATAAACCCCGATAAGCTGGAGCGCGACCAAAATCAGCAGCAAATAAATAATAATCAGCTTGGCTTGAATCGATTGGAAAAAGCGGATCGTTTTCATCGGCCCGGCCTCTGCCTAGTAGCCGCCGGCGCTTGCTTTTGAATTGCGCATCATGTACCCAAGCCCTCGCCGGGTAATAATGTACTCCGGACGGCTCGGATCGTCCTCCAGCTTCTCGCGCAGTCTGCGGATCGTCACGTCGACCGTCCGCACATCGCCGAAATATTCGAAGCCCCATACCGCTTGAAGCAGATGCTCCCGCGTCATGACTTTGCCGCTGTTCTTGGCCATGTACTGCACCAGCTCGAATTCCCGGTGCGTCAGATCGAGCGGAACGTCGTCCTTATACACGACATACATGTCCGTATCGATAAACAAGCTCTGAATGCGCAGCCCCTGCCGCGCTTCCCCTTCGTTCGGCTGCGCCTGGGCTGCCGACGCCATCCCCGACTTCGTATGACGGCGCAGATGCGCTTTCACCCGGGCCAACAGCTCGCGCGTGCCGAACGGCTTCGTCACGTAATCGTCGGCTCCAAACTCCAGCCCGAGCACCTTGTCGATTTCGTTATCCTTGGCTGTCAGCATGATGATCGGCGTGTTCAGCTTCACCCGCACCTCCCGGCAGACGTCCATACCGTCCTTGATCGGCAGCATCAGGTCGAGCAGAATCAGGTCCGGCTCTTCGGAATAGGCAAGCTCCACGGCCGCTGCGCCGTCGTAGGCGCAGATGACTTCGTGGCCTTCTTTTTCCAGGTTGAATTTCAATATATCGGCAATCGGCTGTTCATCGTCGACGACGAGAATTTTGGCCATGCTTCGTTCACCGCCTGTCAGAGACTCGCGTTGCATCCGAACTTCGCTCCTTACTTCGCGCCGCCGAATGTCAACAATATCCTATCCATGGTAAGCTATCCTATTATTTTATCACATCCTGAAGCAAAAAGAGACACGGAAGCCCAGGTTTCCTGTGACTTCCATGCCCCTCTCTATCTCTCAAGCCTTCTTATTGGTTCAAATACTTAAGCGGATTTTCCGGCGTTTCGTTCTTCTGTACCTCGAAGTGCAGATGCACGCCCGTTGAATTTCCGGTGCTGCCCATATAACCGATCTTCTCGCCCTTCTCGACGATCTTACCGACGCTCGTATTGATCTGGCTCAAATGGCCGTACAGCGTTTGGTAGCCGTTCATATGGTCGATAATGATGCAGTTGCCGTACCCGCTTTTCTCGCCGGCAAATACGACTTTACCGTTATCCGACGCCATGATGTTGCGGTTGCCGGTCAAATCGACACCCTTATGGAATGCGCCCCAACGGGTGCCGAACGTGCTTGAAATCGATGCCGACACTACCGGCCAAGCGAATTTGCCTGTTCCTTCGCCTTTGATCACTTTGGTGCCTTTCTTCACGACGGCCTTAACCGGCTGTTGAACGATCTCTTCGCTTAAAACCGTCTCCGCCTCAAGCAGGCCGTTTACTTTCGTAAGCTGAAAGCTCATCTTCTTGAGACCATTCTTACCGGGACTCAATTCCTCGGACTCGCCGAGACGCATGTTGTCATCCTGCTTCACTTCAGTCTCGTAGGCGATCTCTTGATTTTCTACCACTTTTTCAACCGTCCGCACGGCAAGCGTCGGCTTCAGAACCGTCAAGTCGAGCTGCTGGCCAACCTTGATCATATCGTCGGTGATCGTAGGATTGTTCTGATAAATGACCTGCTTCGGAATACTCAGCTTCTGTGCGATACACGAGACGCAATCGCCCTTCTCCACCGTATACTTCGTCGGCTGAACATCGCCGGTCTCCAGCTTTTTGCGCAGGTCCTCCGGATTCGCCAACTGCTTCGGCTCGATCTTAACTTCCTGAAGATCGACCTTTTGCACGAAGTCCGCTTTTTGCAGCTCCGTTTGCACCGGCGTACCGGCTGCGGGCGATGCCGACAAGATGCCTACGCGCCCCGTCGTCTTTTTCGTTTGCATCGATGCGACCGCATTGTTTTTGATTTGCTCCAGCACCGTCTTCGCCGCCGCTTCGTCCTTCACGATCCCCATCGGCTTGCCATCCACCAGAAGCTGCAGGCCAACCGGGTACGAGGAGAAATAGCTGCCCAGATTTTCAAGCACGGCTTGATCCTGAATATTGTTTTCGAAAGCCCTTTCAGGGGCTAATTCGAGCTTCGGTTCCGTTACGACCATCCGAAGATCGGATTCGTTCTTGGACAACTCTTCCCGCTTCTTTTGTTTATATTCCTCGACCTTGGAAGGATCGGATACGATTCCAACCAGGTCTCCGTTCGCATATACCCGATAATAATCTTTCATGTTGGCTTCAACCAATCCATGTCCGCCAACAACAACCGCCGCCATCAAGCCCAACGTGGAGACCGATTTGATAACCATCCATTTATGTAAAATGATTCGATTTTTCATCCGTTCAAGCGCTGTCGCTCCCGGTACTTCCGACACCGCCGCTGGTTTTACACTTTCATCCAAGCTATTCGAACGATCCGCAGACCTTGGAGTGCGAAGCTTGTCCAACAGGCCTTTGAGTCGATCCGCTCCTTTGAAAAATTTCATTTTCTTCTCCTTTTAAGCCGTTTTTTGCCGCATTCGAACCTCTGCTTCCCCTGGCCTTAAGACCGACGGATGCGATGCTTTTCCTGATGACACGTTTCTTTTCTCTAAGTCTAGAGTCTCATGTTGTTTGATCATACGTTCTCAGGTTCGCTTACGATGTGCACATAAAAACACTAAAAAAAGGGACAATAACCCAGTAGGTAAAAAACTACTTTATAAATTTACCACATTAACTTTGCCTATTTCAACATTATCGTATCTTATCCCACATTTTGGCGGATAAATTGACAGGAGTGTGAAGACATTCGATGGAAAATTTTACGGCAGCTTTCCGAAGCGAACATGACCTGCAGCAAGCCGTGGATGCGCTGCGCAAGCAGGGCGTCGTCGATCTCCAGATCGAGCCGGGGGTAGAGCCGCATCAGCCGATGCCAACATCCCTTCTCGGCGGCGGGCTATCTCATTTGTCACTAGCCGAAAGTCCCGGCTGCTTGCTTCAGGTCGTTGTCGAATCATCGCGGATTCGACAAGCCGAAGATACGGTGACCCGCTACGGGGGGTTCATTGAATAGAGGCAGGTAAACTGAATGAGAAAAAAATAAACGCCCTGCACATGTCAGGGCGTTTCCTTTTGAATTAAGCCTATCAACTGCTTGTACTCGTCGGGCTTCAACGATTTTTGGAGAAGCCGCTCGATTTCCTTCAGCTCACCGGCCGTAATGCCGTCTTCCATCAGCTTGGATATCGTCTGCATGTCCTCCTGCGGCACGCGCGAGACCATCAAAGAAAAGATTTTCGCCTTGTCCGCTTCGGACAGCTGCTCCTTCTTCTTCGTCACTTCCTCGCTTGAGACCACGACCTTCCGTTCCTGCTCCGCGAGACTGTCCTGCTTGTTGCTTGCCTTCCCGGATTGGCGGCTCCAGACGGCCACCGCATCCTCCGGCACCCTGTAAGGGTCGTCGTTCGCCTTGCCGCTGCCCGGCGCCGTCGTTTTACCGTCCGTCTGCGTGCGTTCTTTCATGCCGGTTTCCGAGGAGGAAGGCGTATTGCTGGCCGGAGGCACGGACACCGCCAAGTCTTTAGGCTTTGCAGGCACGCCGCCCCCTGTGCCAAGCCCCAGCTGTGCCGTGAACCGGCTCATGAAGGCGCTCCATTCGATCTTTTGACCGGCCGGACGCGGAATATGATACTGGTCGAGCAATAAGTCCACATACGTATTGGCAGCGGCGAACGTCAGCGCCACACAGCAAAGCGAAGTAATCGCCGCACTGACCGCCAGCTTGGCGATCCCTATCAGCCATTTCATCCCGGACATCCCCCATCTTGCCTTCTGCTACTCTATTCACAGTATTGACCTTTTTTTGGGAAACCAATCGGGGGACGCCGGGGAAAAATGCAACTGCGTACATGAAAAACCCCTCGCAACCGTCATTTAAGGACGGTTCGAGGGGTTGCCTGTTTCATCTTCCGAATTAATAAATCGGCTTCACCAGATTCGTCTGCTCGCGGTTGCGGCCAACCGAGAAGATCGCGATCGGAATGCCTGTCAACTCGGATACGCGCTCGATATAACGTCTGGCGTTCTCCGGCAGATCCTCAAGCTTGCGGACACCGGACAAGTCTTCGCTCCAGCCCGGAAGCTCTTCGTACACCGGCTGGCACTCGGCCAACATTTTCAGGCTTGCCGGGTAATGGCTGATCGTCTCGCCGTGGTACGTATACGCGGTGCAGATTTTGACCGTCTCCAGACCGGCGAGCACGTCGAGCGAGTTCAAGGACAAGCCCGTGATGCCGCTCACCCGGCGGGCGTGACGGACGACGACGCTGTCGAACCAGCCGACGCGGCGCGGTCTGCCGGTGACCGTGCCGTACTCGTTGCCGCGCTCGCGAATCCAGTCGCCGGTTTCGTTCATCAGCTCGGTCGGGAACGGACCATCGCCTACGCGCGTCGTATACGATTTGGCCACGCCGATGATTTGTTGAATTTTCGAAGGACCGACGCCCGAACCGATGCAGACGCCGCCCGCCGAAGGGTTCGACGAAGTAACGAACGGATACGTGCCTTGGTCGATGTCAAGCATGACGCCCTGGGCCCCTTCGAACAGTACCTTCTTACCTGTGTCGATCAGGTCGTTCAAAATGACCGACGTATCGGTAACGTATGGACGAAGCTGCTCGGCATATCCGAGGTATTCCTGAATGATCGAGTCGGCGTCAATCCCTTTGGAGCCGTACACTTGCTCGATCAGAGTGTTCTTCTCGACGACAAGGCGACGCACTTTGCTCTCGAATTCTTCCGCATCCATCAGATCGACGATCCGGATGCCGTTGCGCGCCGCTTTGTCCATATAGCAAGGACCGATCCCTTTGCGGGTCGTGCCGATTTTGTTATCGCCCTTGCGCTCTTCTTCCAGACCGTCGAGCAGCAAATGATACGGCATGATGACATGCGCGCGGTCGCTGATGCGCAGGTTGTTCGTGGAGAAGCCGTTCTCGTGAATATAGCGGATTTCTTCAAGCAACGCGCCCGGATTAATGACCATCCCGTTGCCGATGACGCATACTTTATCTTCATAAAAAATGCCGGAAGGAATCATCGTCAGCTTATACTTTTTATCGTTAATGAGAATGGTGTGTCCGGCGTTGTTCCCGCCCTGATAGCGAGCGACAACCTCAGCGGACTCTGCCAGAAAATCGGTAATCTTTCCTTTTCCTTCGTCTCCCCATTGGGTTCCGACAACCACTACCGTTGACATCTTCACTACCCCCGTGAGGTGGGAAACCACCTAATATTAGCCTATATGGTGCAACGCACCATGACTAGTTTAGCAGTTGACCAGAGTAAAGTCAATAAAAGCGAACAATTATAATCTTATGCCCAGCATTGTTCGGAAAACATTCTCGATATCCGCGCCAACGCAAAAAAACGGCACCTGCGCGTATTCTACCGCAGGATGCCGTCCTTTATGCTATCCTAAACCAACTTCCGCAAAAAAATGTTCCTTATGCAACAATTCGCACTTGGGAAGCTGCTAACGCGCCATCGCCATTTCCTGATGCGACCGGTCGAGATTTACGAATTTGTTGTAGTTTTTGAGAAACGCCAGCTCCACCGTTCCGACCGGGCCGTTCCGCTGCTTGGCGATAATGATCTCGATGATGTTCTTCTTCTCGGATTCCTTATCATAGTAGTCGTCCCGGTACAGGAACGCCACGATATCGGCGTCCTGCTCGATCGAACCGGATTCCCGAAGGTCGGACATCATCGGCCGCTTGTCCTGCCGCTGCTCTACGCCCCGGCTGAGCTGCGACAGCGCAATGACCGGCACGTCCAACTCACGCGCGATCTGCTTCAGCGTACGCGAAATTTCCGACACTTCCTGCTGCCGGTTATCGCCCTTGCCGCGGCCGTGAATCAGCTGCAGGTAATCGATCAGAATCATGCCGAGGCCCTTCTCCTTCTTCAGCCTGCGGCACTTCGCCCGAATGTCCGCTACCGTGACGGACGGCGAATCGTCGATATAGATATTCGCCTCCGACAGCGACCCGATCGCCATCGTCAGCTTCTCCCAGTCGTCCGGCTCAAGAAAGCCCGTCCGCATCCGGCCGGCGTCCACATTCGCCTCCGCGCAGATCATCCGCTGCACGAGCTGGGCCGCGCCCATCTCGAGACTGAAGATGGCGACCGTCTCCTTTTCTCGTACCCCGACGTTCTGTGCGATGTTTAGGGCAAAGGCCGTTTTCCCTACCGAAGGACGCGCCGCTACGATAATGAGGTCCGAACGTTGAAACCCGGATGTCATCTTGTCCAGATCGGCAAACCCGGAACGGACTCCCGTCGTGCTCCCCTTTTGGTTAAAGAGGAACTCGACCTTGTCGAAAACCTCCATCAGCACGTCTTTGATGGCAATAAAGCCGGAGCCCGAACGCGCCTGCGAAATCTCCATAATCCGCTGCTCGGCATCGCTGAGCAGCACTCCCACTTCGTCCTCGCCGGAGTACCCGTTCGTGACGATCTGGGTCGCGGCGCGGATCAGGCGGCGGAGCATCGACTTCTCTTCCACGATCTGCGCGTAGTAATCGACGTTGGCTGCCGTCGGTACCGCATTGGCCAACTCCGACAAATAGCTGATGCCGCCGACTTCCTCCAGCTGCTTCTTATCCTGCAGCCGGGCCGTCAGCGTGACCAAGTCGACCGGCTCGTTCGCCTCCGCAATTTCGATCATCGCTTCGAAGATGCGCTGATGCGAGCCGCGGTAGAAGTCGTCGCTCGTGACCCGCTCCATCGCCGTGACCAGCGCGTCGCCGTCAAGCAAAATAGCGCCGAGCACCGCCTGCTCGGCTTCCAAATTTTGCGGAGGGATGCGATCCATAAACAAACTCTCGTTCATCCGTTATCCTCCCCACCGGATACTGCCTTATAACGACGTAGGAGCCGGCTGCCTTTCACCGCCCGCTCCTGCATGTGTCATTTCCCCAAAAAACCATATCATCATCGGACCAGCCGATTTATTCTTCCACCACGTGAACTTTCAGCTTACTGGTCACTTCCGGATGCAGCTTGACGACCACCTCGGTCACGCCGAGCGTGCGGATCGGCTCATCCATCACGATTTTGCGCTTATCCAGCTTGATCCCCTGCTTCTCCAGCGCTTCCGCTACCTGCTTGTTCGATACGGCGCCGAACAACCGGCCATCCGCTCCGGATTTTGCTTTCAGTTGAACCGCCAGTTCGCCGAGCTTCTTGCCGAGCTCCTGCGCGTCCGCTTTCTCCTGCGCCTTTTTACGATCCTCGGCCTTCTTCTGCTGATCCAGCGTCTTCATCGCCGAATCGCTGGCCGGCGCGGCCAACTGCTGTTTAAATAAGAAATTCGTTGCGTAGCCCTCGGAAACCTCTTTCACTTCGCCTTTCTTTCCTTGGCCCTTAACGTCCTTCAAAAAAATGACTTTCATTCGAACAGCCCCTCCTCCGCATGAATCTCGCTAAGTATTTGCTTTAACCGCTGCGTGGCTTCCGCAAGCGTGCCTTCCAATTGCGTAGCCGCATTGGTCAAATGGCCGCCGCCGCCCATCCGTTCCATCACGACCTGAACGTTCATCTCGCCAAGCGACCGCGCGCTGATGCCGATCAGGCCGTCCGGCCGTTCACTGATGACGAACGACGCCATAATTCCTGTCATAGTTAACAATGTATCAGCAACTTGGGCAATGAGCAACTGTGAATATTTACGTCCCGGCTCGTTCACCGCAAGCGCAATATGGTCGAAGATCACGACGGCGTTCTTGATCACGTCCGCCTTCTGAACGTAATGTTCCAAGTCTTCCTTGAGCAATCGCTGGATTAACGAAGAATCGGCCCCGCTCCGCCGCAGGAACGATGCGGCTTCGAACGTCCGCGCGCCCGTACGCAGGCTGAAGCTTCTCGTATCGACCATGATGCCGGACAACAACGCCGTCGCCTCCAGCACGCCCATCGTCAGCCGCTCGTGGAAATATTGCAGCAGCTCCGTTACCAGCTCGCAGGTGGACGAGGCGTACGGCTCCATATAGACGAGCGTGGCATCATGGATAAAGTCCTCGCTGCGGCGGTGATGGTCGACCACCACTTTGCGCGATGTGAGCTGCAGCAGCCGCGGCTCCGGCGTCATCGAGGCCCGGTGCGTATCGACAATGACGGCAAGCGTGCGCGAATTTGTAATCTGCATCGCCTGATCCGGCGTAATGAACCAGCGGTTCAACTGCTCGTCCTCGTATACCGTCTCCATCAGCTTCTGGATCGACGGGTTGATCCCTTCCAGCACAATATAGCCTTCCTTATTGCTGATATGCGCCATCTTGAGCACCCCGATGGCCGCGCCGATCGCATCCATGTCAGGCACCCGGTGCCCCATGATGACGACCTTATCGCAATCCTTGATCAAATCCCGCAGCGCATGGGAAATGACCCGGGCCCGCACCCGCGTCCGCTTCTCAATCGCATTCGTCCGGCCGCCGTAAAACGACAGCCGCTCCCCGACCTTCACAGCCGCCTGATCGCCGCCGCGCCCGAGCGCCATATCCAAGCTCGTCTGCGCCCAAAGGCCGAGCTCGGTGAGCGACGACGTGCCGGAGGCGATGCCGATACTGAGCGTCATCGGCAGCTTGTTCTCAATCGTGATGTCCCGCACCTCGTCGAGAATCTCAAAGCGCGACTGTTCGAGCGCCTTCAGCCCTTTTTGGTCCATCATGACAAAATAACGGTCCGACGACGTCCGGCGCAGGTACATTTGATGCTTCTGCGCCCATTCGGTGATCTCGCCCGTCACTTTCGCCATCATGATGCTGCGCGTCTGGTCGTCCAGCCCCTGCGTTGCCTCATCAAGATTGTCCATCATGACGATACCGACCGCCAGCTTCTCTTCCTCATAGCGGAGCTGCAACGATTTCAGCGCCGTGATATCCGTAAAATAAAGCAGCCGCTCATCCGGGCGGACCTGCACTTCATAAATCTGCTTGTTGATCGCCATCTCAAGCTTCAGCTCTTTGTCCTTGCGGGCTTTGAGCACGGGAAACATCTCGTTGACCGACTCTCCGATCAACGAATCTTTCCCCAGCATTTTTGCGACGAAGGGGTTATGCCATTCGATGATCTTATCCTCGTTGTACAAGAGAATCCCCAGCGGCAGCTCGTGGATGACCTCGCTCCCCGCCCGCTTGACCCGATGGGACAGCGTGCTGACGTATTCGTTCAATTCCTTACGGAACGCCTGTTCCGCCTGCAAGGTGTAGTACCCCAGAATGCCGCACAGAACTAACGCGATCACACTGATGATCCACGAGTACAAGAAAAGAATGAGGATCAGCACCGTAAGCAGCGCAAACATCCATACGATATGCATTCCGTGCCAACGCTTCAACAGGAACTTCGGCATTTCATTCGCTCCTAATCCGTAAGATAAGTCATTTGCTGGCCATGCGGTCGCGGATCGGAAAGGCTACATCGAAGACGCCCAGCAAGCTGAACATAAAGTAAGCCGGCGGTACTAGCAAAAGAAAAATGCCCATAATCGGCAGCGTTTTGTTCCATCGTTTCACATGCGCGACGAAAAATAAAAAAGCTATCGCCTGAATCGCAAATGCCGCCATCAGCAGCGGAAGCAGGTTGAGAAGCACAGTGAAGATCATCGACTTCGAATCCTTCACGAACATCTCCAGAATGAGCGCAAGCAGATACAGCCAGACGAACGATTTGGGCAGCATCCAATCTTTAACCGGTTTAAACGCCGGGATCGACTCGCCGGAGCGTACCAGCACCTTGCGCGCCAGCCAGTGCGATATGACGACGTAGAACAGCGAAAAGCCGATCATATACAGCGGCAGCATCTGTACCATCAACTGCACCAAAATGTCCATATCGATGCGCATCATGCCCTGCATCTGAACCGGCAGCGTCTGCATGCTCTCCATCATAAGCCGTTTCATGCTGCCGATCGGATTCAGGCCAAACATGGAGCAGACGACCAGCGTGAGCAGCAGCTCGCCAAGCAAGGTAAGCGTTCCTGCCGTAAGCACCGTTCGCGCCGCGGCCCGCTTTTTGTACAGGTTGCCCATCTGAATGACCGGCGGCAGGAAAAAGATCGACACCGAGACGAGCAGTGCCCCGAGCCATCCGGCCAGCAGCGAGGCGACGAAATACACGACAGCCAAACTAACGATGTAATGAACCAAAAACCGGCGGGTTCCGAGCTTCACATACATGATCAGCACCGGCACCATCAGCAGAGCGGCCGTAATCAAGTTCAGCGGCGGCAAAAAGATCGATAAAAGCAAAAAGATATACGCAATGCTCCACCCGAGCATACGCGGTTTTTGGGTTCCTTCCAAGCAATTCACCTCTTATGCAAATGATCTTCCACAGCGGATATGTCGCCATACCACTCTTCCAGTTGATGCCCTTCTTCGCGGTGCTTTTTCATTTTCTCCAATACCGCCTCGTCCAAACTGCGCGAAGAGATACCAAGGCGCCGTCCCAGAATATAGCAGCAGGCGATAAGACTGGAAAGCCCGTCAACGATTTTGGCATGGCTGCCTTCCCACATGCCCTTCAGCAGATGAGCGAGCTGATCGACCAGTTCGGTTTTGAGCCATTCGATAATTTTGGCCCGCTTCGCCAAATCGACATCACGATCCAGATTGGACATGGCCGCTTCTCCCCTTACCCAGACGCTTTCGTTAATTATAACACATTTTTACACCTTTTGTTCCGACTGCCACAGCTTGAAGCAATAATCGATAATTTCGCGGCGGCGGATAATGCCGATGAATACCTCATTGTCGTCGAGCACCGGCACGAAGTTCTGGTTGGTGGCCAGCGTAATCAGATCCTGCATTTGCTGGTTAATTCGGACCGGCTTAATCGCCATATGCTGCGGCACGTCCTTGAGGTGCACCTTATGCGCATTCTCGAAGCCGATCTCCGGCGAATGCTTCAGCTTCCAGAGCAAGTCCCCTTCCGTAATCGTTCCAACATACTTGCCATGGTCGTCCACGAGTGGAACGGCCGAATACCGGTGGTACTCCATGCGTTCCAGCGCTTGACGCATCGTATGATGAGGGGATAAATAAATGACATCGTCCTTCGGGACAAGGAAAAATGCAATATTCAACGGTTCTCCCTACTTTCCTCTTGCTAGACCTCCAACGCCCGGTGGCCCTCCCTTCCATCATATCATGATACGAGCCCGGAAGAAAAATCATGCGGGGCGCGCCGGGATAAGCAAAAACCACAAGCCTTGAGCCTGTGGTTGGAGCCGTCTACATATAGAGCTGATCGTAATCCTCCGGATGAAAACTGTATAATTGCTCTGCCGTTTTTCCCGAACCGGGACCTAATTCCGCCGGATGATCGAACTTGAACACACGCTGCAACGCCTGTTCCACGCGCTCCTCAAGCCCGCTTCGCTTGAGCAACTGCATGTACTCGAAATCCCGAACCCCCCGCTGCAGCCACTTGTAGCGAAGCGACAGCAGCGGTCGCCCTCCTTTGCCGGGATAGACGAAGTTCGTGTCCCCCGCCTTCCACAGCAAAGGCCGGTAAGACAGCTTTTCGAGCGGATTGTCCGGCCAAACCGTATAATTCCACCGCAAAAAGCCGTCCATCCGCAGCCTTTCCGACAGCCATGGGATGACCCTCGATTCGATCGCCGGCGAGCTGATAAACGTATTCGGCTTGTCCGGCACGCAGCAGACGTAATACATCATCCGTCCCTTGGCCTCCGACCGCACCTGCATCAGCTGCTCTAACTCCCCGGCCGCACAGTCCAGAATCGGAACATAATCGACGATGCCTTGGACCCCTTTGCGAATAAATTCGCTTTGATGAATCGCCGCCTTGTATTGGAAAGCAGGCGCCATCTCCCGAAGACATGCCATCCGCTTGGCGAACAAATCGAAATCCTCCGGTTCATCGGCCACGACCCGAACCCGATCCATCCATCCTTTCTCGATAAAATGCCGCTCCAGCGCCTGCACGTACGCCGCAAGATCGTTTTTATCACGGATGAACTTGTAGCTACCCGCAGCTTCGTCGAAATAACGAACGCGGATGGCATCAGGATAGTCTTGCACGATGCTTCCGAAGCCTTCCTCTTCGTGCTCCCAGACGTTAACCAGGCCGAAAATCTCCAGTTCCTCGCGAATGCCATGCTTCGCCCCAAGCTCGACATACCGGTCCAACCGGGAAAAATCATACGCGAACTCGCCGGAGCGGCGCTTCACGACGGGAACGATACTGTACTCGTTCAAATCTGACGGCTCCGCGTCGATGAACGAACGCTGGCCGCACCACGGCTCCTTGGATACGATCAAGGTCAGCGCTTTTTGCCCGAGCTGGCCTAAGCCGTACAGGTACGAATCCAGGATCGCAAAATGCTCCTCAGACCAGTAAGCCACATTGTACTTTCGGGCAATGTTGCAGTTATGCTGCCACAGGTCCAGATAAAACGAGTACTCTTGCGGGTCCGGCAGCTCATGGTCGCCGATCGTCAAGCTGAACGTCAGCTCCCGCTCCAGCGCCTCGTCCTCGAACATCGAATGCGCGTAAAACTTCACCTTTCCGCTGTACGTTCCGGCCGCGGCCGACTCCCCCGCATGTAGCTCGATCCAAAGCGGTTGAATTTTCCGCTTCTGCACGTAAGCATACCGGTCCTCCAGCAGCACATCGGACTTGAGCGTCCGATCGTCGTCTTCGATCAAGCCGATCAGCTTAACCTCTACTGACATGGCGCGTCAGTCTCTACTTCGCAGCGAACGATCTTAATCGGCCCGCTTTTGCCCAGGATCGCATCTCCGCCGACGGTCAGCAGGAACTCGTCCCGGTCCGAGCTGACCAGCGCCTGAAAGGCAGCGCTGTCGCGCTTCTGACAGCGAAGATCGAGATGAGCAGCCGCCGCATCCTTCGCCCCTTGATTCCACCAGTTTGCCGACCATATGTATTTGTAGAACATGTTTTGCAGGCCATAATGCATCAAGGTTCATCGTCCTCCGGTTCAGATTAGGCATGCAGGATTAGAAAAGCTTCTTGGGGAAGATATAGAAAAAAGACAGTCGGTAGGATACCAGCTGTCTTTTTTCTATCCATCTATTCCGTTGTATAAGGCAGCAATGCTACTTGACGCGAGCGTTTGATCGCAACGGTCAGCATACGCTGATATTTAGCGGAAGTACCTGTCACACGACGAGGAAGAATCTTGCCGCGCTCGCTGATGAACTTCTTGAGCGTCTCGATGTCTTTGTAGTCGATGTGCGTAATTTTGTTAACCGTGAAGTAGCACACTTTCCGGCGCTTGCCGCCTTTTTTGCCACGACCGCCGAACTTTCTTTCGCCGCGCTCTTCCGGGTTACGTCTCTCTCTTTGTTCCACTTGTTTTCAGTCCTTTCTACGTAGATTGTCCTTCCGCTCTATCGCTAGAACGGCAAATCATCATCGGAAATGTCGATCGGTCTGCCGTCATCCTGGAAAGGATCCTGTTGTTCGCGTCCTCCACCGTAGCTTCCGCGGTTCCCGCCGCCACTATTGCCACTGCCGCTATTGCCGCCGCCACCGCTTATGCCCATACTGCTATCGTCGCGGTTTGCGCTGTTCGCGGATTCCAAGAAACGCACATTGTCCGCAATGATCTCCGTCACATAGACGCGACGGCCTTCATTGTTGTCATAATTGCGTACTTGGATACGGCCTTCGACTGCAGCCAAACGCCCTTTGCGAAGGTAGTTTGCGCAAGTCTCCGCAAGCTGGCGCCAAGTTACGATCGGGATGAAATCCGCTTCCCGCTGCCCTTGGTTGCTTGTGAAGGGACGGTCTACCGCAAGCGTGAACTGGGTTACAGCCACACCTGCCGGCGTATAACGCAATTCGGGATCACGTGTCAGCCTTCCGATCAGAATTACACGATTCAACATCCGCATTCCCTCCCGGATCGTTGCAACGGCCGCATCGTCAGACGATGCTCGTTGTCAACAAACTCAATTACGGCACGAAGCCTTAAGCTACGTCTCTTACGATCAGGTAACGAATGATTTCGTCGGAAATCTTCATTACGCGGTCAAGCTCGCTAATGACTTCATTGGTTGCGTTGAAATGAACCAACACATAATGACCGTCACGCAGCTTGTTGATCTCATACGCAAGACGGCGCTTACCCATCAGGTCGTGCTTCGTAATTTCGCCACCGTTGTTGATGATGTTTTGGAACTTCTCCACCGTAGCCTGAACAGCTTCCTGTTCCAGGTCAGGACGGATGATGTACATCACTTCATATTTGCGCATGTTGCCACCTCCTTTTGGACTAGCGGCCCCTGAGTCGGCTTGTACCGTCAGGAGCAAGGAGCGAGAATCGATAATATCCAAACTCGCACCATAATACTATAGCAAAATCGAGCACGCAGCGCAAGCAAAATCCGTTCGTTGCGCCCTAATTTATACGGTGTTCTGGCAATTATTAGCCCGCATGCTTCCGAAGCTTTATGGAAAATCTAACATCAGATTTAAGTACAGGAGGTGGCTTGTTGTGGGGGAATGGAGTCAGTTCCGTCCGGGAGACAGAGCGCCGAACGACGGCGAATATATGGAAGTCGGCGAGAATGCCTTTCATATGGGCATCAATAATCCGAAGATCATCAATCTAAAAAAGGGAGATTCCTTCCCGGAAACAACGAACCATAACCGCAAGTGGAAAAAGCTGTTTCGAGGCTAAACCAGCTCGCTCCCTTCCAGACCATCCGGCAGGGAGCCTGCTTCCTCTGCAACTTGGACAAAGGAGGCGCTACCGATGCGCTATAAATATACGAAAATATTGACTATTGTGGGCCTTTTGCTGTGCTTTATCCATTATATCGGACACGAATACGATCCGGTGTATCTGCTCTTCTATTCGCTCAGCGTACCCGCCTGGTTTTATCCGATCTTTGCCTATACCAACATCAATCCGTGGCCGCTTTATCTGCTCACCATTCTTTCGTGGACGATTATCGGTTACGCCGTTGACCGCTTCTCCGTCTACCGACGGACGAAGGACAGGGAGTGAGTAAATTTAATAGGGTAAATCATCTGAGGTAGCTAATCGGAATTTTCCGAACGAGCTGCCTTTTTTCATGGTTAATTCAATAAACCTTTAATTTAATTACCTAAATTGACATATATTTTATTCGCTCCTGCTCCGCTGATACAATGATTTAAATAAAAGGAGTGATGGGGATTTGACCTGGCTGCTGCAGCATCGAAACGGAGAAATTTACCACGCGCAATTTCACAGACTCGCACGTGCTGATCTTCACCAAATGCAGAAATCCAAAGGATGGACGAGAGGTTTTAATTGTGGAGAATATTTAGACAGAACAGACGTACAAACATATAAACTAGTCGTATGTGGAGATACTGAAATACAAGGATGTATTGCCTTCGTAAATGATGGAGATTTTGCTTTCGTAGAACTGATCGAAAAAGCCCCTAATAATCGAAAGCCCCAAGAGCAATTTTTAAATATTACCGGCGTTATGTTTGCATTTTCCAGTAAAACAGTTATCGATCATGGCGGTCTAGGCTATCTATGCTTTGAACCAAAAACCGGTTTAGCCATACACTATGAACGTACATACAATGCAAAATTTTATAATCCTCGACTTAACCTAATGACCATTCTTGAGGTTGATGCAAAACGCCTTATTACGTTATACTATAGTCAAAAGGAGGGATAACCATGCCTAAAGTCAATCGTGCAGTCTTGGTGAATCCCAGAGGGACTCGAGTCAAAAAAGTATCTGATAATGGAATTATGGTCGTTCCATCTAGTTTGTCCAGAGAACAAATACGTTCAGAAATGAAACTCATTATTGAAAAAGACCAACGCCAGTCACATGTAAAATAACGCAAAGAGGAACCTTGCTTACTTTGTTCCTCTTTTTATTATGTGCCAGATCCTCGTTACTCGTTAGTTTTCGTTTATCAATTTTAGATCATCCATATGGTGAATGACATGAAAATTTAAAAGCTGGTACGCGTTCATACCGATCAGCTTTTCATGCAAATCATAAATGGTTACCTCCCCTCGGGTCGTATCCCCTAATTGCATGGATACCTGACTTTCAACATAAACCCGTTCGTTTTGTGTCCGGACGGCTATCGTGTAGTGAATGGTACCTTTATGAATATACGGAACCGGTGTGATCCATCGGGAGGTGGACTACCCGCCACCTACGCTTTGCTTAGAGGTGAGGGCTTCTAAGGTAATCGTACCAGCGGTACGAAATTTACTTAGCTATCGAGCCTGTTCCATGCTCTATATATGATTATGCTAACAATCGCAATCCTTCACGTTTGATATTGATCGAAGCATTCCAGTCTCGATCTGCTACAAAACCACAATCGCAGTGGAATGTACGCTCAGAAAGAGATAGAGACTCCTTCACTCGACCGCAACATGAACATGTTTTGGATGAGGGAAACCACTTATCTATTTTGATAAGCCTTTTCCCTTGCTCCTCCAACTTGTATTGGAGAAATGTCGTGAACATGCCCCATGCATTATCGGCAACGCTTTTGCCGAAATTAAGGGCTTGTGACATTCCCTTCATGTTGAGATCTTCGATAAAAACACAATCATAAAGTTTCGCTAATCTGTGTGATTCCTTATGTAGAAAGTCTTTTCTTTGATTTGCAATTCTTTCGTGTAGTTTTGCAATGTTCAATCGCTGCTTTTGCCAACGATTAGAACCTTTCTTTCTACGTGACAGAATACGCTGTTCCTTCGCTAATTTTTCCAAGGCTCGACGATAGAAATGAGGGGAATTGGCTGTCTTACCCTCTTCACTATCAACAAATAAGCCGTTCATGGAAAAATCCAAGCCAACAACAGCTTGTACTTCTTTTGGTACAGGTTGATGTTCGTATTCGGTGAGGATCGAAATATAGTATTTTCCTGTTTTTGTTCGAGAAACCGTACAAGACTTGATGATGTGATGTGACGGAATTTCTCGATGCTGCTTCATTTTTACAAGTTTCAATTTCGGTAATTTGATATAACCATCCAAGAGCATGATGTTTCCATTGACCACGTTCGTTGTATAGGACTGCTTTGCTTTACGGCTTTTGAACTTCGGAAATTCAGCACGTCTGGAAAAGAAGTTTTGGTATGCCTTTTGCAGATGGAGCTGAGCGTTTGCTAACGCAAGGCTATCTACTTCCTTTAGCCAAGGATGCTCACTCTTGTATTTTGCAGGTGTAGGTAACTTTTGTTTCTTCAACGCATCTGGATCATCCTTGAATTGCTCGTAGGTTTCCTTTCGTTCAGCCAACATTTTGTTGTACACAAAACGAACGCAACCGAAGGTTTTTGATAGCAGTTGTTCTTGTTGAGCCGTTGGGTACAAACGGAACTTATAGGCCTTGTTTGCTATGTCCAGTCACCTCACTTCATCTCTTGTGGAAACTCTTTTTTATCAGCAACAAACATTTCTTTCGCATAGTCAGATATGGTATCATCCATCACTTTTCTACAATATTTCACATCCAAAACAAGATGATAATACATAGAGAACACCGAATGATTATTGTTGTCTAATCTCATTGATATAATAGACTTTCTTTATCTAAGACTGATTATATCTCATCATAGAAAATATGGCAACAAAAAAGACTGTAGGCTTCGCCTGCCGAAATTCATCTCCCACTTTCATCAAGCTTCGCAAAATTTAGAAGTGGGAGACTTCTTTCGAGGGAAGTTAAATAAGCATCAACCAATTCAAATTCATTCTCCCCTTGCTCAATCACCATTTTAATCCGTTTGAGCATAATCCTTATCCCTCCTCTACTAAAATGCCGTTGCTGTACAACTCGGAACCATCGTTTTATGCATGAAATAATAACCTTCATAGTTATTAACGTAAATTGATATTAACTCTATTTGGTAATAACGTCAAGCGTTATGTTTATGCTAGACTTAACTATTAGGAGCGTGATGTTAAATTGATCGTGTTCAAGCTTGCAGATTTATTGGATCAACGTCAAATGACCATGTACCAACTCAGTAAGAAAACAGGGATTCGTCCCAATACACTTAGTCAATGGGTTAATAATGCCAAACTGCAAGAAGAGGATAAGCACGTTAAAGCCATCAGCGTTGAGGTACTTAATTTAATGTGCGAAGCATTAGACTGCACACCTGGTGACCTACTTGAATATACACCTGATGACGACAACGTAAAATCCCCGTAACAGTGACATAAAGTCCTGAATACGGGGATTTTTTTATGTATGATAAAGTGGCTAGAGCCTCTTGGCCGATGTGATGCTGTCCCTTCTCACTTCCCATATAACAAAAAACGACCCTGCGGTCGTCTTCATTTTTTATGTTATGGCGGAAAGAGTGGGATTCGAACCCACGCACGGCTTGCGCCGCCTAGCTGATTTCGAGTCAGCCCCCTTGGGCCTCTTGGGTACCTTTCCGCATTAAAGGGACAAGAAATATAATAGCATACACACCCGCATGTATGCAAGTGCTTTTTAATATTTACCAGCTATCAAGCTTCTCCCTCATCCGTTGCCGCGGAATCTTCAGCCGGCGCGGCTGAACGGAGCACTTTTTTCAGCTTACTCTCGAACTTGGAACGGGGAACGAGCACGCTGTGCTTGCAACCGACACACTTGATGCGAATATCCATCCCCATCCGGATGATCTCCATCTCGTTCGTACCGCAGGGATGCGGCTTCTTCATTTGCACGATGTCACCCAACTGATACTGCTTCTTTTCCATCACGATTCCGCCTTTTCCGTTCTATGATAAGTGATCATCCGTGGATAAGGAATTTGAATCCCGTTGGCCTCGAAGCCTTTTTTGATCTCCGCATTCAGCTTCCTTGCTACCCCGGACTGCTGGTTAGGCTTGCACTCCGCCGTAATCCGCAGCGTAATTTCCGTTGCTCCCATCATATGAACCCCGAGCACATCAGGCTCTTTTACCATGTCCACACTTGTATCATAAAATGTTTTGACGGTATCCTCAAGAATTTTCATCGCGAAATCGATATCCGTTTCATACGATACCGAGACATCAATGACGGCAAGCGAGTTGTTAATGGAAAAGTTTGTAACTTGCACAATCGTCCCGTTCGGAATGATGTGCATTTCCCCTGTCCAGCTCTTCAACCGGGTTACCCGCAGGCCGATTTCTTCAACCGTTCCCTTGTAATTGCCTACTTGAATAACGTCGCCTACCGCAAACTGGTCTTCAAAAATAATGAAAAATCCGATGATGACGTCCTTCACCAAGCTTTGCGCGCCGAAACCGATCGCCAATCCAACGACACCAGCGCCAGCCAAGACCGGTCCGAGATTCACTTGAAATTGACTCAAAATCATTAAGATCATAATAAAGTTAACAACATAAGTAATAATATTTCCCACAAGTTTGCCTATCGTTTTCGAACGTCTGGCATCGAACTTGATTGGCCCTGTATCCCGCGCCATCATCATATGTTGCAGCGCTTTTTCCGCAACCTTAATGATCACCCTTGCCGCGATATAAATCAGTACGATCTTAATGACGGTGAACAGCAGTCCTGTCCACAATTCGGGGTTGGAAACATAGTTGATAAACTTTTCATGAAATTGTCCCCATGTGAATAAGCCGTTTTTCTTCAGCATTTCATCCATAAAAATCTCCCGCCTTACAACTCTAAGTTAACATAATGCCCGTCCTCTTTACTATAGAGCCCGTGGATATCTACCCGTTCTTCTTTGATAATGCGCTTAACTTCCAGAAGATCAGCCTCCTGAAACTCCAGAGATAACGCGCACCCAGCCGTAATTTCTTTGGGGGTAGGACACATATCGTTTTCGATATCCGCATAATCGAGGAGCATTTCCGCCCTCAAAGCTTGCTGTGTTGAATCGAAAGCCATGAGCAGCACCCTTCCCACCCCTTTCTATTTTTTTCCGCCCCGCGTATATTTCATTCCTAGCAACCGTATACTAATAACAACCCATTTTCTGGCGTTTCCGATTATCACTTTACCCTTTTCCACAGGAGGCGTACCTATGAAACTGCCCTTTCAGAGAGATGTTCACAAACCTAAAGCCAGCGAAACCTTAAAAATTATTCACTCCGAAGCGAACAGCATTGACCTGCTTTCGGATAAGCTAAGCGCTGTTTTGCGAACGATTCCGGCCCAACAGCCCCTCGTTATCGTTTGCGTAGGCACGGACCGTTCCACAGGCGATGCGCTCGGACCTCTGGTCGGGAGTCAGCTTCAAAAGCAAGGCATTGAGGGCCTACATCTATACGGTACATTGGAGAATCCAGTTCACGCCATGAATCTGAATGAAACCCTGACGACGATTCAACAGCATTTTATGGACCCTTTTGTCATCGCGATCGATGCCTGTTTGGGTCAACTGACCAGCGTCGGCTATATCCAAGTGGGTGATGGTCCGGTCAAACCGGGTGCTGGCGTTAACAAAGAGCTGCCTCCTGTCGGCCATATGCACGTTACCGGTATTGTGAACGTAGGCGGATTTATGGAGTACTTTGTCCTGCAAAACACTCGGTTGAGCCTGGTCATGAACATGGCAGAGGTCATTGCCAAATCGTTTCAAAAAGCATTCAGCGGCAAACGCCAATGGTCTCCTACCTCTTTGGTACGGATCGACTAATCGCTTCCTTTTCTTCAGGGGACAAAGCATATTGGGACTGCCCCTGCTCGACCGGCTTCGCATACACATACGTTTCATCGCGACCGTGAATGCCCGAAAACACGACTCCTGTCTGCTGTTCGTCCAAGATCGCTATGGAAAAGCTCAAATCGCTTCCCGTTTCCGCGAAAGCATTGTACCGGTATACGCCGATTTGCGATTTCATCGTGGACATGTCCCGGCGTATTGCTTGTATTTGCTGTTCATTTCGGCTATCATTTTCCAGCAAAATGCTCCCTTTCTCCTGCAGCTCAAGCAAAATCTGTTCGATATTCAAGCTCCCGGTCCCGTTCAGCATACTTTTGTAATTTCGGCGGAGCTTATTTAATTTTACCCACAATACGATAACAAAAATTAAAAACAACAAAGAGATGGCCGCTGTAATAAACAACAGCACCTCTACAGGCATTTCCAGTACGGCATCCCCCACGCTAAAAGCCTCCTGCTCTCCTATTTAAAATGCTTGGCAATTTCACGAACCGCATAGAGCAGTTGATCTGTTTCGTGTTCCGTCGTAAAGCAGCCGACGCTAGCCCTTACGGCTCCGCGTTCCAATGTGCCGACCATCTCATGAGCAAGCGGCGTACAATGGAAGCCTGCGCGAACGGCAATATGAAACGATTGATCCAATATGAAAGCGACTTCGGATGCATCGGCGCCGGAGATGGTAAAGGCAACAATTCCTGTTTTATTTTGCCCGATTTGCGGCCCTAGAATGGTCACTCCATCAATTTCCATCAATCCGTGCATGATCCTTTGGGTGAGCTTCCATTCTTTCGCATGAATATGCTCTACGGTTTGCTTGCGTATGTACTTCACGCCTTCCACAAGTCCGGCAACCCCTACCGTATTTTGCGTTCCGGCTTCATACCGGTCCGGGCGAACATTCGGCTGCTCCGCGGCTTCGGATTGACTTCCGGTACCTCCATGCAGCAGCGGCTCTAGATCGATCTCAGGATCGATATACAGTCCCCCTGTTCCTTGCGGCCCAAGTAGACCCTTGTGTCCCGGAAAGGCAAGCATATGAATGCCCAACTTCTGCACATCGACTTCCATCGTCCCGGCCGTTTGCGCAGCATCGACCAGCAGCTTAATATGATGCTCTCTGCATAATTGTCCCAATTCCTCAATCGGCATAATACTGCCTAGCAGATTGGAGCTGTGCGTACTTACAATCAAACTTGTTTCCGGAGTAATTTCGCGACGAACATCGTCCAGGCTCAGCTTTCCTTGCTCATCGGTTTTCACATAGGTCACTTGCACATTTTTCGTTCTTTTCAAATATTCCAGCGGCCTTCTTACGGAGTTGTGCTCGACGGCCGTACAAAGAATATGATCTCCCTCTTTGACGAACCCTTTAATAGCCAGATTCAAGGCGAAGGTTGTATTATGAGCATATGCGATATCGTTAGGATTTTTGATATTGAACAGCTTGGCCAGTTGCTTCCGTCCTTCAAATAATACACGGCTCGCTTTGACAGCCAGTTCATGACTGCCTCTCCCCGGATTGGCAGCATACTGCTCCATACAATCATGCATTGCTTTCAACACTTCGGGCGGCTTCGGCCAGGAGGATGCCGCATGATCCAAGTAGATGACCGACATTTGTTCTCACCTCTACTGTCAATTCAGATCCGTTACACAAATATAGCATACCTAGTTTAACCTGTAGTTATCAGGCGTGACCCGGGTATGCTATACCATCATCGTTAGGAAGTTTTTCCTTGGAGCAGCTCCAACAGACGATCCAAATCATCTTTTGAATAATACAATAACTCGATCTTCCCTTTGTTATTGCTATGTTTGATTTTCACCGTCGTCCGGTACATTTCTCTCAAGCTTTCTTCCAATTGATTAATGTACGGGTCTTTACGCTTCGGCTTTGGCTTCATCTTTTTCGAATCCGCTTTTTCTTCCAGCTTCTTTACTTCCTCTTCAAGCTCGCGAACACTCCACTGCTCTTTTATCGCGGTATCGGCTAAAGCTTTAATGACCGTTTTATCCTTCAAGCCTACGATCGCCTTAGCGTGTCCCATCGATAATGTTCCACGTGAAACATATTCTTTAACTTCTTCCGGAAGCTGCAGCAGGCGAAGGAAGTTCGCAATGTGCGAACGGCTCTTTCCAACCTTTAGGGACAGCTCTTCCTGCGTAAGTTTGAATTGATCGATCAATGCTTGATAAGCTATCGCGATTTCCAAGGCATTCAAATCTTCGCGCTGGACGTTCTCGATTAACGCGATTTCCATAACCTGCTGATCGTTGAATTTCTTTACAACTGCAGGTATCGTCGGTTTTCCACAAACTTGAGAGGCACGAAATCTCCGCTCACCTGCAATAATTTCGTATCCTTTAAGAACACTGCGGACGATGATCGGCTGAATGACACCATGCTCTTTAATCGAATCGGCCAATTCCTGAATCGTCTCATCGTTGAAATTGCGTCTAGGCTGATATGGGTTCGGCCGAAGCTGCGCCAATGGAATTTCTACTACTTTATCGTCTTCGTTAATGCTCAGCGCAGGCAATAGTGCATCCAGTCCTTTACCTAATCCGATTTTTCTACTCAAGGTGCGATCACTTCCTTTGCCAACTCCAAGTATACCTCTGCCCCTTTTGATCTCGGATCATACGTAATGATCGGTTGACCGTGACTGGGAGCCTCGCTTAATCGGATATTCCTTGGTATGATCGTCCGATATACCTTTTGTTGGAAATACTTTTTCACTTCCTCAATCACCTGCATGCCCAGGTTCGTTCTCGCATCGAACATAGTTAACAGTACGCCTTCAATTTGCAGCGTCGTATTGAGATGCTTTTGGACCAACCGAACCGTGTTAAGTAATTGACTCAGACCTTCCAGAGCATAATATTCGCATTGAATGGGAATGATTACCGAATCGGCTGCCGTTAACGAATTGACGGTCAAGATCCCCAAGGATGGCGGACAATCGATTAGAACGTAGTCGAACATATGTTTGACCAAATGAAGCGATTTTTTTAAGCGCAGTTCCCTGGAAATGGTCGGAACAAGCTCAATTTCCGCGCCGGCTAATTGAATCGTGGCAGGTATGATTTTCAAATTTTCCAACGCCGTGTCGACCATAGCTTCTTTCGGATGAACATCGTTAATAAGAACGTCGTAAATGCAGTGAACGACATCTGCTTTATTAATGCCGAGTCCGCTTGTCGTATTTCCTTGCGGATCGATATCGACAAGAAGCACTTTCTTTCCCAAGGATGCCAATGATGCGCCTAAGTTGACGGATGTCGTTGTCTTGCCAACCCCACCCTTCTGGTTGGTTATGGCGATGATTTTAGCCAAAATCTGTTCACCTCAAATAATAAAAACTAGAGTAACTTCGATACTTCGAGGAGTCGAATAGAAGACATGCAAAATAGCGACAGTAGTGAAAAAAAAGAATCATTGGAGAGCTTCATTCCCCTCCCCAATGATCGGTCGGTAAGAAAAGCTTCGAAATAGAAGCCTTTTCGAGGAAAATACGTTTGTGCCTCAGCCAAGCTTTTCTAGTAAAAGTAAAGATAGAATGATCTATCAAACTCAACCAGAAAAGCTTAAATCGAAGTCATGTCAAAGATGCCTGTACCCGTCATAACCATACTTTGAACCCAAAAAATTCGAACAGCCAACTATCAGAAATTCATAGATGCTTTTGCGAGAATATGTATTCTGACAGCTAAACAAAAGCCTCATACGAGGCTTCAACAAATCTCTACTCTCTATTTTACCGCTTTGGAATCCGAATTACAATCTCATAGTGATCTTCGTGATCCTGCTCCGTCGTATTGATGGTGAGGCCGGATGAAGTCACCATATCCACCGATTGACGAATCGTGTTCAGGGCCAGCCGTACATCCTTGGAGAATGATACTCGCTTGGTTTTGCTCTTAATCTTCGCTGCTTCCTTCAAAAAGGCGATTCTCGCTTCGGTTTGCTTTACATTTAACTCTTTACTTACAATATCCTCCAGAACACGCAACTGCTGTTCCTCTTGATCCAAGCTCAACAATGCCCTGGCATGCCGTTCTGTAATTTTCCGTTCCATTAATGCATTTTTCACCGGCTGGCTCAGCTGAAGAAGCCGGATCTTGTTCGCAATCGTCGATTGACTTTTCCCGAGTCGCTGCGCCAGACTTTCCTGCGTCAAGCTGTGCAGATCGATCAACTGCTGGTAGGCTATCGCTTCCTCGATCGCAGTTAAGCCTTCCCGCTGCAAATTCTCGATAAGAGCAATCGATGCCGCTTGCGAATCGTTAAAATCGCGAACAATCGCCGGGATCGTTGCATTTCCCAGCTTTTTTACAGCGCGCCACCTGCGCTCTCCGGCAATTAATTCGTAACGGTTATTCCGAAGTCGCACAACAATCGGCTGAATAACACCATGTGTCTTAATCGTTTGACACAATTCATCAATCCGCTCATCGTCAAAAATCGTTCGAGGTTGGTAGGGACTTGGAACGATGTCATTGACAGGAACATTTTTCACTTCGTCAGTTGACGCTTTTTCAGCAAAACCAAACAATTTTGAGATTTGTTCCTTCATTACGATAACCACCCGATCTTTTTCACCGATAATGAATACCCACTCTATAAACAATTCTCCAAATATGCCCAAAATCCTGCAAACGTCTTTGAAGAAGTTTGTTTCAGTTCCTCATAAAAAAGGAGCCGCCTGCTCCAAAATGTTCCACGTGGAACACCGTCAAACTAGCGGCGACTTCAAAGGAGTTCCCGCTTTTCTGGGATACTTTTTGGAAGTTGAAGCTGTCTTTTCTATGTCAATAATGTGTCTGGTCGATTCTTCCAAAGGAAGCTGAAAACGATATGTATGGTTCCATTTACCTTTTAACTCTTTCAGGCTAAACGCCGCTTCCTCTAGCTCTGCTTGAACGTCCTGCCCCTTCATGGCAACAAACCTCCCACCAGGCTTCACAAAGGGAAGACAAAATTCGTTCAGAACAGCTAACCGGGCAACAGCTCTCGCGGTGGCGAGGTCGTAACGGTCCCGATGTTCCGGCATACGCGCAACATCTTCTGCACGTCCATGAATGAATTGCACGTCCGTCAACCCAAGCGTATTTCCCAGATGCGTTAAAAACTGTATCCGCTTGTTGAGCGAATCGACGATCGTGACGTGTACATGGGGATAAACAATCTTCAAAGGAATGCTCGGAAATCCGGCTCCTGATCCGATATCCGCAATGGAACGAATGTGTTCCATCGGAATAAAAAAAGAAACAGAGAGAGAATCATAAAAATGCTTCACGTACACTTGTTCTCTCTCTGTAATCCCCGTCAAATTCATTCGCTCGTTCCATTCAACGAGCTCCTGGTAATAGAGCTCGAACTGATGAAGCTGCGCTTCCGTCAGTTCGATGCCCTTCTCTTTTAGCAGTTCGGTAAATTGTTGTTGTACGGCGTCCATATTAACCTCTGGCTGCAACGACTTTATTGTAATGCTCCAAGTGAACGAGCAAAATGGAGATGTCCGCAGGCGTAACCCCGCCAATACGAGACGCTTGACCGATGGAGATCGGGCGGATTTTGGCCAGCTTTTGCTTCGCTTCGGTGGCGATTCCGTGAATTTCATCGTAAATGATATCGTCCGGAATCCGCTTTTTCTCCATCTTCCGAAGCCGTTCCACTTGCGCGAGCTGCTTCTCAATATAGCCGCTGTATTTTACTTGAATTTCCACCTGTTCCTTCATGTCCTCCGTCAGCTCGTAGGGAGGCGGAGAAATGCCATGAATGTGCTCGTAAGTCACTTCCGGCCGGCGGAGCAAAGACAACAGATCGACGGAGTTGTTCAGTTCGGCGCTGCCGAGCAAAGCAAGCATCGCTTGAACCTCCTGTGTCGGTTTTGTCTTCGTCGTTTTGAGCCGCTCGAGCTCGGCTTCGACAAGACGTACTTTCTCCTGATACCGCGCATACCGTTCTTCCGAAATTAGGCCGATATCGTAACCAAGCTGGGTCAACCGCAAATCCGCATTGTCGTGGCGGAGCAGCAAGCGATACTCGGCACGCGACGTCAGCAAGCGGTAAGGCTCGCTCGTTCCTTTCGTCACCAAATCGTCGATCATCACTCCGATGTAAGCTTCGGAACGATCCAGAACAACAGCTTCCTTTCCTTGCACTTTGCAGGCCGCATTGATTCCGGCCATAATCCCTTGTCCTGCCGCCTCTTCGTAGCCGGAGGTGCCGTTAATTTGTCCGGCGGTAAACAGCCCGTCGATCATCTTCGTTTCAAGCGACGGCTTTAGCTGCGTCGGAATCACGGCATCGTACTCGATAGCATATCCGGTGCGCATCATTTCGACCTTTTCCAGCCCCGGAATCGAGCGGAGAATTTGCAGTTGCACATCTTCGGGCATGCTCGTAGAAAGCCCTTGGACGTAGTATTCCTTCGTATTGCGGCCTTCCGGCTCCAGGAAAATTTGATGCTTCGGCTTGTCGCTGAAGCGCACGATCTTATCTTCGATGGACGGGCAATATCTCGGTCCCGTACCTTCGATCGCTCCGGAAAACATCGGAGCCCGATGCAAGTTATCGTTGATGATTTGATGCGTTTTCTCCGACGTATAGGTCAGCCAACAAGGCAGCTGATTCGGTACTTCCTCCGTCGTATCGTAGGAAAAAAATTTCGGTTTCTCGTCCCCGGGCTGAATCGACGTTTGGCTAAAATCAATCGTATCCTCATGCACCCGCGGCGGCGTCCCCGTCTTAAAGCGGACCAGTTCCAGACCGTGCTCACGCAGATTTTCCGACAGCTTGACAGCCGGCTGCTGGTTGTTCGGTCCGCTCTCATACATCAGCTCGCCCATAATAATCTTGCCGCGCAAATATGTGCCGGTCGTCAGTACGACCGTCTTCCCCATATAGACGGCGCCGCTTTTCGTAACGACACCTTTGCACACGCCATTCTCCACGATCAGCTCTTCCACCATACCTTGGCGAAGCGTCAAGCGATCCTGCTTCTCAATCGTTTCCTTCATCGCGTGCTGGTACAAAAATTTATCGGCTTGCGCCCGCAAGGCATGCACAGCCGGTCCTTTCCCCGTGTTCAGCATGCGCATTTGAATATACGTTTTGTCGATGTTGCGGCCTATTTCACCGCCAAGCGCATCGATTTCACGCACAACGTGCCCTTTCGCCGGTCCGCCGACGGAAGGGTTACACGGCATAAAAGCGATCATATCCAGATTGATCGTAAGCAGCAGCGTCTCGCAGCCCATCCGGGCCGCTGCCAAAGCCGCTTCGCTACCGGCATGACCGGCCCCGATCACGATGACATCATATTGACCTGCAGTGTAAGTCATTCTTCCAACCTCCTAACCCTTTTCGAGAAGTTATTTACCCAAACAAAATTGTGAAAAAATCTGATCTATTAACGATTCGCTTACCGAGTCCCCGATAATTTCCCCGAGATGCTCCCAAGCGTTACGAATGTCGATTTGAATCATATCGATCGGCACGAAAGCCTCTGCTGCTCCGTGTGCCTCCGTCAGAGCCGATCTGGCCTGCTTCAGCAGATGAATATGCCGGGCATTGCTCACATAAGTCAGGTCACTTGATTCTACCTGACCGCTAAAAAAAATACTAGCGATAGCTTTTTCCAAGTCTACAATGCCCTGCTGGGCAAGCAGCGACATCCGCACAACCCGATCCTCGCCAAACGCCGACTTCAAGACCTCTTCCTCGATCAATTGCGGAAGATCCTGCTTGTTGATAATCGCGATCACCTGACGGTCCTTCAACTGGTCGATCAGCACGTACTCATCCGGCTGCAGCGGCTCCGCCCCATTGCATACGAACAGGATCAGATCCGCGTCCGACAGCGCTTGGCGCGACTTTTCCACACCGATCTGCTCGACCAAATCCGACGTTTCCCGAATCCCTGCCGTATCAAGCAGCTTCAGCGGAATGCCGTTTACATGCACGTATTCCTCCACCACATCGCGGGTCGTCCCGGCAATATCGGTGACAATGGCCCGCTCCTCCTGCGCCAGCGTATTGAGCAGCGACGACTTGCCGACATTCGGCCGGCCGACGATCGCCGTAACCAGGCCTTCTCGCAAAACTTTGCCCTGCTGGGCTGTGGTCAGCATCCGTTCGATATCCGACAGCGCGGCCGCACATTTCTCTTTGATAAAAGCGTTCGTCATTTCTTCCACATCGTGCTCGGGGTAATCGATATTGACCTCGATGTGCGCCATCAGCTCGACCAGCCGGTGGCGAAGCTCCTTGATCGTTTTCGATAAGCTGCCCTCCGATTGCTTGAGCGCAATGCGAAACGCCCGGTCCGACTTGGCACGGATCAGGTCGATGACCGCCTCCGCTTGGGACAAGTCGATTCGGCCGTTTAAAAAGGCGCGCTTCGTAAACTCGCCCGGCTCGGCCAGCCGCGCTCCGTGCTCCAGCAGCAGGTCCAGCACCTTCCGCACCGAGACGAAACCCCCGTGACAGCTGATTTCGACTACGTCTTCCTTCGTAAACGACCGCGGCGCCCGCATCACCGTCACGAGCGATTCCTCCACCCGGGCCCCGGTTTCCGGATCGCGGATATAGCCGTAATTCACCGTATGCGTCGGCACATCCGCAAGCTTCGATTTCCCTGTAAAAACTTTATCGCACACAGGTACCGCTTCATCGCCGCTGACGCGAATGACCGCGATCCCTCCTTCGCCCATCGGGGTGGCAATCGCCGCAATGGTGTCTTGATTCATGATAGCACCTCAATCTGACTTTCTCTATAATTAAAGAAAAAGCAATGAAGTCATTACGGACATGACATCATTGCAATGTGGCAATCAACGTAAAACGATAACGATTCGGCGGTTCGGCTCGTCTCCACGGCTGAACGTGCGAACCTTGTCGTGCTGCTGCAGCCAGGAGTGAATCACCTTGCGCTCCGCAGGCGACATCGGCTCCAGCACCACTTCCTTGCGCGTCCGGACGACGCGTTCCGCCAGCCGGTCGGCCAGCTCCTGCAGCGTCTTGGTCCGGCGCTCGCGAAACTGCTCGGCGTCCAGAACGATGCGCACATGCCGGTCCGAAAAACGGTTGGCGACAATATTGACCAAGTACTGCAGCGCATCCAGCGTTTGGCCGCGGCGCCCGATCAACATGCCGAGCTCCGAGCCGTGCAGATGAAGCTGCGTACCTTCCTTGTCCTGTTTTTGTTCGATCCGCACGTCAAGCTTCATGCTGCGAAGAACCTCCTGCAGGAACGCGACCGCTTCCTCGATCGCATCAGGCAGCAGTTCAAGCTCCACCCGGGCGTCCTTCGCCCCGATGAGGCCGAACAAGCCCTTGGAAGGCTGCTCCAGCACGTTAATTTTCACCCGTTCCTCCGGCACGCCCAGCTGCCCGAGTCCGTTTTTGACGGCTTCGTCAATCGTTTTACCCGTAACCACGATTTTCTTCATATCATCGCACCCTTACTTTTTAGATCCGCCCTTTTTATTAGGTACACCATAAATAAAGTAAGATTGAACAACGGTGAACAGGTTGCTGTATACCCAGTAAAGCGGCAGCGCCGAAGCGAAATTCATCGCCATCACGAAAATAAGAATCGGGAAAATAAACATCAGGCTTTGCATTTGCGGGTTCATTTGCGACGACATCATTTTTTGCTGCAAGTACGTCGTTAACGCAGCCAGGAGCGGCAGGATATAATAAGGATCTTTCGTGCCGAGCTGCATCCACAGGAAGGAATGCTCGCCAATGTGATGGTTGCGCATGATCGCATTGTAAAGCGCAATCAAAATCGGCATCTGCACAAGCATCGGAAGACAACCGGCAAGCGGATTGACGCCTTCCTTCTGGAACAGCTTCATCGTCTCTTCCTGCTGCTTCTTCGGGTCGTCTTTATATTTTTCCTTCATCTTTTGCAGTTCCGGCTGCAGTTCCTGCATCTTCTTCGAACTTTTGTATTGTTTCAACGTCAACGGCAATATAATGAGCCGGATAATAATCGTTACGACAAGAATCGATAATCCGTACTGCCCGCCGAGCAGGTTGGCGAACCAGTCGAGCGTATTGGCCAGCGGCCCTACGGCATACTTGTCCCAAGTGCTATTGGCCGGATCGATGGGGGCGTTGGCGGGACTGCACCCGGCCAGCAGCAGCAATACCGATACGAGCGGTATATATTTCAGTAATCGGCGCGTCAAAAGAGTATCCTCCCAGTATCATCTTTTCCAATAATCAACTATATCATATCTTTGGACACAAAGAAACTGATCCCCGCGAAACGCCGGCCCCGAAGCCTTCGTACCATCGCGAAGCTCAGCCGGTTCCCGGACTATTTTCTTTGCGCAGCAGCAGCGATGCGCGCTTGAACACGTGCAGCACGCTCTTTTCCATCTCGTGATAGGACATTTCGGCCGCCGGCTTCCGGGCAATGAGGATCAGATCGTACCCTCCCGGAATCCGGGCGGCGTTCAATCGCACGATCTCCTTAAGAAGACGCCGGATCCGGTTGCGCACAACGGCGTTGCCGAGCTTTTTGCTGACCGAAACTCCAAGCCGAAACGAAGCTTGCTGCGGCTGCGCTTTATAATACAGAACGAACTGGTGATTCGCAGCGGATTTGCCGTGACGATATACCTTATCGAAATATTCTCTTTTAGTCAGACGGTTTTTCTTTTCCACGCGGCATCGCTCCATTTGGTCAATCCTTGAGTAGCCTGGGCTTCCCTATCGTTCGCGAATTCGTCCCGATTTAAACGAATGCAACAAAAAAGACCACCTGACAGTGGTCTCTTGTCTTATGCGCTCAGTACTTTTCTTCCTTTTTGACGGCGAGCAGCCAAAACTTTGCGGCCGTTCTTCGTGCTCATTCTTTTACGGAAGCCGTGAACTTTTTTGCGCTTTCTAACGTTCGGTTGGAAAGTCGGTCTCATCTATCGTGCACCTCCTCAAAGGGATTGTTCCCAATCCCCAAAAATACCTTTTAACATTAAACCACTTTATGTGTCAAAAGTCAACTTCCAGCATGTAAAAAAGTTATGCACAGGCTGCGGCCAAATTCGACCATTTCTCCCCTGTGAATAAAAAATTCGGGTTTTCCACTGCTCTTGGCGAATTGTAAACAGATTATAAACAATATCTAGTGCTGTTGATAACTTATATACACAAGGTCTTGGGTATGTGGATAATCCCAAACATTCCATTGCTAACGCGGGTCTTTTTTGATATCATAAATATGTTTTCCTTTGTGGATACGGATTTATTTCAATAATGTTATCAACAGCCTGTGGATATCTCTGTGAACAATTTTCAGTGCCTCTGTATAATGACAATTTCGTAAACCTGCACGTTGTGGATAGTTTCGACAGCATCTGATTTTTTTCAACAGGGTCGCGGCTTATGCCATACCGGTTATTTTTTTGAAGGAGTGAATAGATTGTGGAAAGCCATCCCAACGACCAGTGGCAGCAAGTTCTTTCCATATTGCAAAAAAGGGTGAGCAAGCCAAGCTACGAGACGTGGCTGACTTCCACAAGAGCCGTGGCATTCAACGATTCCACGGTCGTCATCTGTACCCCCAATAATTTTTCCCGGGAATGGCTTGAAAACCGGTACACCAAACATATAAAGGAAGCCGTATTCGATTACTGCGGCAAGCAGGTCGAATTAAAGTTCATCATCGAGTCCGAAGACGAAGCCGATTCGTTCAGCCGCTCTTCCTCCCCGTCAACCATTCCCGCAAGCGTGCCGCAAACCGCCGTTTCCGAGGAAACGTTCAGCCGCATGCTTAATCCCAAGTATTTGTTCGATTCGTTCGTCATCGGATCGGGCAATCGCTTCGCTCACGCCGCATCACTTGCGGTCGCCGAAGCGCCGGCCAAAGCATACAACCCGCTGTTTTTGTACGGCGGCGTAGGATTGGGCAAAACGCACTTGATGCACGCGATCGGCCATTACGTGCTTGAGCATAATCCAAGCGCCAAGGTCGTCTACATCTCGTCCGAAAAATTTACGAACGAGTTCATCAATGCGATCCGGGATAACCGGGGGGAAAGCTTCCGCAACAAGTATCGCAATATCGACGTGCTTCTTATAGATGATATTCAATTTATTGCGGGAAAAGAATCGACGCAGGAAGAATTTTTCCATACGTTTAACGCGCTGCACGAAGAGCGGAAGCAGATCATCATCTCCAGCGATCGGCCGCCGAAGGAAATTCCGACGCTCGAAGAACGGCTGCGCTCCCGGTTCGAATGGGGGCTCATCACGGACATTCAGCCTCCGGATCTGGAGACGCGGATTGCCATTCTGCGCAAAAAAGCGAGAGCCGAGAACCTGGATATTCCCAACGAAGCGATGGTCTACATAGCGAGCCAGATCGATTCGAACATTCGGGAGCTGGAAGGCGCCTTGATTCGGGTGGTCGCTTATTCGTCTCTTATTAACGAAGACATTACGTCGCATTTGGCGGCCGAGGCGCTCAAGGACATTATCCCGAGCAGCCGTCCGCGGGTGATCACGATTCACGACATCCAGCAGAAGGTCGGCGAATTTTACGGCTTGAAGATGGAGGATTTCAAAGCGAGGAAACGAACCAAGACCGTGGCTTTCCCGCGGCAAATCGCCATGTATCTGGCCCGCGAGATGACTGACTTTTCGCTGCCGAAAATCGGCGAGGCGTTCGGCGGCCGCGATCATACGACCGTCATTCATGCGCATGAAAAAATATCCGAAGCGCTCAAGGCCGACCAGGAATTATATAAAATCATCCAGAACATTACCGAAAAAGTGAAAAACGTGACGATGTAATCATTAACGTCTATTTACAGCCCTCAATCCACAACTGAATAAAGGGGAGCCTATGCACACACTTATTCACATGTGGATAGGCTCTCTTTTTGCCTTATTCACGCATTTATCCACATATCCCGAGGCCCTACTACTATTACTATAAAAAAACATGTAATATAGAGGTATATGCGCAACTCTCCATTTTAGAACCTGTAGGAGTGAAATTATGAAGTTAACCGTACTGAAAGAATTTTTGAACGAATCGATTCAGCACGTTTCCAAAGCCATTTCCAGCAAAGCGACGATTCCCATTTTAAGCGGAATTAAAATAGACGCCGATTCCACTGGCATCACGCTAACGGCGAGCGATACCGATATTTCGATTCAGAGCTTCATTCCGATCGAAAAAAATGAGCTGCAAGTTATCGACCTGAAGCAATCCGGCAGCGTCGTGCTCCCTTCCAAGTTTTTCGTGGAAATTATTCGCAAGCTTCCGGCGCAGCAGGTCGAGATTGAGGTCAAAGACCATTTCCAAACGACGATCCGATCCGGTTCTTCAGAAATTCAACTGGTTGGACTTGATCCGGAGGAATATCCGATCATGCCGGGCATTGAAGAGAACAAACGAATTCAAATCCCGAGCGATCTGCTTAAAACGATGATCAAGCAAACGTCATTTTCGGTGTCCACGAACGAAGCGACGCCGATTTTGACCGGAATTCTGTGGACCATTTCCAACGGGAAGCTGAAATTTACAGCCTGTGACCGGCACCGTCTGGCTTCCAGAGAAACGACGATCGATACGAACGTCGATTTATCCCTTAATAATGTTTCCATATCAGGGAAAACCTTGAATGAGTTGTCCAAAATTCTTCCCGATCAAAACACGCTGATCGACGTCGTATTCGCTGAAAATCAGGTGCTGTTCAAAATGAGCTCCATTCTTTTCTATACCCGTATCCTGGACGGAACGTATCCGGATACGTCGAAGCTCATTCCTCAGGTGTATCAGACCGAGCTGGTTGTCAACACGGACAATCTGGCAGACGCGATCGACCGCGCCTACTTGCTTTCGCGGGAAGAAAAAACGAATATCGTGAAGCTCGTGATGCGCGAGGATCAAACGATTGAAATTTCCTCCAGCTCGTCTGAGCTGGGGAAAGTAACCGAGGAACTGACGACGGTGAGCATGAAAGGGAAGCTGCTGCGCATTTCGTTCAACTCCAAATTTATGCTCGATGCGCTTAAAGTGATGGACAGCGAACACATTCATATCGGATTTACTGGTGCGATGCAGCCGATCATCATTCGTCCCGACGAAAATTCGAGCCTGCTGCAGCTTATTTTGCCGTACCGGACTATGGGCTAAAGGAGTGCTTTTTCAAGATGAAAACCATCGGCATTCGCACCGAATATATTACCCTTGGGCAATTTTTGAAGCTCGCCGACTGTATTTCCACCGGCGGGCAAGCCAAGAGCTTCCTGCAGGAGGCTACCGTCATCATCAACGGCGAGCCGGATAACCGCCGCGGCCGCAAGCTGGTGGCCGGCGACATCGTCAACGTCGTGGGCTGCGGCGAATTCCAAGTCGTACAGGAATAAAGCCCGGCATATGCTTTCGAAGATGGCTTTGCGCAGCAAAGCCCAGTGTATGCTTTCGAAGTTGGCTTTGCTGCGCAAAGCCCAAGTATATGCTTTCGAAGAAGGCTTTGCTGCGCAAAGCCCTTAGGAGGAACTCTATTGCAGTTAAAACGGCTTTCATTGCAGCATTACCGTAACTACGACCGGATGGAATTCCAAACCGACAACATGGTCAACATCATTGTCGGACCGAACGCACAAGGCAAAACGAACCTGCTCGAATCGATCTTCGTGCTGGCGTTGACCAAATCCCACCGGACGCATCAGGACAAAGAGCTGATCCGGTGGAACGCTTCCTCCACGCTGCTGCACGCCGAAGTCGAAAAGCGCTACGGTACGGTGCAGCTCGATTTATCCATATCGCAGCAAGGCAAAAAGGCCAAGGTGAACGGGCTGGAGCAAAAAAAGCTCAGCAATTTCATCGGGGCCTTAAACGTCGTTATGTTCGCGCCAGAAGATTTAGAGATCGTCAAGGGCTCTCCCGGCATCCGCAGGCGCTTTCTCGATATGGAGATCGGGCAGGTTTACCCGTCCTATTTGTACGACCTGTCGCAGTACAACAAAATATTGCAGCAGCGCAACAATTACTTGAAGCAGCTGTTTTCCTCGCCGGGCAAAGCTTCCATGCTGGACGTATGGAATGAGCAATTAATGCAGTTCGGTGTTAAAATTATGAAAAAACGTCAAAGCTTTATAAAGAAGCTGCAAGCATGGGCAGAAAAGATCCATGCCGGGATCACCAACGGCTCCGAGCAGCTCCGCATCGAGTACGACAGCGCCTTGTCCCACGCGCTGGAACAAGAAGACGCTGTTTTATTTGACCATTTTATGATAAAGTTATCACAGGTGAAGGATCAGGAGCTTCGCCGGGGCGTGTCGTTGGTCGGGCCGCACCGCGACGATCTGCGATTTTATATCAACGACAAGGAAGTGCAGACGTTCGGCTCCCAAGGGCAGCAGCGGACGACGGCTTTGTCGCTCAAGCTGGCCGAGATCGAGCTGATCCGCGAGGAGGTCGGCGAATATCCCCTGCTCTTGCTCGACGACGTGCTCTCCGAGCTTGACCGCTACCGCCAAACCCAGCTTATCGAGACGTTTCAACGCAAGGTCCAAACCTTTATAACAACCACTGGCATTGAAAGCATAGATTTGTCAAAACTGGAAAATGCTTCCGTTATTCACGTTCGAGATGGAAGCTTGACATAGATAGTTTTGCCGATAAGGAGTGGACCAGCGTGTTTATCCATTTGGGCGGAGAAAAAATTATTCGCGCCGCAGAGCTTGTCGCCATTTTTGACCTTTCCATTGAGAAATCATCGAAAATATCGAAACAATTCATAACGTATGCCAATAAAGACAAGAAGGCGGAAGTCATCGGCGAGGAGGAAAGCAAGTCGCTCGTGGTGACCCAGACGAAAGTATACTATTCCCCGATTTCGTCCATGACCTTGAAGAAACGGGCTCATCATCTGTTAACGAACTAGATTTTTTGAAATGCTTCGTAAAGAAGCTTTTCTTAATTACGGAAAAGTGGGTGTCTGCATGTCTGTGAATCCAGGTACAACTTATGATGAAAGTCAGATCCAGGTGCTTGAAGGTCTGGAGGCCGTTCGTAAGCGTCCGGGGATGTATATCGGCTCGACGAGCAGCCGCGGCCTTCATCATCTGGTATGGGAAGTCGTCGACAATAGTATAGACGAAGCTTTGGCAGGATACTGCACCAGAATCCATGTCATTGTTCACCAGGATAACAGCATTACCGTTATCGACAATGGACGCGGTATTCCGGTCGGCGAGAATCAGAAGCTGAAGAAATCGACGGTTGAGGTCGTCCTCACCGTGCTCCATGCCGGCGGCAAATTCGGCGGCGAAGGCTATAAAGTGTCCGGCGGTTTGCACGGGGTAGGCGTATCCGTTGTGAACGCCCTTTCCAAGAAGCTGATCGTAGAGGTCAAGCGCGAAGGCAAGGTGCACCAGCAGGAATACCGTTGCGGTGTTCCGCAGCAAGAATTGCAAGTGATCGGCGAGTCCGACGAAACGGGGACGAAAGTAACGTTCTGGCCCGATGAGCAGATCTTCACGGAAACGACGGAGTATTCTTACGAGATGCTCCAAGCGCGGATTCGGGAGCTGGCGTTCTTAAATAAAGGTATCGAAATTACACTGACCGACGAACGTACGGACGTATCCCAATCGTTTTTCTACGAAGGCGGGATCGTTTCATTCGTCGAGTTTTTGAATCAGAACCGGGAAGCATTGCATCAAGCGATCTATGTCGAAGGGCAAAGAGACAACATCCAGGTTGAAATTGCCCTGCAATACAACGACAGCTATACGGAGAACATTTATTCGTTCGCTAACAACATCAATACGCACGAAGGCGGTACGCACGAGTCCGGCTTCAAAAGCGCATTGACGCGCATCTTGAACGATTTTGCGCGAAAATTCAATGCGATTAAAGACAGCGACGCCAATTTGACCGGTGACGACGTGCGTGAGGGCATCACCGCGATTATTTCCGTCAAAATTCCGGAACCGCAGTTCGAAGGACAGACGAAGACGAAGCTCGGTAACAGTGAGGTTCGCGGGATTGTCGAGTCGCTGTTTGCCGAGAAGCTGCAGGAATTTATGGACGAAAACCCGGCGGTTGCGCGTAAAATTATCGAAAAAGGCGTCCAGGCGCAAAGAGCACGGGAAGCCGCGCGGAAGGCCCGCGAGTTGACGCGCCGCAAGAGCGCGCTCGAAGTCAGCTCCCTGCCGGGTAAGCTGGCCGACTGTTCCTCCAAGGACGCTTCGATCAGCGAAGTATATATCGTCGAAGGGGACTCTGCCGGCGGCTCCGCGAAGCAAGGACGCGACCGGCATTTCCAAGCCATTTTGCCGCTGCGCGGTAAAATTCTTAACGTGGAAAAGGCACGCATGGACAAAATTTTATCCGACAACGAAATCCGGGCGATCATTACGGCGCTTGGTACGGGAATCGGGGAAGATTTCGATATTACCAAAGCACGTTACCATAAAATCATTATCATGACGGACGCCGACGTTGATGGCGCCCATATCCGGACGCTGCTCCTGACGTTCTTCTACCGTTACATGCGCAAGCTGATCGAAGCCGGCTATGTCTATATCGCCCAGCCGCCGCTTTACAAGCTCGAACGGAACAAAACGGTGCTCTACGCGTACAACGACAAGCAGCGGGAAGCGATCTTGGCCGAATTCGGCGATGGTGTCAAAGTGAATACGCAGCGTTATAAAGGTTTGGGCGAGATGAATCCGGGACAGCTGTGGGAGACGACTATGGATCCGGAAACCCGTACGATGCTTCAGGTCAGCATTCAAGACGCGATCGAAGCCGATACGATGTTCGATACGCTGATGGGCAGCAATGTCGAGCCGCGGCGTGACTTTATCCAGCTACATGCCAAATTCGTCCAAAATTTAGATATTTAAGGTCCGACTATGCGACATTTGAAAAAATACGGCTTGCTGTGGTTGCTCTCGGCTGTCGCTCTGCTGCTGCTCGTTCCGGGCATGTTTCATGCGCGCGGAGCGGACGTGTGGTATACGGATCGGGTAGCGGTCATCGTCTATCACCATATCGACGATCACACGCAGGGCGACATTACGATAACGACGGCGCGCTTTCGCGGCCAATTGACCGATCTGCTGCAGCGGGGATACCAGTTCATATCGCTGCAGCAGTTTCGCGATTTTATGGCTGGCAGGCAAGTACCGCCCAATGCCGTCCTGGTCACTTTTGACGACGGACACCGAAGCTTTTACACGAATGCTTATCCGATTTTGAAAGAACTGAATATTCCCGCCGTGAACTTTGTCATCACGAAAGATCTTGAGCATCCCGAACAGGGCCTGATTCCTTCGCTTTCCAGGGATCAGATCCGTTTTATGACCCGGGAAATAAAAGACATTGACGCCCAGTGCCACTCGGATAGCCTGCACAACCTAGCGCCTGACGGCGGACCGCTGCTGACGACCCGGCTTCCTAAGGACGGCGGTACTGAAGATCTGCCGCAGTTCGAACAGCGAATTACGGATGATACGAAAGCATGCGTCAACAAGCTGAAGGAGCTTTATGATCGTCCGGTGGATGCCTATGCGTATCCATTTGGCTACTATGACGAGCAATCGATCGCTTGGCTTCGCAAAGCAGGCATTCGATACGGTTTTACAGTAGCAAGCGGCTTGACCGGCCGGGATGCGGACCCGATGCAAATTCCGCGCATTAACGCAGGCAGTCCATTTGTTAAAGTGAACTCATTAAATAATTTAATTATTAAATCGATTTCCCATAAGTCTTCATAGAAAAGGCTTAGACCTTTTATAGCAGCAGTTCTTGAGAGCAGATAGCATGTAGGAGGGGTACACATGTCGGAAGAATCTCGTTCGCAGATTAGAGAAATCGATATCGGCTCGGAAATGCGCACCTCCTTTATGGATTACGCAATGAGCATCATTGTCAGCCGCGCTCTGCCGGATGTACGGGACGGGCTTAAGCCGGTGCATCGACGTATTTTGTACGCGATGTCGGAGCTGGGTATGGCGCCGGACAAGCCGTATAAAAAATCCGCACGGATCGTCGGCGAAGTCATCGGTAAATACCATCCGCACGGCGACTCGGCTGTTTATGAAACCATGGTTCGGATGGCGCAGGATTTCTCCTTGCGCTACATGCTCGTCGACGGCCACGGAAATTTCGGCTCCATTGACGGGGACATGGCCGCGGCCATGCGGTACACTGAAGCACGCTTGTCCAAGATTGCGATGGAGCTGCTTCGCGACATCAACAAAGAAACGATCGACTTTGTGCCTAACTATGACGGCGAGGAACAAGAACCGGCCGTATTGCCGGCGCGTTTTCCGAACCTGCTGGTGAACGGTTCGTCCGGGATTGCGGTTGGTATGGCAACCAATATTCCGCCGCACAATATGATTGAGGTCATTAACGGTGTCCAGCAGTTGATTGAAAATCCCGATGTGCCGCCGCTTGATTTGATGCAATCGATCAAAGGCCCCGATTTCCCGACCGGCGGCTATATTATGGGCCGCGAAGGAATCAAGCAAGCGTATGCGACCGGACGCGGTTCCGTGACCATGCGCTCGAAAGCGACAATCGAAGAAAACGGCAATAAAGCGCGGATCATCGTCCACGAGCTGCCGTATCAAGTGAATAAAGCCCGATTAATAGAAAAAATCGCCGAGCTGGTCCGCGATAAAAAGATCGATGGCATTACCGATTTGCGCGACGAATCCGACCGCAACGGGATGCGTATTGTCATCGAACTGCGCCGCGACGTGAATCCGAATGTCGTGCTGAACAACTTGTACAAGCAGACGGCGATGCAGTCGAACTTCGGCATCATCATGCTTGCACTTGTCAACGGCGAGCCGAAAGTGCTCAACCTGCGCGATATGCTGTTCTATTACTTGGAGCACCAGAAAGTAGTCATTCGCCGCAGAACCGAATACGAACTTCGCAAAGCGGAGGCGCGCGCACACATTCTGGAAGGACTTCGTATTGCGCTTGATCATTTGGACGAAGTCATCACGCTCATTCGCAGCTCCCGTACGGCGGAACAAGCCCGCGACGGCTTGATGGAGCGCTTCGGGCTCAGCTTTGATCAAGCACAGGCCATTTTGGACATGCGTTTGCAGCGTCTGACCGGGTTGGAGCGCGAGAAGATCGAAGAGGAATACGCCGAGCTGCAGAAAAAAATCGCGGAGTTAAAGGCGATTCTGGCTGACGAAAAGCTCGTTCTGAATATCATCAGCGAAGAGCTGAACGAAATCAAAGAGAAGTTCGGCGACGACCGCCGTTCTGAAATTACGATCGGCGGAGACAGCATCGAGGATGAGGATTTGATTCCTCAAACCGAAGTTGTCATTACCATTTCGCATACCGGTTATATTAAGCGATTGCCGGTATCGACATACCGCAGCCAGCGCCGCGGAGGCAAAGGCGTGATCGGAATGGATACGAAAGACAAAGATTTTGTAGAACATCTGTTCGTAACAAACTCGCACCATTATTTGATGTTCTTTACGGACAAAGGGAAGGTTTATCGTCTTAAGGCGTATGAAATCCCGGATCTAAGCCGTACCGCACGGGGAACGCCGATCATTAACCTGATTCAGATCGAACAAGGCGAGAAGATTAATGCGGTTATCCCGGTCGAAAGCTTCGATTCCGACAAATATTTGTTCTTCGCAACGAAGAATGGTTTGGTGAAGAAGACGACGCTTGACGATTATTCCAATATCCGCAAAGGCGGACTTATCGCTGTATCCTTGCGTGAGGATGACGATTTGATCGGCGTCAGGCTGACGGACGGTAACCAATCGATCATTATGGGAACGAAGCAGGGCATGTCCATTCATTTCCCTGAGAAGGAAGTCAGGGCCATGGGCCGTGCCGCTACCGGTGTCAAAGGAATTCAGCTCGACGAGGGCGACGCGGTTATTGATATGGATGTCGTGCATGAGGATAACAGCGTGCTGATCGTAACCTCCAAAGGGTTCGGCAAGCGTACGCCGGTTTCCGAGTATCGTCTCCAATCCCGCGGCGGCAAAGGCATCAAGACGCTGAATGTGACGCCGAAGAACGGTCCTGTTGTCGGTCTGAAGATTGTCCGGGAAGACGAAGACCTCATGATCATTACCGGTTTGGGCACGATTATCAGGACAAGCATGTCCGGCATTTCGCTCATGGGCCGTAACACGCAAGGGGTCAAGCTCATTAACATTCGGGAAGAGGATGAGGTATCCACCTTGGCTCGTGTGGATAAGAGCGAGGAGCAACCGGAGCTTGAAGAGGGCGCGGAATCTTCAGAGGACCAAGAAACGCAAGAGTAACAAGACCTTTAAGTATTTTAAAAACCAAGATGAGAAGAATGGGGCTTACATCCCCATTCTTTTTCGTTTATAATAACAACATAATTGGGTCTAAAGTATTATTTTTGAGAATCTTTGATCTGCGGAAGCTGACAAGAGGTAAGGTGAGGGAATCCCATGGTAACCGTTCCTGTTTCCCAATTAAAACCCGGCGAAAAAATTATTGAGAATGTTATTACGAAATTTAACAATGTTTTGTTTATGAAAGGAACCATCGTATCGGAGCGCGATCTGGATATTTTGCGAGCATTCCTCATTCCATCCGTCCAGATCGAAGTCAAAAACGGGGAAGCGGATTCTGCCTTGCAGGAAGCGACGTCTGAAGAGCAAGCCGACAATGTTCTGCCTTTTCATGAGCACTATCATAAGATGCTGCATTTGCTTCGTCGCGTGTTCAATACCGTCGCATCGGGAGGGTATAGTCCTCCGATTCTGGAAATTCGCACGACACTTGAAGCGCTTATTAAAAATATCGATCATTATAACGTGTTGACGTTCAATCCGCGTCACTTTCAACTGAGAGATTTTATTTACCACAACAGCATTATGGTCAGCCTGACTTCCTACCTTTTGGCCAAATGGCATGGGTTATCTTCCAAGGAGTTAATGCAGGTTGCGCTTGCCGGATTGCTGCATGATATCGGCAATGCCAAAGTCGATCCCGCCATTTTGCATAAGCCTGCCAGGCTTACCGCCGAGGAAGCCGAAGGTATGAAGCGGCATACCATTATCGGCTATAATATCTTAAGGCCTGTTCCGGCGATCAACGAAGGGGTCAAGCTGTGCGCCCTCCAGCACCACGAACGGGAGGACGGTTCCGGCTATCCGCTTGGCATTCAAGGCGATAAAATTCATCTGTATTCCAAAATCGTAGCTGTTCCCGACATGTTCCACGCCATGACGACCGACCGTTTTCACAAAAAGGCCGTCTCGCCATACCTTGTTTTGGAACAACTTCAAAAAGAGTCGTTCGGCAAAATGCAGCCTGCCATCATTCAGACGTTTATAAGCAAAGTAACCGCATTCCACAACGGTATGCTTGTCCGGCTGAGCGATAGCCGGGTTGGCGAAATCGTATTCTCCGACCATGCGCACCCGACGAGACCATGGGTTAATGTGAACGGCAAAATCATAAATCTAACGGTAGAACGACATTTGCATATTCAAGAGGTTATTCAGAAATAAAATTTTTCGGATCAAGGCTTGACTTTCGATTCGATTATATGTTACATTAGTCTTCGCCCCTCAAAGGGCGAGACTTTTTTTCTCTCTCGCATCATCTTAGTAGAAACTTGGTAGAAAAAAAGTACTTGCAATCTAGTAGGCAAATGTGGTATATTGATTAAGTCGCCGCTAAACAAGGCGACAAGGAAATTGCCCTTTGAAAACTGAACATTGAGTGAGTGTCATAAAGAGAATGAAAATTCTCGTCAGTAGTAAATTTTGAG
>NZ_JANAVJ010000147.1 GCF_024213375.1 Paenibacillus sp. MZ04-78.2 | reverse complement strand
ACGGCATGTACGAGCGGATGATCGAGACGGTCGGCGCCGGTTCGACCGTGGTCATCGACTGCAGCTATGATGTCCCGTCCGACGACGCCCGGCCTGGCGCGGCCCTGCGCGCGGCGCTGGACCGGATCATGGACGAGGCCGAGGCCGCCGCCCGCGACGGCGCGGCCCTGATCGTGCTGACCGATCAGGCCGGTTCGGCGGATCGTCTGGCCGCCCCGATGATCCTGGCCACCGCCGGGGTCCACGGGCGCCTGACCAAGGCGGGCCTGCGCACCTATTGCTCCATCGTCGTTCGCACCGCGGAGACGCTGGACCCGCACGGGTTCGCGGTCCTGGTCGGGGTCGGCGCAACGACCGTCAACGCCTGGCTGGCCCAGGACCTGTTCCAGGAGCGTCTGGACCGGGGCCTGTATCCCGGCCTGACGCTGCGCGACGCCTGTCT
>NZ_JANAVJ010000146.1 GCF_024213375.1 Paenibacillus sp. MZ04-78.2 | reverse complement strand
ATGCTTCCGCTTGTTCGGTGAGGAGATTGACCGTTTTGATGTATTCGTCCCCCATCTCCTTCAGCAGGGAAACATCGCTTGGAAATATTCGAATTTGAGCGGTTACGGTTTGCATGACTTCACCCCCTTTTCTTTTGTTCTTCAACATAACGTTGGATGGCTTCGCTCGAAACATTCCCTGCCATGCTGACAAAATACGAACGTGTCCAAAGGCTTGGCAGATGCTTCAAGTGCTTGAATTCTTGGCGCAAACATCGCGAGGTCGTACCTTTCAATTTTACCACACAAAATGATTAGTTGATAAGTGTACGGTTGTTGTCGTTCTTCTATTATTGTTATCCCATACACCGATTGCGTCAGTTTAAACATAAAAACTGCAACAACATGAAACAATGTAGGACAATTAAGCTGTCTAAAGACAGCCCTTGTCCTAAGCCGATTCATC
>NZ_JANAVJ010000027.1 GCF_024213375.1 Paenibacillus sp. MZ04-78.2 | reverse complement strand
GCTCAAAATTTACTACTGACGAGAATTTTCATTCTCTTTATGACACTCACTCAATGTTCAGTTTTCAAAGGGCAATTTGGTTTCAGTATGCCTCCGAACCGTTTGTTTCAAACAGCCGGAAGACTAACTTACCACATTGTTTGTCTGATTGCAACTGTTAATTTCAGGCCGTTCGGCCGTTTCAATTAAGCGAGGCTTTCAAGACAACGATCATTACTCTATCACATTTGCTATCTGTTTGGCAAGCACTTTATTTTTCCATTCCAGGGGACGAACCCACAAGCGCAGAAGCTGTAATCAAGTGCTGCATGAGACAGCGAAAGTAACTTTACCACATTTCACGGAAAAGATGCAAGTCCAAATTTTCTCAGCCTTTGCACTCATCCTGCGTGAAAATTTGTGACCGACTCAAACGGCCGGAATGACACTATAACACAATTGCTGCCTTATGCGCAAGAGCTCTCAAAAATATCTTCTTTCATGTTTAATCTATTAATAAAGATACGAAGCGGGGGACGCCACCGGGCCAGTGGGGGTTATCTCTTGGCTCCTTCTTTTCCTCATTAAGCGTTCCGATTCAGTCAACCGCTTAATTTTAGTGCCCACCACGCTCGGGATTCTCGTATAGCAAATTGTAGCTTCGTTTTTGCCTGCGTTGAGCCGCTGCGGAGCGACAAAGCCAGCGCTTGGCTGCATGGACTACGTCAGCATTTTGTCTGATGATTGCGCCCTTTTCGATGCAGTACTTGGCCGTACCGGTCTTCGTGAACGCAGGCTGCCTGCTGTATCTGCGCTATCGCCGTAAAGTTTCGGTCGTGAATTCGTCATAACGATTAAGAAAAAAGGTCGCCCCTTAGGCAAGCTCAGCCGGAAGTTAATCAATCTTTTCGCGTTGTGGGCAACGGAAAACATAAGGTGTCGTACTAAAATTGTCACATATGAAGCTCCTTTTATAAATAAATAACGCTTTGATTGTGAAAAAAGTCACTAATTTTTCGTCAGCTTCCCTGTATACTTTCCTTATACACAAGAAAATCAGAGCTTTCGAGGAGGCCGGACAATGACCCTCATTAAAGAGAAACTTGTCATCATCGGAAATGGAATGGCTGGCATCAGTACCGTGGAACAAATTTTAAAATTGACAACGCGCTTCGATATTACTGTTTTTGGCAGTGAACCGCATCCGAACTATAATCGTATTCTGCTCTCCTATGTGCTGGAAGGCAGCAAAACATTTGACGATATTGTATTAAACGGATGGGACTGGTATAAAGAAAACGGCATTACGCTCCATACCGGAACGACGGTTTCCCATATCGATGAAGCAGCTCGTGAAGTCGTAGCGGAAAATGGAGAGTGTGTACCATACGATAAAGTCATTATCGCGAATGGCTCGAATCCGTTCATTCTGCCCATCCCCGGCACCGACAAGCAAGGCGTGATCGGCTTCCGGGATATTTCGGACTGCCAGCAGATGCTGGAGGCAGCCAAGTCTTACAAGAAGGCGGCCGTCATCGGCGGAGGGCTGCTTGGGCTCGAAGCCGCCAAAGGGCTTGTTCATCTCGGCATGGACGTGACCGTCGTTCATCTGATGGACGATTTGATGGAGCGCCAGTTGGATCATCAGGCGGCATCGATGCTGAAGGCGGAGCTTGAACGTCAAGGCATCAAATTTGCGATGGGCGCAAAGACGGTAGAATTGATCGGAGACGAACGTGTCGCCGGGCTGCGGTTTGCCGACAATACGGTGCTGGAGGCGGAGTTCGTCGTTATGGCCGTAGGCATCAAGCCGAATGTGACCGTGGCGCAAGCCAGCGGAATCTGGACGAAGCGCGGTATTGTGGTAGACGACTATATGCAAACTTCCATGCCGGACGTTTATGCGGTTGGCGAATGCAATGAACACCGCGGCGTCTGCTACGGACTGGTTGCCCCGCTTTTTGAACAAGGTCTGGTGCTTGCCAAGCATCTGTGCGGCGTAGATACGCTTCCTTATGAAGGCTCCGTTGTATCGACGAAGCTGAAAATATCGGGTGTGGACGTGTTCTCCACAGGCGAATTTATTGAAGATCCGGAGCATGTCGTCATTGCCCACAAGGATGAATGGAAGCAAACGTACAAAAAAATATTGCTGAAGCAAAATGTGATGGTGGGCGCGGTGCTCTTCGGCGACATTACGGACTCGGCCAATCTGCAAAAGCTGATCAAGCAAAAAACCGTGATGACCGACGAAATTTACGACTCCCTTATGGGTACTGGCTGCTGCGGCAGCGGAGCGAAAAGTACGGCTTCCATGGAAGCTATGGCCGACGAAGAAATCGTGTGCGGATGCAACGGCGTAACCAAAAAAACGATTGTCGACGTCATTACGGAAAAAGGATTGACGACGGTCGACGAAATTAAAGCCTGCACGGGCGCAACGCGGTCCTGCGGCGGCTGTAAGCCTGTCGTTGAGCAAATTTTGCAGCATGTCCTTGGCGACGGCTTCCAGACTTCCGCTAAGCAAGGTATCTGCGGCTGCACAACTCTCGGCCGCGACGAAATTGTCGCAGAGATCAAAGCTAAAGGGCTGACCTCAACGAAAGAAATTATGCATGTGCTGGACTGGAACCAGCCGGAAGGCTGCTCCAAGTGCCGCCCTGCGCTGAACTACTATTTGGGCATGATTTATCCCGATACGCACCAGGACGAGAAGGAATCGCGTTTTGTAAACGAGCGAATGAGCGCCAATATTCAGAAAGACGGCACCTTTACGGTCGTTCCGCGGATGTACGGCGGTGTCACGACGCCGGAGGATTTGAAGAAAATCGCTGACGTTTCGCTGAAGTACGATGTGAAGGTCGTCAAAGTAACCGGCGGTCAGCGGCTGGATCTGATCGGTGTGAAAAAAGAGGATGTACCCAAAGTTTGGGAAGAGCTGGGGATGCCTTCGGGCTATGCCTACGCGAAATCGCTGCGGACCGTTAAAACCTGCGTCGGCTCGCAATTTTGCCGCTTCGGCACTCAGGATTCGATGGGCATGGGCGCATTTCTCGAACGCAAATTCGAGCGTCTGGACCTGCCGGCCAAATTCAAAATGGCCGTTAACGGATGCCCGCGAAACTGCGCGGAAGCATGCACCAAAGATATCGGCATCGTCGGTAATGACGGCGGATGGGAGCTGTTCATCGGCGGCAACGGCGGAATTAAAGCGCGTTTGGCGGATTCGCTTTGCAAAGTAAAGACCGATGAGGAACTGATCGAGCTGTGTGCGGCCATCATCCAATATTACCGGGAAACCGGAAAATATCTGGAGCGAACTTCGGAATGGGTGGAACGCATGGGCCTGGAAACGATCCGCAAGGCAGTCGTTGACGATATGGACAACCGCAAAGCGTTGGTGGAACGGATCGAATTCGCATTGACGCAGGTTAAAGATCCTTGGACCAAAATGCTGGACGATACAGAGACGCGCACAGCTTTGTTCCAAGACTTGGAACCGACAGCCCAATAAACTTAACTTTGTATACGGGAAGGAGTATGGAATATATGAAAGAGCAGGAAACTTTTTATCTGATCGGAACGCTTGATCAGTTTTTGCCGCAAATCGGCCGTACCGTGAAATGGCGCGAATGGGAAATCGCCGTTTTCCGAACTTCGGACGGAGGAGTCTACGCACTGGAAAATCGCAGTCCGCATCCGAAAGGCGGACCGCTCGCAGAAGGGATCGTATCGGGGCATTACCTGTATGACCCGCTTTATGACTGGAAAATTGATTTGACCACAGGACTCGTACAGCAGCCTGATCAAGGACAGGTTCTGACATTTCCGGCAAAAGTCGAAGACGGTCAGGTTCACATCGCTGCGTCCGCAGTCCAAACCGCATAAAGCTGAAAAGCTTGACCGACTTTTATCCCAACGTAGAAGAGCAACCGGGGAGGACCGCCGTATGTTTACATCAAGCGTAGAAGCGATCATAGAAGCGGCTGTAAAAAAGAAAGAAAAAATGAACGAGAACCTCGCCCGCTATACGGTGTCGGCTTTGTTGGCCGGGGCATACGTTGGGCTCGGCATTATATTGATTTTCTCCGTCGGAGCGCCGCTTGCGGCTGCAAAGTCCGCTTTCCAGCCCATGGTAATGGGGATGTCCTTCGGTTTGGCGCTCACGCTTGTCGTCTTCGCAGGCTCGGAGCTGTTTACAGGAAATAATATGTTTTTTACAATGAGCACGCTTGCCCGCCGAACGACGGTAAACGATACGCTGAAAAACTGGGTCATCGTGTTCCTTGGGAACTTGGCCGGGGCCGTAGCGCTTTCCTTGCTGATCGTCGGTACCGGTCTTTTCAAAACGGCAGGGCCGGAGCATCTGATCTTCGCCGCTGCGGCCAAAAAAATGGCGCTTCCGTTCTGGGAATCGTTTTTCCGCGGCATTCTGTGCAACTGGCTCGTCTGTCTGGCTTTATGGATGGCCGGGAGGGCCAAGGAAGACATCGCCAAGCTGGTGCTCATCTGGTGGTGCCTGTATGCCTTTATCGCCAGCGGTTATGAGCATAGCGTAGCCAATATGACACTCCTTAGTTTGGCCTATTTACTGCCGCAGCATCCCGAAACGATCTCGCTTGGAGGCTGGTTTAACAATATGATTCCGGTCACGCTCGGCAACATCGTCGGCGGAGGAGTTTTCGTCGGGCTAGCTTACTGGTTCATCTCTCCCGTGCGAAGCAAACTTTAAATGAAGACAAGAAAACTTTGCCGCGACTGCGGCATTTTTTTCTTTTCCGGGGAAAACAAGGTACAATAGCGATGAGGTGAATGGACATGCAACCATTATTGAAGGTGGAAAAATTGACCGGCGGTTACAGCCGCAAAAAGCCGGTGCTGCATGAACTGTCGTTCTCAGTTCGCCCGGGAGAGATGGTCGGCCTGATCGGATTGAACGGGGCCGGTAAAAGCACGACGATCAAGCATATTCTCGGCCTGATGCAGCCGCACAGCGGTCAAATCCTGCTCAACGGCAGGTCGGTGGAGCAGGACCCGACAGCCTATCGGCAAACGTATGCCTACGTACCGGAAAATCCGCTTTTGTACGAAGAATTGACGGTGAAAGAGCATCTCGAAATGGCGGCGATGGCCTACGACATCCCGAAAGACGCCTTCGAAGAGCGAGCCGCCGCCCTGTTGGACGAATTCCAAATGACTGCCAACTGGAATCGTTTATCGGCTCATTTGTCCAAAGGGATGAAGCAAAAGGTCATGATCATGAGCGCTTTTCTCGTACGGCCTGCCTTATATATTATCGACGAGCCTTTTCTCGGTCTGGACCCGCTCGGCATCCGGGCGCTGCTGGAGCTGATGGTCCGTGTCAAAGAAAGCGGCGGAGCCATTCTGATCAGCTCGCATATTTTGTCCACGATCGAACGGTACGGGGACCGCTTCCTTCTGCTCCATCAAGGCCGTCTGACGGCTGAAGGGGATGTGGAAGCGCTGCGGAAGCAGGCGGATATGCCCGGCGCTTCGCTCGACGACTTGTTCTGCAGCCTGGTTACCCGGGACGTGACGCTGCGATGAATAAACACGAGCTGCCTTCCGATATTACAGGACTGTGGAGCAAACGAACTTCGGAGTTTTGGCGGGAAGTACGGCCCTATGCCGGGTATGCGCTGCAAAGCTTCTCTTACGCGGCTATTTTGATTATGCTGGCGGGAATGTATTTTTATACCCTTCTGCTAAACGAGGCGCCGCCGGATTTTCCGTTTCGCGAGACCGCAGCGCTCGTGCTCCTGCCCTTCTTGGCTTTATCTCCGGTTCGGACCTATATAAGGAAAGCGGACTTCATCTATTTGCTTCCGATGGAAACGAAGCTGTCGGTTTATATGCATCGGGCGGTGATGCGGTCATTTTGGATACAGTCGTTCCTGGTGCTTGCCGTGTGGATGTCGGTCTGGCCGATGTATGTTACGGCGGCCGGCGGAAGCCTGGTTCAATTCGCTCACGTGCTGATCATGGCGATTTTCGCAAAACGCGTACTGATCCACGGCGCATGGCTGGAACTCAAGCTGACGGATCGTCTGCCGATCGCTCTATGGTCGGTGCTTCGTTGGATCGTTTCCGCCGCAGTAGCGCTGCTTCTGCTCCGCCTGCCGCTGTGGACGGGGACATTGGCCGTCATCGCCTTGCTGCTAGTTTACCTCGGGGTGCTGCGGGTCATGGGCGGCAAACGAATCTTGAACTGGCCAAGGCTCGCCGAGACGGAGCAAAGACAGCGTGCGCGGATTTTCAGGCTTCTGAACTATTTTATCGATGTGGCGGATATCCCAAATCGTCCGACGCCGATTCGCGCGCCGATGAAGCTTCTCCGGGGGCTGGGAGGCTTTGGGTACGATACGGCTCATACTTACCGTTACTTGTTCACTTTGGTGTGGCTTCGCTCCGAGCTGGGCGGAATTACGATGCGGCTGACGGCGCTCGGCCTTTTATTGATCGCCTGGACCCGCAACGATGCGCTCGCCGTCTTCTTATTCGCCCTGTTTGCGGGACTGACGATGCTCCAGCTTAAAGAGCTGCAAAAAGTGTACCGTCACTCCGATTGGTCGTACATCTACCCGCTTCCGCCGGAATTGCGCATGCGTTCGGCCGCAGCCGTCCGCTTCCGCATTCATACCGCTTGCCTGCTTCTGCTTGGCGTGCCTCTGCTGTGGGCGATGTCCCATCCCGGATACGCTCTAGTGACGCTGTGCGCCGGGCTGGTATTGTCTTACGGGTACGCCAGATGGACCATGCGCGCGAAGAAAGCTGTAAAAAAGAAATAGAGTCTGTCCCCCTATCCAATCTTGTCGTATAATGGGGATTGCCTTTAGAATCAGACCGTTTTGGATAAAGAAAGGAACGCGTGACATATGAAACCAACCCCTGCGATTTCGAGAGTGCCGCGAAGGCGAAGGAGAATGTCGAGGAGTCCGTTATGGCTGCGGATCGTCGTCGGACTGCTGGCTGTAGCGGTGATCGCTTGCATAGGAATCTCGGTCTATGTAGGATGGAAGCTGTCTCATCCTGTGCCGAAAGCTCTGGATGATTCCCCGGAACGCCTCGGGCTCGCCTACGAAAACGTGCAATTTCCAAGCCGCGAAGGCGGACTGACTCTGAAAGGCTGGTACTTGCCGGGCAAAGTGACGGAGGGAGAAGGCGCTGCCGTCAAACCGAACATCATTATGGCGCACGGATACAAGAATAACCGATTGCAAAAAAGCGCCGAAGCGTTATCATTAGCCAAAGAGCTGACGGACTGGGGCTACAGCGTGCTGATGTTCGATTTTCGCAACGCCGGGGAGTCCGAAGGCAGCATGACATCAATCGGCTACTATGAAAAGCACGACCTGCTTGGCGCCATCGATTGGATGAATCAAAATCATCCGGGCAAGCTGGCGCTGCTCGGCTTCTCGATGGGAGCCAGCACTTCGCTGCTTGCCGCGGCGGAAGAGCCGTCCGTTCTCGGCGTGGTAGCGGACAGTCCGTTTCATCATTTGACCCGCTATTTGAAGGACAATTTGCCCGTTTGGTCGAAACTGCCCAACTTCCCTTTTACGCCATTGATCTTGCGCATTTTGCCTCCGCTGACCGGAGTCGATACGGATCAGGTCAACGGGCTGGCGGCGGTCGACCGTATTTACCCGCGGCCGGTGCTGTTCATTCACAGCACGAATGACCCCTCGATTCCCTACAACAACAGCGAGGCGTTGTGGGAGAAGCACAAGGATAAATTCGAGCTGTGGACGACCGCGGCGGAAGGGCATGCCCGAAACTATCCGCCGCTCAAAGCGGAGTATGTGCAGAAAGTGACGGCTTTCTTGGAAAAATTGTAAAATGCAGAAAAACGAGCCCCGGTGCCATGTGCGCCGGAGGCTCGTTTTTTGGTATGACTTAAGTCAATGCATTCAGAAGAGAAGTATAGCGAATCCGCTGCCCGCTGCGGGAAGATTCGTAAATGTCCGTCACCAGCCGGAGCGCTTTGTAGCCCTCGGGCCCGTTCAGCGGGTAAGGTCTCCCGTCCAGCACATGCTCGTAAAAATCGCGGATTTGGTAGCCGTGGCTGACGCCCCAGTACGATTTTTCCCCAAGATCGTTCGGCACCGGCTCGCTGAGAACCGCCGAAGTGCCGTTTTGATGCAAAAACAACGTATCGCCCTGCAAATGCAGCCGTCCTTGCTCGAACACCAGTTCCAACTCCACCGGGGAGTTGACGCCGTACGCATTCGTCGCATAAAACACCGCCGTCGCGCCGCTGGCAAATACCAAATGGGCATGCGCCGAATCTTCGACTTCGATGACGCCTTCGAGCGCATCGGTCGAAATCGATCCCTTGATGCTCTCCACCTCGCCGCCGAACCATTGCAGCAAATCGAGCGTATGAATCGCTTGGTTAATGAGCACGCCGCCGCCCTCCGTCGCCCAGCGTCCCTTCCATGCAGTTTCGTAATACTGCGGACTGCGGTGCCAGGTCACGATGCCTTTCATGCAGAGCAGCTTGCCAAGCTCCCCCGAATCGATCGCTTGCTTCATGCGGACGGAAGCGGGATTGTACCGGTTCTGGAAAATGACGCCGAGCTGCACGTTCGTATGCTTCGCTGCCGCCTCCAGCATGGTGCGCGCCGACGCTTTGTTCTCGGCCATCGGCTTCTCCGTCAGCACATGCTTGCCTGCCGCCAGCGCATCGACCGTCATGGGAGCATGCAGGTCATGGCCCGTGCATACGTGGATGACGTCGATATCGCCGCGCTTGAGCATGTCGCGGTAATCCGCGTAATAATCGCAGCCGTACCGCTGCGCCGTTGGCCGCCCGACCGTTCCGTCCGTATCGACAACCGCCTTCAAATCGGCCAAGCCGAGCTTGGCGATCGCTTGCAAATGAACGCCGGCAATTGCGCCGCAGCCGATCAGAGCCGTACCTAAACGTTTCACAAGGTTCACCTAGTTTCATCTGTGGTAGTGTATCTCATGAAAAAACAAGTTATTTCGAATGTAGCAGCCGATTGCGAAGGCTCAGGCTTCAACCAATAAAACGAGGCGGAAAACGCACGATGCGCAGCCTCCCCCTCATGTATCGAGAAACCGTTCCCGCACTTCGGGAGGCGGCAGCATGCAGGAATCGCTTTTTCCGAAAAAGCGATACCGGTTCGCGGCGATCCAGCGATAAACCAAATCCCGCAGCGGCCGCGGGACGACGATAAACGCATAAAGCAAAGGCCACGCCCCTTCCAGCCTGCGAAGCACCCGAAGCCCCGCGGTCGAGCGCGTGTACACCCGGCCCTGCTCAAGCAGCACGAACGTATCCAATTCGGCAGGATCGATCCCGTGCCGCCGCAGCACGCGGCTTCCGGTCTCGGATTGGATGGCGACGAACCGGAAGGCGGCACTTCGATCGCGGGGAACAATGAACTGCACAACCCGTTGGCAAAATCCGCACACCCCGTCGTAAAACACAAGCGGATGCCGCTCCGCTTCCGCATCCTTGCGCGAGCTATTCTCCATCGCCGTTCCGCCTCCTTCGGCAAGCCTTACTTTCTTCTATTGTACACCATACGCGTTCTTTTGGCGCTTCTAAAAAAAGACCGGTCCCGGCAGACGACTTCTGCGCCTTCGGGACCGGTGTGGGTGGCGGAACCCCCATCTCACATTTTAGTCTTGGAAAGTAAACCGCTCATGAATCGGCACCTTGCCGGACAGGCTCAGTACCCTGCGCTGAACCGCCGCCAGCAGCTTAGTCCGCGTAACCAAGGAGATAACCACCGGCGCAAGCGTTCGAAGGAACGGGGTCGAGGCAAAAAACATTCTCGCCGCGCGCGCTTGCATTTTGTGCACCGAGCGAATTTCGCCATCCCGTAGCGCTTGAACGCGCCCGAGACGATCCGCGGACACGTCGCCGTCATGGAACGCATCGTAAATGACGTCCGCCGCAATGACGGCCGTGGTGACGGATAAGGATACGCCGACCGCGCCGACGGGAGAAGCGCAGTGCGCCGCGTCTCCAATGAGCAGACAGCCGTCCTTGGCCCACTGCTTGACGTAAAAATCCTTGACCTGCAGCAGCACAAACGGCTTGAAATCGGTCAGCGCTTCGGCAAACTCGCGAAATGCCGGATGCGCGGCAAGCAGCTCTTGACGGAACGGCTCGATGCCGTCCTGCCGGATCGCCTTCCATTCGCCTGACGGCACAGCGACGCCGACCTGAAGACAATTCGGGTATTTCGGCAATAGGATATAGCTGTAACCGTCGGTAATCTTCATCCTCAACTCGTCGCCCCAATCGGCAGGCTTCGGGACGGTGAACCAGACGAGGTCGCCCGCAAGGTGCTCGTATTCCATCTCAAACCCGCCCAGCCGGCTGACCGCCGAGAAGCGGCCGTCCGCTCCGACCGTGACGCGGGCGCGTACCTCCAGCGTCCCTTCGGGCGTCTGGGCGATCGCTCCGGTGACCCGCTCTCCCTCATAGCGCAGCTCCTTCACTGCGGCGTGAAACAGCAGCTCGAAGGAAGGCAAGGACTTCGCTTTGTCGTAAAGCGCTTGCAGCAAAATAGGCTGCGGCATCCAGAGCGCGTACGGAATTTCCTCAGAGATGTTGTCGAAGCTGAACTCGCCGAGCCGCCTGTCCTTGTAATAGAGAGCGCCCTTGCGCAGCTTCGACGAGGGGAACGATTCGATATAGCTCCGCAAATTCACCTGCTCCAGCAGCTGCAGAAAACGCGGCTGAAGCACCTCCCCGCGATATTCGCGATCAAAGTTGTCATGACTTTCAAGCACAACGACATCGACGCCGGCTTTGGCCAACAGCATGCCGAGAATGAGTCCGGCCGGGCCGCCTCCCGCAATACAAACGTCTTTTTCCATCACGCGATGAACCATCGTTATCGCCTCCGTTTGTGCAAAGATCGTGACTTCAACAGAAAATGAGTGATCACTCACTTTTATGATTTCAGTATACTCCGCTCGCTGACCTTGCGTCAATGGAGAGCTGTCGCCTACCGTTTCTTTTCCCGTTCGCTCATGTAGAGGGAAGGCTTCTCGCCCGTGATCCGTTTGAAGGTGCGCTGAAAATACGACTGGTCGCAATAGCCCAGATGGTCGGCGATATCGCCGATCGTCAGCTCCGAATGCCGGAGCAAATACTTGGACGCTTCGATCCGCAAAGCATGAACGTATTCCCCGATCGTTTGCCCGGTCGTTTCTTTAAAGATCGTCGCCGCATAAGCGGGACTTTTGCCGATGAACCGGCCGAGCTCTTCCTTCGTCACTTTTTCCCGGTAATGCTCTTGTACATACTTTTTCATCTGGGCGGTCTGCGCGCTCTTGACATCCGGTCTGCGGAAGGCGTCATAGTCCCGATTAAACTCGGCCAGCAGATCAAGCAGAAGGCTCAGACACTTCACCTGGTAATAATCGGGCCGGTCCGTCCATTGCGCATGCAGCTTCTTCATCAGCCGCAGCAGCAGATCCATATTTCTCGGCTTAAATACAATCGGTCCGGCTTCGTCCAGCACCGGCAGCAAACCCGCTTCCGGCTCTGCGGTGAACTCGACGCGGTATTTCTCGTGAGCGACGGTCGGAATGCTTTTGGCGTAAAACGGCACGTCACGCGGCACAAACAGCACGTCGCCTTTTTCCATCACAATCTTCTCGTGGCGGACCCAGTAGCAGCATTTCCCGTAGGCTACGGCATGAAGCGAATAGGCTGTCGGGTTGTCCTCGGAGTCGATGTTCCACCCGTGCCCCAAATCGTGCGCCGAAGCTATGAGCCGAATCATTTTTCCGCGCCTCCTTCACAAGATGATCAAACTATTTTACAAAAAGTGTACTATATTTCATAGTCCAACGGCAATTTTTTCGTTACAATACGTTCATTACAGACATCATGCACTTGCCCGGAAAATTCGGAGATAACGGAATCCCGGATGTCCGGACAAGCCGAAGGAGAATGAGACCCATGCGAAAAACGAAAATTGTATGTACGATCGGCCCGTCCTGCGAGACGGTGGAGCAGTTGAAAAAGCTGATTGAGGCGGGGATGAACGTCGCCCGGCTGAATTTTGCCCATGGCGAGCCGGCCGAGCACAGCAGCCGCATTGCAAATATCCGGCAAGCCGGGAAAGAGCTGAACCGGCCCATTGCCATTATGATCGATATCAAAGGCCCCGAAATCCGCACCGGCAAGCTGGTTGAAGCCTCGTGTACGTTGAAGCAAAACGAGCAGGTCGTGCTAACGACCGAGCCGATTCTCGGGGACGGACAGCGCATTCCCGTATCATACTCGGACCTCCCGAAGGATGTGTCCGTCGGTACGTCCATCCTGATCGACGACGGGCTGATCGAGTTGAAGGTGGAAGAAATTGCAGGCACGGAAATCCGCTGCCGGATTTTGAACGGCGGTGTCCTTAAAGCGCGCAAAGGCGTCAACCTTCCCGGCGTGAGCACCTCGCTGCCCGGCGTGACCGAGCGGGATATCGAGCACATCCGTTTCGGGGTGCGGGAAGGCATCGACATGATCGCGATGTCGTTCGTCCGCAAAGCGGCTGACGTGCTGGAAGTGCGGCATCTTCTGGAGCAGTACGGGGCGCCCGACATTCAAATTATTTCGAAAATCGAAAATCTGGAAGGCGTCGACAATCTGGATAAAATTTTGGAAGCTTCTGACGGCTTGATGGTGGCGCGCGGGGATTTGGGCGTGGAAATTCCGGTCGAAGACGTACCTATCATTCAAAAGCAGATGATCCAAAAGTGCAACTGGGCCGGTAAACCGGTCATTACGGCGACGCATATGCTCGACTCGATGCAAAACAATCCGCGTCCGACCCGTGCGGAAGCAAGCGACGTTGCCAACGCCGTGCTCGACGGCTCCGACGCCGTGATGCTGTCCGGGGAAACGGCCTCGGGCAAATACCCGGTCGAATCGGTCGCCACGATGGCGCGCATTGCCGAGCAGACCGAATCGTCGCCGGATTACGGCAAGCGCAAGCTGGGCCACGTGCTGGTCCGCAACAGCGTGACCGAGGCGATCAGCCAGGCTGTCGTCGGTTCGGCCGACGATCTGAATGCCAAGGCGATTCTGACCTCCACCGCGACCGGCTTCACCGCCCGCATGGTGTCCAAGTATCGTCCTGACGCTCCGATCGTAGCGATCACGCCGAACGAGACGGTCATGCGGAATTTGAATTTGGTCTGGGGCGTCGTCCCGATCCTGGGCGAACCGGTCAGCTCGACGGACGAGCTGTTCTCCTCCGTCGTCAGCCGCGGAGTAAAAGTAGGCTTGCTGGAGGCCGACGATCTGGTCGTTATAACGGCCGGGGTGCCTCTCGGAAGCACGGGCACGACCAACCTCATCAAGATCCAGCATGTGTCCGACTTGATGCATTAAAATAAACGCAAAGGGATGACTAGCGTCCGTGTGTGCAGGTTCAGCCTGCCGACGGTCGCCGTCATCCCTTTTTTTGAACCGATCCGCTCACTCAAGCGGGACCTTGCTTTTGCTTCATCGAACGATTAAAGCTTCGCCGTAAACGCAAGGACCGCCTGCGCCAGCTCGCCCGGCGCTTCCATTATGCTCATGTGTCCTGCTCCGTCGATCTGACTGCGCTGAAAAGTCTCCTTGTCGACGGAGAACGTACGCTGCGGCGGAATGATCTGATCGCCCGTCCCGGCGACAAGCAGCACCGGCACCTGCGCTGCGGACAATACGCCATTGCGGTCCGGCCGCTGCCGCATCCCTTCCAACGTTCGGACCGCGCCTTCCGCGCTGGTGCCCAGCCCGATCTCCTTCGCTTTGCGCACCGCCTCCGGCATCGTCTCCAAATGGACCGGAGCGAACAGCTTCGGGATCAATCCTTCGATAAACGCCGGCAGCCCTTGCTCCCGGATCGTCTCCATCGCCTTCAGTCGGCCTTCCTTGCCCTTCTCGTCGTCCGGAAAGGCGGTCGAATGAAGCAAACCGAACGCGAGCAGCTTGTCCTCGTACTTCTCGGCCAGCGCGAGCGTCACGTACCCGCCCAACGAATGGCCGAGTACGACCGGACGGCCGATATTCAGCCGGTCGATTAACGCGGCGATATCGTCGGCCATCGCCTCCATCGTATACGTCCCTTCAGGGGCGTCGGATGCGCCGTGCCCGCGCAGATCCGGTATAATTAACCGGCAGCGGCCTTCGAGCAGCGGCGCGACTTCGTCATAATAGGCGGAGCTCCCGCAAAAGCCGTGAAGCAAAACGACAGGAATTCCTTGTCCCCGGTCGATGTAGGCCAGCCTCGTGCCGTTTACGTCCGCATACCGCTTGTCCATGGTGATCCACTCCTCTTTTTTTCGCACGCTATCGATAGATAGCTTTCAAGGGTATTATACCCGTTTTACCCGGGAATTTCTGTCTTGAATCCGAAGCGGCGGCAAAAGAAGCGGCAGCACAAAAAAGCACCGGATGTTCGCTCCCTCGACGGGGATTGGCGGACATCCGGTTTCTGGCGGCGCTCAGGCCGCTTAGGATTGCAGATTGGCCGGGCTGACGCCCGTCGAAGCAGCGGGCTCGGCTACCGGTTTATATTTGGACGACACGTACGTTTCCGCTGTCGGCTCGGTAATCGCCTGGGTGTTCATGCTGTCCGGCTTCGGATCGCTCAAGGTGTACGTAATCACTGCCCGGCCGCCCGCTTCGAACCGGATGCCGCTAATCGTGATACCGTAGCCGCCGGTCGGCTTCTCGCCGCGGGTCAGCACGACTTTGTTCACGTCATCGTTCACTTTTTCTACCGTTACTTGAATGTCTTCCTGCGGCGCGGGCTTTGGCGCATTTGCGTGCGATTCGACGAACTTGATCGCGCCGTGCAGCCAGACGGCCGCTTCGCCGCGGGTCAGCTCCCGCCTCGGATAAAACTTCGCATCCTCTCCCAATTTGATCAGCTTGTGCAGCACCATCCGCTGCACGCTGCCGCTCGCCTTCGGATCGATCTCGTCCTGATCGGCGAAGACGACGAGCATGTTGACGACCGGGTACATTCCTTTCGTATCGATCGCATGGATCAGCAGATCCGCGTACTGCTCGCGGGTAATCGTGCCGTTCGGGTCGACATCCTTCGGAATCGGCAGGTCGTTCAATTGAGCGATTACGAAAGACTCGGCGTACCACGCGTCATCCGGAACGTTCGTATAGTAGTCCGAAGCTTCGGGCTTCTTGATGAAGCGCATCGCATCGATATTCAAATTCAACCCTTTGACCAGCATATGAACGGTTTGCGCATAGCTGGCTTTTCCCATCGGGACAAAATGCTCGCCGTCCACTCCGCTGACGATTCCGCGCTGCTTCAATGCCATGATCGGCTCCTTCTGATCGGCGCTCAAATCGTTAAATGCCGAGGCCGAACCGGCTGCCAAGCTGCCGAACAGCGCCGCCGCCGACAGAAATGCCACTGTTTTTTTCATCATAATCAAGAACCACCTTTCGTTGGTTATTCCAGAGTTATTTACTAGACGGACGGGGCCTGCCCAAGGTTGCAGGAAAGCCGAAACAGTGGCGCCCATTTCGAGGCGGGGGGATGCTGGCTAGCAAATTGTCGTATTTTGTGTTTTTTTGAAGGATCGTCTCTAAAAATATTCCCCTGCATATTGACCATTTGTGAAAAAGAATGGTAAAGTATTTATCACCTACTAATTCCATTGGAATTATATAATTATAACGATTCGGGGGAGGAACTCATCATCATGTCTCATTGGAGAAAAAGCGTTCTGCTGATACTCATCTTCGTGCTTTCGATCGGCATGATCGCTTGCGGCGCGAAACCGCAGGCTTCCGAACAAGGCGGCAAGCCAGCGGAAGGCGCGAAAGCTCAAAGCAGCGCGGACAACCCGCTCGCGAATAAAAAGATCGCGCTTATTATGCAAATCAGCCTCGGCACCTTCTCCGCGCAGTATATTGAAGGCGTGAAGGAGCAGGTCGAGAAGCTCGGCGGCAAAGTGACCGTCACCCCGGCCGACGGCGACCTTGCCAAGATGGCTTCGAACCTCGACGCCGCCATCAACCAGAAGGTCGACGGCATCCTGATCGACCACGGGACTGCGGCAGCGCTTGAAGCAGGCGTGAAGCGGGCGCTGGAGAAAAAAATCCCGGTCGTCGCTTTCGACACCGATCTGAAGGTTCCGGGCGTAGCCGTGCTGGAGCAGGGCGACGCCAAGATGGCCGAAATGACGCTGGACAAGCTGGCGAAAGACATCGGCGGCAAAGGCAACATTGTGAAAATCTGGGTTGCGGGCTTCGCCCCGATGGAACGCCGTCAAGTCGCTTATAAGGAGTTCCTGGGCAAAAACAAGGACATTAAGGAAATCGCCGCTTTCGGCGCCGCTTCGCAGAACACCGCTCTGGACACGCAAGCGCAAATGGAAGCGATTCTGAAGAAATACCCGAACAAAGGCGACATCGCGGCCGTTTGGACCGCTTGGGACGAGTTCGCCAAAGGCGCCTCGCGGGCCATTCAGCAAGCGGGCCGCACGGAAATTAAAGTCTACGGCATCGATATGAGCGACGAGGACCTGCAAATGATCCAGGATCAAAAGAGCCCGTGGGTCGCTTCCGCCGCCGTCGATCCGAAGGATATCGGCCGCATTCAGGTTCGTTACCTGTACCAAAAGCTTCACGGCGACCAAACGCCGGATAACGTCGTTCTCGACCCGGTATTCGTCTCCCGCGAGCAGCTGCCGCAGCAGCAGATTTCGACCGCTCAGCTGAGCGAGCACGTAAAAGGTTGGGGCAATAGCCAGCAAGGCTACACCGATTGGCTGAAGAAAGCCGAGAAACCGGCGGCCAAGTAACCATCTGAATAACCCAATCCCACCCGCTGCGGAGCGGGTGGGATTTTCCATTGAAGGAGCGTGAGACTGTCCCGATGACCACTTCCGCAACTCGATTAGAAATGAAAGGCATATCCAAATCGTTCCCCGGCGTCCGGGCGCTGCATCAAGTCGATTTCGAAGTGCGCGGCGGCGAGATTCATGCGCTGCTCGGCGCGAACGGCGCCGGAAAAAGCACACTGATGAAGGTGCTGTCCGGCGCGTACAGGCCCGATGAGGGCAGCATCCAGATCGACGGGGCCGCGCTGTCCATCGGCGGTCCGCTCGACGCCATCCGCAGCGGCATCCAGTGCGTATATCAAGAGGTCGATACGGCGCTTGTTCCCAAACTGACCGTAGCGGAGAACATCATGCTGGACCGGCTCACCGCCGGGCGCGGCTGGATCGATTGGAGCGGTCTGCAGCGGGAAGCTTCCCGCGTGCTGGCCGACATCGGCTTGACCGGACTCGACGTCCGGCAGCAGGCCGGAGAGCTGTCCATCGCCCAAAAGCAGCTGGTGCTGATCGGCCGGGCGCTGGCGCAAAAAGCGAAATTTATCATTTTCGACGAGCCGACCGCCCCGCTCTCCGGTGAAGAGGCGGAGCAGCTCTTCCGCATCATGAACCGGCTGAAGGCCGACGGCGTCGGCTGCATCTTCATCTCGCACCGGCTCGGCGAAGTGTTCCGCATCAGCGACCGGGTCACCGTCATGCGGGACGGGCAGCGTATCTCGACGAAAGCGGCAGCAAGCACGGACGCGCAAGCCGTCGTCGAAGAAATGCTCGGCAAGCCGTTCGAGGAGGAGTTCCCGAAGGCGGAGGTCGCCATCGGCGAGCCGCTGCTCGAAGCGCGCGGCCTGACCAGCGGCACCAAGGTGCGCGGCGTCGATTTGACGGTGCGCCGCGGCGAAATCGTCGGCGTCGTCGGACTGGTCGGCGCGGGCAAAACGGAGCTGTCGCGCCTTCTGTTCGGCGCTGACCCGCTGGACGCGGGCGAGCTGCGACTGCGCGGTCGCGCGTTGAAGCTCCGCGCCCCGGCCGACGCCGTCCGTGCGGGACTTGCGCTCATCCCGGAGGAGCGGCGCAAGCAAGGCGTGCTTGTCGAGCTGTCGGTCAAAGCGAATCTTGCATTGACGCTCCTCGAACGGCTCAGCCAGCTCGGTTTCGTCAGTCGCCGCAAAGAAACGGAAAATGCGGACGCCCGCATCTCCGAGCTCGGGATTCAGCCGCCGAACCGCGAGCAGCAGGTCAAATATTTGAGCGGCGGCAACCAGCAGAAGGTCGCAGTCGGCAAATGGCTGCCGACGGATGCCGAGGTGTATTTGTTCGACGAACCGACCAAAGGCGTCGACGTCGGCGCCAAAAGCGATATTTTCCGCTTGATCGGACGACTCGCTCAAGAAGGGAAAGGCATCGTGTACTTATCGTGCGAAATCGCAGAAATTCTCGGCATTGCCGACCGGATTCTCGTCATGAGCTACGGACGGATCGTGAAGGAGCTGTCCCGCGACGAAGCGACGCAGGAGAAAATATTGTACTATGCAGGCAGCGGGGAGGCTTAAGCAAGTGAAAGGCAAATGGCTGGATGTTTCTTATAAATACGGGGCCTTGTTCATCATCGCCGCCGTCATTGCAATTTTTTCTTTCGTCAACGAAAATTTCTTATCCTACGACAACATGGCGGACATTCTCCGCTCTATCTCGATTGTGACGTTTATCGCGATCGGCGTGACGTTCTCGCAGATCGTTGACGGGTTCGATCTCTCGGTCGGCTCCACCGTTTCGCTGACGACGGTCGTCACGGCAACGATGATGGTCTGGTTCCAGTTCCCGCTTATCGTCGTACTCATTGTCCCGCTGCTGCTCGGCATCGTCATCGGACTGCTGAATGCGCTCTTGATCGTCAAAGTCCGCATCCCGGACCTGCTGGCGACGTTAGCCGTCATGTACATCATCGGCGGCGTGCACAAAACGTATACCCAAGGCTTCTCGATCTATAACAACATGCAGATGACCGACGGAACGAAAGCGCCGGGCAAATTCACCGAGACGTTCCTCTGGATCGGCCAAGGCAAGCTACTTGGCATCCCGGTGCCGGTCGTGCTGATGATTATCGCCGTCATTCTCGTCCACGTATTTCTGACGTATACCCGCTGGGGCCGCCAAATGTACGTGACCGGCGGCAACCAAGAGGCCGCCCGCCTGTCCGGCATCGCCGTCAATCGCGTGCGTACGTTCGCTTACGTGCTGTCCGGCATCTTCGCCGCCATCGGCGGCATTCTGTTCGCCGCCCGCGTCGGCTCCGGCCAGATCGATGCCGGGGCGCCGTTGCTGATGGAGTCGGTCGCCGCCGTGTTCGTCGGCTTCTCCGTGCTCGGCGCAGGCAAGCCGAACGTGATCGGCACGTTTTTCGGCGCCGTCCTGATCGGCGTACTGCTGAACGGGCTGACGATGCTCAACCTGCCTTACTACGCCTTTGACATCATCAAAGGATCGGTGCTTGTCTTGGCGCTTGCCATTACGTTCATTCATTTGAACCGGCGGCGCGCTTAAAGCTTGGGGTCGCTCCTGCCGTGAATGCCCGCTGCCGCCGGAAATGCGTTTCCGTGCCGCAAGCGGGCATTTTTTTCCGCAAGCCGCCTTCAGTCGAGCTTGGCCACGTGCCCCCGGTGACGGCGGATCAGATCGACGATCTCGTCGTACTGCTCCGCGGCCACCTTCGTGCTGAGCGCATAGCGAAGCTTCCGGTCGTCTACGCCATCGCCATCTTTGTCGTGCCCGGCTTCGTCCAACGTACGGAAGCCGAGATAAGCACCGGCCGCCGCCACGCCGGTTGCGGCGATCGGTCCGGCTTCACTGCCCGCATAACCGACGCCAACCGGAATCGTCCCCGTGCCTGCGATAGCAATCGGAAACAGCAGCGGCGTATCGCGGTCCGGCGCCTCGTCCAATTTTCCGATTTCGACCTGCTCCACCTGGTACGTTTGCAGCTTGATCCGAACGTCCTCGGCTTCGTTTTCCGTATGAAAATAAGCTTGAATCGGTCTGCTCATCCTCCATCGCTCCTTTGTATGGAAATGGCTTTCTCTTTTTCCTTACCCTATGTTGTCCATTTTTACTCAAGTATGTCCGCTCCGTTCATTCTCCATTCGAAGGCTTGAATAAAATAATGAAATAATTCGTCCCTCCTCTTGGTACGCTAAATGTAGAATGGAGGTGAGCAGCCATGACAGGAAGAAACAACAAGCCGGACAACGACGGACCGGCCAGCCAGCCGGGACGCCTCGACCAATTCGGGGACAAGCTGGCGGAGGAGACGGTATCCCGCGAGGCTGGCGCTTGCGACACCCGCTCCGGCCAGAAGAAGTAGCCTCGCAATCCGCGTAAAGAACAGAACCGACTCGCCTGATTGTTTCCCAGAGACTCAAGCGAGCGGTTCTTTTTTGACGTCGAACCGTTTTATTCCAAACTACGCTTGCCGGACTTCCAGCCGCTTGGCCAGCAGCGACAACGCGTAGTTGACCACAAAATAAATCAGCGCTCCGGCGATAAAAACCGGGATGACCCAGTTCGGGTTTTTGGCGGCTACAATCTGCATATTATGCATGAGCTCCGCAAGCACGATGACCGTCGCCAGCGACGTATCCTTGAGCAGCGAGATGAACTGGCTGACGAGCGGCGGCACCATCCGGCGCAGCGCCTGCGGCAAAATAATATGCCACAACGCCTGAACGTAAGTGAGTCCCGACGAACGGGCCGCTTCCATCTGCCCCTTCTCGATCGACAGCAGGCCGCTGCGGACAATCTCGGCAATCATCGCCGCTTCGAACACGGTAAGCGCAGCGATGGCTGCGTACTCGGTATTCTGGAACATTTTCAGGCCGACCTCGGGCAGCGCAAAGCGTGTGAAAAAGATAATGAGCAGCAGCGGCAAATTGCGGATCGTCTCCACGGCCACCGCCAGCGCCTGAGAAAGCACGGGAACGCGCGCATATCTGAGCGTGCCGACGAGCGAACCGAGGATAAAGCTGAAAACGATCGAGAAAAAGGCCACTTTTAACGTCACATAAAGCCCCTGCATCAGAAACTTGAGATTTTCCGGGGCATAAGCTCCGGCGAAGTCCATGTCGCTTCCCCCTCCTCCTGCGCCGGTTGTTAGAACGCCATCCGTTTCTCCAAATACCGAACGCCGAAGCTTAACGGAACCGTCAGCGCAAGATAGAACAGCGCGATAAAAATATAGACGCTGAACGTGACGAACGTCTGCGTCGAGACGATATCGCCGAAGTACATCAGGTCGAGACCGGCGACGACCCCAAGCACGGACGTATTTTTGACCAGATTCAAAAATTGGTTGCCGAGCGGCGGAACGACGATCTTGATCGCTTGGGGAAGCACCACGTGACGCATGGTTTGCAGGTACGTCAGCCCCGACGAACGAGCCGCCTCCGTCTGCCCCTGCGGAACGGCCAGAATGCCCGCCCGGATCGCTTCCGCAATGAAGGCCGCCGTGTAGATCGACAGCGCGATCGTCCCCGACGTAAATCCGTCGAACGGCAGACCGAGCGTCGGGGCCGCCAAATAAATCAACAGAACGATCAGCAGCAGCGGAATGTTGCGGATAAATTCGACGTACGCCGTGCCTAGCCAGTTTAGCGGCTTCAGCGGAGCGATCCGAAATACAGCGATGACCGTTCCCAACACAAAGCTTGCCAGCAGCGCGATCACGCTCGATTTAATCGTATTGCCGAAGCCGAGCATGTAGGTGTCCCAATGCTTGATCAAAATATCGAACCGCAAGAGCTGATCGTTCATGTCCGGTTGAGCCTCCCTTCGGGCAACAAGGATGTAAGCTTAGCTTGTTATTTTGCCGGCTTTTCTCCGAACCACTGCTCATACAGTTTGTCGTACTCGCCGTTCGCGTTCATATCCTTCAGGAACTTGTTGATGTAAGCGACAAATTCACTGTCGCCCTTTCGGATCGCCATCCCGTACGGCTCGTCGGTGAAATTGCCCCCGGCCAGCTGGAAGTTCGGGTCCTGCTTCACCATCCCGAGCAAAATCGCATTGTCCGTCGTCAGCGCATCCCCTTGACCGGCCTTAAGCGCGGTGAACGCGTCCTGATAATTGTCGAACTCCAGCACGGTCGCCTCCGGCGCTTTGGCCCGGATGTTGACCGCCGACGTGGAGCCTTTGACCGCCATGACCTTCGTGCCTTTCTTCAGATCGGCGATTGATTGAATCGCGCTGCCTTTCTTCACAAGCAGCGACTGGCCCGCTTTGAAATACACGTCCGTGAAATCAACCTGCTGCTTGCGCTCTTCATTGATCGTCATCGTAGCGATAATGATATCGATTTCACCGTTTTGCAGCATCGGAATACGTGTTTTGGAAGTAACCTCCTTTAGCTCAACCTTCGTTTCGTCGCCCAAAATGCTTTTCGCCAGCCGCTTGGCCATATCGATATCGAAGCCTTCAGCCTTGCCGGTGCCCGGGTCCTTCAGCCCGAACAGCTTCGTATCGTATTTGACCCCGGCTATAAGCTTGCCTCGTTTCTTAATGGCTTCCATCGCGGAAGCGGCCGCTTCCGGCTTCGCGGGCGTTCCGCCCCCGGCTCCCGCCTGCTCCGCCGGTTTGGCGCCGCAGCCTGCCATCATCGTCAGCATGAGCATCGAAGCGAGCGTTAAGGAAAACAGCTTCTTCACTTTGAGCATTTTCACCATCGAGTCTCCTCTCGAAATTGGAATTTGAAAATCAGATCAGTGATTTAACACCCGGCTAAGAAACGTGCGCGCCCGCTCCTCGCGCGGACTCTGGAAAAATTCGGACGGTGGCGTCGTCTCGAGAATTTGCCCTTGATCCATAAAGACGATCCGGTCGGCCACTTCGCGGGCAAAGCCCATCTCGTGAGTGACGACCACCATCGTCATGCCTTCTTGGGCCAAGTCGCGCATGACGTCGAGCACTTCTCCGATCATCTCCGGGTCGAGCGCCGACGTAGGCTCGTCGAACAGCATGATCTTCGGCTTCATGGCAAGCCCGCGCGCTATCGCCACGCGCTGCTGCTGCCCGCCCGACAGCTGCGACGGATAGGACTTCGCCTTATCGGGAATGCCGACTTTGTTCAAAAAAGCCATGGCCGTTTCCTCGGCCTCCTGACGCGAGAGACCGAGCACCTTCATCGGGGCCAGCGTGATGTTTTCCAGCACCGTGCGGTGCGGGTATAAGTTAAAATGCTGGAACACCATGCCGATGTTTCGCCGCAGGCTGTTGATGTCGGTTTTCTTGTCGTGAACGTTGATATGGTCCACCGTCAGCTCCCCTCCGGATATCGTTCCCAGCCGGTTGATGCAGCGGAGCAGTGTGCTTTTTCCCGAACCGGACGGTCCGATCACGACGACGACCTCGCCCGATTCAATCGTCAAATTGATGTTTTTCAATGCGTGAAAAGGACCATAGTGCTTGTTCACATCCCGGAATTGAATCAAGACGCAACCCCCTTTGGGCAATTCGGCTTTGAAGGATGACGCTTTTTTGTCCTACGGTCTCAGATTAAGTATGCGAGAGCGCCGTAAATTATGACTCGGCAACCGAAATTCCCCCTAGATAGCAAACGCTTTCATTCTACTTTTTATTTCGTATACTTTTACACTCCGTAACCCCGTTTGAAACAGCAAACGCCCCATTCCCGGCGATTCATCGCTGGAAAACGAGGCGTTTTTTCGTACATTTTACTTTATAATGACTCCGCCGAACGGAAGCGCTTCTCTCAAAATCCGTTTGAACAAGGAATCGCCCTGCAAAGGATCGGCCAACCCGAATCTCGGTCTGGAAGGCTGCAAAAGCACCTTGCCCGAGCCGGTAATTTCCCAATGGTAGTTCATGCGCTGACTTGCAAGCGGATTGCCGTAGACGCATAGCTGCAGCTTGGCTTCCTCCGGATAAGCGACGAGACAGCCGATATCGACATAGACCGGCTCCGACGGATCGATCGTCAGCTCGCACAAGGGGCCGCAGCTAAGCAGACCGAGCGTACCGCCGCCGGAAAATTTCATCCGAATCCAGTCCTGCGTTACAACGGCTTGCTTGATTTTTTGAAAGCGGCTTTGTAGCTTCATCCCCTCGCTGTACAACAGCACATACCGGATGTCGAACAGCAGGCTGCTATCCTCCGGCAGCTCCATCGCCCGGAAGCTGAAGCCTGCCGGAACGCCCAGCACAAAGCGCGCAGGCCCGGTCAAACGCGACTCGATCCAACGCTTCTTCCGATAAACCCCGGCCACATTCAGCAGACGGTCCTCCCGGCTTCCGGAACGGCCCTGAAAAGCGATGATTTGCTTCGGGTGCAGCACCAAGGCGGCTTCGCCGGCCGCAAGCTCCACGGCTGCCGCTTTTGCGTCGCTTCCGGCTCCTTCTTCTACATGAATCTTCATCTGTTCCCTCCCCGGTGGCTTGCGCTGCGGTTCCGGCGCCATACGACGAGCCGGATCACGCGCATCAGAACAAAATAGAGCACAACGAGCAGCACTCCCGTCAACGCCGTCCGAACGATTTGTCTCGTGCGCTGCGCACTCGCCTGCTCGGCCTCTTCCAAACGCCGGGTCAGCTGCTCCAATTGCTCATTGCGGCTGCGAAGCTCGCGATTTTCTTCCTTCAGCCGCTGCTCCGTCGCCTTGTATTGCTCCGCGGCTTCCTGCGAGCGCTTAAGCGTCGTCTCAAGCTGCTCCCGGTTCCGCTCCAGCTCCTGCTTTGTCTCGTTATATTGATTCTGGAGCTGTCCGATCTGCTCCGGCATGTCGTAAATGTCTTTCACCCGGTCCAAAAAGCCTGCTTGCGCGACAGGCCAGGGAAGCGTCAGCAGCAGAAAAAGGCAGACCGTCCCCGCTTTGACTTTGATTCCCCATCCCGTTTTTTTAAACGGACGCCGTATCGTTTTCATACGTGCTCTCTCCCCTTCCTATCGTACGAATAACAGGCGTATTTCCTTTATTTTACCTGTTTTTTCGACAAAAAGGAACATGCTCCCCCTCGGCTCTGCGGAGGACAAAGAAAAGACCGCGTTTTTCCGAAAGCTTTCGCCTGCGGAAAGTGCGGTCTTAGTGACGATAGACAAGCAAAGGAGCGAGACGTCCGGGACGGGTCCCCAGGCCATCTTCGCAGCACGTTGGCTGATCATTAGATGATATGAAGGCGGAATACATATTTTAATGCGAAGCCTACGAGCTTCATCCAGCCGATGGCGGATATCCATAGCGGTATACTGAGCATCGTTCCGACAACAAATCCGACGGAAAATCTTCCCTCCATGGCGCCAATCCTCCTTTGTACAGCGATACCGCTGACAGGTTAATTCCATTATATGATGAAAGCGCTCTATTTTGTATGATTTTTCACATTTTTAATGAAATTTACCGATGTTTAACGATTTGAATTTGATCTCCCGTTACTTTACAATAAAAGAGGATGTTTTTTTCATTCGCCTGAGCCGCAAGGCTTAGGCTCTTTTTTAAATTGTTTAGTACACTCAACTCTCTTACCACCGAACTCCTTTTTGAGCCTCGCTTTGTTCTTTGCTTTTCCGTTGATTACTCGTTGCGTTCCAAGTTCCGATTCCAGTCGATTCACTGCAAATTTAAACTATTTTAACGATTTTTGGCGTAAACTGTAGCTATGGGGTCATTTTCAATCTTGGAGGGAGTTGGATAACAGATGATGTTCCTTAGCCCGACTAGAGGTTCCGTTGCATTGGAGGAAATGGTTAAAATCCTGCACGACTTTGTCCAAGAAGATCAGGAAGCAAGCTATAAATTGGTGATCGGAACGGATTCCCATACGACCCGGCGCAGCACGACGCTCGTCACAGCCGTCATCATTCACCGGATCGGCAAGGGAGCCCGCTTTTTTTACCGCAAACGGAGCAGCCGTCCGCTCTTCGACCTGCGCACGAGAATTTACCGCGAAACCGAGCTCAGCCTGGAGCTGGTCGAGCTGTTGAACCGCAGCGGAATGAGCGACCTGACTGCCCAGTGGCCGCTGGAAATTCACATCGACATCGGCCAGCAGGGCGAGACGAAGGTGCTGATTCAGGAAATTTGTGGCTGGGTCACGTCCGTCGGCTACGAAGCGCGGATTAAGCCGATGTCGTTCGGCGCCAGCTCGGTGGCGGACCGATTTGCGGAGTGAATGCAAAAAAAGCGGGCTTGGATGCCCTTTTTTTTGCGCCTATATTATAGTAGATAAAATTCGGTCCAGGTTTGCGATTGAACCGGCTGCATGAACGCTCCATACGCCAGCACAATTTTCATGCTCGTCGCTCATCCGCAGTTGTTCACCGAGCTTCCATGGCTCACGTCCGTTATTTATAGCGGCGAATAAAATCGACCGCGAGCCGGATGTCGACTTCCGGCTGCACGCCGACTTCGCGCTCGATCGTCAGATAGCCTTGATATCCGATCTCCTGCAGCGCGGCAAAATCCGCATAAATCTGCACGCCGTCGGCACCGACCTCCTTCGCCTTGCGCAGCCCTTCGCGAACCCCGACACCGAAGCTGTCGACGATGACGCCGATTTTGTTCGTCAATTTCATCTCCGCTCTCCTCCATAGCCAGAAGTCCGGTGAACGAAGCGGAGCAGACGGACCTTACTTCCACCTGCGCAGCGCGCCATTCACCGGACTTCGTTTAGAATTGAATTTCGATACCTTTTTCGCTCGACTCGTAAATGCCGGAGATGATCTTGGTCAGCTCTACGCCGTCTTCGACCGGACTGATCAACTCGGCCCGTCCGAGACAGCAGTCGACGAACGTATTGATTTCGTTCTGGAAGCCTGCCACAAAATCAAAGGTCGCATTGTCGATCTGCGGCGTCACGTTCAAAATCGTATCGTGCTTTTCCGTGACGATCGTAAAGTCGGGCTCGACCTCCGCGCCGCCCCGCTCACCGAATATTTTCACGGCCACCTCGTTGCTTTTCGCATGCAGTGTAAAGCTGACGTCCACCATCAGCGAAGCGCCGTTCTCGAAACGGATCAAGGCGTTGGCCATATCCTCAACGGAGTTTTTGGAAGCGTCGAAGTCCGCCGCCTGATAATAACTCAGGTTTTGCACGTTCGAGCGGTTGCCGAGCTTCTTGTACGTGTTGCCCGTCACCGATTTCACTTTCGGACGGCCCATCAAGTACCAGCACAAATCGATCACATGCACGCCGATGTCGAGCAGCGGTCCGCCGCCCGAACGCTCGATGTCCGAGAACCAGCCACCGGGATTGCCGAGGCGGCGCAGGTAAGACGCTTTCGCATAATAGATCTCGCCGAGCTCGCCCGCGTCGATGAACTTTTTCAACACCTTGGTGTTCGTCCCGTACCGGCGCACGAAGCCGACCTGCAGCAGCTTGCCGCTCCTGCGGACCGCCGCTTCTACCTCAAGCGCCTTATCGACGGTCGTGCACAGCGGCTTTTCGCACAGTACATGCTTGCCCGCTTCGAGCGCCGCAATGCTGATCCCCCTCTCTCCACCCGGATACTACCACATTTGTCCAAACCTGTGAATTACAAATTTTTCTCCCCGCATGAGACCAATTTATCCCTTGACCGCCCCGGCCGTCATCCCTTTCATAATCTGCTCCTGGAACAGCAGGTAGACGATAATGGTCGGCAGCACCGCGATCGCCATCGCAGCCATCGTCAGCTTGTAGTCGGTAGCATACCCCGTTGCAAAGACGGACAAGCTGAGCGGAATTGTTTTTAAAGCGGGCTTGCTGATAAAGACGAGCGCGAACGCGAAGTCGTTCCAGAATCGCAAAAAGCCAAGAATCGCTATGGTCGACAAGGCCGGCATACTGAGCGGCAGCATCATGCGGAAGAAGATGCCCCAATACCCCGTGCCGTCGATCAGCGCGGCTTCTTCGATCTCTTTCGGAATCGCAGTCAGGTAGGCCGCGACGACGAAAATCGCCAGCGGCAGCTCAAACGCCGTATAAGGGAACACGAGCGCCGCGTACGTATCGAGCAGCCCGACTTTTTTCATCAGGACGAAGAGCGGCACAAGCGTGCTGTGAACCGGAATGAGCATGCCGAGCAAAAACAAGCCCATGAACAAAGGCTTCAGTTTAAAATCAAAGCGTGCCAGCACGTAAGCCGCCAGCGCACCGAGCACCAGCGTCAAAACCAGCGACAAGATGGTAACGATGGTCGAATTGACAATCGACGTACCCATCGCCGAAACTTCCCAAGCCCGGACGAAGTTGTCCCACTGCCATACCTCCGGCAAGGAGAACGGCTTGGAATGAAACTCATCGTTCGTTTTAAAAGCGCTGACGAACAGCCAGAACAGAGGATAAAGCGTAACGAGGGCGTAAGCGGTGAGCAGGACGTTAATCAGCCCGCGGCTCCATTGTGCCCCGGTTTTGCCCGCGGCGCTTCCCGTTTTAACTGAAAAAGCTTGTTCCATGACGGGTCCCTCCTTTCGGTTATCTGTAGTTGCGTTTCATGAGGAATTGGCTTCCCAGGATCAGCAGCAGGCTGAGAATAATGATCGCGGTCGAGACAGCGCTGCCGTAGCCAAAACGGAAGACGTTGAACGTGTTGTTGTACATATACGAAGCGAGCAGCTCGGTTGAGTGCGCCGGTCCTCCGTTTGTCATGACGTAAATCAGGTCGAATGCCTTCAAGCTGCCCGAGATGCAAAGCACGACGGCAACCTTGATCGTGTCCCAAATCATCGGCAGGGTGATCGAGAACAATTTCCGCACCGGCCCGACACCGTCGATTCGCGAAGCGTCGTCAATTTCCGGGGAAATATTTTGCAGCGCGGCGATAAACATAATCATGTACGGCCCGATGTAGTTCCAAATGGTCGGAATCATGAGCATATACATGGATATTTTCGGATCGGATAACCACTGCATCTTCCAGGATTCGAGGCCGAGGCCGTCGAGCAGGAAGTTCAAAATGCCGATTTGCGGGTGGTAAATGTAGCTCCAAATGATCCCCACGACGACCGAGGAAAGCACCATCGGCATAAACACCGAAGCGCGGATCATTCGTTGAAAGAGCGAGCTTTTTGTGAGCACAAGGGCCAAAATAAGCGCGATCGGAATTTGGCCGAACACCGACGCGACGACAATTAGCATGTTGTTTTTAAACGAAAGCCAGAAAATCGGGTCGCGGATTACTTCCACGTAGTTGTCGAAGCCAATGAACTTCGCAGCCCCGATGCCTTTCCAATCGAAAAAGCCGTAATAAGCGGACCAGAAAATCGGTATAATCGCGAAAAATACGAAAATCAGCGTGGCCGGGAGAAGACCTATCGCAATAAACCCTCTAATACGTGCCGCTGCCGTCATGGAATCCCCTCCTTCTTCCGGAACTGGCGATTCCAGCCCCGGTGAAGAGCTGGAATCGCGCGGCCCATCTTATTTTGCGCCGACCGACTTGGCTTGCGCGTCTTGAATTTTCTTCGCTATGTCTTCGGGCTTCGCGCCCATGAGCAGCTCCTGCAATCCGTTGTTCACCACATCGGCTGCGGCGGAGCTCAACCGTCCGTCATAAACCGGCGTCCGCTTCACGGTGCCTGCCATGTTGTGGACTTTGGCGAACAGCGAGGAGACTTTGGTTGTGTCCAGATCGACCTTGTAGCTGACGAGCTGGTTGCTTTCCAGCGTCGCTTTTTGCGCCGCCGGACCGGACATCGCGTAGATCAGCTCATACGCCGCTTCTTTGCTTGCGCCGGACGTCTTCTTGCTCATGCCAAGACCGGTTCCGACGACACCGGCAAGCGAGTTCGGATCGCCTTTGCCGTTCGGAACGGAAGGCAGCACTGTCACGTCAATCCCGTTCAGCACTTCTTTGGTCGCATTGGCCGCAAGGTTCGTCAGCGCCCAGCCGCCGTCGATCATCATCGCCGCTTTGCCTTGCGCGAACATTTGCTCCATTTGCGTGTTGTCGATGCTGTTGAAGCCGTCCTGGAATGCGCCGGCTTTGCCAAGCTGCTGCATGTACGTCAGCGCTTGCACGAATTCCGGATCGGTGAACTTCGCGCCTTTTTGCTCGGCTGCGTTCAAGAACCATTCCGTTCCTGTCACGCGGTCAGCCAAGGAGCTCAAAATACTGGATTGGGCCAGCCATGCCGCTTTGTTGCCGAGCGCGATCGGCGTTATTTTTTCTTTCTTGAACGTTTCGACCAAGCTCATCATGTCGTCCCACGTTTTCGGCGGCTTGACATTATGTTTATCGAACATCGCTTTGTTGTAGTATAAAATCGACGTCGGGGACAGCCCCATCGGAGCGGCATAAATGTTGCCGTTCAGCGTGAAGTCGTCGAAGGAGTTCGGCAGGAAGCCGTTCTTCCAATCCGCCTTGCTGTCCAGCAGCGGGTTGATCGGCTGAAGCAGATCGCCTCCGGCGAACTCCTTGGTCATGACGCCAGGCCACATCACAAACAGGTCGGGCATTTCGTTCGCCGCCGCAACCGTTTTCAAACGAGCTCTGTAACCATCGGGCGGAATGCCCTGAATATCCAATTCCACGTTCGGGTGATCCTTCTTGTACTGCTCCATGATCCCCCGCATCGCTTTGGCGCGCAGATCGTCGCCGGTGAAGTTATGCCATAGCGAAAGCTTTACTTTATCGGACGCTTTTCCTTTGTCTCCGCCCGCGCTGCCTGTGCCCGCTTGACCTCCACCCGAGCCGCAGCCGGCGAGGAGCGAAAGCGAGAGGGTCAACAGGACTCCCGTTGTAGCCGCTTTGTTCATCTTCCGAACCCTCCTTGTGTATGTGTGTACTGCTTCAGTATAGAGGACAATCCTCGGGATACGTAACGGGAGAAATTTCGGCCCTAGGGTGGAAAAAATTCAGGCCTTGACCGACTGCCTGAATTCCGTCGGCGTCTGTCCGGTATGCTTTTTGAACTGCTGGCTGAAATATTTGATGTCCTCGTAGCCGACCCGGCCCGCCACTTCGCTGATTTTCGCCTGCGACTCCTGCAAAATTTCCGCGGCCCGCCGCATCCGCTCCTGCGTGACGAATTCGATATAGTTCAGCCCGGTCTCCCGCTTGAACACTTCGCTGAAGTGGTTCGGGTTCAAGTGAACGAATTTGGCCACCTGCTGCAGCGACAAGTTTTGGTCCAGATGCTCCTTGATATAGGCGATCGATTTTGGGATATACGCAAAGGGCTTGTCGGCAATCGCCTCGTGAAACGCCGTCATCACCAAGGATAGCAGCTTGAACACCTCGTCCCCGGCGCGCGAATCGACCTCGAACGTATGAAGAGCCGCCTCCGGCTTCCCGCCGCCCTGCGACCGCTCCAGCCAGCGGTGGCTGGCAATGACCATCGATTGCAGAAACGCCTGCACCGAAGACGGCGTAGCCGCCGGATCTTCGAGTTGTTCCCGCACCTTCCGGTTCACCCAATGCCGCAGGTCGGCCCTGTTGTTGCTCATCAGAATAGTGGCCAGCTCCGACTCCTCCTTCTGGGAACAGACGGTCCGGCCGCCGCAGCGGCCCGCGATGTCCTCGGACATGTACAGCCCCTCGGCCCCGAGAAGTCCGCGGTACGCATACACCGTCCCGGCTTCCCGGTAAGAGGCCTGCAGCTCGCCGTACGAAGCCACGGAGCGGCCAAGCGCCGCGAAAACCGTACATTTCAGCGTCTGCCGTACCCGGTCGAGCGCCCGCTCCAAGCCGCTGCGGTCGGATACGCGGGCTTCCTCCCGCACGACAAGCACGATTCGGTCGGCCTTCAGCATCGTCACCGCCGGAAGCAGCTCGTAGAGCATATTTTCGGCTGCACCGAGCAAAAGACCGGCGAGCGCTCCGTCCCCCCAGCCTGTTGCCGCGAGCAGCAGCACCCGCATCGGCGCCAGCGCCGATTCGTCCGGCTGCACGCCGTTTTTGCGGAACCAGGCCTGAACCGGCGCCAAAGACGACTCGTCGCCCTGGATCAGCAGCCGATCGAGCAGTTGGTTGCGCAACGCCGCCGTTTGCATCGTTTCCTGCTTGGCGTTCTCCCATTTGTCCATGATGCGCTGCTTCGCTTTCATGGCCGCTTTGATGATTTCCTCCGGGCGGCTTGTCTTAAGCAAATAATCGGTCACTCCTTCGCGCAGCGCCTGCTGGGCATACGCAAAATCGTCGTAACCCGTCAGAATGACGGTTTCCGTATCCGGGAGCAGCCGCTTCACCTCGTGCGCGAGCTGAATGCCGTCCATTCCCTGCATGCGGATGTCCGTCAGCAAAATATTCGGCTTCTCCACCGGGATACGCTCTAGCGCTTCCTCGGCGGACGAAGCCGGGGGAAGCAGCGTCAAGCCAAGCTCCTTCCAGTCGATGACGGTACACAGTCCGTTCCTTATGATCACTTCGTCGTCTACGATTAAAATTTTCATGCAGGCTCCTCCAATACCGGAATGCTAAAAGAAACGCGGGTGCCTTTGCCCGGCTCGCTGTCGATCGTCAGCCCCGCTTCGCTGCCGTAATGCAGCAGCAGGCGCTGATGCACGTTGCGCAAGCCATAGCTGGTCTTGACCGCTGGCGCGCCGTTCCCCGTCCAAGCGAGCTGCCGGCGAATTTCGCGCAGCTTGTCCGCTTCGATGCCGACGCCCGTATCCTCCACGACAAACTTCATCTGCGCGCCGCTCAGTTCACCGTGAACATACACGAAGCCGGGCTGCTGCTTTTTCTGAATGCCGTGAATCAGACTGTTCTCGATCAGCGGCTGAAGCAGCAGCTTCAGCATCGGCGTCTGGAGCATGGCCGGGTCGATATAGACCTCCATCTCGAATTGGCCGGGAAAGCGGATCGATTGCACATACGCATAGTTCTGCGCATGCGCGATCTCCTGCTGCACGGGACAAAACTCCTCGCCCTTGTTCAGGCTGAACCGTAGAAAATCGCTGAGCGCCCCGATCATCTCGGCGATCTGCCGGTCCTGGTTCATCAAGGCCATCCAATGGATCGAGGAAAGCGTATTGTACAAAAAGTGCGGGTTGATCTGCGCCTGAAGCGCGAGGATGTCGGCTTCCTTTTTCTTCGCCTCGTTCAGCTGCACCTGCTCCTTCAGCCGCTGAATCCGGTCGCTGAGCTTGTTGTAGCTGTGCAGCAGCAGGCCGACCTCGTCGCTGCTTTTCACCTCGTACGTCGGGATCGGCTCGTCCGGGTTAATGTCCTTCATCGTCTGCGTCATCCGGGTCAGCGGCCGCGTCACCCACTGGATGAAATAAAGCACCAGTCCGGCCGCCAGCAGCAGGGAGATGCCGACCGCTACGGCAGTAACCGTCAGCACATAGATGTTCTGCGCCGTATAGATTTGGGTCGGGATAAAGCCGACCAGCTTCCATTTCAAGCTCGGGAGCGTGTGGTACAAAATCGTTTTCTGCTCGTCCCCTTGACCGTAATTGAGCACGCCGCTTGCCTCCGCCATCGGCCCGATATCCGGGAACGGCTCGCTGATCGGACGGTTCAGCCACTCGGACTCGCCGCCGGATAAAATCCGGTTGTTCGCGTCCAGCAGCAGAACGAAGCCTTTGGCTTCCCAGCCGGATTCCTTCAAGTAGCGGGCAATCTCGGCTTCGTCCAGGCTAATGGAAAGCTCGCCGAGCGGCTTGAAGTTGTTCACGTTGCGGATCGGACGGACAAGGGAGACGACCTTCTTCAGCCCTTCCGTCGTCTGATTCGCGTACAGCGGGGTCCACCATTTGGTGCTGTTGCGGTAAACCTCCTCGTTTTTCCGCAGCACGTCCGGAAGGCCCGAATAAAGCACCGTCGTGCTCGACAGCGGCGGATAGCCATTGGCCGAATTGATGGTGATGTTGGAAATATATTTTTTGGAAAAGGCCAGATTGGTCAAAAAGCCGACGTTGAGCGTATAACGGGCCACGTCCTCCCGGTCGTTGTCCAGATACGCCTGAACCTCCCGCTGGCCGATAATGAACAAGGACATGTTCTCGACGTCCTGTATTACGAACTCCAGCTTGTCCGCAATTTGACGCAGCGTGTTCATGCCTGATTGCTTCGCCTTCTCCTCCGTGGCGGAGGTCGCTATATTGTACGAAACCGCTCCCGTGGCGAGCAGCGGCAGAACAATCGCAATCAGCAGCAGCAGGGACAGCTTGTGTTTGAGCGACTTTGACAGCCACCGTTTCATTGTCTCGTTCCCCCGTTTAGCTTGGAAATGGAATTGTAAGCGTTGCGATGCCTTAATACTAGCATATTTTTAAGGGGAAGCTAACATACTTTTTTTCAACCAAAAAAACTTTTTGTTTGATTTCGGGCTGGATTATGTTAGTATCTTTTTCAGAATGACCCGGGGACCCTCTAGCCCCCGGAAACGACCGGTCTGAAGAGGGGAATTCGGCTCGAATCAGGGCGGCGCTCTTATGTTTATCAGAATATTCGAAATATTATGGGAGTGAGTGAGACGATGAACGACCGACTGGATACCCCCAGCGTAATCATCGACACGGACATCATGGAGCGCAACATCCGTTCCATGGCCGATTCGGCCAAAAGGCTCGGCATCGCGCTGCGGCCTCATGCCAAAACGCACAAAATGCCATGGGTCGCGCAGAAGCAGTTGGACGCCGGTGCGGTGGGCATCACCGTCGCGAAAGTGTCCGAGGCGGAAGTGATGGCGGAGCACGGGATCAAGAATATTTTTGTCGCCTACCCGCTCGTCACCCCGGCCAAAATCGCACGGGCGGTACGGCTCAGCGGGCAAATCGAGCTGATCGTCGGCGTCGACAGTCTGGACGGGGCCAAGCTTCTGTCCCAAGCCGCCCTTGAGGCCGGACGCGAGCTGCAGGTCCGCCTCGAGATCGATACCGGTCTGCGCCGGACAGGCGTGCCGTACGACCAAGCGGAAGCGCTGGCATCCGCTATCCATGCGATGGAAGGCCTGCGCCTGACGGGCATCTACACGTTCCGCGGCGCGCTGCTCGGCGGCAAGTCGACGCTCGATCTGCAAGCGGCCGGCGCAGAGGAAGGCCGGCTGATGGCCGAGCTCGCGGACCGCATTCGCTCACAGGGCGTGCCGATCGCGGACGTCAGCGTCGGCTCCACGCCGACAGGCCTTCAGGCTGCGATGGCCAAAGGCGTGACCGAAATCCGGCCGGGCACGTACGTGTTCCAGGACCGGATGCAGGCCCGCCTCGGCGTCTGCTCGCTCGACGATTGCGCCGGCGCCGTCCGCGTGACGGTCGTCAGCCGGCCGGCCGCCGATCTGGCCGTGGTCGACGGAGGAAGCAAGACGTTCGCCACCGACGTACAGCCGAACACGGACCCGATGCAGCTGCAAGGCTTCGGGCACGTCGTCGAGCTGGAGGACGCGGTGCTGGAGCGGATGTCGGAGGAACACGGCATGTTGCGCCTCGGGCCGGCTGCCCAAGCTTCCGGCCTGAAGGCCGGCGACGTGCTGCACATCATCTCGAATCATATTTGCAGCACGGTCAATCTGCATGACAAGGTGTATTTCAAGAGCGGCGACAACTATGAGGAGCGGGCCGTTCTGGCGCGCGGCAAGCTGCAGTAAGCGGGGAGGGCTCGAAATCATGCTGGATCTTATCATTCGTAACGGACGTATTGCGGACGGCACCGGAAACCCTTGGTTTTTCGGCGACGTCGGGGTCAAGGACGGGCGGATCGCCGCCGTCGGCCGGGTGGAGCAGGAAGCGCGAAGCGTCATCGACGCGCACCGCCAAGTCATCGCTCCGGGATTTATCGACGGCCATTGCCATTCCGATCTGATGATTTTCGATCATCCGCACAGCGAGATCAAAATCCGCCAGGGCGTGACGACGGAAGTCGTCGGCAACTGCGGACTCGCGCCCGCTCCCTTCGTGAAGGAGCGCGCAGAGCTGCTGCAGAGCTACGTCCAGCCGGTGCTGGGCAAGACGGACTGGGCTTGGCCGTGGGAAACCGTCGAGCAGTATATGGAGCATCTGGCCCGCTCCGGCCCGTCGGAGAACGTCGCCACCTACGTCGCGCACGGCGCGCTGCGCATCGCCGTCATGGGCTTTGCGAACCGTCCGGCCGCGCCGCACGAGCTGGAGCGCATGAAGCTGATGCTGGAGGAAGGGCTGCGGGCCGGGGCCATCGGGCTATCCATCGGCCTGTTATACGCCCCCGGCAGCTACACGGCCAAGGAAGAACTCGCGGAGCTGTGCTCCATCCTGCCGAAGTATGACGGGCTGTTCTCCACGCACATCCGCGGCGAAGGCAACAATCTGATTCCTTCCGTCAAGGAAGTGATCTGGATTGCGGAGAAAGCCGGTGTGCCGCTGCATATCAGCCATTTGAAGGCAGCAGGCAAACGGAACTGGGGCAAGGTGCTGGAAGCGCTGGAGCTGGTCGAAGACGCCCGCGCCCGCGGCATGGACGTGACCTGCGACGTGTACCCTTACCACGCGGGCTCCACGACGCTGACGACCGTTCTTCCGCCATGGGTGCTCGAAGGCGGCATCGAAGGCACGCTGGAAGCGTTCCGCGATCCTTCGCTGCGCGCCCGCATCCGCGAGGAGCTCGGCCGCGAGCAGGACGATTGGGACAACCTCGTCTGCTCCACCGGCTGGCAGAGCGTTGTTATCTCGGCGGTGCATACGGAGAAAAACCGGCATCTGGAAGGCAAGCATATCGCGCAAATCAGCGAGGAGCGCGGCCAGCATCCGGCGGATTGCATGATGGACCTGCTGCTGGAAGAGGAAGGCCGCATCTCGATCGTGTACTTCCATATGTCGGACGACGATGTCTCGCAGGTGGTCCGCTACGAAAAGTCGCTGATCGCTTCCGACAGCCTGACCTGCGAAACCGGCAAGCCGCATCCCCGGCTGTACGGCACGTTCCCCCGCGTCTTCGCCAAGTACGTGCGCGACCAGCGGGTGCTGTCGCTGGAGGAGGCGGTCCGCAAGCTGACGTCGTTCCCGGCGCAGCGTTTCAAGCTGGGCAAGCGCGGACTGATCGTTCCTGGCTATGCCGCCGATCTGACCGTCTTCAACCCGGATACGATTCAGGATCTTGCCACGTTCGAAGAGCCGAGACAGTATCCGAACGGCATCTCGCACGTCATTGTGGCGGGCAAAACAACGCTCACCGGCGACCAGCACACGCATGCCCGTGAAGGCGGACTTATTCGCGCAGTGTCGTGCTGCGCCCATTAATTTAACGAAACTATCGGAGGTATCATTTTATGTCCCAAATCGAACAACGTTTACAAGAACTCGGCATTACTTTGCCCCCATCCCCGGAGCCGCGCTTTACGTACATCCCGTGCAACCGGACGGGCAACCTGCTCTATTTGTCCGGTCAAGATTGCCGCATTAACGGCGAGTTGATGTACGAAGGCAAGCTGGGCAAAGACGTTACGATCGAGCAAGGCCAAGAAGCGGCCCGCCAAACGATCATCAACTGCCTGGCCGTGATGAAAGGCTACCTGGGCAACCTCGACCGCGTGGTCAAAATCGTCAAGCTGCTCGGCTTCGTCAACAGCACACCGGGCTTCGGCGACCAGCCGTATGTCATGAACGGCGCATCCGACCTGCTCGTCGCTGTTTTCGGCGAGAACGGCAAGCACGCCCGCTCCGCGATCGGCACGAGCGACCTTCCGTTCCACACGCCGGTAGAAATCGAGCTGATTGTGGAAATCCGCGACTAAGCGCGAATCGAAGATGTAGACGGTCGGCTTACATTTAGAAGCACCTCCGGCATTGGAATCGCAGATTCCCGTGCTAGAGGTGCTTGTTTTATGCTTCGCCTTACTCGTTAAGCTGCCGGTCAACCAACGCGACGAGCTTGCCCCGCTCCTCCTCCGTTATGCTCTCCACAAGCCGGGCGGCCGCAAGCGGCAGCAGCCACGCCTCCATCGACTCCATCGTGCTGCCGGTGAGCCGTCGGTATTCCTTCAAGTACGTCCTGCACAACTGCCGGCCGAAACACTTTGATGATTTTATCGCTCCCCCACTCGAATACTTCCGCCGTATATCCTTGTCCGATGCGCTTGCCCAGTTTCACGATGTCGACTTCCCCTTCTTTTGCCGGGTTATGGTTGTGCCGGGACGGTAGGACTAAACTTGAAATTCGGCCCCGGAACCGATATAACTGACTATAGACGTTTTTTATCCGGAAGCTGTTTCAGCTTTACCCGAGGGAGACCCTGCTATGATCAAAAAAGTATTGGCTGCTCTGCTGCTTGCCGTTGTCTTGATCGGCGCGCTTGACGCCTGGTCGTATAAAGACGCGCTGCGCTATCGCAACCAAGTAGCCGTCCTGATGTACCATCATGTCCATGATACGGACCAAAGCTCAAGCACCGTCTCCACCGCTTTGTTTCGCGATCAGCTCAATTATTTGAAATCGAAAGGCTATCATTTCATTTCGCTCAACGAATTCAAGCAATTTTACGAGGGCGGAGCTGTACCGGACAACGCGGTGCTCGTGACCTTTGACGACGGCTACAAAAGCTTCTACGATTACGCGTATCCGATCTTGAAAGAGCTCGATGTGCCGGCCGTTAATTTCGTCGTGACGAAGGATTTGGACGACCCGCTGGCCTCGTTCATTCCGGCGCTGTCCCGCGACCAGATCCGGCAAATGCTGAACGAGCGCCCCGGGCGTTACGATTTTCAATGCCACTCCAACAATATGCATTTCAAACAAGGGAAAACGGCAGCGATTACCGGACCGCTTACTCGGGACGACGGCGCGCTGGAAACGCCCGACCAGGCCGTCGCCCGAGTGGCGGCGGACACCAAAGCCTGCGCGCAGCGGCTAAATGAGCTGTACGGTAGCGATCATGCGGCGGACAGCTTCGCTTACCCGTTCGGCATTCATTCCAAGACGGCGCAAGAGCTTCTTACGCAAGCGGGCTTTCGTTACGCCTTTACCATTGTGAACGAGATGGCGACCCGCGCCAATCCGAAGCTGGAAATTCCGCGAATCAACGCAGGCAATCCGGCCATCCGGCCTGAGCTGCTGGATAAGCAGATCATGCTGCGCGTCCAAAGCGTCAAGCCTTTTCCCTAAAAGCTCGCCATGACGCGATACTGGACTCCTTAAAGACCTGTCAGGTCCGATCGGAGTCCCGTTTTCGTGTTATCGGCCGAGCCCGAACACCTCTGCAAGCAGGTCGTACGAGCGCAGCCGGGCCTGGAAGTCGTACGTGTAGGTCAGCACGATCAGCTCTTCTACCCCGTAGCCCTTGCTGAACTCAAGCATCTGCGTTCTCACTTTCTCCGGGCCGCCGACGATCATCCGTCTCCGGTTCGCCCGAATCCGCATGCGATCCCAGTCGGTATACGGGTAATTGGCCGCTTCCTCCGGTGTCGGGAAGGGCCAGCGGAACTGCCCCTGTTCCAGCAGCAGCAGGCGCAAATCGGTCGATGCCGCCAGCCGTTCCGCTTCCTCGTCCGTGTCGGCGCAGATGACGATCACGCATACGTTCGCCTGAGGAGACGCGCCGAGTGGGCCGGGCCGGTAATTAGCAAAATATCGCCGAACCGCTTCGTGTCCGCCGTCCCCATTAATGAAATGCGCGAACGAGAACGCCCCGCCCAGCTCCGAGGCCCGATCCGCGCTGAAGCCGCTGGACCCGAGCAGCCAAAGCTCCGGCGCCGTATCGACCAAGGGCGTCGCCCGCACGCCTTCGAAGCGGTGTCCCGGCTCCATCCAGTCGGACAGAAAGCCTCCGAGATCGCGGAGCATCACGGCGAAATGCTCTTCCCTGTCCTTCGGCCGCCCGTACCGCAGCGCCTCCGAAGCGATCGGCATGCCGCCGGGCGCCCTTCCGATGCCAAGATCGATTCTTCCCGGATACAGAGCTTCGAGCACCCGGAAATTTTCCGCGACTTTATACGGGCTGTAGTGAGGCAGCAGCACGCCGGCCGAACCGACCCGAATCCGCGACGTATGCGCGGCAATGGCTGCGATCAGAACCTCCGGAGAAGAACCGGCGAGTCCGGGCGTGTCATGATGCTCCGACACCCAATATCGCGTATAACCGAGCCGTTCAACCGTCTTGGCCAGCTCTAACGTGCGCCTCATCGCGTCTGCCGCCGTTTCTCCCGGAATGATCGGCGATTGATCCAATACGCCCAGATTTAACATTCGAATCCTCCATTCCCCTCCTCTTATGACGTTCGGACACGTTCATGAAGCCGGAGGATGCCACTTGTTTCTCCGTTCATTATACGCCTGGAAGCCCGGTTGTGCACTTTTACCGTTCCGCGCTGCCCTCTTTCGATCTGGAATTCACAACTTGTAAGAAAACGGACAAGGAAAATTCCCATAAAGGGTTGAAATCCCAGCATGTTCTGTTATACAATTCAATTGATAAAGATTCTCATTATCATCGTTCTTGTCATGGTGCTCTTGTCGGCACCTTGTTGAATAAGATCTCCTGCCTCGGAGTTCAGCTAAATTTTAAGGGAGTGGTTGAATTGGAACGGTTATATACGGAACGGTTGGATATTTCCTACGGGGAACGGTCTATTGTACAAAATTTGAATATCAGCATCCCTTCGGGACAAATTACGGCGCTGATCGGTGCGAACGGGTCCGGTAAATCGACGATCCTGAAAGCGATGGCCCGCATGATGAAGCCGAAGCAGGGCAGCGTCTTCTTGGACGGCAAGTCGATCCATCAGCAATCGACCAAGGAAGTGGCCAAGCAGCTTGCCATTTTGCCGCAAAACCCGACGGCCCCGGACGGATTGACCGTCTCCGAACTCGTCACCTACGGCCGCTTCCCCCATCAGAAAGGATTCGGCTCGCTGACCAAGGAGGATCGCGAGATCATACGCTGGTCGATTGACATGACCGGAATGGAGGAATTTTACGACCGTCCCGTCGATCAATTGTCCGGCGGACAGCGTCAGCGCGCATGGATTGCCATGGCGCTCGCGCAAGGAACCGACATTCTGTTCCTTGATGAGCCGACGACGTTCCTCGATATGGCTCACCAGCTTGAAGTGCTCAAGCTGCTGGAAAAGCTGAACCTCGAAGAGCGGCGCACCATCGTGATGGTCGTCCACGATTTGAACCATGCGACCCGCTACGCGCATCATATGGTGGCGATTAAACGTGGAACGGTTGCGGCGGTAGGCAGTCCGGCGGAAGTGATGACACCGGAGATGCTGCAAAACGTCTTCGGCATCGAAGCGGACATTGTGCCGGACCCCCGCACCGGCGTTCCGTTGTGTATTCCGTACGAGCTGGCGGGCCACAGCCGGCCGGTTCAGGTCGCTTCCGCCTCCCCTGTCGCCAGACGCTCCGAAGTGCGGGAGCTTGTTGCGGCTGCCAAGTAGAACGGCGAACCGCCGTATGCTACATATAAGATTTTTCAGGACTCCTTCGGGGGGTCCTTTTTTTTTTGCTGCTTCTGCTGTGGTTGCTGCCCTCCTCCTTCACAATCTAAGCCACAAATGGGTTGCGGAAAGAAACATTTCCCATGGATTTTTCGTCTAATTTAATATCACAAGTATTCGGAACGATTGTATTCCCGAGCGAAGGAGAGGACGCGAAATGAGCAGGCGCCAACGGTTTGCTATCGCTTTTATGCTCATCACAAGCACCATTATTTTGAATTGGTCCTATCCGGATGCCAAAGCGCTCGGCGTGCGGCTTTTTCAATGGATAGGGCTGCCCATGTGGTCGCAAGGCACCAGCGGCTTGAACTACGTCAACATCATCTCGATGATGCTGCTGTTCGCGGGTGCGTTCACGCTCAGAACCTCGCTGCAGCGCCACGCAAGAAAGGTTGCCCTGCTTGCTTTAATTTTGCCCTTCTGGCTGCCCTCCCAACTGATCGTAGCCTATCAAAGCGTGTGGGCCAAAGGAATCTACGCCCTGGAATACGTCAAGGAAGAAAGCAGATGCAACTACAAAAAAGAAGCGGATCGGGTCACTGGGACGTGCTTGCTGACCTTCGTTAATCATAGCGGTCAAGATATCTTGTTCACCGCTTCTATCCGCGATCGCGACCTGCACACCGGCTCGTTCCTAGAATCCCTTGACATCCTTGAGGATCAAACCTTGACTATGCCTCCCAGGCAGAAAAAGACACTCAACGTAGCTTTCACAAAAATAGCTGCTGACGCCCGCGCTTCTGCCAGTGGATCGTTTCCCGTACTGGAATTGACGGTAACGAGTGGCGAACAAGAACGAGATATATAGGCGTTTCGGCGCCATCGGATGCCAAAAAGCCGCATCGCCCCTGCTGCCAGGGGGTGCGGCTTCGCTTTTGCTGTTAGATGATGCCGGGTTTTAAGGACTCGACTTAGCGATTGTCGATCTTCTCCGGGTACAGATCATGATTCAGGAGCCGGTGCTCGGCCATCTGTTCGTATTTCGTCCCTGGACGTCCGTAGTTGCAGTAAGGATCGATGGAAATGCCTCCGCGCGGGGTAAATTTCCCCCACACTTCAATGTACTTAGGGTCCATTAGCTTTATCAAATCGTTCATGATGATGTTCATGCAATCCTCGTGGAAATCGCCATGATTCCGGAAACTGAACAAATACAGCTTAAGCGACTTGCTCTCGACCATTTTGAGGTCCGGGATGTAGCTGATATAAATCGCCGCGAAGTCCGGCTGGCCGGTAATCGGGCACAGGCTGGTAAATTCCGGGCAATTGAATTTGACAAAATAATCGCGATACGGGTGCTTGTTATCGAACGATTCGAGCATCTCCGGCGCATAGTTCATCGGATATTTCGTTTGCTGGTTACCGAGCAGCGTCAAGTCGAGCTCGCCTTCTTTTCTTCCTGTCATAGTGTGCTTGGCTCCTTTCTTTTTCTAACCATTATTATAGCCGATCTAAGGGCAAAAGGTAAAATTTTGTAAGAAAAAGGAAGTCGATCGATTCGAGTATGATTGAGGGCTTCGGAAGATAGAAATTACGACAAAAATTGCAAAACCTCTTGAAGGTTTCGGCATAAGATGGTAATATAACAACGAATGATGAGCGGAAGAACCGCCTTATCCATGCTTTTGTGGGTAGGGCGGTTTTTGTGTTTTGGCGGAAGAAAAATCTGTAAACAAAGCACTGTCATGGTACAATAGACCTAGTCCTTTTGGATCTGGAAATACATAACTTTGAATTCACTTGAGAGGAAGATTTTTGATGAAGCGAGTTGTCCCTTTAGTCGTATCCATGATGTTAATGAGTGCCTGCAATCCCAATGCCAATATGCTGGTTGCCGCAGAGCAGCCGAAAACGGCTGCGGAGTCAAAAGCAGGTGTGTCTTTAAGCGATATTTCCGGGCATTGGGCGGAATCGGATATTAAGGCTATCGTGGCAGCAGGGTACGTCGACGGTTATCCCGACGGATCATTCAAGCCGGACCACACCGTTACGAGAGCGGAATTTATCACCATGACGGCAAAAGCAGCCGGTTTGAAGCCGGTGCCGGGCAGCGATAACAAGGAGTGGTATGCTCCCTACGTCGCAGCGGTTGTGCAAGCGGGAATCCATCAATACAAGGACTTTTCTTCCGGTGACTGGAATACCCCGATTACCCGGATGGAAATGGCCCGCCTCGCCGTCCGGGCAGCGGATAAATCGCTGCAATCGCCTGAGGATAGCACCGATGCGAAGAAGTTTATGTTTTTGGCGACGCAGAAGGGTTTGATTACGGGGCTGGCCGGCGGCGAGCTGGGTAAAGAAGAGTCGGCTACAAGGGCGCAGTCGGTGAAGATCATTCAGCGGATTTTGGATGTGAGCCAAGGTAAGAAGCTCGAAGTGGACAAGCGTGCAGCGAGCTATGCGGAGGTGGAGCTGACGGGGAGTAATGTGCAAACCATGTGGGGGAGCCGTGTGGTTGAGCTGCCGTATAGGATGCCGTTACGGAATACGAAAGCAACGGTGAGAGTGCATCAGATTCTCATTATGGATTTGAAGGAAAAGGATGGAGCATTTCGCTCGATGTTTGACGGTACACTTGAGAAAGTTAATGATAAGCCGATCGAAGATGAATATTTAATCGCACTGAAAGTGGATATCACCAATGAAACAGGGGCTCCTTTTAGCTACGGATTATTTGGGGAACTATCTCCATATTCAGGGACACGGGTAGTTGTCATAAAATTGGATAAAGTTGATGAAAGGTTTTTCCTTCCTAGCATTGGTACCAAGATGAATCATGCGGAAGGATGGTACCTTTTCGCAACTCCGAAAGGAAAAGTCCGTTCCTTAAGGTTATTAGAAAACAATGGAGCTGAGATCAATCTTGGCAAAAAAGAGTAAGGGAGTGAGGCTGCTGTGGTCAAAAAAAGAAAGTGGAAGATAGCAGCAGCCTCAATCATAATTTTAGGTTTATCCGTATTCGTGTTTCTGAGACCTGACTATATAATGGCCGCAATTAACTTTAAAACATTCGAACCGATGTCAACCTTGACGAACTACTCGGTGCCGTTGAATTCAGGGACTCAGATTGTTAATAAAGTTGATGTGTATATGAGAGATGCTAACGGAATGGAAAGAAAAATCAATGGGAACGCCTACGAGATAGTCAACGACCAGATTGTGTTTAAAAATTTAACGGATGGGGTCCCCGTTACGTTATACGGCAAGAAGTACACGAATCCTGGACACATCATTTGGCGTGATCCGAGCGGGCGATATTGGGACACCGAAGGGGAGAGGACAAAGCACTATCAATTTCCGGGAAGCTGCAGTGGTTCGCCAGATCCAATTCCTTCCCCCTGTCCTGGGTTGTTTCCGAGCGATGCAACAATCTATCCGCCAGATGGAAAAACTTTTCCAGGGAAGTATGTTCTTTTTGACGAACCGGACTTGAGAAAATGGGACGGTTCCGCTGTAACGACAGCATATGAAATTGATTCGCCAGAACAATTTTATTTTAACGAACAATCAGAAGATGGAGAGGCACCTATAGCTCCGGATCGAATAGATCCTAAAAGTATAACCATTACTAAGGCATTCGCAAAAGCCAAAGGATTACAGATCGAAGATTTAGGGAGGAAAGTAGATGGATTCGGATACTTGAAAGTTTCTAAGCCCTTGACTTCTACTTACAATAGATGTGATAGCGACTACATTCTTTGGCCGAAAGGTAGTAGTCGTTGTTCAGATTATCCAAAACTCCAAGAAGGCCGGAATTATGTTATGGATGCGGATACATATTGGAACGCCACGACGTACAAATTCGAAGGCCGAATCGAAGTCTTCTACAAAAAACCGACCTTTCCCGACCTGATCCCGATCGATCTCAAATCGAACGGGCCGGTCAAAATCGGCGAGCCGACGACGTTCACCTACACTTTCCGTAACGTCGGAGAGCCGTTCAAAAACAAAACCTTCTCAATCCTGATCCAAAACCGTTCCAACGGCAAAACGATTCACAAGGCATCGTTTACAAACGCCGAGCAGAACGTGGATATTACCGGCACGTTTCAGTATACGGTGATGGACCCCGGGAAGCTATTAACCGGATTTTATGTCGATTCAGATAATACGATCGATGAAGGCCCGGACGGCGGGGAAGACAACAACTATAAGCCGTTTGATTTTCCGGTCGATATCGGTATCGACGGCGATTTTCGAATTAGGCCCGGACCGACGATCAAAATCCGGGACAATTTCGAGCTGGAGCCTGTTAATTTTAAAATTCCGAAAGGCTGCACCTATTTCGGTCATCAATATCGGTTCAACTATAACGGCCAGACATGGTCGACGAATCGGGTGAAAGGGCAATCGCAGAACAGCGCATTCCCCTATCCGAACGGGAGACCGTTTTATTTTGGAGAAGGCAGCAACTATATAAGTCTGAAAATTCAAACCTCTTGTGGTGAAACGGACTGGATTAAAGAAAAACCATTAACGGTTCTCCCCGATCCGAACAATAAACCGCCCTATTTTAAGGCAGGCTGGTTTTACGATCAAGATCGGAACGGGATCTATCCTCCGGAATATTTTTTGGTAGGCGACATGGTGAATGTCCGTGTTATTCATAACCAGTACACAGACCCGAAATCGCCTTCAGACCCGGACAACGATCCGATCCAGTGGAAATGGGACTTCGATTCAGGTATACACCCTTGGGTTCAAAAGATAGCGAAGCAGCTGCACGAAGATTGGGGCAAGATGCTCGACGCGGAAGGCTATTACCATATCAAAGCGGATACGCCGGGAACCTTCTCCGTGAAAGTTACGGCGGATGACGGGCGCGGCGGGACGCGGACGGAAAACGTTTCCTTGACTGTGATGGAGCCAAACCCTATTGCGGTCTGTACAGCGCCCAAGGAGATTAAAGAAAATCGTCCCGTCCCTCCTGGAGCGATCCATGCAGATAAGAGCTGGAGCCCGGCAAGGAAGTCTATCGACCACTCAAAGGACTTATGGTTTAACAAGCTCGATAAGTACTATAACGGCACCCTGCAGGACGTTACAGCGACTGTTACGCTCGCCAAAGTCGTAGATTACTCCGGCTTGGAATCGACCAGCCCCAGCACCTGCGAAATTACTGTGCATCCGGACTTGCCTCCCATCGGCAAAATCGTCGTACCGCCGCTCGGTATCCGGAATCAGCAGGTCACCATCCGGAACCAATCGTACTCGCCGGACGGCGATCAGATCGTCTCCGTCAAATGGCGGTTTAAATACGACGCGGCTAACAACGGTTTTCAGGACGATCCGTGGCTGGATGTTCTTGGGACAGACGGCAGAGTCGTATCCTTTGATAACAACACGCTTGTATTTAAGGCCGGCATGATCGGTAAGTATCTGTTCGATGTCCAAGTGACGGAGGACTACGGGAAAAGCGCCATGGCATCCGATACGCAGCCGGAAGCACCGCGAACGCTGGATATTGTCAATAATGCGCCGCACGTTTCCTTTGCCATCGAAGGGCAGAACGATCAGCCGGGCATGAACCCGCCAATCATGTTTAACGCCAATTCGATCGTAAATTCGTGGGCTCTGTTCGATACGAACACGAATAACCGGCTCAACAACTATGTTTATCAGTGGGCGGCCCAAGGCAACGCTGCCCTGCGGGCTGGCTTGGGAAGAGAAATGGAGCGCCAGGAAAGCATCATCAAGCGAGATAATCCAATGCAGGGACCCACCAGCGTCTTCGGCACGTTCCTATGGCCGGATCTCGGGTTCGGAGCGAATTTTATCAGCTCGTACAAGGGGACCGTATACAAGTGGATGCACGGCAGCCCCTCGCTCACCAGTACGCCTATCTTAGTCCCTTCTAACCTGTGGGATCCAGATACGAGGACATATATAACCGGGTATGCTCCGGCGAAATTCAATTCGCTCGTCCGCACGAACAAAACGTATCTATATTTTGACGAGGGTTCAAAGCTGTATGCCTTGAATAAAAAGAAGCTGCCGCAGTACAGCAGAAAATGGAACGATGCATCTAACAACTTGACGCATGTTTGGGACCGGGACCCGTATGATTTTACCCTTACGACAGACACGTATAGCGTTCCCGTCCCGTTCCGTGATTCGAAGAACGGGCCAACCTATACCAAAGAAGTTTACTTACCCAGCGAGTACCAAGGTTCTCAAAAGTATGAGGTCGCAGGCGGAATAATCTACCGAGTTTCAAACTACATGATGTACGATTACTTCACCAAGTGCGAAGGCCAAACGACGTGCGGCGTCGGCAAGAGGAATAACTCCTTTGTGATCGAGGCATACGACGCGTATACCGGTAAGCTGATTTCAAGCAATAAGGACAATCCGCTCAAGACCGGCTGGGAAGATCTCGGGATATCGGTTGATGAAAAGGAGTATACAGCAGGGCGGAAAACATTCTCGCTGTTAACCAAAGGCGAAAGCCTGGTTATTGTATATCAAAGAGACCCTAATCGGCCGCGTGAAATTGGATTCATCGAGATGAATCCGCAGCTCCAGGAAGTCAGAAGAGGCGGACAATCGTTCCCGGACAGCACGATTAAGTACCAAAGAAAATATTATAATACGATGGAGGGGCGCGCGGTTCCGGAGCAGTATGTCGAAGATTACCAATGTAGATACAGCGATCTAAACGGGTTATGGAAAGGCCCTGACGGGGAGTTTTACACCTACATCAAGCGTTCCTGCGACCGGGACGACGGGTACATTAAAATCGACAGAAGGTACAACGAAGATGCCCCGATCGGCGTTTATCTGCTGCGGATCAATAACGACTTGAGCATGGGGTGGACCGCCAGATTGGCGGGTATGGACTGGTTCTACCCTTCCAACACGATCTTGGGTGAAGAAATGCTTTACAACGATTTTACGGCACTCGTTGTAAATCCATATAACCGGACCCTTCTAACCCGCAGTTACACGAATATGGATCTTATGAACGGTCGTGGCGATCACCATAGCTTCGGACAATACGTGAATATGGACACCGGCGCGGTATCGGAAGGACCTTATCCGTCCAACCATCCATACACCGTTGGCGTAACTCCTGGTGGCGGATTCGGTGGGATGACAGGCTGCTCCTGGTCAACGGATGGAAAATGCAGCATCTTCAATGTGCATGTAAACGAATTATTGAACGAATCGCCAGGAGAGCAAGAACGGGGAGATACTTACCTATCCGGATTTTATGTAGGGGACGGCCTGTTTTTAGGCATGTACAATACGCTGAAAAGACAAGCTGGCAATGGCTATTACTTCACGCAAACGGATATGTACATGTATCTCGAAAGCGGTCCTTTAGATCAAGATCCGGAGCTACGGAAAGGGTTTGTTCTCGGCCAGTTCGTTTCTCCGGACCGCTATCGCGACACGGACATTACGTTCCGAATGAAGATGACAAGCCCGAACGAGGATACAAGCCTAAGCGGCTTTTCGTTCCGGATGCTCGACCCGACGAACCGGTACAGTCTGGAAACGGACGGCTCCACGCTCTATCTAAGCCGTTACGTCGGCGGCAGCCGAACCGTGCTGCGCAGTCAGGCGTGGCCGTTCGATAACACGGACAATTTGTTCAAGATCAGCCTGTTGGGCGATACGATTCAAGTATTCATGAACGGCGTGCCGGTGTTTGAGGTACAGGACACCACGTTCGCCGATGGAAAAATGGGACCGTTCACTGACAAATCGTTTGTCACTTTTACGGGCATTTCCATCAAGCAGAACCAGGATAGCCGGGATTGGATGTCCGACTACGCGATTTGGGAAAATGGATCGGCATCGGCCAACGTCAGGTATAATAATATTTTGTTCGAAGATCCGGAAAACGATCCGATGGCCGGCAACTTCCGCTGGGGAGTAACGCACATGCCGAAGTTCCTAAATAATCAGGGGCTGTCAGCGCTGAACGGGAAGACGTTCGATTCTCCGCAGCAAACCTTTGACGCGGTCGGCGTCTATCTGCTCACGCTGCGGGCACAAGACGATCCGAACCGAAACTACTTATGGGCGAGCATGGTGTTTGATCAATACCGTAAATGGTCCAATACGTTCCATAAAAAATTGACGGTTCACCGCAGGCCGATCGCGCAATTCACGCTTTCGGAGAACGGGGACGGCACGGTCGCCTGGAACGATACGTCCTACGATCCGGACCGGTTCGATCCGAATCGGGCGGCTTGGGACCCGGCACGCTGCAGCGCGCCCGATGTGACGGGCTACGATTATTGCAGCATGCGCGGGATCGTTTCCCGGGAGTATGGCTATGTCGATCCGGACGGTAATTTTGTCGCTGAAAAGCTGACGAGACCGAAAAAGCCGGGACTTTATACCGTGTATTTGCAAGTCATTGACGAGTATGGGGCGAGGTCTTACCCCGCCAACGCTTCGATCCAGCTCAAAGGCAACGTCCCTGAAATTCCAAAACCGACGATCCAGCTAACGTATCCGACCGGAACGCGGGATCATCCGACACTGGAACACGGGACGAGACCGACGATCCATTGGAGGCAGGATGACCCGGCGGGCCATACGTTTACGGGGTACGAGGTTCAAATCATGGATTCGCGCGGAAGTCTCGTCATCAGCAGCGGGGAAACAAACCAGAATGCGCCGCCCCATAGCACGGCTTCGTGGCAGGTAACGACGGATTTGATCCGCGGCGAGCTGTATCAAGTACGGGTACGCGCACAAAATCCGTACTATTGGACGGAATGGTCCAATATCGGTTGGATGGTCATCAATTCAGCGCCAAAGGTTGTCATTACGAATCCGAACGGACCCGATGCCTATAATCCAACGCTTATTCTGGATAACAAGCGACCGGCGATTACTTGGGTTCAATCGGACGGCCAGAAGAACTACTATGCGAAAATGTACATCGAAATTTTGAACGAGACCGGCGGCATGGTTTACAATACCGGATGGAATGCGTATCAGAACACCACGGCAACAACGAACAGCTTCCAAGTGCCGACAGACCTGCCGACAGGCGTTCCTTTGCAGGCGCGGATGAAGGTAACCGACGATGATCCGAACCTATGGTCCGCATGGAGCAACACCGTATGGCTCTACATCAACATGACGCCGACCGTGACGATGAACGTTCCTTCCGGAACGCAAGCGAATCCGACGCCGATGAGCCCAACGCCGACCGTTTCGTTCACGCAAAGCGATCCGGACCCGAATACGACGTTCACAAAATATCAGGTCCAATTCATCAATGAAGCGGGAAATACCGTACTCTATGATACGGGAGAGTTAGGGCAGCACCTTCAAGGGCAAGTGTCCGTACAAAGCGTCTCTGTTCCTAAGGACCGTCCACTGCCTGCTGGAGCCAAAGTTCAGGTTCGGGCGCGTACTTTTGACGGCTTCGTGTGGTCGGCATGGTCTGCTCCGACTTGGCTGCTGACCAACCGTCCTCCGACGGGAAATATTACGTTTGTCACGCCGATTTACGAACATGACACGCCGGTATTCACCGTTTCTGTCTCCGATCCGGACGGCGATGCGATCGACGTCACGGTGGAAAGCAGCTTGAACGGCGGCGCATTCGGAATCATTCAGCAGTGGAGCGGCGTTCCGTCCGGGCAAAGCAAGGCGTTCACCTACGGGCCGCTGCCTCAAGGAAATTACACCTTGCGGCTATCCCTCAGTGACGGCAAGGGCGGAACGTTTAACCAGACCTATTCGTTCGTCGTACTGCCTTTGTCGATCAAGGGCTATGTCACGCATACGCCGGAGTGGGAAAGCTACCGGCTGCTGTGGAACGAGAAGCACCCGGGCGCGCCTCGGGAAGCCGACGTCTTTTGGGCCGGGGAAGCGTTCGAGCTATCGGCGACGGTGACCGATACCGGCACCAGCGCAACCAAGCCGCAGTCGGTCGACGCGACGCTCCTGGATACCGGAGAACAGGTCAAGCTTGGCTCTGCCGACCGCATTCGATTCAGCGGGCAGTTGGTCAACCCGGATCATGCCCAATCGCTGCGCAGCGGCCAAACCTACACATTCCGATTCCGCGTGCATTGGAGCAACGGGTTGGTTCAGACCGACGATGTGCCGGTCAAAATTCAAGGCAGCATGTACGATGTGATCGTCAATCAGATTCGGCATTGATGGCGCGCAAAATTCGTCCGCTTGTCTCTGAAACTAACCGTCAGCGCGAGAATAGCCGCACATTTTCCCGCCCGGTTTGACGATATGAATCTAAACATTTACAATTTAAGGCATGTCAACCAGTCTGCTGGAGGCCCCCGACAGGGGGTCTTTCCTATTTGAATTCCATTCCATTCGGAGGTGCAACGATTTCATGAACGCCGTAATTGATCTGCTCCAAAGCCACCGTTCCATCCGCAAATTCAAGGACATTCCGCTGCAGCTGGAGCATATTGACGCCATTGTCGCTTCCGCTCAAATGGCCTCGACTTCAAGCAACATCCAAGCCTACAGCATCATAGCCGTGACCGACCCGGAGAAAAAGCAGGAGTTGGCCCGGCTCGCCGGAAATCAGGCCTATGTCGAGCATTCCGGTCTGTTCCTGGTATTTTGTGCAGATTTATACCGGCTCCGCGAAGCAACTGCGCTGAACGGTGAAACGTTCCATCACAATACGGAAAGCTTCATCGTCGCCACCGTCGATGCGACGCTTGCCGCGCAAAACGCAGCCGTGGCTGCCGAATCGCTGGGATTCGGCATCGTGTATATTGGCGGAATCCGCAACGCGCCAGAGGACGTAAGCCGGCTGCTCCAGCTGCCCGAGCTCGTTTATCCGGTGTTCGGCATGTGTATCGGCGTGCCCGATCAAGAGCCTTCGTCCCGTCCGCGGCTGCCGCAGCAAGCCGTCCTGCACTATAACGGCTATCAAGGGGACGGTGTGCGGCGGCAGATCGAAGCGTACGATGAAACGATGCAAGAGTATTACCGGGAGAGAGTCGGGGGCAAAACGGTGACCACATGGTCCAGAGGGATATCGGACAAATTCCGGCAGCCGGTGCGCGCGCATATGCGCGGCTTCCTGGAAGCCCGGGGCTTTAAGCTGGAATAGCGTTATTGCAGCTTCCGCCGATCCACATATTTGAGCGCTTCACGGATACTGAGCGGCGATAGCGCGGTTTCGGAGACGAACCTGCGGACAGGCAAGCAAGAATGGGCATGGTAAATTGTCGCAGCGGGATATACAATAAAACTAACCTGACTACGGGAGGAAATCGTTTGGAAACCCAACAGTACGCCAACCACCGCAAATTTGATCCGCTGTTCCATTTCGTGCTTCTTTGGCTGACTTTGATCGTTCTCGTCGGTGCCGTGGTTTATGCCGTCCGTTCCCTGATAGCTGGAGAAGGCGTGTCCGTTGCGCTGCTTCTGCTCGGGCTGAGCGTCATCGCCGCCATCTTGGTCATGCTGGTGCGGACGTACGCGCTTAAGGCTCAAGACCGGGCCATCCGGGCGGAAGAGCAGCTTCGGCACTTTGTCCTGACCGGCAAGCCTATGGATTCCCGATTATCGCTGCGGCAAATCGTCGCTTTGCGGTTCGCGAGCGATCCGGAATACCCGGAGCTATGCCGTAAAGCGGCAGAAGAAAACATGCGGCCCGATGACATCAAGAAAGCGATCCGGACTTGGCGGGCGGATCACTACCGGCTGTAACAAGCCGCAGCATCCATAGGACTCGCCCCCATTCCCCGAAGGAGGCCGTAAATTTTCTGTTTATAGCGATCGACCAAAAAGCAAAATTCTTGCTTGCTCCCTGCCACAATCCGATGAATAAGCTCTCGTTCCGACTCCTGCCGGATCTCGCGTTCTTCCACCACTCGGTCCTCCTAGCGTCCTATACTGTATAGACGACGAACCGGAATCTAATCTCTCACCTTAGGGAGAAAAATACGGAACTTTTCGTATCCATACGTCGTCTATGTAATAAGACCGCTAAAACGCGTGTGCATTTACGTACAGAAAGGATTTGGCTCTATTGAACTCTCGTCGTACGACCGCCGCAGCACTGCTGCTGGCCGCCATCATGCTCGTATCCACCGCATGCGGAGACAGTGGCGGTAAAAAGCAGGCCGACACCGCAGCCGGAACCTCGGCGTCTCCCGCCTCATCGAATACCGGCTCGACTGGCACTAGCGCAGATGCATCCAAGTCAAAACCGTCCGAGATACCTGCTGCTGCTTCGACGAACGGACAGGATCAAGCTGCCGGCGCCCCGGGCGGGGTAAAGCAGACGGCTCAAACGGATACCAAATCCGGTAAGAAAACAGGTGATGTTCAGGTTGTCGCAAGCCCGGCGGACATTGCGGTTCTTGTGAACAAAACGTTCAAGCTGCCGGACAATTACAAGCCGCAGGACTTGGTTGACCCGAATGTTTCTTTTACGTTCAAAGAAAAGCTTGAAAAGCGCAAAATGCGCAAGGAAGCGGCCGCGGCGCTTGAAAAGCTGTTTGAAGCGGCCAAAAAAGACAACCTGCCGCTGGCCGGCGTCTCCGCTTACCGCTCCCATGAAACGCAGAAAACGGTGTATAACCGTTACGTGCAAAAAGACGGCGAAGCCGCAGCGAACAAATACAGCGCCAAACCGGGACACAGCGAGCATGAGACGGGGCTGGCCATCGACGTGGCCGGCAGCTCGGGCAAATGCGCGGCGCAGGATTGCTTCGGCGCGACCAAAGAAGCCAAGTGGCTTGCTGAGCATGCGGCTGACTACGGGTTTATCATCCGGTATCCGGAAGGTAAAGAAAACATTACCGGTTACCAATACGAGCCTTGGCACCTCCGCTATGTCGGCGTAGACACCGCCAAAACGATCGCCAAGCAAGGCGTGACGCTGGAAGAATACGTTAAGAACGCCGTGCCTGTTACGAAGCCAAAATCATGACCCGCTTCATAAAAAAAACGACAAACGCCTGATTCTTTTTCCGCGAAGGATGAAGAATCAGGCGTTTTGTTTTTTTCTCTTTGAGTCCTGTACTACGGTTTATATATTTCGATGGAGTACACGCTTTCCTCTCCCTCGGTTTTCACCTTTGCGCCCAATTGCTCGGCCACGAAGCGGACCGGAACGTAGAGCGCGCCGTGTTTCATCGCGGCAGGTTCGCCCATGCTTTTGTCTGTGCCGTTCACCCGGGCCGTCGCGCTGCCCGCTTTCAATACGATCTCCGTCTGGGAGCTGGCGATAGTCATCGTTTTCGTCCCGGCATCCCATACCACCTTATAGCCTAGCCCTTCCCCGAGTTCTCTCCCTTGCACATAAGCGGTATTATTGGACGAGATATAAGCGGTGTAATCGTAGGCCAGATAAGCCTCTGTCCCCCCTGCCTCTGCCCCTGATGCGCCGTCCAGATCGGATTCGGGCCAAATGTAGAAGTACAAATATTTCTCCGTGATCCGAAGCTGTTCCTTGAGCAGCTTATAGAACGCGGAATCCGGCTGCACAGCCTGTCTCAAGTTGTCCTCGTTCGATAAATCCTCGTACGGGATCGCATCCTTTGTGGAGATGATGTCCGGCTTCACATCTCCATTAATATTCCAGCGGTCCATCCGGACAGTAAGTTTGCCGCCGCGGATTTCGTCTTCCAACCCTTCAGGACTTTGCACAGCGATCTCGGCGTTCCACCGGCGGATATGCTTGCTCTCGTCGACGAATGCCTCCGCTTTGAGCTTGATTGGGCTCAACAGCTCCCGCTCCCAAGTTCTGCCCGCTTCGGAGGACAAATAAAGCGCAATCGCTTTCGCCCCCGTATAGACCGCTTCCGTACCGAGCTGCCGATCTTCGAACAGCTCCTCGACGAAGCCCAGTTCTTTTAGCTCCGGATGGAACTTATCGTAGATAACGACAGCCAGCTCACGCAAGCCTTGGTCGTCCAAAGCCATGTTTTTGAACATGGACCGGAATAACGAGGCAAATTCCTTATCCGACATATCAAACCGGAGCTGATGTCCGCTTACCGTCTGCCCCTGAATCGTTTCCGTCTTCTTATCAACAGCAAAGGAGGTGGCGTTTGGAAGATTTTTGGCAAGCAAGCCTATTGCTTTCTTGGTCACCTCTTGTTGATCTGCCCAGTGCAGTTCCTTCATAAGCCTTTTCAGACTATAGAACCAATAGTCATCGTACATCGTCAGCTCGTGAGACAGACCGGTCAGCTCGTTCGTACGCCAATCGGCAATAACAATCGGCTTGTTCGCGCCTTCCACGTTGAGCACCGCGCCGTTCTTATCCAAGGAAACGGCAAACGGAAGGTTCAGCTTGGCAGCAGAGAGCGAGCCTTTGGCCGACATCGTCTGCTCTTTTCGGTTCACCTTCAAGCTGGATACGTTTAATTGAAATCCGTTCCACAAGGGCAATCCTTCCTTGTCGGATTTAGACAAGGCGCTCGTATCTCCCACACCGTATTGCAGCCCCATCGACAGCGAAGCCTCGTAAGTGTCCGTCTTCCATTCGTTTTCGATGGCCTGATTCATATCCAAACCGCCAAGCGGCTGGCAGCCGGCCGTAAAAACAAGTGCTGCGCCCATGACCCATGCGCCGATTTTTTTAAACAATGGGATCTCTCCTTCGGTAGTCTTACGTACTTGACTAAAAAAGATTCGGCGAGATGGAACGGTTTTCCTCCTTTCGTGCCTTTGCAAAAAGAAAAAGACGTTCCCGCATAACGGAAACGTCACATTTGGCCGGTCAGCGTGCCGACCGCATATCCGCTGACGGAGACGACCAACCAGACGATTAAGCCGAGAATCATCGGTCTTACCCCGGTTGCGGTCATTTGCCGGAAGTCGGCGGATAAGCCGACCGCAGTCAGCGCTACTACGACCATAAACTGCGCCGCCACATGAATCCACTGCAAAAGCTGCTCCCCGAAAAGTCCGAGCGTGTACAACAGCGAGGCGGCGAGAAACCATAAAATAAACCAAGGAAACACCTGCTTGACCGAAAACGATCCTCCCGCCGTACCGGCGGCTTCCCGCTTCTTGCTCCAACCGACGATGACCGCCATAAGGATCGCAATCGGCACGATCATCGTGGTGCGCGTCAGCTTAACGATGGTGGCGTAATCCCCGGCGGCGGCGCTGAACGCGTACCCTGCGGCGACGACGGAAGAAGTGTCGTTCACCGCGGTGCCTGCCCATAGACCGAACCCCGCATCGGATAAGCCGAGCGCATGCCCAAGCGCCGGAAAAACAAGGACCGCGACGATGTTGAACAAGAAAATCGTCGAGATTGAATACGCGATCTCCTCTTCCTTCGCTTCGATGACCGGCGAGATGGCCGCGATCGCCGAACCGCCGCAAATGCCGGTGCCCGCGCCGATTAACGTCGCCATGCGCTGCGGAATGCGGAGCAGCCGTCCGAAGCCGTAAGCCGCGGCGAACGAAAGCAGCAGCGTGACGATCATGACCACGAACGTCTCCGTGCCGGTCTTCCATACCTCCGACAGGCTGAGACGGCAGCCGAGCAGGATAATTGCCCATTGCAGCACTTTTTTGGAACAAAAACGAATGCCCTGCCATGTATGTTGCGGCTTGCGCCATAGATTGTTCACCAGGATGCCAATCACGATGCCGAAAACCGAGCCGCCGATCAGCGGAAACAGCAGGCCGAGCCCGTAAGACACGGCCGCAATAACTCCCGTGAGCGCAAGACCCGGGCCGAGCGATTTCAAACCGTTCATCGATGTTCCCCCCGATTCCCCATGTACTTCCGACAGGTGTAATCGTAAGAGATTCGGGGGGAAAACACAAATACGAATCCTTGATGCTATAAATAAGCTTTTATTATGATTGACGGGATGGCTTCAAACTTTGATCGTGAAGAAGCGATATAGAAGCGCGATGACGGCGCCGGTCCAGAAAAGCGCGGGAAAATGCAGCCAAGCGGCCGCCCCGCCGGCGACGACAACGATCAGAAGGGCTATCAAAGAAGGATACAGACGGGAAGCTGCAGCCGTGCCGTCCCAATAAGTCAAAGCGTCCAGCAGCCGGTCTTGCGTCTTCGCCTCGGCTCCGCAGTGAGGGCAGATCGAAACGTCCAAGGGCTGAACGCCGGAGCAGTGAGGACAACGTGCCGTCATCGGAATCACCCATTCCTTTCGGTTAATTCATAGTTATTTTATCGGATAAATAAAGATTTTGCAATCCTTCTTGGGGCCTATCGCAAAAAAAACTTGCCGCCTATGCGACAAGCTTTTTGCGACTCCCTTATTTTTTCGCTAAATACTTGCGAATATCAAAAGCGACGGCGGCAACGATGATCAGCCCTTTAATAATGAGCTGCCAATACGGGCTAACGCCGATGAAGGTCAAGCCGTAGTTGATGACGCCGAAGATGAGCACGCCGGCCAGCACGCCCGGCACGGTTCCGATCCCGCCCGCCGTCGATACGCCGCCCACCACGCACGCGGCAATCGCGTCAAGCTCGTACATGTTGCCGTAGTTGTTCGTCGCGCCGCCCGTTCGGGCCGCTTCCAGCACGCCGCCCAAGCCGTACAGCGCGCCTGCGATCGCATATATATAGATCAGGTTGCGCTTGACGTTAATCCCGGAGACGACCGCCGCTTGGCTATTCCCGCCGATGGCGTACATATTTTTGCCGAGCCGCGTCTTGTTGAAAATGACCCAGACGATAAAAGCGACGACGACCGCGATAATGACGATATACGGCAGCGAATACGGCCCGTTCGGTCCGACGAAGCCGGTGCCGATGGTTGTGAAGTCCTGGCGCAAGCCGGCAATCGGTTGCGATTCGTTCGGCTTCAAGTCGAAGTAGATCGAGTTGGCCCCGTAGACGATGACCATCGTGCCCAGCGTCGCGATGAACGGCGGCACGCTCAGCCTGGACACGATCCAGCCGTTGATCAAGCCGACGAGCAGCCCTGCGGCAATCCCGATCAAAATCGGCGCCCAGACCGGCAGATCGGGCATATCCGGGAAAAAGCGGCGCGGGTAATCGGCCGTCTGCAGCATCGAAGCGGATAGTACCGCCGTCAACCCAACGACGCGTCCCGCGGACAAGTCGGTTCCTCCCGTAATCAGCACGAACGCGGCTCCCAGCGCGATAATGGCGCGGGTCGAATTTTGCAGCAAAATGTCCCGCAAAATATCGATCGACAGAAACCGCGGATCGGACGTCGCAATGCCCGCTACGAGAAGGATCAGAACGATATAAATCGCGTATTGTGTAAAAAAATGATTCAGCTTTCCCGTCTTCATAAGCCCGGTTCTCCTCCTTCGCGATGTCCTCTTCTAGTTGGCGGCCAGCCGCATAATATCTTGTTCCGTCGCCTGCCGACCGTCCAGAATACCCGTCAGCCGCCCCTCCGACATGACCATAATGCGGTCCGACATGCCGAGCAGCTCGGGCATTTCCGAGGAAATCATGATGATGCTTTTGCCTTGCTTGGCCAGATCGGCGATGATCGTATAAATCTCGAATTTGGCCCCGACGTCGATGCCCCGGGTAGGCTCGTCAAGCAGCAAAATGTCCGGCTCGGTCAGAAGCCACCGCGCCAGCAGCACCTTCTGCTGATTGCCACCTGACAAATTTTTGATCAGCTCCTTAATCGAAGGCGTCTTAACGCGCAGCTTCTCGACGCTCGCGGTGACTTCCGCCCGCCCCTTCCGCTCGTTCAGCAGGAAGAACGGATTGATATACCGGTCCAGATTGGCGATCATCGTATTTTCCAGAATCGACAGCACGGGAAAAATGCCCGTCACCCGCCGTTCTTCGGTCAGCAGCGCGATTTTATGCTTCTTGGCATCGATCGGCGATTTGATCTTGACCTTGTGTCCGCGAAGACGGATTTCGCCGGAGGCGACCGAGCGCAGGCCGAACAGCGCTTCGATCAGCTCGGTCCGCTGTGCGCCGACAAGGCCGCCGACCCCTAGAATCTCCCCCTGCCGCAGCTCGAACGACACATCCCGGAACGATTTCGGAAAAGGCGAGGTCAGCTTCTCCACCTTCAGCAGCACGTCACCCGGCGTGTTGTGACGCTCCGGGAAACGCTCCTTCAGGTCGCGGCCGACCATGCGGGAGATGATGAGATCCGTCGTCAGCTCGGCCGCCGGCCACGAGCCGATCAATCTGCCGTCCCGCATAATGGTCACATCGTCGGAAATGCGAAGTATTTCCTCCATCTTGTGGGAAATATAAATGATGGATACGCCGCGCCCGCGCAGCTCGTTAATGATCTTGAACAGCTGCTCCACTTCGTTGCCCGTCAACGAAGACGTCGGTTCGTCCATCACGATGACTTTGGAGCGGAAGGAGACGGCTTTGGCGATTTCGAGCGATTGAATCTTCGAGACGGACATCGAGCCTACCAAGGCGTTCGGATCGATATCCATATCCAAATCCCGAAGCAGCGTTACCGTATCCGCGCGCATTTTTTTGTCGTCGACGATGTGAAACAGTCCGAGTCCCTTCACCGGAAAACGGCCAAGCCAGATGTTCTCCATCACATTGCGGTGCGGCACCGGGTGCAGCTCCTGATGAATCATCGAGACGCCCAAGCTCAGCGCAGCCTTCGAGTTGTTGATCTCCACCCGCTGGCCATCCAGGACGATCTCGCCGCCGTCCGGCTTATAAATGCCGAACAAGCATTTCATCAGCGTGGACTTGCCCGCGCCGTTCTCCCCCATCAAGGCGTGCACCGTGCCCGGGCGCACCTTCAAGGTGACGCCGTCCAGCGCTTTGACGCCGGGAAATTCCTTCGTAATTCCGTTCATTTCAAGCAAATATCGGGTTTCCGTCATGCCAAGGCCCCCTAGCGTAAGGATGTGCGCATACGGCAAAGGGGCAACGTCCGCAGCCATTGCCCCCTTGCCGCTCGGCCGGGTAGCCGATTATTTCGCGTCGTTTATGTTTGCTTTTGTGATTTTTTTGTAAGAAATCCAGACGTATTTGCCGTCGGTAATGTCATAGCCGGTGTTTTCTTTGTTTGGCGTCTGGCCTTGTGCAAGCACGTTCGCGATGTTGAACGCCGCTTTCCCTTGATTCTTCGCATCGTTCAGCACGGTGCCGAGCAGCGTGCCTTCTTCGAGCGCTTTGAGCGCAGGCGCCGTGGCGTCAACGCCGACGACCGGAATGAATTTGTTGTCTTTAAAATAGCCCTTCGCTTTCAAAGCTTCGATCGCGCCAAGCGCCATGTCGTCGTTGTTCGCGAAGACGGCTTCGATTTTGTCGCCGTGGGAAGCGAGGAACGCGGCCATTTTCTCCTGCCCTTTGACGCGGTCCCACAACGCGGTGTCTTCCGAAAGCCTCTCCACCTTAATGTTCGCGTCCTCGACAGCTTTGATCGCGAACTTCGTGCGCAGCTCGGCGTCCTGATGCCCCGGCTCGCCCTTCAGCATGACGTATTGCAGCACGCCGTCCTTGTTTTTATCCGCTGCGGGGTTCGCTTTGAAGTAATCAACGATGAGCTGGCCTTCCATCGTGCCGGACTGCTCCGCTTTCGCGCCGACGTAGTACACCTTATCCCATTTTTTCATGTCGTCGGCGAGCGGCTCGCGATTCATGAAAACGACGGGGATGTTCGCGTTTTTCGCTTTGTCGATGATGACGCCGGCTGCGGTGCGGTCGACCGGATTGATGGCGAGCGCATTGACCTTTTTCGTAATGAACAGATCGACCTTATCGTTCTGGGCCGGCTGGGAGTTCTGGCTGTCGACGATGTCTGCCTTGGCTTTGCCTTCCGCCGCTTGGGAAATCGCATTCCGTACGCCCGTCATGAACGTATCGTCAAATTTGTAGATGGCGACGCCGATGGTCGGATTTTTGGCGGCCGCATCGGGCTTGGCCGCTCCTCCGCCGGCATTCGTGCTCGCGCCGCCCGCGGGAGCATTGCCAGAGCCGGAACAGCCGACAGCGGTCGTAAGCAGAGCTGCCGCGATGATCATGGATACAGCTTTCTTTTTCATAACATCTGACCTCCTGTTTTTTTGTATGACGTTACGTTAGGTTAGCTACGTTCCCATTATCTTGGATTTTCGGAAAAAAACCCATGCAAAATTCTCATGTGTTCTATCGAAATCCTCATGTGTTTTTGGAGGAAATGCAAAAAAACGTCCTTCGGATTCAAAGGACGTTTCTTTTATGGGGAGGGCCAATTCCAAAACGTCAAAAGCGACCGCTCATACGGCCGCCCTCTCCATTTTCTCACTTCACAAAAGGAAACAAAAGCTTCTGGTTGTCCGACCAGAACATATTGTCCTGATCGATCACCTTCGTTTCGGTATCGAAGCGGGCGGGCACCTTCTTGCCTTCCAAGGCTTCCACCGCATATTTGACGCCCAGGTAGCCCATGCTGAACGGATTTTGGATAATCGTCGCCTGAATGACGCCTTCCTGCAGCGATTCGATATTTTCGGCCGTGCTGTCGAACGTGACGGCCTTTACTTTTCCCTCCAGCCCCATCTCCCCAATCGCCCGGACAACCTCAATGGACGAAACGGCATGCAGCGCAACGATCCCGTCTACAGGCTCCTGCAGGAGCCGACGGATTTGTCCTGCGCACGGAGCGGGGTCCGAGGCGCACTCGACCTGCTCCATCACCTTCATCTGGCTGTGCTTGGCGAGTTCGTCCAGTACGCCCCGCTCCCGCTGCTCGGTCGTCCTCACGCTCGGCTTGAAGCCGATCACCGCGATGCGTCCCTGGCTCCCGACCAGCGACGCCATTTTGAGCCCCGCCTTGCTTCCGGCCTCGAAGTTGTCGATGCCGATGAAGCTGCGCACCCGCGACGAGTCGATCTCCGTATCGATGGCGATAACCGGCATGCCTCGCTCCGCCGCTTGTCCGGCCGCTTCCGCGAGCGCTTGATCGTCGTTCGCCGCCAGGACCAGCGCAGCCCGCTTATAGTTGACCGCTTCGTTCACGAGTTGAATTTGGCCCTGCACGTCCTCTTCCTGCTTGGGCGCCCCGACCGACAGCTCGATGCCGAACTCTTTTGCCGCAGCTTCGGCCCCCGTGCGTACCGTTTTCCAATAATCGCTGTTATGCGTCTTCAGCACGAGAGCAATTTGCTTCTTCGGCTCCGCGATGTGCGGCTCGGTGTTCTCACTCCCGCAAGCCGGAAGCAGCAGGAGGCAGAGCAAGGCTGCAAGCAGCACCGGAACCGTTTGAATCACTGCGTTTCCGTTTGTCATCGCTCCTCCGCCCCTTCCGTTCGAATCGCCGGAAGCCACAACGTCACCGTCGTACCTTCCTCCACCCGGCTCTCGATCTCCAGCCCGTAGGCTTCGCCGTAGCCAAGCCGGATACGCTCATGCACGTTGCGTAAGCCGACGGAAGAGCCTTCGCCGCTTGCCGCCTCGCCCGTCAGCAGCCGTTCCAGCTTGTCCGCCGGGATGCCGAGCCCGTTGTCGATGACCTGCAGCCGTACCTTTTCCCCGGCAAGCTCTGCGGTGATCCGGATGAAGCCTTCGTCCGCCATCATTTCGATGCCGTGGTAGATGGCGTTCTCCACAATCGGCTGCAAAATCAGCTTCAGCGTCCGGCAGTCCAAGACCTCCGACTCCGCTTCGATCGCGAATTCGAATTTGTTCTTGTAGCGCATCTTCTGGATGATCAAATAATTGCGGACATGCTCCAGCTCGTCCTGCACGGAGATGACGGTCTGGCCTTTGCTGAGGCTGATGCGGAAAAACTTCGACAGCGCCGTAATCATCGTAATGACCTCTTCGCTCTTGCCTCCGCCGGCCAGCCGCACGACCGAATTCAGCGTATTATACAGAAAATGCGGGTGAATCTGCGCATGCAGCACCTCAAGCTCGCCCCTGCGCTTCGCTTCCTGCTCGCGGATGATTTGACCCATCAGCTCGCGGATGCGGGCCACCATATAGTTGAACCGGCGTGACAGCCGCCCCACCTCATCGTCGCCCTGCACCTGGATGTGAATGTCGAACACACCCTGCTCCACCTTGCTCATCGAACGCTCCAGACGGCGAATCGGCTGCGAAATTTTGGCCGACATGAACGCCGAGATCAACAGCACGAAGACGACGACAAATAGCAGCAGCCAGGCAATGAAGCCGCCGATTTCTTTCTTGGCAGTCACGATTTCGTCCATGTAAGAAACTCCGATGATTTTCCAGCCGATGTTGTTGACCGTGGCGATGGTGATCAGCCGCTTGTCGCCGCTGGAGGAATCGAGATAATTGCCGTACGTGTATTTGAGCGCCTGCTCCACATTCTCGTATTTCAGGCCGATATAAATGAGCTGCTGCTGAGGGTGATACACGATGTTGCCTGCGGACTCGTCGATGATGTATACGTAGCCTTTCTTCCCCAGGCTGACCCGGCGGCACAGGTCGTCGATTATCTTGAAGTTGAAATCGACGAGCAGTACGGCGTTCCGCTTCTCGCCGCCGCGTTCGATCGTGATCTGCTTGCTCATGGACACGACCCACGTATATTTGCCCTTGTACAGGTTCTGGATGTGCGGCAGCGAGAAGGTAAGATGGTTCGGGTTTTCCAGCGCCGTCTTGAACCAGCTCTGCTCGGCCAGCTTCGTGTTCTTGCGCATCTCCATGACCGGAAGCCCCGTCATCGGCTCGCCGTCTGCCGTAAACAGCGCCATCGACACGATATCTGTGCGGCTGTCCAGTATCGTGCCGAGCTGCTCGGTCAGCCGTTCTTCTCCCGATACCACGGAATTCATCCGCACCTTCTGCTCCACGGTCTGAAACACCTGGGACATATTTTGCAGGTAAATTTCGAGGTTGTATTTCACCTGCGCGACGATCTGTTCATTGCTGAGAAACGTGTTCTGCTCCGCCGTCTTCGTAAATTTGTTGTACAGCATCACGCTGACGAACGCCATCACAAGCAGCGTCAGCAGCGTGAACGACGCGGTGATGATCACCTGAATGCTCTTAACCCTCCACGTATAGACAGCGGATGCAGCCATCCGCCGAAGCCCTCGGGGCACCCGCTTCATCCGCGCTGTCCCTCCATGGCGGCGCTGCGGTATTCCTTCGGCGAGACGCCGACATGCTTGCGGAAGCTGAAGCTGAAGTAGTTCGGCTCCGCATACCCGACCCGCTCGGCGATCTCGAACGCTTTGAGATCGGTCGTCCGCAGCAGTTCCTTCGCCGCTTCCATCCGAATGTGCATCAGGTAGTTCACGAACGTCATTTTCGCCTCTTTCTTGAAAATGCTGCTGAAATAACCGGCGCTGATATGCAGATGGCCGCATACTTTCTGGATTGAAATGTCGGTCTCGTGGTAATGACGCTTCGTATAGTCGATCGCCTGCTCCACCAGCGATTTGTACGTATACTGCCGCTGGCTCGCGATGCTGTTCATAATGTTTGTGCACAGCCCGAAAATGCGGCTCTTCGCCTCCTGCAAGCTTGTGAACTTATGCAGCTCCGCGAAAGGCACGAAGTCCGTCCCAAGCACCGCATCCAAATCGACGTTCGCGTCTTTGGCCGCTTTGAGTATGGCGGTTAGCAGTTCCATCAAGTAAATCTGGTAATCCTTGAACGACACCTGCGTTTCACCGATGCCGTGAAACAAGCCGTCCACCGTCTCCTGAATTTCCTGCGGGGTGCCAACCTTCAGACAGCGGATCAACGCATGCTCCTTCAATTCGTCAAAGCGCAGCTTCTCGACGAAACGCGTCTCCACATCGTCGATGCAAATGATCCGGTTGCCCCCGAGAATGCCGCGGTAATCAAGCGCCAATACCGCATCCTTGTAAGAATAGGATACGTTCGTCAATTCGCCGCATACGGTGCCGACGCCGATCGTGACGGTAAATTTCAAATATTTCGCAATGCTCTGCCGGATGTCCTCCAGCGCAGTAAGCGTTTTCTTAAGTGCGGAGGCTTCGCCCTCCGTCCCCTGTCCGGCTACCGTCAAAAGCACCAAGGTATCGTTGTGCAAAAACACCCGTCCCAAGCGGTGCTTCTCGACGATTTCTTCGGCAATGTTCAGCACGGCGAAGCGTTTCAGCTCCGTATCCTTCGAGCCTTTGAGAGAGGCTTCGGCTGCCCCCTCTGTTTCCTCGCTGTCCCCTGTATCCATGCTGATGACGGATACGACGTAGGCGTCCGCCGCCAGCTCCAGATTGTAGCTGCGGCACTTCTCCTCGATTTCGCGCCGCGGGAGCTTCCGCGCGACCAGCGAGGCCAGAAAAACCTCGCGCAGCACAGGCAGACTTCTGCGGTAATGCTCCTGAAGCGTCTGGACGTTTTCCTTTTCCGCCGCTTCTTCGTCAATCCGGTGCTTGATTTTCACCAGCACGTCGATCAGCTCCTGTGCCGAATACGGCTTGAGCACATATTCGTCGATATGCAGCTTGACCGCTTTTTGCGCATATTCGAACTCGTCGAAGCCGGTCAGGATGACGATCTTCGTCGCTTCATGCCGCTGCCTGATCCACGCCGCGAGCTGCAGCCCGTCCATAAACGGCATGCGGATGTCGGTGACGACGACGTCCGGCACCTGCCGTTCGAACAGCTCCGCCGCCTCCTGACCGTTTTCCGCGGTTTCGATCACTTCGAATCCGTGGCGGGCCCAGTCGATCTCCCGCAGGATGCCTTCGCGCACATCTTCTTCGTCTTCCACAAGCATGAGCTTGTACATCGGTCGCAGCCTCGCTTCGTTACGCCTGAAGCGGGAACCGGCGTTCCCGGCTTCGGCGGCATGGAATATTATGACAACAAATATACCAGTACGGCGTCCCGTTTGAAAAGTGGAGGAGATAGGTGCTGCGCGGGGTCCCGCTACTTCCGGCACACCGCCACGCCGATAAAATACCGGATTCCGTCCCGCGGCTTCTCGAAGGTGACGCCCCGCTGGTAGTAAATGTCCACCTCGGCAAAGCCGGTAAACAGCTCCTCGAACTCGCTTGCTGTAAGCTGGTGAACATGAAACGGTTCGCTGGTCGGCATGCCCCGCCCCCGGCCGAACGGGCTGGACAGGACCAGAATTCCCCCCGGCTTCAGCATGCGGTAGAGGTTGTCCATGAACGTCCTGTCGTCCTTCAGGTGCTCGATCGTTTCAAAGCTCAAGATCGTATCGAACAGGCCAAGCCGCTCCGGAAGCCCGGAGTCCGTTGCGTCCCCTTGCACATACGTCACCTTCTGATGATGGTATTCCCGACTCGCATACCGCAGCGTCTCCTCATCGTTGTCGACGGCGACGATTTCCGTCACTTCCCGCTTCCGCTCCTTGGCCGTCATATGGCTCCCGTATCCGGTTCCGCAGGCAATGTCCAGCACCCGCCCCTTCACGTAAGGAGCGGCAAAATAATATCTCGCGATATGCTCCAGCAGCATGCCGTTCGTCGGCTTCATCTGCTTGGGAATAATTCGTTCTCCCGTCCATTCGAGCATCTTCGTCACCTCACTCGAAACCTAAAAAGACCGCTCATCCAAGTTAACAACTTGAACGGCGGCTGTCAGATGCGTGCCTATTCCTCTTGGCCGGCGTTAGCCGGACGCTGATCCAGCGTCGAGTTCACGAGCACCGGCAGCATTTTCGTATCGCTGACCATCGGGGACTGGCACAACGGACACGTCGGGTTGTGCTCGAACATAAAATTGTCCCGCATCCACCCATTGCAATCTTCTTTTGTACAGGACCAGATCTTGGTCTCTTCCTTGGGAATCTCCTCAAACATCTTTTTACGATAATTCATGGCCATTCCCCTTTCCGATCTCAATACTAAAAGAAAAACCGCCCCTAACTTGCGTTAAGAGCGGGCTTGCTGCTTAGTAAACTTTAACAACGTTCTCGGCTTGCGGTCCGCGGTTGCCTTGAACAACGTTGAATTCAACGCGTTGGCCTTCGTCCAGGGACTTGAAGCCTTCGCCTTGGATCGCGCTGAAATGCACGAATACGTCGTTGCCGCCTTCAACTTCGATGAAGCCGTAGCCTTTCTCTGCGTTAAACCATTTTACTGTACCTGTTTGCATGGGTGTGACCTCCACTAAATGATATTAATATGCTCATTTTTAACCAAAATTAAAAAATTCACACATTGAAAAAAGTATCATGTAAAAAATGTCACCTTTTTCAATATGTGAATTTCGGTTTCATTTATAAACATTGGGTTTATTTTACCACATTCCGTACGTAAAGGCAAATATCCCCGTGGAACAAAATAATGTTGAAATTATATACCGTTATGCCGATCTGTCGTGAATTATTGTTTGGGTTTTGTAATCTAATTGAAATATAATTTTCATCGTTCTTTAATGTTCGCAGGCTATAATAATCCTTGACCCCCTTTTTAATATATAAAACCTTTAGACCCACAGCCCGTTGCTTGTGGGTCTCTTTCTGTCTATAAAGAACCAAACCCATGGAAACCGAATTTCCAAATCCCGGTGTGCATAACCTATTCTGTGGATATGTGAATAACAAAGGCCCGTAGGCATTTTTTTTCGTGTACAGGCTGTTTATTATGTGTATAACTCCGTGGATAACTATGTACCCGGTTCGAAAATTCACCCAAAAACAGAATACCTAATTGGTAATTGGCTTGGCTCCAACCATGGCAAAAAAGACTTCCTCCCCTCAGAACGCCTATGCGATCACCTGAAGTCATGAAGTCTTTTTCCGCAATCGTATTATTGCTTCTTGTTGTGCATCGACCGCAGCGCCGTACGGAAGTCGTCGTCCTTCATGGAAGCTTCGACGGCTTTCTCGGACGGCGTCTCAGGCCTTGCCGGTTGAGTAAACCCGCGTAATGCCTGACGATATTCCGGATCGGCAAGCTTGGCCGAAGTCCGCGAGGCTTCCGCATCGGCTTCGGGAGCAAGCGCCCGGCCAGAAAAAGGCGTCGTTAATCCCCATCACCGTCGCCTGCAGCTTCGCTTGCCCGGCTAACGCCGCTGCCGCTTGCGTTTTCGCTTCGGTCAGCGGCAGATGCGCCGCCGTGGCAATCCGGTTAACGAGCGCATTGAACGAGTCCACGAAGGTCGGGTCCGTCGTATCCATCCGGTCCGTGAACGCGGCATAATGAGCGATTCGGACCGGCGCACCGTACGGATCGCGCTCACGGAGCAAGGCGCTGCCTTCGTGATGAGCGCCATGGAGATCCGGCGGCAGCTGCTTACCGACATGCTTGAACCGCTAAGCGACGAGGAAAAGACGCAGTTTTTCTCTATGATCGACAAAATTACCGAACAGCTCGCCTTGAAGCTCTAAAATACAAAATGACCCGCAAGCGGGGCGCTTTTTGCAATGCGTCCGTCTACAGGTCATCGAACTGGCCAAGTATTGAAACGGGACTAGAGCCGCGCATCCTCTTTTCCTTCCAGATTGCGCGCCGTTTCGCTTTTTTCCACCTGCTGCTCGTCGCGGAACGTGCCCAGCATGACATCGAACAGCGGGTTCGTTACGCCGTACCAGTAATGTTCGCTTTTTTGAGCCTCCAACACGGCTAAAGCCGTGGGATTCTTAGCTAGTTAACGCACGCAGGCCATTTCTGTTTTGTGCCGACTGCTAAGTTAAGAGCTAGCTCATTAGCTCATCCTAGATCAGAGC
>NZ_JANAVJ010000145.1 GCF_024213375.1 Paenibacillus sp. MZ04-78.2 | reverse complement strand
TTTTGGGATAGTAAGGAAGGTTATGGTAGCGTATCTAAGCCTGTAGGCGTTTGCTTTAATATTGTTTACTCTTAACTTATCTTGAATCAATAGAAAGAAGCCTATTCAGATTATCAGGCTTCTTTTTTTGCAGTCAACCAAGCATTTCATGTTAATTCTAATGGAATTTCTTCTTTCTTACTAACCCCTTCATTGTTGACCCATTCAATTTCTAAATAATATCTTACAGGTCCTTGATTCTTATCCATTTCTTCAACAGGTCCCTCAATAGATCCAACCTTAAGGTTTTCAAGTATATTAATATTTCCATTGTTTGATTTTTTTAGCCCCTCTAAAACAAGCTTCTTATTCTTCTCTCCACGCTTTTCGTAAAATGAGTATTTAAAATAATTTGAGTCTTTAATTTCATTTAAACTACCCAAATACGTTAACTTTCCGTTTCCACGCCAGATAGA
>NZ_JANAVJ010000026.1 GCF_024213375.1 Paenibacillus sp. MZ04-78.2 | reverse complement strand
ATACAATAATTCATTTTCGATTCCTGCCGGGGTGCTTCGCACCCCCTATTTGTGTTGAATGTGTACCTGAATAGTTAAGAGTAAACAATATTAAAGCAAACGCCTACAGGCTTAGATACGCTACCATAACCTTCCTTACTATCCCAAAATATCCCCTTTTTATAGATGTCATATTGCCAAATATCATAATTAGCATAAGCAGAAACTTCGGCGCGTGAATAGTTGGATGGGATTGTAACTGTTTGCTTATCGGTTACAGAAAATGTTTGCGTTACATTGAACCCGACAGCAGCACTTACAATTTGCGCATCTACTGTGACAGTTCCAGTAATAGATGCTGCTACAGAATCAGTGAAGCTCATTTCACCACCGGGATAAACGAGATTATCACGTCTTAAAGCATGTATGCCACAACCTCTTCTTGGCCCTTCAATATTTTTTAAGTAGTAATCACCTACCCCCTGAGCTGAAATCTCAGCAGCATTTAAAATGTTTAAATTAGCTTTTTCACTAGCAGAAACAGTTCTGACATGAACAATTTTTGCGTTTGGAGATGGCAAATCAAGGTTATAAGCTTTCGCGTACTCTTGAGTGTTACTAATCTCAGTGATCTCCTTTGTAATGCCATTGGCATCAGTTTCGTAGGAAACCTTACCTTCAGCTTTTACACATGGAACAGTGGATGAATTTGATGTAGCTATCTGTGTTGATTCATTAGCATTTGCGGAAACTGGAATCACTGAAACGATTACCGTAAGAGCCAAAACTGATTTCAAAAACAATTTCTTCATTCTTCTACCTCCCACAAGTTTGTAGATTTAGAGTAAACACCAAAATCCAAATCTCCATCCTAGTTTAGATCATATATCACCCCAAATAATTTAATTGGTAATATAATACAATAAATCTCAAATAAAGTAAAATAAACTTTTCTTTATAATAAATAGAAGATGTCTCATAGACTTTGGGGAATTATACGAAATACTATAAAAAAGGAATGTTCTTTCTCATTAAAAATCAAATTTCATTTTTAAAAATAAAAGATGAAAAAATAATCCCACTTTCATCAAGCTTCGCAAGATTTAGAAGTGGGAGACTTCTTTCGGAGGGAAGTTAAAGAAGAGCTACAGCTTTCATTAAAACTCAGTACTACAGCCGTTAAGCTGCACACAGCAACAAACTGTTTGAATTTAATTTCCATTGGCCTTCCCTCCAGTTCAACTTATTCAATCATTGACCAACAGCATTGAAAAGTTTGTTTCCAGATGTCACGCATTGATTTTGTAATACTCGGTAAAGTAAATGATGAGTTAACAAGTAAAAACATAGAAGAAATGATGTTTACATTTTCTTTTTCAAAGTGGACATGCCTCCCTAAAAATTGTATGAACAATTCGTCGCGACCTCATCGTTCAAACATAATTTATCATAATTCCATAAAATATGGGATAGGAATTAATATCTATTTTTATAACAGTGATTACTTGAAAACCATCTGAGTAATTACAGTGATTACCAAATATTCACTTATACTTTGTAGAAATTTAGCGAATCGTTGTATTTCGGAAGAAATTAGGTAGATATCATGAAAATCAATTAATTGTAAAATTAAACATACTTTGATATAATTGACCAGTGTAAAAACTTAAACAAAAAAGGAAGGTTATGTATTATGGTGGATATTAAGCATCGGAATAACACCATCGCAGATTTCATCTTCCAACTTAGAAAAAAGAAAAATTTGACATATGCGAAACTTGAGGAACTAACAGGTGTTCGCAGCGCAGTGCTTCATAAAATTGAATCGGGGGCCACAAAACATCCAGAATATAAGACGGTGAAAGCCTTGGTTCGAGCCTTGCCAGTTCATTACGAACAGATCATAAAGGCTTACATAGAAGAAGAACGAGGAATAGAAACTTTATTTGAAATATTGCGAGATATTATCTCGAGGAAAAATGTTTCTCTAATACCCATGGTAGCAACAAGGTTACTACAATCGTCCCAAAAGAAGACGGAAGAATCACTTCAACGATTGTTTGATTTCACGGGAACATTAAACGGTAGCTCCATAAAAGTGCTACTTTATACGGTAATTATTAAATATTCCAGAGAACACGGGGTGTCTGCTTTTGTTGGCAAGGGTACTTTCAAGAAATATTTGATTAATCGAAGTAACCTGTCTTTACTGGACGAGACTTTTAGAGAAGGTGAAGAAGTTCTTCATTACGCTGATTTTTTAGCACAAGAAGAGAAATGTATATATTATTACCGCATGGCACTTCATGCTTATGCTCTTAAAAAATATGATAAGTGCATTGAATTGGGGAAATCGGGCCATGCTGTAGACACTAAACATAGTGAACTCAAGGAGCAAGTTGCATTAGCAATTTGTAATTCTTTAGGGCATCAAGGTAATTATGAGATGTTAATAGAGCATGTCGCATTATATGAAAAACTCAACTACCAAATTATAATTGAACGTTCAAAATATTTTCGTGCCATCAGTTTAACCGGAACTGAAAAGTATTCGGATGCTTTACCGTTGTTGAAAGAATGTTTAGATGAAGTGCAAGGGGAGAAGCGTCTACCTAGATTAAACATGCTTCTTGAGGTCTTATTCAAATTAAATGATGATGGTTCCATAGGAACGATATTTAATCAAGATGAAGAACAATTGTTTCCTTTCGAGAATGGTACACCTTATCAATATTCTGAGATAGGCAAGTACTATAAGTTTAAAGGCAAGTATTTTACTAAAAAGGGTATGGTCGAACAGGCAATTGACTCTTACCTTCTTAGTACCAATTATTTTGCAAAAATAAATGCTTATCAGGAATCAGTAAGGAGCACAGTAGAGCTTTCGAATGATATTTTCACTTCTTTGTATTTGGATAAAAAACTGATGAAATTTGAACTTCTGGAAAAGGTTAGAAGGGTATATAATGGAGTTATAAGTTAGGTTATGAAGAAGTTTATTATAGGTATTACAGCATTTTCTTTTGTAATGATATGCTCGTTCACTTGCACCAATCAAAGTCATTATGTGGCGATTTCAATAATTGTTATAAAAAGAAGCAAAGTTATTCTATGACGATTCCGGATTTTAATATAATCCATAAAAATAGTAGATTATCCAGAACAGGCGATTTTTTGCCTGTTTTTTTGTTTTGTCTTTCAATTTATTTCTTTAAAATTTAATCAATATTGTAAAAGAAATAAATAGTAAACTATCTACATAAATCCATTTAAAAGTTAGAAAGGGGAATATTTCCATGTCCGTACTAGCATCCAGAAAGGAGGATTATGCCCGATACGATATTAGCCATTTCAGCGACGAAACATTGCAGAACGTAATGAAAAACATACAGAACCAAATGAAAGAGGCCGTACAACAGGGAGAGAGTTTAACGAGCGAATATGTGGTCCAATTGAGCCAACAATTAGATGCCTACGTTTTAATTGCTCAAATTCGAAAAATGCGATGTGTAAACTAGAAATCGTTATTGTTCGAGGTGTGGTTGATGCAAGATGGCAGAAGAACGGGAATTGTCAGAGTTGTAGACGACTTCGGAAGAATAATAATCCCAACAGAGGTTAGGCATGTATTGAATTTACATCCCAATGTCATGACAGAGTATTTCTGTGATGACGAGAGAAAGGCGATTATGGTTTATAAATATCAAGCAAAAGCGTGTTTGTTTTGCTCAGGTAAGGAACAAACCTTTTACTTCAAAAAATTTTATATTTGTATGTCATGTATTCAAAGTCTTCCAGCGCTCCAAGTTTTCCTTGAACGGGTGGAACGCGAACGGTTAGGTGCGGCAACTAAAAACCTTTCAAAAAGGAAAAAATTGACTCCCAAAAGGAAAGAAGCATTGGACCGTTTGCAGCAAGCAATAAAGGAAAACCCTAAAGCTTCGCAAAGAAAATTAGCCCAAAAGCTAGGAGTTTCGCAATCATGGGTTAGTCAGTTGCTTAGGCATCATGGAGATTCGTAAATTCGCTATTCTATAGGCTAGCTATAATGATGGGGGAATAGATTTCTGTCCTCCATTTTGTATTTGTAGAGGTACAGAATAATGAATATTAATATATCAACAGTAAAAAACAGAAACTACATATAAAGTTAGTTTAACAAAAGTAAACATAACTGGTTGCAAAAGTAAATAAAATTGATGTATAATGATAGTGGTTGTTGTTCAGCAAGGGGGAGGACCGCAAAATGAAAATTAAAGCCAAAACGAACGCGATCGTACGAGCCCGGATCGTCAAAGGAATGACTCAGCGGGACCTGGCCCAGCTTTCAGGCTTGAGCTATGCTTATATCAGCTTGCTGGAGCGATCGGTCAAGGCCGTTGGCCCGGGCACGGCGAAGAAGCTCAGCGATCTTTTGGAGCAGCCTCTGGAGGAATTGTTCACCATAGAATAGACCTGCGACAGATGCGGGAAGCTGGCTTCCCGCCTTTCTTCCAAGAGCGTACGGACCGGTGTCGGCCTAGAAGCCGACGACTTTGTTTTTGCCGGTCGTCTTGGCCCGGTACATCGCTTCATCCGCCTGCTTGATCAATTCCTCCGCGTTTACCCCTTTTTTGAACATACTGTATCCCATGCTTAACGTCACCATGGTTTCTGTCTCCACACGGCTTCGGATACGCTCCGACAAGCCTGCGGCATCGACTTCCGAGTTCGTCACCAGCACGACCATTTCTTCCCCGCCGTACCGTCCGCAAATACCGGAGTCTTCCGTTTCTTCCTTCACGATCTGCGCCACCTGCTTAAGCACCTGATCTCCCATATGGTGGCCTTTCGTATCGTTGAGCTTCTTGAAGTTGTCGATGTCGCTGAAGATGACCGATACCCGCGCTCGTTGCTGCACGTATTGGGTGACGCGGTTGTAAAAATATTTCCGGTTGTACAGCTTCGTAAGCCCGTCCGTAATGGAGGAGTTGTAAATGGCCTGCATGATCTCGATGACCCGTTCGAAAATGAACAGGAACAGAACAATGTAAAAGACGAACGGAATCGTTTGCTCCAGAAATTTCAGGGCGATCTGTTTACTGTCAAATAAATAGACGTTAGCCATATGAATCGTGTGGGTCGCAAAATAAACGGTCAGCATTAACTGATACTTCCCGTTCTGGCCGATGCGGGGGTTCACGAGCAGGAAGCTCATGAACAGCAGCAAAAACAAGTACAGCTCCATACCGAGCGGACGAAGCAATCTGGAATGGTCCTCGTTGCCCTGAAGCCAGTCCGGAGCGAACCAGTACGTAACCGAGACGGCGGTGGTCAATAGGATAAAGAAGACGAAGACGACGATGTCCCGCTTGCGGGTTGCGTTATATAGCTGATAAATACCGATGTTGATCATGACAAAGGCAAGCACCTTGAGCAGCAGCGCGATGAATTCTTGCACGGGGGTGATGTCGTGAGCCAAGGTCTTTTCGATGAGCTGGGCGTGTTGGACGAACAGTATACACAGCGCAATGATCATGGAGAAATATCCGATTTTGCGGCGCGACAGCAGTAGTCGGAATGAGACGAGAAACGTCATCGCAATGATGACGATCAGCATCGAGTGCATAAAGATCGAACCGGTCGGTCCGAAGATCAAATCCCAAATCGTCTGATTGTTCATGAAACGCGCGGAAGCCTCACTTTGTAAACGGGTGCATGGTACTGATTATACCAAACATATATTCGTTTTGGGAAGTCTTGTCGTCGCATTCCGGAACTGTTAGGATGATAGTGACGAAGCGCCCTTGCGCTTCGCGAACAACGGGAGAGGCCGAGGTGGGCAGGATGCGTATTCTTCAAGCGTTATTTTTTCCGCCGGAACAGCCAGGCGGGGTTTCTTCTATGGTTCCTTTCATGCTGGACCGCTTCAACAAGCGGGGCTGGGAGATGGAGCTCTTTTCGCTGCCCAAACGGGTGCGCGGCAAAGGCGCCGGGGAAATTCGTTTCTCGACGTTCGACTGGGAGCCGTATGCCGGCCATCCGGTGGTCGATAAATACATACAAACAATGAAGGATTATATTTGGTGGACGAAGATGCGGATCAAGTCAACATACGATTTGATTCACGCCCACCATCCGATCACCGGGCTGGTTATGAAGCAGCTGTTTCCGGACACCCCGCTGATCATGACGGTTCACTCCAGCTATGAGCGCGAGCTTGTGCTGAACGGCAAAATTCCGGCAGACGGCCCGGAGCATGCCTTCCTGACCTCGATTTACCGCGAGCTGGAGGAAAAGGCGGACCAGTTGATTACGGTGTCCAACTCGTTCAAGCAGTATTTGTCCGAGTACGTGCAGGAGCCGGAGCGGATCGGGGTAATCCCGAACGGCTTCGACGAGAAGCGGTTCCGTCCGGTCCATCACGAGAATCAAGTGCCGCAGTTGATCACGGTCTGCCGGCTTGTGCCTGCCAAAGGGCTCGATACGCTGCTGCAAGCCTGCGCGGAGCTGAAACGTCAGGGGCAGCCGTTCGTGCTGCATCTGATCGGAGACGGACCGATCCGTACGGAGCTGGAGGAGCTTGCGCAGCAGCTCGGGATTTATGAGGAAACGATTTTTTATGGCTATATGCTTCACCCGGAAGACTTTATGCCGTTCTTTGACGTGTTTGTCCTGCCATCGCGGGCGGAAGCGTTCGGTTCGGTGTTTGCGGAGGCGGCGCTCTGCGGTCTGGCCGTTGTCGGCACGAATGTCGGCGGCATTGCCGAGCAGATCGAGCATGGCACCAACGGCCTGCTGGTTCCGGTCAATGACGTTCAGGCGCTGGCCACGGCGCTGGAGAAGGTGATCGGTGATCCGATGTACCGGTACCAGCTGTCGCGTGTGGCGCTGGAGAAGGCGCTCAAGACGTACTCGATGACGCACGTCGTTCAGCAGCTCAGAAATGTGTATCGGACGTACCGCAAGGCGCCTCCTGCGGAGTAAGGGCTCAGGCCGGAGTGAGACAAGGACGGAGGATTGGAAATGACGCGGGGGTTTCGGTTTATTCATGCGGCGGACCTGCACCTGGACAGTCCGTTTCGGGGATTGTCCGGTCTGCCGGACGGGCTGAGGGAACGGGTGAAGGCGTCGACGTTCACGGCGCTTGAACGGCTCGTCGACCTGGCGGTCTGCGAGCAGGCGGATTTTGTCGTCGTCAGCGGCGACATCTACGATGCGAAAGACCGCTCGCTGCGCGCTCAGCTGCGGTTTCAACAAGCTTTGGAGACGTTGGCGGGACACGGGGTGCCCGCCTTTGTCGTTCATGGAAATCATGATCCGCTGCACGACGGGTACAGCGCCAAGCTGCGCTTGCCGGATACGGTAAAAGTATTCGGAAGCGATGCGGTGGAAAGCGTCGTCGTCTATGCACAGGACGGCGAGCCGGTTGCGCGGGTATCGGGCATCTCGTTCGGCCGTTCTGCGGTGACGGATAATTTAACGCCGGGCTTTGTCCGGCATAATGACGGCTTGTACCACATCGGAATACTGCATACGAATGTAGACGGCGATGCAGGACACGACAATTACGCGCCTTGCAGCCTGCGGGATTTGACGGGCGGGCAATTAGACTATTGGGCACTGGGCCATATTCATTCACGCCGGGTGCTGCATGAGCGGCCCTGGGTGGTATATCCCGGTAATCTGCAAGGCCGCCACGTCCGGGAAACCGGTCCTCGCGGCTGCTATGTGGTCGACGTGGTGGCAGGCGGCGATACGCAGCTGCGGTTTCAGCCGCTGGACGATGTGCGCTGGGAGGTCCGGGAGCTATCCATTGCCGGACTGGAGACGGAGCAGCAGTTGAAGGACGCGCTAGAGGAGGAGCTGGAGGCGGCTTGTGCGGAAGCGGACGGGCGTGCGGTTCTGGCGCGTCTGTCGCTGACTGGGCGCGGGCCGCTTCATACGGCGCTGCGCCGCAGCGGATGGCTCACGGGGCTGGCGTCCGCGCTGAGAGAGAGTGCGGCTTCGGGCGCGGAAGCCGTCTGGATCGAGAGCATCGAGGATCGGACCGGGGCGGCCGTTTCGCGCGAAGACTTGGCCGCAAAGCCGGGGTTTCTGGGCGATCTGTTGCGTCTCGCGTCGGAGGCCGGTGAATCCCCGGAGCGGCTGTCGGCCTTCGCAGAGGAAGCGTTGGCGCCGCTTGCCGGGCAGCCGCAGCTTGCCGCTCTGCTAAGCGAGTGGGGGCCCGAGGAATGGGCCGCATGGTTGCAGGAAGCCGAAGAGCTGGCGATCGATCTGCTGGCGGACGGCGGCGGCGCGGAGACGGGGTGGATCGAATGAGAATTGAACGGCTCGACATTCGCCGCTACGGTGTGCTAAACGATGTGGAGCTTCTGGCGGATGCCCCGGTTACTCTCTTCTATGGCCCGAACGAAGCGGGGAAAAGCACGGTTCTGGGCTTTATCCGGGATGTGCTGTTCGGCTTTCCACGCGGCGGATCGGCGGAGCGGATGACTGCGCCCGGGGAGGGCGGACAAGGCGGGGCGATGACGCTCGTTGACGAACAAGGCCGCCGTTACCGGGTTGAACGGTGGGAGCGTCCAAGCGGAGGACGGGGACGTGGTCCTGCGGCTGGCAGTGTCCGTGTGACGTTTCCGGACGGAACAACCGGGGGCGAGCGGGAGCTGGCTGCGCTCTTGGGCGGGATAACGCCGGAATTGTTCCGCAGCCTGTTCGCCTTCGGGCTGACTGAGTTGCAGGAGCTTGGAACGCTGCAATCGGGCGAGGTCGGCAGCTTCTTGTACAGCGCGGGACTCGGCGCGAGCGGCAGCGTGATTCGCGGAGCGGATAAGAAGCTCGCGCAGGAGCTGGAGCAGTTGTACCGCCCGCGCGGACGCGCGCCGCTGATGAACCGGGCGCTGCAGGAGCTGGCGGCTGCGGAAGCGGAGCTCGCGCAAAGCCGCGGCCGGGCCGAGCGCTACAATGCGCTGGAGGCGGAGGCGAACCGCCTTGTTGCGGAGCAGGAGACGCTGGAGCGCGAGTTGGACAAGCTCCAGCGCGAAGCGGACTGGCTTGCGCGGTGCATCCGCGCCCAGCCGCACTGGCTGCGGAGGGAGGAGATGCGCCGCGAGCTGGCGGAGCTGCCCGAGACGCTGGATGCGTTCCCGGCCGACGCGCTGCCGAGAATGGAAGCGGCGCTTGCCGAGCGGGAGCGGCTCACGGTCGAGCTTGACCGGGTTGCCCTCGCGCTGTCCGATCTGAAGGAAGGCTTGCAGACGGCCGAGGCGGAAGCGGAGGCAGAGGGCGCGGTGCTGGAGCGCCGGGCCGCGCTTGAAGCTTTGCTGGACCGGCTTCCGGCCTACGAAGAAGCGAAGCGGACGCAGGCGGAGGCAGAAGCGGAAGAAGAGCAGCTCGGGCTGGAGCTGGAGCGGATGCTTCGTCGCATCCACCCGGCATGGACGCCGGACCATCTGGATCGTCTCCCTTCGACGGTTATGCTCCGGGAGGAGGCGTCCGCTTACCGCGAGGAGTGGCGCGTCTGGCGGCAGAATGAATCGCTGCTGGAGGCGGAAGCCGAACGGCTGCGAAACGAATCCGGGGCGGAGGAGCTTGGGCCGACGGATGGCGGGAGCGGGGCCGAGGTTCGGGACGGAGAAGGCGACGAGCGCGGCTCGATGTTGGAAGACGGCCCGGGCCGCAGCCGGAGCATCGATGGAGCCTGGGCTGAGGAGAGGTTGGCGCTCGAAGACGATCATACCTCAGTCGAAGAAGGACTGGACCGGATTCGGACGGCAAGGCGTTTGTTCCACGAGTGGAAGGAAGCGCTGCGCGAGGTCCGGTTCGAAGCGGAGCGCGAGCAGGACCGTGAGAAGCTGAGCCGTCTGGAAGCGCAGGCCGGGCCGGAGAAAGCCCGCTCCGGCTCTTCCGGCGTCCCGCTGTATGTTCTCTACGGCGCAACGCTGCTGCTTCCTGCCGCACTGGCGACGCTGGAGCAGCCCGCTGTGGCTGTCGCAGCGTTCGCCGTGCTGCTTGCCGCCAGCGCCGCTTGGACGCTTGCGCGCCGCCGCGCCGAGCAGAGCGGCCGCGGCTTCCGCCCTTACGCGGGCGGCGCTGCGTCCGCTGCGGCAGCGCCTGCGCTTGCGGCGCTGCGCGAGCAAGCCGCTGCGCGCGAGGCCGCGCTGGCGGCGGAGCTGCGCCGCCTCGCGCGCTACGCGGCGCAGCCGCCTGCGGCGGGCCTTGCCGCCGCCGCGGCCGCGCCCGCTGCGCCTGCGGGCCGCGCGCTGCCGCTGCCGGCGGAGGACATCGATCCGTGGCTCGATGCCCTCGAGCGGCAGCTCCGCGCGCGGCAGGCGCGGCACGCCGGGCGCCGGGCCGCCGCCGAGCGGCTGGCGGCGCTGCGCGCCCGCAGCGAGCGCCACGCGCAGGCGGGCGAGCCGCTGCGGGGCCGCTGGCGCGCGTGGCTGCAGGCGCAGGCGCTGCCCGCAGACGCGAGCGCCGAGGCGGCGCTGGAGCTGCTGCAGCTCGCGGAAGCGGCGCAGCAGCAGCTCCAGCGGCTGCGCCGCCAGGCCGCGCGCTGCGAGGCGCTGCGGGGCACCGCCGCGGGCTTTGCCGCGGAGGCGGCCGCGCTGCTCGGCGAAGCGGCCGGCCGGGAGCCCGGCCCGGCGCTGAAAGCGTGGCAGGCCGCCCGCGACCGGCAGCTTGCGCGGCTGGAGCAGCTTGCGCGGGATGGTCGGCAGCACGCCGAGCTGAGCCGCCAGTCCGCGCTGCTGTCGCAGCAGCTCGAACGCACGGCCGCGAAGCGGCAGGAACTGCTCAATACCGCGGGGGCAGACGGGGAAGAGGCGCTGCGGCGTCTCCATCGCCAATACCTTCGCCGTCAGGAACTGCTGGGTGAGCTGAGACAGGATGAGCTTGCCATTCGGACGCTGGTAGGGGAAGCGGGGATGAAGCTGCTCGACGAAAGGCTTGCGAGCGCCGCCGGAGGAGAGCTGGAGGAAGAGCGGACGCGTTTGTCGGAACAGCGGGATGCGCTCCGGGAGCGGCTGGAAGCGTGCCGGGAGGCAAAGAGCCGCAAACGCTTCGAGATCGAACGGCTGATCGAAGGCGGAGATCATGCGGACAAGCTGCAGCAGGCGGAGGAACGCCGTACCGAGCTAAGACGTCTGATGAAACGCTGGGCAGTCGTTTCCATGTGCGGAACGCTGTTCGCACAGACGAAACGGTTGTACGAGCATGAAAAACAGCCCTCCGTCATGCAGAGGGCTTCCCGCTACTTTGAAAAAATGACATCTGGCCGGTTCACGCGGATGATTGCGCCGCTCGGCGAGCAGCGGGTATTGGCGGAGAGGGCGAACGGCGAGCAGCTGGATGCGTCCGCGCTCAGCCGGGGTACGGCCGAGCAGATGTACTTGTGCATCCGCTTCGCGCTCGCGGACGAATACGCGGCGTCCGGGGTCCGGCTGCCGCTTGTGGTTGACGATTTGTTCGTGAATTTCGATGACGAGCGGCTCGGATACGGCATGGAGCTGCTGCACATGGTGGCCGAGGGCCGCCAGTTGCTGCTGTTTACGTGCCACAAGCACGTGCTGGATGCGTACGCTTCCCGTTTTTCCGCAGCATCCGTCCGGTATTTAAGCCGTAAGGCGTAATACGATCATGCCGACCAAGGCAAGCAATAGGCCGCCCGATTCGAGGCGGCCGCAAGTATTGAAGTAAAGCCATTTGAAACGGAGGTACGTGGGGTGAAGCCTGAAGATCGCGCACCGCGCGAAATGACATACCGGATCGGCTGGAAGCGCGGCACCATCGTTCCGAACGGGCAGGGCCCTCCGCCTGCGGCATCCGGACATTCCCCGGACATGTCCATCATCCGGGAATCCCGCATGCAGCGGTGGAACCGCAGCTATCTATGGCGCAGGGCGCTTTCACCGGGTCCCCGGATGCTGCAAGTCGCCGTATTTGCGATGCCTGTTCTGCTCTTTGCGTTATTTCTGTGGATGGTATACGAGCTTGCCCGGCATGCCCGATAAGATGAATGATACGAGGTGTTGACTCATGATGATGACGCTTGCCTGGCTCGGCGGGGCTATTGGGCTTATCGCGACGGGTTCGGCCGTTTTGCTGGCTTGGACCGTCTATTCGCGGGCCAAAGCCGAGGCTGCTCCTTTAGCCGTCCCGGAGGAGGCGGCTGCCGAAGATAAGGCTAACCCCGAGGACAGCGGGAACGCTGCGGCCCAGACGAAAGAAAGACCGGAAGACCGGCTGTCCTTATCTGCTGCCTTGGTTCGGCAGGCCGGCCCGCATTTGGCCCGTTGGACGTTTTTCGATTATGCGCTGCTTGCCTTGTTTCTGATCGGCAGTTTGTTTCTGTTTACGGATCTGCTTGCCGTCCTGCGGGATGCGGAGCAATATCCGCTTTATCATTTCCCCTATTTGCTGTGCGGCTTTGTCTTTACGGTGGCTGGCATGCTCATGATGCTCGTCCGGCTCGCGCTGACGCTTGCGTCAGTTCGTTCCGACCGGCCGCTGCCTGCGCCAGATCATCAGGACCATCCAGGCCATGCTGAGCAGGCCCAGTAACGGATAAAGCGACGAGAGCAGCGTTTTGAAGCCGATGTGACTTACCACATAGCAGAGCGCAAGAAGGAGCGGCACGATGATCTGATAAGACAAGGAGCTCCGCTGCTCGATCTGCAGCGCCAAGCCGTAAACGTCGGCCAGCAAGGTTGTGAAAATTTCCCCATAGATCACCAGAATGAACGGAAGCTGCAGCAGCGGGCCGAGTCCGTGAATCAGGTGTCCCATCGGGATGTCGAACTGCGCGATCCCCGGCATTTGGGCGGACAGCGCATAATGACCGGCCAGCAGCATGGCACCGATGCCGATTCCTCCCCACACGCCTCCCCAGTACAACACCGACCTGTCCTTGATCTGAGCCCCAAGCGGTACGAGCACCGCTTGAGCCATGGTCAGGTTGAACGCCGCGTAGAGGAGCGGGGAGAACCATATGCGCTGGATGGAATAATCCGATTCGATGTGAAGCCAGTTGCCGGCCCCGGGCGTATCCCATGTAATCCATACGGTAATGCAGCTGAAGCCGATCATGAGCGGGACGATGACGGAGTTTACGGCCATGATCGCCTTCATCCCCCGGATAAGAAGGACATACGCCAGCAGCAGGGTAACAAGCAACCCGGACTGAAGAGGCAGATTCAAATGCTCGGCGAAAACTGATCCCGCCCCGGCCAGCATAACCGTCGATACGCCGAACAGAGCCACCAGGGTAAACAAGCTGACGGCGTTTCCGACGGTTTTTCCGAATAACAGCCTGTTGAGGTCTTCGTAAGACTTGGCGCGGGTATCGTGGGCCAGCAGCATCAGTTTGATGCCCAGCCATATAAACAAGGCGCTGGCGACGCCGATGCCGAAAGTCGCCATCCAGCCATAGCGGGTGAAGAACTGGATAATCTCCTGCCCAGTCGCGAACCCGGCGCCTACCACGGTGCCTACATAAGTGAAGCTGACCTGCAGAATGCTCCCCCATTTTCTCATTTCGCTCGCAAGTCCCCCTTCCTGACCGCTTCCTTTATGATACAACGTATGAGAAGGGGCCAAGCCTCATGACTTTTTGTTTGTGCCGGATAGGCCAACCTGTCTGGAGGGAAGCTTATTCTTGGGTTAACGGACGAATTCTGATACAATGATAAAGGATTCGAGCGACGTTCGACATGATCTGAAATTACTTGGCTGGAGCGTGTGAAGGTGGAGCATATTATACAGATGATTGATCAATACGGGTATATAGCTCTTTACGGTTTGCTTGCGCTCGGCATTGTCGGCGTACCCGTGCCGGATGAAATATTAATGACGACCGTGGGCTCGCTCACGGTAGGAGAAAATCCGCTGCTGGATTTCGGCACTTCACTCGTCGTCTGCTTTGCCGGGTCCATGACAGGCATGTTGATCAGTTATTTTTTAGGCCGGACCGTGGGCAAGCCGTTTCTTTACAAGTATGGAAAATGGATCAAGCTGACACCCGAAAGGCTTAACGTAGCGGAGGGCTGGTTTCACAAGTATGGCATGTGGGCGGTTACTTTCGGCTACTACGTGCCGGGAGTGCGGCATTTTACGTGCTATTTGTCCGGCGTCAGCAATGTCGGAATTTGGCGGTATCTCCTTTACGCGGGAGTAGGGGGCTTACTCTGGTGCTTGTCGTTTCTTACCCTGGGGCACTTCATCGGAATCAATGCTCCACATATTATTGAGGTCGCTCAACGATATATGGGGATCACGATCGCGATACTGGTCGTCCTGGTCATCGTTATCGGATATTTATATTGGCGGCACCGCAAGCGGGCCTTAAACCGGACATAAAAAAACCTTGACAGGAAGCTCCTGTCAAGGTTTTTTGGGTATACGACGCTATTCCGCGAACAATTTTATGGAATTGACCTTCTGCGATTTCGGGTCGATATCCAGCTTCAGCACCGCTCCGGTCGCTTTATACGTCAGAACGAAGCTGGTGTTCGAGCTCGGCTTGCCGAGCGCTTTGGTCACCTCTTCGACCGGATCGCCGAGCTTGAGGCCGTTCAGGCCCGGATTGACGTCAGCGCTTCGGACATCGACAAAATGCAGCTGCTTCTGCTTGTCGAACCCGACGAGGAAATCGGTGTAATCGTACACCGTAATCGGATCGGTGTCATCCTCCATGACGAATTGCTCTTTCGGCTTGCCGAATTTCTCTGTAATTTCCGCGGCGCTCGTTTTGAGCGTCAAGCCCAGCAAGGTCGGCTTGGCCTGCGTATACGGCGACTTGATTTCGATCTTCAGCTTCGTTTGCGCATTGGGCTTCGGGGTCTGCTCGTCCTCTCCTTTGTCCTTGTCGGCGCTTGCGAGCGATACCTTATCGGTCTGAGTTCCCGTCGGCGTAGCGGGAGAAGGGACAGACGGATTCGTGATCGTCTCGCTCTGAGGCAAGGACGTCTCTGTCGGCGTAACGACCGTTGTTTCTTTCGGCTGGACGGGCGTCGGCTCCGCCGCATGTTTCGGTTTGCACCCCGTTGCTACCATCATCATGATCATTATAACGGACAAGATTCCGATGAAGGCTTTTTTTCTGTTCATCATGAGCTCCCTTTCCGTGTTACAATTTGGCTGTAACCTCTTTAAATCATACCGTGTACCCGGCTTCTTTCACAAAGAGCGAAAATGCCCAAATCCCCGCCAATTGCTACGAAAATGCGGGAATTTCATTTTCAAAGCTTCATTTTCGTCCGGGCAGACATTTTTTCTTGTTCTATATCATTAGACGATGTTTGGAAGCAAAAAGTTGCATCTTTATTTCCAATTCCGTAAAAGATCTTACTTGAAACCTAGTTTACCGTTATGTTAAGTTTTACGGGAACAGGGAAATGAAAGAGCGGAGGCGTGGAGAATGGAATTATTGAAACAAAAGATCAGGGAAGTGGGCGTGGTCCTGTCGGATGAGGTAGTCAAACTGGATGCGATTCTAAACCATGTGGTCGATCCGGTACTGACAACAGCCATGGGACGGGAATTCGCGCGTTTGTATCGTGACGAGAACGTTACGAAAATTTTAACGATCGAATCGTCCGGCATACCGATCGCATTCGCAGCCGCACAGGAATTGAACGTGCCGCTCGTCTTCGCCCGGCGCAAAAGGTCGCTCAATACCGAGACGGAAACGTACTGCGAGCGCGTGCCCTCGTTTACGAAAGGCATTGTCACCGACATTATGGTTTCAAAGGAGTTTCTGGACAACAAAGACCGTGTCGTGCTGATCGACGATTTTATCGCCAACGGCGATGCGGCACGGGGGCTGATCCGGATCATTCACCGTTCGGGTGCGACGCTGCTCGGTCTTGGAATCGCCGTGGAAAAATCGTTTCAAGCCGGTGGACGAACGATCCGCGAGTCCGGTGTACGGGTGGAGTCGCTTGTGAGGATCGCATCGCTTGCAGGCGGGGAAATTCGGTTCGAATAGCAATATTTGTCTCGGCTTTCTGCTCGCTAAGCCTTCCATCCGTCCGCTTTTTCCTTTATAATGGATCGTAGGCTGAAAATTTGAAGTTCGATCTTCGGCCAATTGGCGAAAGACAAAGATGGGGAGGTGCTACTTGCATGGGGAAAGAAATTCCGGCAAATTTTTTCTTGACCAAATTAAATGAGGCAAAAGTACACTTCGAACGTGCCCTTGATTGTAAACATACGGATTTTGACGATCTGTATCCTTATATGATTGAGCATCCTCAATTTTTTTGGTACAAACGCTATGTGGCTTGGTCCGAGCTGCTGACCATCGTCAAGCTTTGCAAAGAGCTGGACGTCGAGTGGGAACAGCAATTCTCGCAGCAGCAAGTGGATTACATCAACAAACGGGTCATGTCCAGCAAAGTGCTCGATTATTGGTTCGAAACCAACGACACCAAGGAGCATGTAGGATAACGTTGTTCCTGATCATAAATCGAACCTGTACCGGGCTCGCGTCCGCAGTACAGGTTCTTTTGTTACAGCTGTTCATGCCGGGGCAGCACATTCATCGCTTCAATATGCCTTCTCGTATCCGGCGTGCCGAGCTCGTGCAGCATCCGGTAAATCCCCGTCAAGTGCTCGTCGTTTTCTTTATCCGAACGGTATTCCCGGTAAGGCATCGTTGCCCGCACCGCTGTATTCTCTTCGTTCAGGGCAAGCTCCTCGAACATATCTTGCAGCTTATCGACTTCTTCTTCTGTTGCCTGTATTTCGAACTCGAAGTTGCCGGTCGCCTCTTCCGGCTCCTGCTTTTCGCCGCTTCCGACGGCGATATAGTACGTTTTCTTTTCCATCTCGTATCCGCTCCTCCAATCCGGGTACCCCGCTGACGTTGTTTATTGTATCCCCCAAATGATGTATTCTTATTACATAACCAACTCCAACGAAGATTAGGGGGGAATACCATGATTTCAGACGAACAGTTGGACAAATACCGGGTGGAGGGGACGCTGCTTCGCGTCGTGCGCGATGCGGACAAGTCGAACGACGTTAAGGGTATCGTCGTTGCGTGGGATGACAATACGGTCATGATCCGCAAGCAGAACCGCCGTATCGTAAAGCTGGATCGCAGCTATCATTTTCAGCCGTTCCAGGAGCCGCGCATCGAGCTGTTCGAGGGGGAGCTGTCATGACCCCGGAGCGGCCTGCTTCTCGCCGTTACGCGGACGAGCTGGTCTATTCCGACGTTCCGTTGGCCGGTTTCCGGTTCGGCTTCGCGAACCGCGGCTATGAGAGCTACTTCCTGATCGAGAGCGGGCGGCCACTAAGGACGCTGAATTCCTCGATGTGGGGGGAAGGGTTCGGGGAGTTCCGCCGCTTCATGAACCGGCAGGTGCCCAAGCACTATGCCTCGGACGACCCGTTGGCCGAGATGAACGCTTTTATGACGGAAAAAGGGCTGGACCCTCAACATACGGCCGCGCTCCTGACCGCGGCAAGCTTGGCGGACTTCGGATACGAGCATGTTCGTCTTCCCGGGGGGACAGACGTGTGCGCATGGGTGACAGCTGGGTTAAGCAACAAGGCGAGAGCGGGCAAGGCATGCGACGTCTCGTCCTTGTTCCCGGGCACGATCAATACGGTGCTGGTAATCGAAGGCCGTTTGACGGACGCCGCGTTCGTTAATGCCGTCATTACCGCGACGGAAGCGAAAACGGCTGCCTTGCAGGATTTAAACATCCTCATGGAAGAAGGGGGACAGACCGCTACGGGTACGACGACCGATGCCATCCTTATTGCAGCGACGCAGCAAGGCGAATCGTACCGGTATGCGGGGACAGCGACCAGGCTAGGCTATGCGGTTGGCCGAACGGTCTATGAGGCAACGAAACGATCCGCAGCGCATGGCTTGAAGCGAATGAGAGGTCTGGTATGAACCCGTCCGGATTGGGTTAAGGTAAACTATTATGGCTGGCATAAAAAAAGGGGGAGAAGATGGATCAGGATCAGCATTCGAAGGAAGCCGAGCTGTTTTTGCAGCCTTATTATTTGCTGCGGATACGCTCGGACAGCGGCGGGACGTCAGGCGAGGTATGGCTGCGCGATAACGCGGGACATGGAGGCGACGGCACGCATTTGTTCAACGTTCCGAGACAGGAAAGCGCGGAGGAGCTTAAACGCTGGGCCGAGCGGGCGATCCGGGCCTACGAGGAAGGCTGACGAATCCGACCGCCGCATCATGACCGGAAAGCGGACAGCAGCAGCAGTACCCCAAGCGTCGCAAGGAGACTGATCATAACGAAAATAAGACCGCCCAGCAAAAGCAGCAGGCCGGGAAATACGATTCCTAGAAGAAACGCGGCGCCGAGGACCCACAGCAGCGCCTTGAGCGTTAGTTTCAGCAAGCCCCAGAGCGCCAAAGCGAGCAGAATGCCTCCCATGATCTGCAGCAGCACCATAATATCGATCCCTCCTCTTCTGTAGGAAAGTATATGGCGCAACGGAAAAAACATGTCATGCGGCCGGACAAGTCATGATCTGCTTTTATGCGGCATACAATGGGTTCTACTATCACTCGTGGGAGGCGTTGCCATTTGAAGCAGGGCTCGGCGTTGAAAGGAACCGTAATTGGCATCGTCCTGACGCTTCCGATCTGGGTGGTTATCCTCTGGCTTGTGCGCAAATGGCTAGCCGATTAAGGAAGCGTTTGCTGGTTTCTCGGCTTGGCTTCATTATTGCAGATTTTCACGAACCAGCTCCTTCAGCCGTTCCTTATCGGGCTCCCAGTACCAAAGGGGAGAGCGGACAAGCGGATCGGTTGCGACGACGGATTTGCCGGGAATTTGCATATATTGGATGTCCTGGCCCTTCATGCCCTTGAACAGCCAGGCGAGGCTGATAATATCGCTGTCGGTCAAGTTCGTGTCAACCAGCTCTTTTTTGGCCTGCTTCAGCAGCCCCGGAAGCTCGGTTAATTTCTCCGGCGCCAGCAGCTTCTGAACGACGGCCCGCATCACCTTCATATGATCCGCCTGTCTGCCGAAATCACCGTCCTCCAACGAATACCGTTCCCGGACGAAAGCGAGCGCGGTTAAACCGTCCAAATGCCGGCTTCCCGCTTCCAGCGGCTTGCGGGTCATGGACAGCCACATGTCTTTGGGAATGTCTACATCGATGCCCCCGATCGTATCGATAAAGGTGATGAAGCCGGAGAAATTCGTCTTCACGTAATAATGAACCGGAATCTGCAACAGGTCGCTGACGGCTTGAATCGCTGCCTCGGTTCCCGCTTCCTTGCCGCCATCCATTTCGGCTACGAAATGCGCATGGTTTATTTTGGTTAAGCCGATCCCCGGCAGCGGGACGCGGGTATCCCGCGGAACGGACACAAGATTTACCTTTTTCTCGGCTGGCACGACATGAGCGAGCAAAATGACGTCCGAGCGGGCGGTTTGACCGCTCGTCGAGTCCAATCCGAGCACGAGTGCGTTAAATGCGGTCGATTTGTTTGGGCTGGCGGCTTGAAGCGGATTGGCGGCAGGGAGAGCCGGTGAAGCGGTTGAATTCTCGACAACTGTCGGATCGTTCGGCGGAAGCTTGGAATGGCTCGGAAGTTCTGTGGAGACGGCGACGGAGGGTGCGGCGACAACCGGAAGGGCTTTCATTTCAAAATGGCGGACAGGCTCCAAGTAACGATACAGCAGTCCGAGACCGGCTCCTGCGAATACGACAACAGTAAGGCCGTAGATCTTCCATCGTTTCAAGTGTGATCACCTGATTTCATATGAATATGATACATATTGTAACTAAATATGGGTTTATAATACAAATTGTATCATAATATGAATCGTAAAAAAATACTATACCTAAAATGTTTGACTTAAGACTTGAACGATGATATGATACTCCTTGTCTCCTTGAAAGAGCAGCTTTCAGGCAATCCATTCAAGGGACGAAAATATGCGGTCGTGGCGGAATTGGCAGACGCGCACGGTTCAGGTCCGTGTGGGCTAACCCCCCGTGGAGGTTCGAGTCCTCTCGACCGCATCACTTCATCAATGACAGGTTTCTGATCTGCCTTTTCTGGCAGAGCAGGAACCCTTTTTATAATTTAATATATTTAGGCTGCTGCTCATTACCTTGGCAGAAGATAGCTGTAGTGGAGAAATGAATATGACTGAGCCAGATGCGTCCCTGCCGCCTGGCGGTCCACAGATTTTCGATGTCCCGCAGCGATTCATGGAATTCAACTCCAACTGCCGGAGATTATCCATCTTCGAGAAATCGCACAAGTGTTCTATGTATACCGACTAATATCCATTAATCGCAAATCAGCTTGGAAAGTTGGAAAGAACGTTCAACCTTTTGGCCGGGTTGCGACAATGCATCATGGACAGAGGCCATATTTTCGCTTGCCGTTTGTTGGAACAGCCAGCTTCAGGAATTGAAACCTTTCGCCTTCAAAGGCTGCCGTCCATACGAGGCCATCCAAATAGTAGTTATCCAACTCCTCGGCTCTCCTCGTGGGTGTGCCCAACTTGGCTTCGATCTGGGCTCTTGTATCACTTTGTAACAATCCATGGGGAAGCGTACCGATATATTTTCCATGCTTCTTATTTTCTTCCATGATCGTCATTGTTAATTCGTCAAATATATAATCACCCTCGCTTTTCTTGGTGATACCGTTGTTTTCAGCGCCAATATCGAAATGGAGAACGACACCCTCTCCAGTCACAAAATAGGTCGTATCAAGATTCCTCCGCACAGTCGGCCGCCAAGTTATCTTGTCCCTCGAAAACTGATCGACCAAAGGAGGGTAAACACTATGTATATTAAGAGTTTTTTTGCTCTTATTATAGATATAACGAGTCTTTAATATCTTGATTGAGAGAGGTGGAGCATGCCGTTACGCATGCGTCTCACGGCTTTATTACGAGAGATGGCTTATCGCCTGCCGAGTTCCCCCGCATTGTTGATAAGGAGGTGTTGCGTTATCGGTCTGTCGATCATCTGCAAGTCGAGGTTGTCTAAGCTTGCAAGATTGAACCCGGATTTGAGGTGATCGATATGCTGCCGGGGATACTTCGTACTTTATGCTTTCCCAATTGATTTTTGCCGCGGCCAGCGGCGGTCGAACCGCTATGGACGTCAATATGGATTTAACGAAGGAGGATTTCAAATGACAAACAGCAAAAATCGACTCGCATTCACGATCTTGGCGATTATCCAAGCAACGCTGATCTTCACGATTTCGCTGATTATGATTCCACTGCCGAAGATCGCCAGTGAGTTCACCTTGGGTTCATCGCAGGTGCTCTTGCTTCAGGTAGCCTACGGACTGCCTTTCAGCGGCCTGCTGCTGTTCGGCGGGAGGCTGGCGGATCGCTATCGCGGGCGCCGGATGTTCGTGATCGGACTGATCGTCTTCGGAGCTGCATCCCTCGTCGCCGCTTTTGCCCCCAGCTTCGAGGTACTGGTTAGCATGCGCTTTGCGCAAGGCATCGGCGGGGCACTGACAGCCCCGGCCGCCATGGCCGTCTTGCGCGCCCTGTTCCCCGATGCTGTAGCATTCGGACGGGCCATGGCCATCTGGGGCGGGCACCAAGCGGGTCTCGCCGGCGGTGTGATGAACACGTCCATGGAACTTGGTCCGACAGTGGGGCTGGCGATCCTGATGACCGTGGCGTCGCTACAGGCGGATGTCGTACAAGGCTATGCATGGGCTTTCGGGACGGCCGGCGTGGTCTATACATTCGCCGCAGTTGGCGCAATCGTGCTAACCCGACGCATCCCCTCGGGAGCCGGGGAGCCGTCAAACCATTGAAGTTCTCGTTCGAAATGAATAGTTCTTGCTCCTTGAAAAAATAACTTGAAAAATGTAAGATGATAATTTATAATTCAATTATTCAATTGAATATTGCAAGGACAAAAAATCGAAGGGAAGAGGTGAATACAATGACAATTTACAATGTTACAGATGCCACATTTAAAAACGAATTGCAAAGCAATGGATTAACCGTCGTCAATTTCTGGGCAACGTGGTGCGGTCCGTGCCGGATGTTTGCGCCTATTCTTGAAGCCTATGACGCCGAAGGAAACAACGAAGTCAAGATTCTCAAAGTCAATGTGGACGAACAGGCCGAGACCGCAGCTTTATTCGGCATCATGAGCATTCCGTCTACGATTATTTTTAAAAATGGCGAAGCGGTCGATAAAGAAATCGGCTTCATGTCGATCGATCAATTGAAGCAATTCATCGCCAGAAATCAATAACACTTGATGAAGGATCAGCAGGCCAATTTGTGAAAAGAAGGAGAAGATGCGAAATGGCAGTTCACAACGTAACCGATGCTACATTTAAAAACGAAATGCAAAGCGAAGGTTTAACCCTCGTCAATTTTTGGGCGCCATGGTGCGGACCGTGCCGGATGTTTGCGCCCATTATTGAAGCATACGATGCAGAAGGAAACAATGATGTCAAGATTCTCAAGGTGAACGTGGATGAAAATGTGGAGACCGCATCCCTTTTTCAAATTATGAGTATCCCGGCGACGATTCTATTTAAAGACGGCAAACTCGTGGATAACAAAACGGGTGTCATGCCCAAAGAGGATCTAAAGCAATTTGTTGCCTCGCATAAATAGTTTCAACAGGTTAAGTTTTGGATATTATAGATAATTGAGTAGTTTCAAGTTTCCAAGGACCAGAAATGTGGCTCAAGTAAAGAGCTGCTTGCTGGTTTCTTTTTTCTTCATTTCACTTCTGATCGCCTGTTCAATTAATGAATAGAATAATTGTATTTTGCTGCGACTTCCCTGTATAATTTGTATGAATTGAATTTGAAAGGGCGGAGGAACGTGGAAAGTTTGCCGTCGGCAAGAAAATTTAAGGATGAATTATATCAACAATATGCGCGGATTGGTAAATGTTTATCCAGCGATAAGCGGCTTGAAATATTAAGTTTGCTTGCTCAAGGGCCTAAATCTGTGGAGAAGCTGGCACAGCAGTCGGAGATGAGTGTGGCCAATGTGTCTCGTCATCTTCAAATATTGCTGGATGCGCGGTTAGTCAAGTTTAATAAACAGGGAACTTACGTCATCTATACACTTGGTGCTCCAGAGGTTTCCAATTTTTTGCTTTCCCTATGGCGTCTTTGTGAAAGCCAATTAGCGGATATATCACGAATGAAAGAAGACTTTTTACAGCATTTTGATGATGTGCTGACATTGTCACTCGATGAAGTGATGGACAAGTTGGAGGCCGGAACGATTATTTTGCTGGATGTCCGTCCTACCGGGGATTTTGTGGCAGGACATATGCCAGGAGCGATCTCTATCCCAATCGACGAAATAGACGAATATATACAAAATCTTCCTCGGGATATCGAAGTAGCTGCTTATTGCAGAGGACCTTTTTGCATATATTCAACAGAGGTTGTTAAAAAATTGCAGAATGAGGGCTTTACAGTCTATCGGCTTGAAGAGGGATACCGGAATGGCATGTGGAGCATAGAAGGACCCCGGTAGACCGAACCCGGCAAATTTGAGCGGAACGACCGTGTCTTTGTTCTCGGCAGGCATTGTCTCTCTGGAACCGTCATGGCCAAATTTCAAATTCGAGAAAATGTATTCCATATTTCGATGACGAACGAAATATTCTTCGTTTACAATGACCAAAGATTACGCTTCCGCGGATCAAAGTAAACGAAGGGGGATATCGCTGTATGAATACAATCAAATTTGTGCCATTGATCGTTTTAACAACCTTTTTAATGGGTTCTTCTTTCACTGTAGGGAAATTGGGACTGGCTTACGCTTCCCCTTTGTTATTGGCCGGATATCGCTTCATTTTGGCTGGAATCCTCATGGCGGTCTTTGTTATCGGGCTCCGAAGACCGCATCCCGATTCCAAGCGCGTCTGGATCAGAATGCTGGTTATCGGCGCGTTTCAAACGGCAGGGGTGATGGGATGCATTTTTTTGAGTCTGCGAACCATTACGGCCAGCCAGTCGTCCATCTTGACGTTTACGAATCCGCTGCTTGTGGTCATCCTGGGGATGGTTCTTCTTAAGGCACGGTATAAACCCTATCAATGGATAGGTGTTCTGCTGGGGCTGACGGGTGTAGCTATAACATTGGGAATGCAGCTGGAAGTCAAAATCGGCCTGCTCTTCGGCTTGCTCTCCTCGGTATGCTGGGCGGTGTCGACTTTACTGGTCAAACGGTGGGGAGGGAGTATCGACTCGTGGGTTTTATCCGCTTATCAGATGCTCTTCGGAGGCTTGCTGCTCTTATTGGCCAGTTTGGCTCTTGAACGGCCGTTCTTTATTGTCAACGGGCATTCCTTGGCGATTTTGCTATGGTTAAGCGTACTATCTTCCATTGTACAGTTTGCTGTCTGGTATTACGTGCTGCAGAGAAGCGATCCGGGAAAAACAAGCGCGTTTTTATTTTTGGCTCCTTTTTTCGGGGTATTAACGGGCTGGAGCGTATTAGGGGAGCCGCTGCATCCTTCGATCATAGCAGGCGGTCTGTGCATCGGAACAGGGATTTTTCTTGTAAATTCGGACTTTAAGCCACGCCACGCCGTTTTCTCCAAGGACAAATGATAGAGGGATGCCACAACGAGGAGTGGCAGATTAACGCTTGACATGGCCAAGTGCCCGTTATATAATTCAATTTGTCGGTTCGAAATTGATCGAATCGTAGCGAAATATGCGGTCGTGGCGGAATTGGCAGACGCGCACGGTTCAGGTCCGTGTGGGCTAACCCCCCGTGGAGGTTCGAGTCCTCTCGACCGCACCATTCCTAAAATTGAACAAGCTCTTGAGTTTCCTTATGAGGAGATTCAGGAGCTTTTTGCATGATTTGGATTTGCAATGTGGCACTCATGAAAACGTCGGAGTGTGAAGTGGGTAAGCTTGCTATTAAAAGCAAAATGCGGCATGGATTGGGGTCACTCTTATTTTTAGAGTGGCCCCGAACATATACTACGAAGATACGCGCTGTGTTTGAGAATTACGAAGGAGGCGTTTCACTTTCAATTGTTTCCGTATAGTGCTCCTGTCCCCACGCACACAACATTTCGAGTACAGGCATCAGCGTCAAAGCTTTAGGCGACAAGCGGTACTCAACCTTCGGTGGAACTTGCGGATATTCTGTGCGGATTAGCATATCATCCGTCTCTAACTCTCTTAATTGAGAACTTAGCATTTTATGTGTCACGTTACCCAGCGCTCGTTTCAGTTCGCTATACCGAAGAACTTCTTTCTTCCACAGCCAGAATAAAATATGCATTTTCCACTTGCCATCTATTAAAGAGATTGCATATGAAAATGGCGCTACATAGACTTCTTCCGAAACATATTTCTGCTTGTTCAATTTTCATACTCTCCTTTTTGATAGTATCTAACTTTAAAGTGCATACTATACGAATAGTTTACTTTTTTCTACAATAAATAGCGACCCCCAAAATTGAAAAGGAGAGATCATCATGAATCATGGTCATTGGAACTTCCTCCAGCCGTATACCTTCACAAAAGGAGTAACATTAAAGAATCGAGTCGTCATGGCCCCCATGACGACCATGTCAAGCTTCTTCGACGGTTCAATCACTAGCGATGAGGTGAATTATTATGCAGAAAGAGCAGGCGGCCCCGGAATGATCATTACGGGCGTTGCATATGTTGCCGAGAACGGAAAGGGTTTTGAAGGCGAATTGTCGATTGCGAAGGATGCCGATATCCGAGGACTTTCCAGAATCGCCGAAGCTATTCATCAAGGCGGCACGAAAGCTGTTGTCCAAATCTTTCATGCAGGTCGCAAGACAAATAGTAGAATTTTAAGAGGTGTTCAGCCAGTAAGTTCCGGCCCCATCGCTGCTACACACCCGGCAGATTCAGAAACACCACGCGAATTAACGCCTGAGGAAATCGAAGATATGATTCAGGACTTTGGCAAGGCCACTTTACGGGCAATCCGCGCAGGATTCGACGGGGTGGAGCTGCACGGAGCGAACACTTATCTCCTACAGCAGTTTTTTTCTCCGCACTCTAATCGACGGTCAGATAAATGGGGGGGCGGATTTGAACAACGGATGCGATTTCCACTAGCGGTTATTGATGAGGTTGCTTCTATTATCGCCACCCATGCGCACAAACCGTTTTTGCTGGGCTACCGTCTCTCCCCGGAAGAAATCGAAACACCGGGTATTCGTCTTGCGGATTCTCTGGACTTTGCCCGGAGACTAAGCGATGCTCCGATTGATTATCTGCATCTGTCATTGGCTAGTTATAAACGTACCTCCCTTCATGACGCTTCCGATCAGGAACCGGTGCTTGACAAGTTTATTAAGGCGCTTGAGGATAAAAAACCACTTATAGGGATAGGGTCTGTGGAGCGCCCGGAGGATGCGGAAACGGTTATTCGATCCGGCGCGGCTTTGGTTGCCATCGGTCGGGAATTGATCCGTGAGCCGAAGTGGGTGCAAAAGGTGGAAACAGGCGATTTGAGCAGTATCCGCTACGGCCTCTCGCCTTCCGAATTGGATGAACTGCGTATCCCTCCAGCTATGCAAGCCTATCTTGAAGGGTCTTTCAGAAAGCTCATGCGCTTTACCACCGATGAGCCGGAGGAAGACAACTATCAGCGTTCACTTGCGCCAATGGAAGGTTTTGAGAAGAAAATGTAGGAAGGATGGGGTACCTGGTGCGGACCTAACCCGGTGACAGCCCAAAAAACGGCAGCTTCGGAAGAACCCCAAAGCTGCCGTTTCCCCTACAGCTGCTATTCAGATCATGGATGGCTATTTGTGACTTACAGATCGGGTTCCTGCTTCGCAAGCTCTTCAAGCACCCCTCTTACTCGAATTGCAATCTCCGCCTAAGTTTTGTAAACTGAGATCAAACTGAATAGTACCTTCAGGGCAGGGTGAAAGTCCCTACCGGCGGTAATAACCAATCTAGTGGTTTTAGCCCGCGACTCGCGATTCATTTCTGTATCGGATTGCGACCGACTTAGTGTAATTCTAAGGCCGACGGTGAAAGTCCGGATGGGAGAAGGTGATGCTAACGTTGAATTTTTTGAATTACTAAATTCAAGGTTTATTTTTTGTTGCCCTGAACTGAGTTCGGGGTATTTTTTGTTTCTAAAAATATTCAAATAAGGAGCGAAACGAGATGAAACAAAACGTGTATAATCAATCGCAATTTTTTGAAGGATATAAGAAATTACGGGAAAGTAATAGCGGGCTTAACGACGTATTGGAGCAGCCGGCATTGAGGGCCTTGCTCCCCCGTTTGGAAGGGAAACAGATTTTGGACATCGGCTGCGGGATGGGGCAGTTTGTATCGTATTGTGCGCGGCAGGGTGCCAAAAAAGTGGTAGGCACAGATATTTCAAATAATATGATCGAGTATGCCAACCAACATAACAAGGGCGAAGATACGGAGTTCGTTTGTTCCGCTATTGAGGATTTACAGTTCGAAAACCAATCGTTTGATCTGATTGTCAGTTCTCTCGTTCTGCATTATGTCAAAGATTACCGCGAGGTTGTTTCTAAAATTCACAGATGGCTTCGGACAGGAGGAATTTTCATTTTCTCGATCGAACATCCGATAGTAACGTCGCAAAATCCGATGCAGGGATGGGTATACAACGAGCAAGGGCAAAAGATATGCTGGCCAGTGGACCATTATGGTGAAGAAGGGGAGCGTAGACAATCATGGTTCATTGATGGGGTGATAAAATATCACCGGAAACTAGCTACCGTTGTAAATGAACTTATTAAAGAAGGCTTTCAAATCGAGCGTATGGAAGAACCGGAGGCTACAGTCGCTGTGTTGACCGAGCGGCCGGAATTGGGGGAGCATGGAAGAAGACCGCCTATTTTGCTCGTGAAATGTAAAAAAGGATTATCTTAGTGAATACGTGCATGCGGCTAAATATATCCCCCGTGTACGCTTGACTTTTGGGTTGCACCAAAGTTTAGACTTTTCTTCAGAAGTCTTCATACAGTGTATTGTTATTATGAGGCCTCACGCGGGTAATCCCATAAAGAGATTGAATCAGCCAGGTTTATTCTGGCTGTTTTTTTTGTGTCAAATATGGATTGCTATATTTCTGTAATTTTGGACGTTTCTATTCATTCCAATGGCTGATAAACTTGCATAATACTTCAATACAATAGGAGTGATAACAATGGATGGAGTGCGTTATAAAATAAGAGAAGTGTTGGACAAGAGCAGGATTGAGACATTTCTGCAGCAAGCTAGAATTGGACATCTTGGAATGGTTGATGGTCATCTGCCGTATGTTGTTCCGCTCAATTTTGTTTGGACAAATGGGAGGCTTTATTTCCATGGAGCCACCGGTGGGAGACGAAATCGGGTTATGGAGGCTAATCCGGAGGTCTGTTTTACGGTTTGTGAGGAATATGGAACGATTACTGATCCGGTGCCAGCCAAGACGGATACAGCGTATATGAGCGTAATGCTTTTTGGCAAGGCACAGCCCATCGTCGATCTGGAAGAAGCTACACACATGTTGCAAGAAATGATTTATAAGTATGTGCCTGGTTACTACAATCGGCCGTTACCCCAGCAGCACGTAGACAAATACCGGTCAGCCGTATTCGGTGGTCCGGTACAGGTGTACCGAATTGATCCACATCATATCACTGCGAAAGAAAATCCGATTGAGGAAGAAAAAATGTTCAAACCTGGAAAAACCAATTGAATGTAAAATATGAATGCTGCCGTTACTTATGCGGCGGCATTTGCATTATTAACTATGGTTTCCCGTTAGCTTATAGAGAAGGAGGCAGGTCAATGTATAAAGTTCTGGTATCAGATCCCATAAGTGATTTTGGATTGCAGCAACTGACGCGTGCTGAAGATGTGGAGATCGCCCAAATAACGGGGTTGACCGAAGAGGAGCTCATTTCAATCATCCGTCCCTATGATGCGCTGCTTGTTCGTTCTCAAACGAAAGTCACTCGGCGTATCATGGAGGCCGGTGTTCATTTGAAAGTCATCGGCCGGGCAGGAGTCGGTGTGGACAACATTGATTTGGATGCCGCAACGAGCCGGGGGATTATCGTGGTCAACGCACCCGACGGCAATACGGTCTCTACGTGCGAGCATACCTTTGCGATGAGGATGGCATTAGCCCGGCATATTCCGCAAGCGCATGCCAAAACCGTTGCCGGGCTGTGGGAGCGTAAGTCATTCCTTGGCGTTGAATTGCGAAATAAGATACTCGGTGTGCTGGGACTTGGCCGTATCGGGATTGGCCAAACGCGCAGCGGCATTTGGGATGACCGTTATCGGCTGCGATCCCTTTTTATCGGAAGAAAGGCCAAGGCCAACAAACTGGGTATCAAGCTGGCGACAGTAGATGAAATCATACGGACTGCTGATTTTATGACGATTCATACGCCCCTAACGAATGAAACGCATCATATGATCGCGGGGCCGCAATTCGATGTCATGAAACGGGGAATGCGAATTATCAACTGCGCCCGTGGGGGAATTATTGACGAGGCGTCTCTTATTGAGGCGCTCGACGAAGGAATTGTGGCAGGCGCAGCTTTCGATGTATTTGAATGTGAGCCTCCGGCGTCAGATCATCCATTCTTAAGGCATCCCAAAATGATTGTTACCCCGCACTTGGGCGCATCCACTTTGGAAGCCCAAGAGAATGTAGCCCTTGATGTTTCCGAACAAGTTATTCGTATCCTGCGAAATGAACCGTTTAAAAATGCAGTCACCATCTCGGTTTGAAACAAGTCAATGTCGTAAGTGCCATTCAATCGAGGAGAGGGGTGACAGGGTCTGCTCTGCCCGGCGTGGGTTTATGCGAATTGGTCAACGTGATCATTAACAATCGTGAGTAGAAAGGGGGTAGGGAAACATGGGCCATCTAGTTGAAGAGAATCTCAAAACCGTAAGGCAGCAGATGGAATTGGCTTGCCAAGCCTCGGGGCGCAAGATCGAGGACGTGGAATTGTTGTTGGCGACTAAAACTGTACCGCTCGAAAAATTGCAAAGGGCTATCCAAGTGGGCGAGACTCTATTTGGGGAAAACAAAGCGCAAGAACTTCGGGACAAATTTCCGCTTATGCAGCAATATAATCAGGTGGAATGGCATTTTATCGGACATTTGCAAACGAATAAAGTGAAGGACGTTGTCAAATATGTTACACTCATTCATTCTGTGGACCGTTTGAAACTGGGGCAGGCCCTGCACCATCAGCTCGTCAAAGAGAACAAGACCATGAATATTCTGGTACAAATCAACACGTCCTACGAAGAAAGTAAATTTGGCGCTTCTCCGGAAACGGCGCTGGAGTTGGTGGAACAATTGTCCCAGTTCGAAACGTTAAACGTGAAAGGCTTAATGACGATTGGAAAACTGAATGCTACAAACGATGAGACCCGGCACTGCTTCCGATTACTAAAATGTATTCAAACACAAATTAGGGAGAAAAAGTTTCCGCGTGTAGAAATGGAAATCCTCTCGATGGGCATGTCCGGCGATTTCAAGGTGGCCATCGAAGAAGGAGCTACCATCATCCGTGTAGGGACAAGCGTATTCGGCCAACGTTACTTGCCGGACAGCCATTACTGGAACGAAAACGCGCGCCAGGACGATTAGGAGAGAGGCAGGGGGACGCTTGGATTATAAAAGCATCCCTGCCAGACGATGAATGCCTGCTTCAATGGCGGCTTCATCTACTTTAGCAAAACCAAGTACCCATCCTTTTCGCTCGCTTTCCAAACAATACTTGCTAAGCGGATAAACGCGGATTCCTTCTTCGAGCGCGAGGTTCGTCACGGCTTCTTCGTCAAACGACGGGTCAGCCTCAAGAAGCATATGCAACCCCGTTTCTACGCCGCTTAGTGTGAAGCGTTCGCTCAGACCTGTCGTAATGATGGCCTTCGTCATAGCTTCGTGTCTACGCCGATATACATTTCGAACTCGTCTCATATGGCGCATGAAATGACCATGCTCGATAAAATGAGTAAGCGTTAATTGCTCCATAATCGGAAGATGACGATAGGTTAATTCATGGACTTGGGCAAGCCGACGAATGGCCTCTTTGGGACTAATGATTGCCGATATTCGAATACCGGGAGCGATCATTTTGGAAAAACTCATCATATACAACGTATTCTGGGGTCGCTGACTGAACAAGGTTGGAAGCGGGTCACCGCGATATCGAAATTCGCTGTCGTAATCGTCCTCAACAATCCAGAACCGCTGCCCGGCAGCCATGTGCAACAATTGTTGCCTGCGAGGTTCCGACATAATAACGCCAACCGCACACTGGTGCGATGGCGTAACAAACACAAGTTTGGACTGAGGGTGAATGCGGTCTACGCATAGCCCGTACTCGTCGACCGGAACGGAGACAACTTGCATACGCCGATACTTCATCGCCATCCAAGCGGCAGGGAAGCCGGGATCTTCAACCGAAACCGTGTCTCCTTCATGTAAAAGGGCTTGTGCGATCAAATCGATGCTATGTTGTGCGCCTGAGGTTAATATGATTTGATCGGTACTCACATGAACACCCCGTTCAAGTGACAAATAACGTTGAATTTGTTCTCGTAGCGGTAGGAATCCATAGGCGTCGCCGTAAGCCCAACTGCTCAGGTCTGTTTCTGTGGAGGCCTGTAAAAATGATTGTCTCCAATTTTTTTGAAAATGGTCGTCCAAATAAGGCTCATGAGGACTGAAATCGATCTCTGCTTTTCGATGTTCTTTGTTTCCGAACCAACTGTGCAAATGACCGATTGCCGCGTTTAATAAAGGTAATTCGGGGGGGACGGGTCCTTGTGTCGCGGCATCCTCCGAAGGACGAGTCGCATAGGTCCATTGGCTAACTCTAGTCCCGCCGCGACGAGAGGTTACGGTGTACCCGCGACTGAATAACTCCTCGTAAACAATCTGTATGGTTGAACGGGAAACGCCAATCAACGGAGCGAGTTCGCGGGATGGGAGCAGCAATTCGCCTGGCGGCCATTTTCCGGTTGTAATATTATGAATCGCTTGATCCAGAAGTTGCTGCCAGATGGGACGTTCGTCATCCCGGTTTACTTTTAGCATTCATTCACCTCCAGTGTTTTCTACTGGGATTATGGATTGCTCTAAACTATGAATTATGGATATTCAGTAAAAATCCATTGATTGATATACTATCATGACAATCGTTGCTTTTGCAACACGTGATAGCATCTCCTTTCTTTGCTAAAAAATTGTCGAAAAAATATCCCGCCGAAGTCTTGGAGGCCAGAGCAAGCCGGTCTCAAAGAATCGGAGGGATACACATGTCACAATCCGGATAACAAACTCAATCGGCTCAATGAAGATCAAGGTCCCATCGTTCTTCAATTAATTTCGTTTCGGACCATTCGTCGTTTGGTTTTTCTTCAGTTAATTTAAAGTTATATTTCCGGTAAATATAGCGGGCCGATTCTAACGTGCTTACGGTCCATAAGAACACATGCGCATAGTTTTTTTCTCTACAGAAGCTGAGGGCGGTCTCAACGAGTTTTTTTCCGATGCCTCTCCCTTGAAAAGATTCATCCAATATAAACCATCTGAGTTGGGCAACGGTATCGCTGGACTTTGTAATTGCTATCGAACCGACGATCCCACCGTTCACTTCGGCAACCCATAGCTCTCCTCCATCGGGATTCGTCATAAAATCTGCTAAACCTCTCATAACATAATATTCAAACATTTGGCCAAACTTATACGTCTTATCATAGATCCTTCCATGAAGGTGCGCGACGTATCCGACATCTCCCGGTTGAAATGGCCGAATGAGGACTTCTGAAGCGGAAGAATATGGTTTCGAGTACACGGATTCGATGATTTCCATGGCTGCGACCATTCTGGACAAATCATGTTTGGATAAGGGGTGAATCATGCTATCTACTCCACGACGCGCATGCTCAACCAAGTCTTCGTAAATGTTCTCGCCATCTTTGGTTAAAAAGAGGGCATACTGGCGTTTATCCTCACTTGACTGTTTTTTGAGGATGATATTTTCCTCCTCGAATCGTTGGAGCATTCGGCTCATATAGCCTCGGTCAATCCCTAGTTTTTCTCTAACCTCCGTTGCCGTACAGCCATTTCCATGATGGATTTCTGTTATCACTCTTGCCTCTGTCAATGAAAAAGCTTGATTATAAATTTGTTGATCGATTTTACCTAGCACATTTGCATAAGTCCGATTAAATTTACGAATTTTTTCAACGTATTGATCCGATTCCATCTGTTATCCTCCTGATCCGAAACTATAAATCATCAAAATTAAAAATGAATACTAGAATAATAATGTTTATAATTGACTTAGTCAACTAATTTTCTTCGCGCGATTTCTTCTGTTAAAGATTACACTCTATATTCATAACAGATAAAAAGATATAATAGAAAGTAACCGGCACGATTCGTCCATGAATCAGGCATTGGAATAGGGGGTTAGGGATGTTTCCGAATCGGTTGATTTCGAACAACGTAAGGCTCTGGAAAAAGTTTATTTTGATTTACGTGGTCGTAACGATTATTCCAATCATTGTTCTGGAATATTTCCTCTCGGACAGTATTCAATCCATCGCTTTCAGAAGCTCCCTGGAGCTGTCCAAGGTTTCAGTCGAACAACTTGACGAGAATTTAACGAATAAGTTGAAAGTCTACTACGATATGGCCGACGGGCTGTCGAACGACCTTCAGTTTACGAAATACTTGAATACCGAATATACATCGCCTTATGAGGCGCTGAATGATTTCAACCTGTTCGTTAAGCCGCTAATGTCCATGTTAAACTATAAAAATTCCGAAGCGCTTATTCGCGTCTATACTAAAAACTCTACCATTGGGTTTTCCGGGATTACGAATCATTCCATGGATGATCTTGCAAAGGAAGGGTGGGCGGATCTTTCAAACCCGGGAGGGGGGACAATCAAGTGGGTTGGAGCCGGAAACTCGATCAACCTATCCAATAAGGAGTATTTGGGCAATTACAGGTTTCTGTTTAGCGATACAAGCGAATATAAGCCGAATTCCGTGCTTGCCGTCTTTTTTAGGAAAGATGAATTATACTCGATTATTTCAAAGGAGGTTGAAGGGGGAAAAAAAATATTTATTAGCGATGCCACAGGCGCCCTTGTTCTTTCTACCGAATATGAAAAAAAATATGTAAACTTGAATGAAGTCCCCTTCGAAGAAGAGTACAGGAAGGACAGCAAAGAATATTCTTTTGTACGCTATGATGGAAGCGATTACATTATGCTCAGAAAACAGATCAATCGTCCGTCGATCAACATAAACCATTGGAGCATTGTATATATGATTCCAGCAGGAGCCGTACATTCAAGCATTCAACAAATCCGAATGACAAGCGTTGTTCTTTCCGTGCTCTGCATCGTATTTTCTTTTATATTGACGATCCTCCTATCCAGGAATATTACGGGAAGAATAAGCAAGCTTCTAAAAAAAATCAGCAACGTCAAAAGAGGAAATTTTACGATTTCGGATGAAGCAGAAGGCACGGATGAAATTAGCATCCTGGATAACAGCTTTAATGAAATGATCGAAAGAATAGACACATTGATTCATGAGGTCTATGAAGCCGAAATCCGGGTGACGAAGGAAAAGCTCAAAAACAGCATTATTGAAACCAGGGCACGGGAGGCGGAAATCCATACTTTGCAGAGCCAGATCAATCCGCATTATTTATTCAATACCCTTGAATCCATTCGTATGAAATTGCTCACGAAGGGCGACAGGGAGTCTTCGGATATCATCGGAATGTTTGGCGAAACATTCAGGCTGGCGCTAAGCAACCATAACGATATTTACAAGCTTTCGGACGAATTGCGGTTTGTCGAATCTTTTTTCCTGATCCAAAAATACCGTTATGGCGACAGGATCAACTACGAGAAAGATGTGCCTTCCGATCTGCTGAACGTATATATTCCGAAGCTGATTTTGCAGCCGCTGGTCGAAAATGCGATCTACCATGGAATCGAAAGAAAGGCGGATGGAGGGACTGTAACGGTACGTGGCCGTATCGTCGATGGAAAGCTTGTTATTACGATAACGGATGATGGAGCCGGGATGGATGAGGAAGAGTTGAATCTATTGAGGGAGAGGATCAATAAGAGCAATCAAGCAGACAGTCCTATGGGCTACTCCGGGATCGCGCTCCGCAATATTCATACCCGGCTCAGATTGTTGTTCGGAGATCAATATGGCCTGATCATACACAGCGGCAAGGGGATAGGGACTGAGGTCGTGGTCAGTTTACCGGTAACGGACGCCAGTTGAACAGGAGGGGTAGACATGTATAAAGTTTTGTTTGTAGATGATGAGCCCAACATATGCGAAGGACTTAAGCTGATCATCGATTGGGAGAGCGAGGGGTTCGGAATTGCGGGCGTTGCGCGTAACGGTTCGGATGCGCTCAAACAGTTGGAGTCAACGGCTGCCGATATCATTATTACGGATGTTCGAATGCCCGAAATGTCCGGGATCGAGCTGGTGAAAAAGCTGAATGAAACGCGCAATGGCGCCAAAGTTATTATCATTAGCGGTTTCTCGGAGTTTGAATATGCAAGAGAGGCTTTACGATACGGGGTCCGCAATTATATATTGAAGCCGATCAACAGGGATATGCTGGAAAGCACGGTTCGATCCATAAAAAAAGAGCTGGATCATGAACGCATCAACGAACGATCGCTAAAAAAGCAAGAGAATTTTATACGGGAAAAACTTCTTGTTCACCTGGTCAAAACCGGAGCATGGGACCAAACGGATTACGATGTAGGGGATTGGGGAAAAAACCTGACGGACAGCACCTGCTGCGTCTCCACCGTGCTGTTGGGCGATAATCGGTATGCAGACTGTACTCCGAGAGAAATGAAATATGACATTTCAAAGCAGATCGTGAAGGAGATCATGGGCAGCACGCTGGAGAAGCATAAATGCGGGTATGTGTTTGAACCGGAGCAGAAGGATCTGCTCGGGGCACTTCTTTACAGCGGGGAGTATGACATGAGTTACATTAAAGAAGTGGTGCTGCCCGAGTTGTATACGAATATTCAGCATGTGACAAGCGGCGAGATGATCATCGGACTCGGAAATGAGGCCATGAGCGCCGCAGCCATTCCCGAATCGTATCGAAATAGCTGCAGAGCCGCAAAATGGCAAGGGCTGGTTAATGGGGCCGGTATAGCGATCTACGACAATATGGAAATGGACTGCGATTCGGATTCCGCCTGGGATCATTCCGTTCTTATAAGCAAGGTTCGACAATGCGACGACGCCGGTATCCTGCATGAGATGGAACGTCTCTCCCGTTATGCTGATTCTTTACAACAGCCGAATAAAGCACTGTATTCCATCATGATCGGCATTTTTATGGAGCTTGCGACCATGATGAACGAAATCGGCGGCGACTTAAAAACCATTCTCGACAACGAAATCGATACCGGGACTGTCAGTGCCAATAACGACGTACTGGAGCTGGTTGGGTTTATTGAGGCCGCATGCGTCAAAACGGCTTTCCATATCAAGGAGAAGTGCGGCGGTTTCGACCATGATGTGCTCAACCATATCGTTCAGTTTGTGAATTGCCATTATAATACAGACCTCAATTTGGCGACTCTCTCGAACAAGTTTTTTCTTAACCAGGGGTATATCGGCAAGCTGTTCAAAAAGCATACGGGCATGGGGTTCGTCGATTATTTAAACGGGGTCCGAATGGAAAAAGCGGCAAAACTGTTGGAAGAAGGTTACTTGAAAACGTATGAAGTCTGCGAGGAGGTCGGCTACAAGGATTTAAATTATTTTTATCGGATCTTCAAGAAATTCAAAGGGGTTTCTCCGGCAGAGTACAAGAAAACGATCCGGATGCGAAAATTTAGTTAAGCGCTTTCGTAATCTGTACTTTTTTGTCCTGCTATAATTACGGTTTTGTCATGTTACATTCACGATACGCCTCCTCTACAATAAAAGTGTGAGGAAGAGCACATGAACCGTTAGAAATGAAAGGGCTTACAAATCTTGTCTATGACTTAGGGGTGGATGAATATGACAATTAAAGTGGGGATTGCAGGAGTGCGAGGACTCAGCTCCCTTCAGGGCTTCCAGAGTTGCCCCGATACGGAAGTTGTGGCGCTTTGCGATCTGGATGGAGAGTACCTTCAGGAAGCGGCGCGTGAGCATGGAATACAGCATACTTACCGAATCTTCGAAGACATGCTGGAATCGGACATCGATGCCGTAGTCATCTCTACCCCCATGCAGCTTCACGTACCGCAGACGATCGCAGCTTTGCAAGCAGGAAAGCACGTGTTTTGCGAAGTTACGGCGGGAGTTACGATGGATGAATTGTGGTGGTTGAAGGAAGTTGTGGAGTCGTCTAAGAGCGTGTATATGATGGCCGAAAACTATTGCTATATTCCGGAAAATCAGATAATCACCAATATGGTGAAGAAGGGCTTGTTTGGCGAAGTCTACTTTGGCGAAGGGGAATACCTTCACGACGTTCGCAGCTTGGCTTACCAATTCAACCGCACGAATGCAGCAGAGCAATCAGCACCGACTTGGCGCAAGTATTGGCAGTTGGGCAGGCGGGGGAATTTCTATCCGACACACAGCCTCGGGCCGGTCATGAAGTGGTTCGAAGGCGACCGGATTCGAGCCGTTTCTTGCTACGGTTCAGGGTGGCATACGGATTCCCGCTTTCGCCAAGAGGATACGACGATTACGCTCTGCCAGATGGAAAGCGGGAAGCTGATCAAGCTTCGCACCGATTGCATTTCGAAGCGGCCGCTCAATGTGAACTACACTCTGCAAGGAACGAAGGGATGCTTCGAAGCGCCGCGCGGTATGGGCGATCAGCATAAAGTGTGGCTGGAATCGATGGGAGGTGATCCTGCTTACAATAGGGAATGGCGCCCGCTGAGCGACTTCTATGACTATTTGCCCGACCGCTACAAGAACGCAACCGAGGAGCAGAAGAACGCAAAACATTGGGGGAGTGATTATTTCATCATCGAGGATTTCGTAAATGCGGTTAAAGGGTTGGCGAAGCCTGCCATTGATGTTTACGACGCCTGTGAATGGACAGCCGTAGCGCTGTTATCCGAGCTATCCGTTATGAACGGCGGAAGAGCGATGGAGATGCCCAACTTCCGGAAGAGCGGTTCGTATGCGGACCAAATTATTAAATTGTGATTTGAGGGCAAGGGATACTTCAAGGGGGGGTTGACTTTGAAACTGTGGAAACGATTGACGGGGATTGGTGTAGCGGCGCTGTTGCTGTTTGCGACGGCTTGTGGGGGCACGGGTTCGAATCCGGGAGCAAGCGGTGGCGACGCTCCGACAGGGGAGCGATCGTTATATACCATCAAGGTATTAGTCACTTCGACGGGGAATACGGTCGTGAAGCGAAGCGATGAGACACCGGTCGGAAAAGTCATTAAAGATAAATTCAACATCGTATTTGAATTCATTCCATTCAGCGGCGATTATCGGGATAAGTTGAACATGATGCTTGCTTCCGGAGACTATCCGGAGCTGCTGCGCGTAGAACGCCAGGATTTAGTAACCAAATATATCAATGCAGGCGCCGCGCTGCCGCTGGACGATTATTTGAAGGATGCCAAATATTTTAACGAGACCAATAAGCCTTCCATTCCTTTCTGGCGGCTGCCGGCGAGCGACGGCAAATTGTACAAGTGGGAAACGAACGTTCCGCAAGATGTCAACAACTTTTGCGAATGCAACGATATCGCCATTCGTAGCGATATTCTCAAGGAACAGGGCTATCCGAAGCTGTTGAGCACGGATGACTATGTGGAGTTCCTGAAGAAAGCGATCGCTGCGCATCCGACGACGAACGGCAAGAAAACGCTCGGGGTTGTCGCTCCTTTCGCAGAATCGTGGGGGATGGCCGGTATCATGCCCATTATGTACGAGAAAGGGGACAAGTATATCTCGGTCGGCAATGAAGGCGTTATCTTCAATATAAAAGACCAGAAATTTGAAGACATGCTTTTGAATGCGTATACAAAAGAATCGTACCAGTTCTTCAACAAATTATATCGCGAAGGGCTGCTCGACAACGAAAGCTTCACGGATACGCTCACCCAAGTGACGGAGAAAGTCAATTCCGGCCAAGCCTTAGGTTTCTATTATACGATGTGGGTTAAAGATTCGGTCAACACAACGCTCGAAAAAGCGGGACATCCGGAGCTTGGATACGTCCAGCTTCCGATTCAGACGAACACGATGGTCAAGGAAGGCCAGAAGAAAAATCTTCGTTTGGAAACGGTACGCCCGTACGACTCCATCATCATTACGAAGAACGCCAAGGACCCGAAGCGGATTTTCGAGCTGATCGATTGGATCTCTTCCGAGGAAGGGCAGACCCTGCTTCAATCCGGTGTAGAAGGGGTTCATTACAAGCGGGTCGACGGCAAACGGGTTCTGACGGACGAATTTAAAAAAGGATACCGGGAAGACCCGAATTACTTATCCAAGCAAGGCATCGGCGTCGGTATGTCGTTCCTTGGGCTAAGGCTTCTTACGGCGAAGGATAACCAGCCTTACAATCTCTTGAACGATACCGCGGCTTCCGACGAATTTTCCTTGACCAAGACGGTGGCGGACACTTACAAAACGCTCGGATGGGCCAACTCGAAAGATTGGTTCAGGAAGAACGGTGTCCCTGCTCCGGGCGGATTGGCGAGCGGGATCGTTATCGATCCTATCAGCTCCGAAGGAATGATTTCCCAAAAAATCGTCGAGCTTCGCGTCAAAAATTCGGCTAAACTGGTCATGGCCAAGTCCGAAGCAGAATTCGAACAAATTTGGCAAGCCTTGATGAAGCAATATCAGGCGCTGAATCCGCAGAAAGTCGTTGATAAGTACAATGAGCTCTTCCAGCAGCAGCAAGCCAAAGTGAAAGAGTATACGAAATAATCTAACCATGGGGAATTTATATTCACCTTGTAAATTCCCCATGGTTTCAAATTTAGCGTTTGTCAGGGGAGGAGGGCTCGCGCAGATGGCGAAACAGGAAGCGGCGGTGATCGTCTCGGGAGCAGAACGACAATACCAAGCGACATGGGTAAAGAAAGTATTCAGGCAAAAATATTTGTTTCTAATGATCTCTCCGGCGGTTCTGTTAACGGTTCTCTTCCATTATGTACCGCTGTTCGGATGGCTGATCGCCTTCAAGAATTATCAGGTGGGCATCAATCTGTGGAAGGCTCCATGGATCGGTCTTCAGCAGTTTAAAATGTTTTTCATGGAAAGCACGGATTATATTTATTTAATCCGCAATACGCTCGTTATGAACCTCTCGGTCATTTTTTTGAACCTGACGGTTGCCTTGGTGTTCGCCATATTGTTAAATGAGGTACGTCAGAAGTGGTTCAAAAAGATCATTCAAACCGTCTCGTTCTTCCCGTTCTTCGTTTCGTGGGTAATCGTGTATGCGATAATTCATGCACTGTTAGGGAGTTCGACCGGGGCGATCAATGTGTCGCTGATCAAGCTTGGGATTCTTGAGCAAGGCATCAATGTGCTTGGGGATAAAGCGTATTCATGGCTCCTGGTTATTTTTGTGCAAGGGTGGAAGTATTTGGGGTACAATGCTGTTATCTATATTGCGGCAATCACTTCTATTTCTTCCGAGCAGTACGAGGCGGCCGACATGGACGGAGCAGGGCGGTTCAAAAAAATATGGCATATTACGGTGCCGAATTTGATGCCGACGTTCATTATATTGTTGATTCTCAACATTGGCTGGGTACTCAATTCCGATTTCGACCTTTTCTACCTGTTCACGAATCCGACCAACTGGGAAACAATGGAGGTTCTGGACATGTATATTTATAAATTCGGCCTCAAACTCGGAAATTTCTCTTATGCGACGGCAGTTGGCATCATCAAGACGATTGTCAGTCTGATTGTGGTCATCGCGGCCAACCAGCTATCCAAGAAAATGACAGGTAAATCATTGCTGTAAAGGTGGGGTTGCCATGGAAAATAGAACAATGTTCGACCGGCTCTTTGACGCTGGCAACTATGTATTGATGACCTTTGTCGGGATAATCATGTTTTTTCCTTTCCTGTATATCATCAGCTATTCGCTCAGCGAACCGAGCCAATTGCCCCAGGGATTGCTGGTATTGCCGGCGGGCTTCACGCTTGACGCCTACGCGCGGGCGTTTGAAGATCCGGCGATCTTCCATAGTATATTGATTTCTGTCGGAAGGACGATTCTCGGCCCGGTCGTCATGATTTTCGTAACGTCGATGGCGGCCTATTGTTTAACGAGAGACGATTTTATAGCGGTTCGCTTTTGGCGCAAGTTCTTTGTCTTTACGATGTATTTCTCCAGCGGGCTAATTCCGCTGTATGTTCTTATTGTTCAGTTGAATCTTTCCAAGTCGTTTTGGGTATACATCGTCACGACTGCCGTCAGCGTATTCAACATGATTCTGATCAAAACCTTTATCGAAAGCTTGCCGGATTCGCTGGAAGAAGCGGCCGTCGTGGACGGAGCGAACGATTTGACGGTATTTTGGCGGATTATTTTCCCGCTGTGTCTTCCCGTTCTTGCCGCGGTCGTTTTATTTTCGGCGGTCGGGCAATGGAATAGCTTTATCGATACGCAGCTGTATAATGCGATGAATCCCGAATTGTTCACGCTGCAGTACGTGCTCTACCAAACGCTTTCCACCGCCAATAACGCGAGCCTGATGCAATCGGGGGCTTTGAACGCCAGCGCCAACACGGTTACGCCGGAAAGCTTGAAGATGGCGATCACGATGATTACGGTACTGCCGATCATGTTGGTTTATCCGTTCTTGCAGCGATATTTTATTTCCGGGATGCTGGTCGGTTCCGTCAAAGGGTAAAGGCGTGATTCAACGAAAAACGAGCCTCGGAGTCGCTTCCCAGGCTCGTTTAAGGTTTGGGGTCAACAAACTTTTCTCATGATTAGCTCAATGGGACCTCTTGTCTTCCATTTGATCCACAGATTCGAAAAGACGATGGCGAGTACGAAATAAACGGTCCCATAGGCCATGGCAAAAGAAAGTCCGCCATGTTCTTCATAGCCTACGGCCTGAAGCAGCCCTAATCCAATAACGATGTGCCCGATATAATGGGATAACGATAATTGTCCGGTGTTGATCACCGCCTGCGTCAGAGGGGAATTCTCAAATTTGTCGACCACATAAAGACAGATCGCAATAACGGCCACAGATGAACAAATTCCGGAGAGAACATAGAGCATGGTAGGCGGCATCGGTTTCGTTCCAAAAAGATATTTTGCTATTCCAACACTCAGTTCAGCAGAGGTCCATTGGACCAGGAAAAAAGAAAGGGTTTCAAAAACAACCGTTCCCGATAGCGAATATAGCAGTACCTTGGAGCGGTTTTCCTTATCCAGCCAACGCTTTCTGCCAATCCACAAGCCGATGAGGAAGAAGCACAACCATGGAAAGACAGGATGAAATCCGTTAAATAACAGATTGCGAGTGAACCCTTCGATCGTCCAAAAGTCCGAATATTCCCTGAAACTTGAGTTCCACCCGTTGAAGTAATTAAATATAACTAAAAATATTTGCGATGCTAACAGAACAATCGAGAACAGGCCGAGTAGTTTATTGTCGGATACGGTGATCAAGACCGCAGCTGCAAGCATGAACACGGCATAATAATGCAAAATGTCGGCGCTCCAGCCCATTAGCAATAACAGCACGCCAGCGATAAACAGGAAAGCGGCTCTCCGGTACAAGCTGTTCCGGCTTTGACGAATGAGCTCTTCGTTCAACGAGGTTCGGGCTTTCGAGGTCATTAATGACACGCCGATCCCTGCCAGCACGACAAACAAGGCGGAAGCTCTCCCTTCAAACAAACCCGCAATCGATTGCAACCATGCCGGTCCGCCATACTCTGCTTGCAGTGCAAGCTTGTAGTTCACGATAATCATGCCGAAGATCGCCAATGCTCTCGCAAAATCCAGGGCGGTTATCCGTTTTTTCGACTGACTCATACGATATCATCCTTTTATGTTTCGTGCTGTGAAGTAAATTCATCGCGACTGCATCCTCGCATTATTTTTCCACAATACCGCCATCACAAAAGCGGCAAGCAGGACAACTGCGGTAAAAATATATGGTAAATTCATATTTACATCAAATAAAATACCGCCTAACGCAGGCCCGATAATAATGCCAAGACTTGTATACGTGGTACTCATCCCTGCGACAAATCCTTGCTCTTCCCCGGCCAATTTTGAAAGCAATGATGTCACTGCGGGACGAAGTATATCGCAAGCAAAAAATACAATACTGGAAACGACCATAATGCTCCAATACCCACTGGATAAAACGGAAGCAATAATGAAAATTGCGGCAATCATAATCGTGGCGTGAATCAGCTTCTTCTCGCCGAATTTATTTACCAGCTTCTCAAAGAACATGACCTGAGCCACCACACCCGATATGGAACCTACTGTAATAATGACGGCAATATCTTTCGCATTGAAACCGAATTTCGAATCAACAAAAAGACTGAACAGCATTTCGTAGGCAGACAATCCAAAAGCTAATACAAACACAATGATCAGGGGTACGAAATATAAAGGATGAAATGATTTTTTAATCTCCGACAAAAAACTTCCATTTAATTTCTTTTGTCTATTTTCCATTCGTTTTTCTTTAGATAAAGGCTCTTGCAAAACAAGCAATGAAATAATAGTAGTAACCAAGGTGAATCCTGCGGCGAAGAAGAATGGCGCACGTATCCCGAATTCAGCTATAAATCCGCCGATACCGGGACCGATGATGAACCCTAAACTTATCGCGGCAGCTTGATAGCCCATGATTTTAGGTCGCTCTTCCAGTGTGGTGTTATCCGCTATAAAAGCGGTAACGGCCGGAATAATGAAGGCATCGCTAATGCCTCCTAAAATTCTTGAAAGAAACAATACCCATACCTGATTGCCAACGGCAAACAACAGCTCCGAAAAAGAAAAAAGGAATAGCCCTAGTATGAGTATGTTCTTTCTGCCGATCGTATCTACCCAGATGCCGGCAATTGGAGAGAAGAGCAGCATGGCAAATGCAAAAGCGGAAATCAGGTATCCCATGACTTCGCCGCTTAAATGCATTTCTTTTGCAAGCGACGGCATGATGGGAGCAGCAAGGCCAACCCCTACATAGGCAATAAATAAATTCATCAAGATGACAGCTAAAGATACTTTTTCTTTCGGAAAAATACGCATATGGTTTCCTCATTACCTCATCATTTTGATTTTAAAACCATGTAATACCATTTTGGTTCCTTGAACAAAAGATGCCGCACGAAGCTATTATGTTGTGACTGAGTCTGGAATGACAGGAGCTCGTATAGGTGCTTGGCACGCGGGTTACTGCCTACAACGTGCAAGCTCAGCGTATCCAGATGCGTTTCCGTTTGCGCAAAATGCTGCGCCCACTGAAGTAACAGCTTTCCAACTCCCTTGCTTCGATGGTCCGGATGGACAACAATGTCTGCAATATAACATACTCCAGCCTGTGGTTTATGGTCTAATAAATGTAATCCAAGCAGCATTTTAAACAGGCTCCATTTTCCGAACCTATCGAAGCTCTTCAACGGAGGAAGCCCTTGCTTTTGATTCATGTCAGATTCGGGCTTCCATTTGATAGAGATCGTTCCGATCACTTCTCCCTCTTGCAGGGCGACCATTCTTTGACTTGCCGGTTCCGTGGGAAAATGGTCGAAAAGCTTTTCGAAAAAAAGAGCGAGCTCGTCATCATTCTTGTTTACCAATTTTTGAAATTTTCCGCGAAACCCGTGAACAATCAATCGGCTGATCTGTGGATTATACTTGGCCTGCATAGGTTCAATGGTTATTGGCGCTACCGTCATGTTCGATTCCCCTTTCGGAATTTGTAACCGGTTCGATCAAGGCTTGCAGTTCATAGTGCAGCTTGTTTTGGCTAAATAGGGATAAATAAGATTTTTCAACGAGGATCAGAGGTCCTGCTATGACATAAGACTGCGCAGCGGCATAGTCGTAAAACTGTTTAATCATCTGTTCAGGCTCTTCTTCATCCACAAGGCTCTGGATGGAAAGGTAATCACCTGCAGGCAAAGAAAAATCGCCAGGGGCTTGCGTTTCCAGACATAAGGTGACGGTGCTCGAACCATCACTTGAACCATCACTCGAACCATTGTATAAATAATGAATGTCCGATTCGAACAAGTTCGGAACGCGATTCGCCTGTCTGGTCAATCGTGTGGCATTCAGCTTCGTATGTGAATCCACTTCCATCCAGCGTGCTAAATAAGTAGGTTCTCGCCGCTTGATTTGGTATTGATTGGGGTGCAGGCTAAAGCTTTGTTGTTCATGCAACACTTTTTTGATGAACTGCTGAAGCTCTTGGAGTCGTTGCAACTCCGCATCCACTTCCCGCAGGGAATGATGAAGAAGCTGTCGATATTGATCCGCGGAATAGGAAGTCATACATTCTTTTATGGAATGAACGGGTACCCCGAGCTTGCGAAGCAGCAAAATATGCGCTAGTTGGTAAACTTGATCGATGCCGTACATTCGATACTGATTGTTATCTGTGTAAGCAGGTTGTAGGACCCCTTTTTCTTCAAAATAACGAATTTGATGAACAGACACGTTCATCAGCTTAGCTAATTCACTAATCGTAATTTCACTCTTCATAAACGACACTCCCAAGGATGAGGTTTGGAATATGTTAACGATATACCTTAGGTCAGACCTAATGTCAAGCGTTTCATTCCTATGGCAACGAAATAGAGGAGCTTGCTTAAGCGCAGCTCCTCTAAGTGATGATGTATATTGAGATCAGAAAGTATTTAAGCCAATTGAGTCCCAAGCTGATTTGCGTTAGCCAGCCAATTCGCGCGCTTTTCTTCCGATGACCCTTTGATCGGACCAAGCTCCGTAACGCGTACAGGCGACACTCCGCAAAATTTCAATATGTTGCGTTTCATCACATTGTATTCTGCATGACCATAGGCTAACTTATTGTACCAGTACGGAGTATCGGCCGTGACGATCAAATGCGCGGACTTGCCGGTTAAGAGCTTATCGATAAGTGAAGAATTTTCCCGGTATTTGTAAGCGAAGCCGGGGAGAAAGATCCGGTCAATAAATCCTTTCAGAATGGCTGGCATTACACCCCACCATGTAGGATAAACAAATACAAGGTGATCCGCCCACTGGATGAGTTTTTGCGCTTCGATCAGATCTTCCTCTAATTCCGTTCGTTTACGGTAACCGAATTTCAGGTTCGGGTCAAATGTGATCTTGCTCAAATCAATAGAGCGAACCTCGGCTTGGCTGGCCGCAGCCCCTTTCATATAAGCGTCGGACAAGGCCGCGCAGAAGCTCTGCGGGTCGGGATGTCCGTTAATAACGAGAATCTTCGATTTCATTTTCAGTTCCTCCTCTTGCCCCCAATGAATCACTTACCTCAGTGGCTGTTTGCGATATAATATAAATACAAGTCTGTAATTAGCATAGAACGAATTGAAAAATAAATGAATGCTCGACAGCGCAAGGGTCTTGCTGATTCGCGCAAAAGGGGAATGAAAATTGAAGAACCGGGGAGTTCCCATCTCGATACTATATCCGATGATGAAGACAATGACGCATAAAGGATATGAACTGAATCCATATTTCAGGTATGCATCGTTTGACAGTCGTTTGTTGCAGGATAAAGAGGCCCGTATTACGGAACAGGAATTGGAGCGATTGATGGTCGCCGCAGTGAATTACACGCAGGATGATCATTTCGGCTTGCACCAAGGACAGATTATAGAGCTTGCCGATATGGGCATTCTCGGTTATGTGATTTTGCATTCCAAAACCATTGTCGATGCGCTAACCGCTTATCAAAGATACAATGTGATTCTGTGCAGCGTATTTCATCTGGAGTGGGAAGTGGAGGGCGACGACGTCCTGATCCGCTATTTTTTACAGCATCCCGGTCAAATCTCGCGTCATAGTGTGGAGGAGATGGCGAGCTCGCTGTATCATTTGATCAACAAGCTTAGCAACTGCCGCATCCCGTTGCATGAGATTCAATTTATACATGACGCACCGGCGGATATAGAGCCCTATAAGGCGGTTTTCGGGAAAGCTCCCCGCTTTGGCGAGAAAGACAACGTTCTTCGTATGAGTAAGGACGTGCTGAAATACCCGATTTTGTATTCCGATGCAAGACTGCTGGAGCTTTTCGAGAACATGGCACAGGAAACCAGAGATGAGCTGACACAGGAAAGCCTATTTTCAGATCGGGTAGTTCAATGGATGAAGGAGTGTGTTCCATCCTTTTTTCCGACCCTGCAGCAAACCGCAGAGCATTTCGCAATAAGCACAAGAACACTTCAGAATAAGTTGAAGGCAGAGCTGACTTCGTATAATGAATTATCTGTCAGGGTACGCAAGGAATTGGCCATGAGTTATTTGAAAAAAAGTGATTATACGATCGGCGACATTGCCTATTTGCTGTTTTTTTCGGAGCCTAGCGCATTTCAAAGCGCTTTTAAGAAGTGGACGGGCGTAACGCCGGGACAGTACCGGACACAAGCGCGTAACAGGATAGCCCCAACATGAAGGGGCATCGGATACAAGTACCGCCGCAAAATAGCAACATTGGTAAATGAACTTGTTGGGAGTCAGATTTCCGATCGCACCTTGTCGTGTGCTACAATATTATGGCAATGATTTTATGGAGTAAACGCTGGTTGTAGGGGGAAACATACATGATTAGGAAACAAAAGATTATCGTGATTGGCGCAGGTATTGTCGGTGCGTCAATGGCCTATAACTTATCAAAACGGAATCAGGATGTCACGTTAATCGAGAGTCATTCAACAGTTGCCTGTGGTGTAACTGAAAAATCTTTCGCTTGGATAAATCCTTCGGGCCGGGTATTAAAAAATTTTCGACATTTGTATGAGGCAACGTTAGCCGAATATCATGAATTGGAAAAAGAGCTGCCGGATTTAAAGATAAACTGGCACGGAGCACTGACATGGGGAGTTCCTACAAATGCGGAGGAGTCTCATATCCAAAAGCTGACTCGGCAGCAGATCCTGGAATTAGAACCTAATTTGAAGGAATATCCGGAGGAAGCTGGTTTTGCGTTTGAAGAAGGCGGATTAGATCCAATTTTAACAACCAAACGTTTAGTGGAGCAAGCAGAGGCAAATGGAGCGAAACTCCTTTTTGATACAAAAGTTGTGCAAATAAAAAAAGAGGGCGACAAGGTTGTTGGCGTATACACCTCACATGGCTTTATAGAATCGGACGTCATCGTCATGGCCGCGGGCGCGGCTGTGCCCGAGCTCTGTAAGCCGTTAGGCTTCGATGTTCCTGTCGTTCCTTCGCCTTCCATTATCATTCACATGAAATCGAAACAAAAGTTAATCCACACCTTGATTACCAATTCAGAGTTTGAAGCAAGGCAATTAACCGATGATACGCTAATTGCGGCGGAAGATTATATGGACGAGTCGGGTGAAAATGGGCCGGAGGCCATTGGAAAGCGAGCGTTGGAAATTCTTCGTCACCAGTTAAAAGGAGGCGAGAATTTGGAGCTGCAAAGCATCAAGGTTGGAATGCGACCCATGCCTGAAGACGGTTACCCTATTGTTGGATTTCATGATCAGATCAAGGGTCTTTACTTGGCAGTTATGCATTCTGCTATTACGCTGGCTCCTGTTATTAGCCGCTTGGCTGCAAATGAGATTATAGACAACGTGCAGTTGAAAGAATTGGAAAGCTGCCGGTTATCCCGATTTGAATTCGATGCTAAGGGAGAATCTGATCATGAACGACAGAGAGTTTGATAAAATCTACGCGATTATGGAAGCCTCATTTCCTGAGAACGAACGGAGAACTTATGCCGGGCAGAAGGAGCTGCTGGCCGATCCGCATTACCGTCTCATGACGGAAACGGATGACAATAACCAAATGATCGCCTTTTTGGCCGCATGGGAATTTCCTTTGTTCCGGTTTGTCGAGCATATTGCCGTCGATCCAGCCACGCGGGGAAGTGGCGTAGGTGGGAAATTAATGACCGCGTATATCCAAGAGTCATTAAAACCCATTTTATTGGAGGTCGAACTTCCTGATACGGACTTGGCCCAACGGAGAATAGGCTTTTATGAGCGATTAGGGTTTCAACTCAATCCTTTCGAATACGTACAACCCCCACTTCGGACAGGGCAGTCAGAATTACCGCTCAAGATGATGAGCTATCCTCAAATGCTCACAGAAGAGGAGTTTGGGCTTTTTAAAGGAATCTTGTATACAAATGTGTATAAGGTTACCGGAGCACAGCGTTGATGTACAAAATAGGGGAATTTTCGAAGATTAATAAAATCTCCCAAAGAATGCTCAGGTATTACGATGAGAAAGCTTTATTAACGCCCAAAAAAGATGAATTGAACGGTTATCGATATTATACGAACGATGATATTGAAATCGTGAATCGAATCAAATTGTTGCGTAAATACCATTTTTCAATGGATGAAATAAAGAATGTGCTCGACATGGATTCGAAAGCGATCAAAGCCTTATATCAACAGAAGATTGCCGAATTGAATGAAAAAGCTATGGAATATACTCATGTGATCGAGGAAATGAAAAAGGTTATTGAACCCGCGAATCCCATCATGAAGGCGAACGCCTATGATGTGCTTTGGGGAGTAAGGAAACCATTCCATGCCTTATGCTTAAGAAGAGTTGTCGATGCAGATGACTTGGAGTTGTTAATGAATGAGCTTGATGCATCCGTCAATGAAATGAATCTTATGTTGACAGGCAAACATTTTGCTATTTTTCATTCTATTGAGGAAAAGGATTTTTATCGGTACGATGTTGAAGTCGTTCAACCCATAGGATTAACAACGGAAGTAAAAGATGCGAGGATCAAATTATTTGAGGAAACCAATTATATATGTACCGTCCATATAGGGAATTATGACCATATTAGTTATGCTTATAGTGCCCTGTATGACTGGGCTCATTCCAATGGATACCATTTAGAGGGCCCTTTTATTGAAAAATATTATGCAGATGAGTTTGTTACATTAGATAAAGACGCATTTGTCACGGAAGTGGGTATTGCCATAAAAACGAGTTGATTTGGCAGGACAAGCCTTTACTTAGGGATGGCGCTGATGAAGCAATCGCGGCCACCTTGTAGAGGTTGTCCTTTTTTCTTTTTCGGTCGTAAGACAAGCTAACGAAAAGACTTGAGCTTCACACTGTGTGAAGCTTTATACTGTGGTCATGCATGCACCCAACACCAAACATAGGCGTCATGAAATCGCGCACAGACAGATACCGGCGTGAACACTTGCTAGAACTAAACTGGGAGGATAAGTCTGAAATCAAAAGTAATTTATCGCACTCACGTAGAATGGCATAGCAAACAAGCCATCGAAAAGACGACTTATTGGTAAATTTAGGTTATTTTAATGATTCAGGTAGCTATTTGCAGAATGCGATAACCCTGGGCTTTAGCTATAATAATGGCTTGCTCGACCGTAATTTCACGGTCTACTGAAAGAACATCCGACTTTTTATACAATTCTGCGTTGTAGGGTTCTTTGTTTTTCAAGATGTGGTAGATCGCTGTTAAGAGCATTCTCGCAATAGCAATAATGGCGCGCTTGTGGCCTCGACGCTTTTTGAGTTGTAAGTAGCGGTTTCGGATTTCAGGATGCTTTTCGCTTTTGACCACAGCGGTGGCACACTGTACCAAAAGGGGCTTGATGTAACAGCCTGCTCTTGAAATCCTTACTGACTTTTTCTTGCCGGCACTCTCGTTATTGGTGGGTGTAAGTCCTGCCCAGGAGCATAGATGCTTAGCTGTCGGGAACACGTCCATGTTCACACCGATTTCCGAAACCACGGCAATGGCGGAAAAAAGGTTTTTGAAGGACGGAACAGTTAAGATCAAGTTGATTTCGTCTGAGTAGGACTCGGCAAGAGAAAGAATAATGGCTTCTAAATCCGCTTTACGGGATTCGAGGTCCTCGTAATGCTCTTTAATCACCTTTATTTTTCCGGCCTGTTCGGGTGTAATCAGCCCCTGAATAGCCAGTTCAAGTTCAGGAAGTTTCTTCTTCAATGAACCGTGAATAAGAGATTCGATGTCAAAAGAAGTATTAAGCGGATCATCGAGAAGCTTGTCGATGATATTCATGGAGCTCTTGCCAAAGGTATCCGATACCACATTTCCAAGCTGGATGTTGGAAACCGTTAAGCTGTTTTGAAGCCGATTTTTTTCGCTCGACGCAAAGTTTGTCAGCTTAAAGCGATAGCGCATGAGGTCGCGCAGTTGCCGGATAGGCAGCGGGGGCATAAAGCTTCCGGCGACAAGATCATGCTTAAACAAATCGGCGATCCATTGTGCGTCCTTTTTATCCGTCTTTTTGCCGCGAATTGCTTTGACGTACTTTGGATGGGCCAACGTGATATTGCAGGAATGTTCAAGAACATTGAACACGGGAATCCAGTATTTCCCGGTAGATTCCATACAGACAGCCTTGCAGTCATGTTCACAAAGCCATTGTGACAGCTCGATCAGCCCTTTGGTAAAGGTCGAAAAGCGATGGCGTTTGTACGTAGTGACCCCTTTGCTGTTGGTTGATGCGATGCAGGCAACGACAAAGGTTTTGTGGACGTCGATGCCGCAGCAGATGGGATAGACAATTTTTAAACCCATAGGAAACTCCTCTCGAAGATGTATAGGGATAGGCAGCATTGACTGATTGCCCAGCAATAAACGAGTTATGTTTATACAAAGATAAGTCTGCGTGCTCGGATGTCACACTTATTTGTGCTTGGAAAGGCAATCTACACATATAAATATGCGGTTACTCCAGGCAGGAGCAGCCCACTCACCTCCGCGTGATTTGTAGTTAACTGGTACCCCTATGGGCTTAGAATAAATAAAAATGAGCTCAGAGCACAACGATTTCATACCGTTTTGTGCCTTGAGCGCAGCGAAAGGAATGGGTATAACTATGAAAAAAACGGTGAAGTCTTGCTTATTCGCTGTGCTATGCGCATCCATCATTAGCGGGTGTGCCCAAGGGAAAGCTGGGAAAGAAGGGGAAAATGGGAAGGAAAGTAAACCTATAAAGGAGGCACAAAAAGTGGTTACATACACGATGCCGGATGAAAAAAGCGAACATGAAGGTACCTGGTTACAATGGCCACATGGATACACCTATGGCGAAAATTATAAAAAAGGAATAGAGCATATTTGGGTCAAGATGGCAAGTGCTTTAAGCGAAGGCGAGAAAGTTCATATTGTTGCCTATAATCAAGAAGAGAAAGAAAAAATTAGTAAAACTCTTGCGAGCCAAGGCGTAAATATGAACAGGGTTGATTTCTTTATTTCGCCTACGGATGATGTGTGGACAAGGGATAATGGACCGATCTTTGTTTATGACCAAGAGAAAAAGTTAAAAATATGGGACCCGGGATTTAATGGATGGGGGAAGAAAACGCCTTTTGAAAAGGACGCTTCCGTTCGTGAGCACCTCAGTAAGGAATTAAAAATGGAAAGAATTGATTCGCGCAAACTCGTCATCGAGGGCGGAGCTATTGAACTGGACGGCAATGGTACCTTTTTATCTACCCGAAGCTCTGTTGTGAATAAAAACCGAAATCCTGATTTATCCGAAGCGGAAATTGAAAAACAGCTCAGCATCCTTGGCGTTAAAAAATTTATTTGGCTGGACGGCGTAGCTGGCACAGACATTACTGACTTCCATATTGACGGATTTGCTAAATTTTACGACAAATCTACGATCATTACATTTTCAGAAACCGACTTGGCCGAATGGGGGCTGCCAGCCAAAGATATTAAAACATTATTGAATTCAACAAATGCTTCAGGCGAGCCTTACAAGTATGTAAATTTGCCGCTCAGTAAAAATAACGTCACTTTAGATAGTGGAGAGAAATTGGATTATAAAGGTTCGTACGTTAATTTTTATATAGGGAATAAAGTCGTCTTGGTACCTAACTATAACGATCCTAACGATAAAGTAGCAAACGATATCATCCAAAAACTATATCCGGAGCGTAAAGTGGTGGGTATTGACGTAAGGGAGCTTTATAAAGATGGCGGAATGATTCATTGCGTTACACAACAGCAACCCATTCAATTGAAGTGAAAAAACAAACATCCCGCCTCACTTTTTGAGTGAGGAGCGGGATGTTTTTGTCATTATGGATTTCGTTGCTCGGCGCCTCGTTGTCAACCCGCATGATGTATGATACAATTTCATCAGGTACTTTAGCGATGAGTAAAATCCTTTTAGACAATTTAGCGTATAGTCGGGTCGATACAAGGCAAGTTTTATGGGAGCGGGAAGAAGCTTTCCCATTTGCTGTTGTAGCGTCTTTTTTATTTTTATTGTGGCTTTTCGCAGGAAAGGGGCATGCAAGTGACGGGCCAGCAAGGGATTCCTTCTACGATCGGCAAATTAACCGCCTTATTGGCGATGATGCACGACCATGCGCTGGGGGCGGATATCGTACGTAAGCTGGAAGCGGGCGGTTACCGGCATACCGTCGGGAAAGTCGGCTCCATGGACAGCGCGAAAGTCGTTGCGGCCATCGAAACGGCTGCCAAAAACAATCGGATCATCGACGAAAAGCGGTACCGGGAGACGCACGGCTTGTACCACGCGATTCTTGAGGCGTTGCAGGGGGTAAGCCGCGGAACCCCGCAGATTCGGGATGTATTGCGTACGGTAGGGCTGACCTTCGCCATCGTTCGCGGCCCTTTGTCAACCGGGGAGGATCAGCCGGACGAAGGGGAATGGATCTGCGTATGCATGTACGGCACGATCGGCGCTCCGAAAAAAGGCTTCGAGCACGAGGTGCTGGGCTTCGGTATCAATCATATTTGAATGACCGGATCGCAGTTTCAGGCGTTTCAATTGAATAATTGCAGACCATAGTCTTATAGTTTCGTTTAGAGGTCACGACCATTGATTTGGTGTGGCCTCTTTTTTTTTGTCCATTTTATAAGGAGAGTGATTCGTGATGATAAAAACGGCGTCTATTACGATCGGCGGCGGCAAGCTGACCTTGCAGGAGGTCGTGCTCGTGGCGCGCCGCGGCTACGGAGTCGAGCTTGACGCTTCGATCGAAGCCAAGGTAATGAAGAGCAGACAATACGTCGAGAAGCTGCTGGCGGAGAAAAAGGTCGTCTACGGCTTGACCACGGGCTTCGGCAAATTCAGCGACACGTACATTTCGAGCGAGGACGCGAAGATGCTGCAAGTGAATTTGATCCGCAGCCACGCTTGCGGAATCGGCGATCCGTTCCCGGAGGAAGTGGCGAGAGCGATCGTATTGCTGCGCATCAACGCCTTGATCCAGGGCTATTCCGGGATACGTTACTCCGTCGTGGAGACGATGGTCGATATGCTGAACAAAGGCGTCGTGCCGCTGATCCCGGAGAAAGGCTCGCTCGGCGCAAGCGGCGACTTGGCCCCACTGTCCCATTTGGCGCTGGTCATGATGGGGGAAGGGGAAGCGTCGTTCCGGGGGGAGAAGCTGGACGGAAAAGCAGCCATGGACAAGGCCGGAATCGTACCGGTGTCGCTTGAAGCGAAAGAGGGCCTGGCTCTGATTAACGGTACGCAAGTGATGACTGCCGTCGGCGCTTTGGCTTGCTGGGACGCGCTGCAACTGGCCAAATGGGCCGATTGCGCTGCCGCTTTGACCACCGAGACCTTGCAGGGCGTGAGGCAGGCGTTCGACCCGGAAACTCACGATATCCGCCCGCATGCCGGGCAGCAGCAAACCGCTTCGAATATCCGTAAGCTAACCCAAGACAGCCGTCTGATGACGAATCAAGGGGAGCTGCGCGTCCAAGACGCTTATTCGCTGCGCTGCGTACCGCAGGTTCACGGCGCTTCGGCCGATGCGCTTCAATATATTCACGATAAATTAGTGATCGAGATGAATTCGGTAACGGATAATCCTCTCATCTTCACCGAGCAGGAGAAAGTGATCTCCGGCGGCAATTTTCACGGTCAACCGATTGCGCTGGCGATGGATTTCCTCTCCATTGCGGTGGCGGAGCTGGCGAATATATCGGAGCGGCGAATTGAACGGCTGGTCAATCCCCAGCTGAGCGGAGGACTGCCTCCGTTTCTGACGAAGTACGGCGGTACGAACTCGGGCTTCATGATTGCGCAGTATGCCGCGGCTTCGCTCGTTTCCGAAAACAAGTCGCTTGCGCATCCGGCCAGCGTCGATTCGATTCCAAGCTCGGCGAATCAAGAGGATCATGTGAGCATGGGGACAATCGGCGCAAGGAAAGCGGCCAAAATCGTCGAAAATGCATACAACGTCGTTGCCATCGAGCTGCTCTGCGGCTCGCAAGCGGCCGATTATCGCGGTGCCGACGGGCTCGGCAAGGGAACGGCATGGGTATACGCCCAGTGCCGCAAGCAGGTACCGTTTCTGGACGAAGACCGCGTGATGTACACGGATTTCCGAAAAGCCGTGAGCATGATGAAGGATGAAGCGGTGCAGAAGGAAATGACGGAGACGCTCGGCTTGTGATACAGCTACCTGTTCGAAGTCTTGCTTTTCTCCCGAAACCTTGCTATATTAGGCGAAAAAATCATTAGGATTTTGTGAGAGGGAGCGGGCTTCTAATGGAGATCAGACGGGCCGGACATGCGGATGTACCGCACATTTTGGATATTTATAACGAAGCCGTGCTAACGACGTTGGCGACGTTCGATACGGTTCCGCGCACGCTGGAGCAGCAGTTGGAGTGGTTCGAACAGCATGGCGAAGCTTACCCGGTCGTCGTCGCCGAAGACGCCGGTTTAATTCCCGGCTGGGCTGCGTTGAACCGGTACTCCGACCGGCTCGCCTATGCGCGTACGGCGGAGCTGTCCTTATATATCCGGGACGGGCACCGCGGTCAGGGACTCGGGAAAAAGCTGCTGGAAGCCGTGCTGGCCGAAGGGAAAAAGGCCGGATTGCATACGGTGCTTTCACGGATCGTGGAGGGCAACGACAGCAGCGTTCACATTCATAGGCAGTTCGGATTCGATACCGTAGGCACGATGCGAGAGGTCGGTATCAAATTCGGCAAGCTGCTGGACGTCGTCATGATGCAGAAAATGCTTTAAACTTGTAACCGCCAAAATCCCTGAGATGACGCAGCAAACCCGGCTTGACTCGGTTTTTCGCGCCCGATATAATGGAACATATGCAAAGGCTGGCAACACCTACGTGCGACGTTGAAAAACGGCACCCCGACCGGGGTGCTTTCTTGTATCAAAGCGTACTGCGGGATGGCGGCGTTCGTTCGAAGAAAGGGGCACATCGTGTATGAATTACAAACAATGGTTAGCCGGGCAGCTGGCGGCAAAGCTTGAGGGCATATCGCAGGAAGCGCTGGCGGAGCTGATCGAATATCCGCCGAATCCGCAGATGGGGGATTTGTCGCTGCCCTGCTTCAAGCTTAGCAAGCAGCTTCGGAAGGCGCCGCAGGCGATTGCGGAAGAGCTGAAGGCAGGCTGGAGCGACAACGCATCGGTTCAGCGGGTGGATGCGGTGTCCGGTTATTTTAATGTATTTTTGAACCCGGCCGATTTCGCTAAAGAAGTCATCGGTGAAGTAGTGGCGCGCCAAGACCGTTACGGCTCGCAGGAATACGGTCAAGGACGCAATATTGTCATCGACTTCTCTTCGCCGAATATCGCGAAGACGTTCCATATTGGGCATCTCCGCTCGACGGTCATCGGGAATGCGCTTTATAACATTTTCAACTTTATGGGCTACAACAGCGTGGGCATCAACCATCTCGGCGATTGGGGCACGCAGTTCGGCAAGCTGATTGTCGCCTACAAGCTGTGGGGGGATCAGTCGGCCGTCGAAGCGGGTGGCATCGACGAGCTGCAGCGCATTTACGTCAAGTTCCATGATGAAGCCGACGTGAAGCCGGAGCTGGAGGACGAGGCGCGCGCCTGGTTCGTGAAGCTGGAGCAGGGGGACGAGGAGGCGCACAGGCTGTGGCGCTGGTTTGTGGACATCAGCTTGAAGGAGTTCCACAAGATGTACGATCTGCTCGGCGTGAAGTTCGATTCGTATGCCGGCGAAAGCTTCTATAACGATAAAATGGCCGAGGTGCTGGACGAGCTGAAGGCCAAAAACCTGCTGGAAGAAGACGGCGGAGCGCTGCTTGTCCGGCTCGACGATTTCAATATGCCTCCGGCGCTCATGGTGAAGAAGGATGGCGGAACGCTATATCATACGCGCGACGTGGCAGCGGCCAAGTACCGCAAGAAGACGTACGATTTCGACAGAGCCGTCTATGTGACCGATGCGGGTCAAAGCTTGCATTTTAACCAGTTGTTCAAGGTGATCGAGCTGATGGGCTACGATTGGTCGAAGCAACTGCAGCACGTGCCGTTCGGCAAAGTCAGCCTGGAAGGCGCGAAGCTGTCGACCCGGAAGGGCAATGTGATCAACCTGGAGGAGCTGCTCGGCAAAGCGATCGAGAAGACCCGCGAAATCATCGAAGAGAAAAATCCGAATCTCGAAAATAAAGACGATGTCGCCCGCAAGGTCGGCGTCGGAGCGATTATTTTCAACGATCTGAGCAACAACCGGATTAAGGATATCGTCTTTTCTTGGGAAGAGGCGCTGAACTTCGAAGGCGAAACCGGTCCTTACGTGCAGTACACGCATGCGCGGGCGTGCAGCGTGCTGGCCAAAGCTGATCCGTCGGAGACGCAGTCGTTCGAAGGCTTCGATCCGAAGCACCTGGAGAATGAAGAGGCGCAAGGCGTGCTGAGGCAGTTGTACTTGTTCAAGGAACGGGTCGAGCAGGCGATGCATAAGCTGGAGCCTTCCATTGTCAGCCGGTATTTGGTCGATCTGGCGCAAAGCTTCAACCGTTTCTATCATGAATGCAAGATATTGAAGGCGGAGGATGCCGAGGTGCGCAAAGCGCGTCTTGCGCTCGCGGAGTCCGTAAGGATTACGCTGAAGAACGGTCTGGCGTTGATCGGTCTGGAAGCGCCGGAGAAGGTTTAAACCTCATCACATCACATGGCAAAACACCCGATTGTCGGACTGTCGCAGGCAGCCCGGCAACCGGGTGTTTTTTTGCACGCGACCGACCGTTACCGGCTTGAATAAGACGAAGGCAGGTTTGCCGCAGCCGGGTGCGGATCATACTGGGATGTAGAGGTGAACGGCAACATGGCGAAAAGCGACGAGCTTGTAAAATATGTAACGGAGCGTTTCGTCCGGTACATCGAGACGCCGAAGGAGGTGCGGAGGCAGGTACGGGCGGACCGGAGGGAAGGCAAGGAGCCGTGGCAATACCGCTGGTTCGGCATGCTGCCGGTGGCCATCGACATGTGGACGAAGCCTTTGCGCGAGGGCGCCCGGCGCTTCGGAAGGAGCCTAAGCAAGAGAACGGAGCAGTGAAATCAAAAGCATAATACCTAATAAAAAAAGGAAAAGCTTCTTGCCGTCAGGCGGGAAGCTTTTCGATATAGGGAAGAGGAGAAACCGTAGGTTCAGGGTAAAAGCTGCCGAGACGCTGCAGCGCCTCGTAGGGAAGAAAGCGGTCGTCGTCCTGCCGGAATTGCACGAAGCGATCCCCGCTGGACCACACTTGAAAGCCTGCGACGGGAAGCGGCACGGTGACGCTGCCCTCGTAAAGCTCGGCGGCGAACACCGGCTTGCTGCCTTGAGCGATCAACTGCTTCAGATCGTCGAAGGGGAGCGGCTTGCCCGATTTGTTTTGCACCCACGGCAGCCGGGCATAAGGCTCTGCGGGCTCCGTTTGTCCGCTTTCCCGTATCGTATGCTTGGCATCGGTATTGGTGGAGTTTGGCGCGTGCGCCGGTTTGCTCTTGGGCAGCTTGGCGTCGCCGGCGAAAGGCATTTCCTCGCCGGTTTTGGCGTCGATATACCAGATGCGGTCCGCCTTCTGCACGGTAATTTTCCAGAGCGCCTGCAGCGGACCGAAGTATAATCTCTCGGCTTGATGCGGATATTCGATAAGTTCAAGCTGCACCAAGCTTCGATGCAGCGTTTGCAAGCTGAATAACGGGTAAGCGCCTTTGCCGTACTCGGTCAGCCGGTACGTATCCGCTTCTCCGGCGTGGAGAACCAGATAGCCCGCTTCCGAGCCTCCGGCGCTGACGATGATGACCCAGCCACGCATGCCCGGTCCGAGCGGATAGCTTGTCCAGGACGCCTGCTGCCACGGCTCGAAGCCGGGCTGGAGCGCGAGCTGCTTCATAAACCGCTCCACGGCCGCTTGCAGCGTCGGAGCGGCAATGTCGGTTGCCGGTTCCGTTGGCGGCGCGGACGGAGGGGGCGACGGCTTCGTTTCCTGCACCGCATGCGCGGGAGGCGATTCGAGCGGCCAGGCTGCAAGCAGGCTTGTGCCGAGCAGCAGCGAGACGAGCGCGAACGTAAGCTTTTTCATAGTTTCACCTGCTTCGCTTGGGAGTCGTTGCCCTGAGATCGGCATTATGCGCATTCCACTGCGAATATGCCTTTATTGTACAAGGTATGCGCCGAAAAGATTGTTAGAACCTGTAGCCTGTCCAAAAATACTTTCCTCTGAAAAACGTATCGTTTCGCGCCTGTTCGTCAGTACACGGGCGGTTTCGCAGAGGAGACGTGGAACAATCCGCAGTTGATGGCGGATATTCGGATGCGCGGGCGGTACTGCCATTCGATTTCCCGGGAGCGCCCGGCGTACTGCGCCTCGATGTCCGGTCTTTGATCGGGCTCGGGGGTCTTGAGCAGCGCTTCGTAATAATCGCGGACGCGGGCCTGTTCATCCGCGAGCCGAAGCTGGGCTTCCTTCGCCCAGCGGTGGTCGTACTTGGCCAGCTTGCTTTCCAGATGCTCTTCCAGATAAAGCACTGCGCGGGGCAGCGCAATCCGGTCCGGCGTAATGTAGACGTGAGCGGGCAGCTGCGGCGTAAAAGCGACCGGGGCGATCCAATCCATGAACCGCTCGCGGATCACGCCCGTCTGCAACTGGATGCCCAGCGAGTGAATTTCGCTGCGCTTCATATCGCAGGCAAGCTCCACCTTGTAATTGACGGCGAGCCAAGTATCGTAAGGCACGGTTGCGGATCGCCTGGGCTGCTCCGGCACGTGCTGCTCGAACAGCCGGACATACTTGCCCTTGGCCCGGACGGCGGCGAACAGCTGCTCCAGCCGTCGGCTGCCGTAGGTCACTTCGTCCCGCGGAATGCGCGCAGTAAAAGCTGTCGGCACGAAGCCGAAATAGCGGCCGAGGATGCTGTCTCCCTGCGGCGGCTGTGGTGACCCGCCGGGAGCTGTGCCCGTCTGCAACGCAGCTCCTGCGGGGGGCCCGCCGGGCGGCGTCCCGGCCGTGCCCGCGAGCCCGGGAGCGGCGGTGCTGACGCCGGGCTGAGGCCCGCCGGGAGGGCCGTGCGGCTGCAGCTCGCGGTAGGCTTCCGGGTCGAAGACGAAGGTGCACGTCATCGTCTCCGGGGTGACGCCGGTCCGTTCGACGAAGCTCCAGTAATAAGGGCGGTGATTCAAATCCTTGTCGGCGGAGGGCGACAGCTTCACGGTCACGTAAGCCGGATGCTTCTCCATAATGTCGCACTGCTCCGCCTCCAGATAGCGCAGCACGAAGGAGCGGATTTGATCCGCCGTCATCGTCATAGCCGTGCCTCCTCCCCGCTGTGGTCCTGCTCAGGGGTAGGGTGGCCTACCGCGTTCAGCACGCTTTGCAGCCGCGTGTTATCCTGCGACTCTTGCTCCACCTCGGAGCGGACAACGGTAAACGAGCGTCCCAGGTCGTCAAGCTGCCGGCGGATGTCCTCCTGGCTGCGCGAAGACAAAATCAATTTGGCCAGATGCGATTCGAGCGATGCTTTTTTCTCGAACCGCTCCAGAATCGTATCCAGCTCGCCGATGACCAGCTCGAACATGTTGATTTTCTCGTGCAGCAGCGATAAGATATGCTCCTCGATGGTGCCGAGGGTGGACAGGTTGTAGATTTTGACGTCCTCCTGCTGACCGAGCCGGTGTACGCGGCCGATCCGCTGCTCTACCCGCATCGGGTTCCACGGAAGGTCGAAGTTGATCATATGGTGGCAAAATTGCAGATTGATGCCTTCGCCCCCGGCTTCGGTGGCGATCAGCACTTGGGCCCGGTTGCGGAACAAGTCCATCATCCAGTCTTTTTTACCCCGGTTCATACCGCCCCGGTAAGGGACGGCGGAAATTTTCCGCTCTTTCAAATATTGCAGCAAATATTCCTGAGACGCGCGGTACTCCGTGAAAATAATTACTTTTTCCCCGATGTCGCCGATCAGCTCCATCACTTTTTCGGCCTTCGTGTTCGCTTTGATGCTGCGGATCAGCTCGACAAGCTCCCAGATTTTAGCGCGAAGCGGCGAGTCCTCTTCCGTTTTCTTGAACAGGTTGACGAGTGTGATGAATACCGCATCCCGGCTGGAGCACACTTCGCGCTGCAGCGTAACAAGCGACAAAATGCTGCCGATATCGCCGCCGGACTCCTCGTAGCGCCCGCGGACGAAGCGGGTCACGCCGTCGTACAGCGCCTGCTCTTCGGGCGAGAGCTGCAAAGGGATATTGCGCACGATCCGTTTGGTGAAATTCACATTGCCGTCGCTGCGCCGGTTGCGGATCATGACCTTGCTCAGCTCGTGCTGAAGCTGCTCCTCGTTCTTTGGAATCCGTTTGTCCACAACGAAATTCGCCTGAAAGCTGCCCTGACCGCCAAGCTGCCCCGGCTTGAGCAAGGTAATCAGGTTATACAGCTCCTTCAAGTCGTTCTGCACCGGCGTCGCCGTCAGCAGCAGGCAGTACTTTTTGCGCAGCTCGTTGATAAATTGGTAGTTGGTCGTCTTTTTGTTCTTCAGCTTGTGCGCCTCGTCCACGATCAACATATCGTATTCCAGCCCGAGCACGATGTCCCGGTGCGGGTCGCGCTTGGCCGTATCCATCGAAGCGACCACGACATCGTTCGCGGCCCACATGTATTCTTTTTTCTGGGCGACGGCGGAAATGCCGAATTTCTGGTTCAGCTCGCGCACCCATTGCAGCACCAGCGAAGCGGGCACGAGAATGAGCGCCTTGCGGACAAGTCCGCGGATCATGTACTCCTTGAGAATGAGGCCGGCCTCGATCGTTTTGCCCAGCCCGACCTCGTCCGCCAGAATGGCCCGTCCGCGCATTTCGGTCAGTACTTTTTTGGCGGTATCGATCTGATGATCCATCGGCACCAGATTCGGCAAATGCGACATGCACTGGAGCTCGTCGAAGCTGCGGATCAACCCCGATTGCTCGGCCTCCTCGGCCAGCCGGAACATCGTCCAGTCATCCCACGGACCGTTGCGCTGCGCCCGGTCGTGCAGTTCCTCGAACCAATCCCGTTCAAAATACAGCTGAACATGCTCATTCAATTGACGCAAGTGTTCTTTTCGCTCGGTGGATTGCATCGGACGCGCTCCTTTTCCATCGGGTAACGAATCGAGTCAATTTTTAGTATGTACGAAAATAAAGTCTTTCAAACGAACTGGCAATGCTTTATGATGAAAGGAATGGGGCCTGGCGGACGGACGCCGGGCTCTTAATTTTTGCGGTGGCAGGTCGGTAAAGAAAGGGAAGAGGTAAAGCCCGGCATTGCGGCCGGTGGCGATACAAAATGGGAGGGATCGCGGATGACGCAGGAATGGCGATGGATTCGGTCCGGCTATGGTTCTCCGGCTTACAATATGGCGGTAGACGAAGCGATATTGACCGCGCACGGCGAAGGAGCGGCGCCGCCTACCGTGCGGTTTTACGGCTGGAATCCTCCGACGTTGTCGATCGGTTATTTTCAGAAGGCGAAGGAAGAGATCGATTTCGATGCGCTGGAGCGCGAAGGCATCGGCTTCGTCCGCCGGGCGACCGGAGGAAGGGCGGTGCTCCATGACAAGGAGCTAACGTACAGCATCATCGTGTCCGAGGACTATCCCGGCATTCCGCGAAGCGTGACGGAAGCGTATCGGGTGTTGAGCGAAGGGCTGCTGCTCGGGTTCCGCAAGCTCGGACTGGCGGCCGATATGGTACAGCTCGAAAGCGAGGAGGACAAGAGCAAGTACGAGTCGATGGGCTCGGCGGCCTGCTTCGATTCGCCTTCCTGGTATGAGCTTGTCGTGGAGGGGCGCAAGGTGGCCGGCAGCGCGCAGACCCGGCAGAAGGGCGTTGTGCTGCAGCACGGGTCGATTTTGCTCGATCTCGATGCGGACCAGTTGTTCCGCCTGCTGAGATTCAAAAACGAACGGATCATGGAACGGATGAAGCAGCAGTTTTTGCGGAAGGCGGTCGCGATCAACGATCTGCTTCGCAGCGTCGGACAACCGCCGGCTGGGCTGGCGCAGACGGAAGAGGCGTTTCTGGCCGGTATGGCCGAGGGATTGGGCGTAAAGCTGGTTCCCGGAGAGTTGACTAAGTACGAGCAGGAGCTGGCGGGACGGCTGGCGGAAGAAAAATATGGAAATGAAGAATGGAACCTTCGGAGATAGCGCTCCGAAGGTTTTTTCTTTGGGTACGCTTCCCGTATCAAGTAGGTTTTGGAAATGGGAACATACGTTTGATAATACTGCCGAATTCGGTTATACTATCAGTAGACTATTAATCGGCTGATTCGTTGTCAAAACGAAGCTAAGGACGGATTTTCAAGGTTAGGTTCAACATGTTTTTGGGCGTGCTTAGATCCAGTTTTCCGTCAACTTGGGCCGGTTTTGTCGAAAAAGATGAATAGTTCATCAACGAAAAAGAGAGCCTGATGGCGAAAAAAGAAGCTACCGGGCTTGTATTCCTTACTACACCGTTAAATCCGCTTTTTGCCTATTCGTAACACAATATATTGTGTTGTATAATGAATTTCGCATACCAGATATTGTGATCTATCTTTGAAAATATTTCCGGGAGGTTGTTGTTTTGAAGACCATGCAGCAGACCAAATTGGAAGGCTTAAGCGAAAAAATATTTCTTGACCGTTATGCGATGAAGGATGCCGATACCCGCAATACAAAAGTGGGAGATACGGTACTGGTGCTGACGAAGGACGATCCGAAGTTTCCGGCCAAGGAAGTAGGGGAAGTCATTGAACGTCAAGGAAACCAGGTCAAAGTCAAGCTGCGGAGAGGAGAGGTTGTCGATTCCTCCGTCGAGAAGCTGACGCTGACACTGGAAAAAACGCCGCAGCAGATGTGGGACCGCTTGGCCGCTGCCATGGCTTCCGTAGAAGCAACTCCGGAGAAACGCAAGGAATGGACGGACAAGTTCCGTTACGTGCTCGACGACTGGAAGCTTGTGCCCGGCGGGCGGATCGCTGCGGGAGCGGACGCAAGCGACGAATTGACGCTGTTCAACTGCTACGTCATCCCGTCCCCGCATGACAGCCGCGGAGGCATCATGGCGACGCTGTCCGAAATGACGGAAATTATGGCGCGCGGAGGCGGCGTCGGGATTAACCTGTCCTCGCTTCGTCCACGGCGTTCCGTTGTCAAAGGCGTCAACGGTTCTTCGAGCGGCGCGGTGTCATGGGGCGGACTGTTCAGCTACACGACCGGCTTGATTGAACAGGGCGGAAGCCGCCGCGGCGCGCTGATGCTGATGATCAACGACTGGCATCCGGACGTGGTCGATTTTATTACCGTGAAGCAAACGATGGGCCAGATCACGAACGCCAACTTGTCCGTATGCGTCAGCAACGGTTTTATGAAGGCGGTCAAAGAGGATCTGGATTGGGAATTGGTCTATCCGGATACGATCGACCCCGAATATGACGAGCTGTGGGACGGCGATTTGGACAAGTGGAGAAAGACAGGTAAAAAAATAAACCATTACCGTACGGTCAAAGCGCGCGACGTGTGGCATACGATTATCGAATCCGCATGGAAATCGGCTGAGCCCGGGGTCGTGTTCATGGAATATTACAACCAGATGTCCAACAGCTGGTATTTCAACCCGATCATCTGCACGAACCCTTGCGGCGAGCAGGGATTGCCGGCATGGGGCGTATGCAATCTGTCCGCGATCAACCTGTCCAAGTTTTACGATGAGCATAATCACGACGTGGCTTGGGACGAGCTTGCGGAGGTCGTCCGTTATTCCACGCGTTTTCTGGATAACGTTATTGACAAAACTCCGTATCACTTCAAACAAAACCGGGTGAATCAACAGGGCGAGCGCCGTGTCGGACTTGGCTCCATGGGCCTTGCCGAGTTGATGATTAAGCTGGGCATCCGCTACGGAAGTCCGGAATCGCTCGAATTCCTCGATAAGCTGTACAGCTTCATGGCGAAGGAAGCGTACTTGGCGTCTGCCGATATCGCGGAAGAGAAGGGCTCCTTCAAGCAGTTCGAAGCGGAACCGTTCCTGCAGAGCGGCTTCATGAAGCATATGACATCCGTCTTCCCGGAAGTGGGCGCCGCCATCCAGCAGAAGGGCATGCGTAACGTAACGGTCATTACGCAGGCGCCGACGGGCAGCACGGGAACGATGGTGGGCACCTCGACAGGGATCGAGCCGTACTTTGCGTTCGAGTACTACCGTCAAAGCCGTCTCGGCTTCGACAAGCAGTACGTGCCGATCGCTCAGGAATGGAAGGATCGGCATCCGAACGAAGAGCTGCCGGACTATTTCGTTACCGCCATGGATTTGTCCGCGGAAAATCATATTCGCGCACAGGCCGCCATTCAAAAATGGGTGGACAGCTCAATTTCCAAGACGGCGAACTGCCCGGCCGACTTTACGGTTGAAGAAACGAAGCAGTTGTACGAGCTTGCCTTCGATCTGGGCTGCAAAGGCGTGACGATCTATCGGGACGGCAGCCGCGACGTGCAGGTGCTGAGCACGGACAAGAAGGAAGAGAAGGCTGCGGAAGCGAAAACGGCAGCACAGCCAGCCGCAGTTGAGCCATCCGCTCCGGGCGAGGAGAAGTCGCTCACCAACCTGTCCCAATCGCTGGCGGTCAACATTGACGCCAAGACGGAGCAGGTGTTCGACAAGGAATACAAACGCCGTCCACAGGCTCTGCGTGGGGCGACGTATAAATTCAACACTCCGTTCGGGATGGCTTACATTACGATCAACGATATGAACGGCAGCCCGAGCGAAATTTTCTTGAACGTAGGTAAAGCAGGTTCTGATGTCTTCGCGATGTCCGAAGCGCTGGGACGCGTCTGCTCGCTGTTCCTGCGCTATGGCGACCATGGAAACAAGGTGCAGCTGCTGATCAAGCACCTCAAGGGCATCGGCGGCTCCGGCGCGATCGGCTTCGGCGCAAACCGCGTCGAATCGATTGCCGACGCCGTCGCCAAAGCGCTTGAAATGCACGGCGATTTCTCCGACAGTGCGGATGACTATATCACCGCCACGCAGGAGGTCGTGATGGAAGCGACCGCTCAATATGCGGTAACACGCAGCGCGGCCACGTCTCTTGACCTGTGCCCGTCCTGCGGTTCGGCTTCGCTGATTAACAGCGAAGGTTGTAAAAGCTGCGGCAACTGCGGCTACAGCCGCTGCAGCTAGAAAAGAGGCCTTCGGGCCTCTTTTCTTCTTGTGTGAAATTCCAGAATTAATTGGAATTGTAACATAATTCGTTGGACAGTTTGTTTCAGAATTCATTAGAAAGTATAATAATATGCACATACACGTATATTTATACAGCAAAATGCCTAGCCTTCAATCTGAGCGCTAGGCATTTTGCTGTATAGGAGTAAAGTGAATGATACTGACGACAAGCGACAAACTTAGAAATCGACCCTACTGCTATGAAGATGAGTCTTTTGAAGGGTATCTATGCAGAGTTGCAGAAGTTAATTATATATCACGAAATATGTTAATTAACGAATATGGAATCAATGATTTATTAAAAAGGAGCGGCAATGATATAAACCTGGTGATGAAATTTATTAATGAAAAAAACAACCATGATTATACGAATAATTCTTTCAAATTCATAAGTGAAAATGGACTATATCTATCCTGTTTTTGGAGACAAAAGTACACGAAATATTGCCCGCTCTGTATAGCAGAAAAACCATACCATCATATCCAGTGGATGGTTGCACCAATCATTGTATGTCCTAAACACTGTGTAGAGCTTCATAACAATTGTAAAAATTGCTACAATAATGTTACCTATATTGACGTAATCAAAGATAGTTGTTCAAACTGCTCATGCAAATTATCTAGTTTATATACCTTTAGTGCTAAGGATAAACAGAATCTAATGTTAATGTTCGATAAAGTGACTCAACAAGGGGTCATTTGGAACGGGATGAATGTATTAGAATATTATATATTTGTAAAGAGAATAAGTTGGTTTATAAACTATCATATAAGCAGTAAGGAAGATCAGATTTATACTGATATTGATAAAGCAAAGAACAGAACAAGTTGGTATGTTGTAAATTTGTGGAACTTGAACAAGTTAATGAGTAAGGTTTATGAAGTAACGAATGATTGGCCATATAGCTTTTTCCAGTACTATACCTCTATACCAAGGGGTTTGAAAAATAAAATCAATTATCTAAGAGGTTACGTTATAGCCAAAACGAAGGTTGATCAGACATTTGAAGACTTTTTTATGCGTTACATATCAATTAAATAAGGGCTTGTGTTTATAATTTATAATGCTCTGTTGATTTGCGAAGATATGCCACCTATTCCTATGACGAAAAAACAGCTTCATATATTTTAAGGAAGATTCAAGAAGTTGGTCCAGTTCGCATTATTGATTTCATCAATCATTGCCCAGATATCGAGGAATCAGATTACTACACTACTATTTATCAATTTGAATATCAAGTTAGCTCCGCTTGGCTTATGCGGTCAAATCGCCGTAGGTGACGGTATCGGTGGAAACACAAGCAGCCAGCAGGCGATTAAACATCTGACCTTCAAACTGCCGACGATTGGTGCGAAAGCAGAATTCGTTCAAATAGGATTGCAGATGTTTGGAATCTAAACCGTGAAACGTGCCGCCGATAAAGGCTTTCGCGTTGGAAATCATCGTATGCAGCCATTTCAAATGATCAGGATTGTCCTTTACATTGAACCTGATCGGTTGGTGGTTATATTCTTTAGCGAGTGCATGGTACGAACGATACGCGTCGCTACTGATCGTCGAACCTGGTTCGATGTGCTGTTTAGCAAACTTGACGAGCGTCTTGCCTTTGACATCCGGAATCACCTGCATCTTGACGAATAGCGGGGCGCTTTGTTTGTTGAGCAATACCCCAACAAGTACTGGCGTTTGATCCGTGCCGCGACCGTGTTTGCCACCCTCTGTTGGCGCTCCGAAGAAAGCGTCATCCAACTCGACCAAACCAACCAGTTGGTAGTGGGCGTCGCGATCTCCCATGGCTTTGCGAATCTTGTGAAGCAATAACCACGCGGTTGGGTAGGAGATTTCCAGCTCACGTGAAAGGAAAACAGCGGAAACACCGCGTTTATCGTGCGCCACAAGGAAAATCGCCCAAAACCAGGTCAGCAGCGGAGTGTGAGATTTATGCATAATCGTCCCGGCAGTAACAGATGCCTGATGCTTGCAGTGCGTGCATTGATACAGCTTGCGGGTTTCCAGAAAGTAGAATGCAGTATGCTCGCATTTGGGACAGCAGAAGCCGTTCGTCCAGCGGATCTGGAACAGATGCTCGCGGCATGCGTCATCCGAATGAAACTTTTCTTGAAATCTCTTCAACGTCATCAATTCTTGTTGAGCCATGCCAATCTCTCCCGAACGTTTATTTGTAATTAGTGTATCAAACAAACGTTCGTATGTGAAGGTTTTTGCTGAGGCAACTTGATATTCAAATTTTATAATAATGCATTGGTGTTGTTATGTAGCCATGCCTATACCATTATGAACTGTACTACGATCCAGATGAATGGCAGCCCCTAAGGGAATTACCATTCATCTGGATCTTCGTTTATTATTAGTGGACAAATAAAAAATATTGTTGATTAGTTTAACCCCACATTTCGCAGGTGAAACTACGCGAAAATCAAATCTATTGAAGGGAAATCACCCAACTTCCAGAGAATGTAAGGGTATAGCTT
>NZ_JANAVJ010000144.1 GCF_024213375.1 Paenibacillus sp. MZ04-78.2 | reverse complement strand
CTCCCGTTCAAGATACCTTCATTTTCTCATGAGCTTGAGGTTCTTGAAAGGTGGTGAGTATTTGACGCTCACTTTATACGAGAACGACGTTTAGCGAAGGCCACTAAGTTCAAAACCTCATATTACGTCATCAGAGGTAGCTCAAAAGGGAACACGGTAATGGTGACAGCAGGTGTTCATGGAGATGAGAGGGCTAATATTCTGTCAGCAAAAAAGCTTTTGAGGTTGTTGCAAAATGACATACTCCGAATTAACCAAGGAACGCTAATCATAGTTCCAATCGTTAATCAAAATGCCTATAAGCGGCGTATTAGGGGGATTCCCGATCTGAATCGGACTTTCCCACGCAAACCCAATGAAGCGGCACGTCACCCGCTATCGGCTGCTTTATTTCGTAAGCGTCAAATCCTCCACACCTAGAAAAACGACGGGATTCATGAGATCATATACGTAACTGATTACGACGCGCA
>NZ_JANAVJ010000143.1 GCF_024213375.1 Paenibacillus sp. MZ04-78.2 | reverse complement strand
CGGTTATTCGCCAGCTTTCTGGGATATTGCACCCGTTTTTGCCGTTGAGGTTGAAGGATGTCTAGTTCGCGGCAAAGTCGATATACCTTTTTCTTGTTAATGATCAGCCCGTGCTGCCTCCTGAGGCATACGGTTAATTTTCGATAACCATAGACTGACTCTTCCCCGGCAATGAGTTCCATCAACCATTCTTTGATCTGATCGTCGGGGATGGGACGCGGTTGTTGGTTGAAGGAATACCCAGGGATAGGACGTCCACCGTTGTATACTCGTTCCTGCTTGAAATGCTTCTTTCGGTAATAATACGTTGCTTCACTAACGCCGACGATACGCAGCACCACTGCAGCCTTATACCCCCGCGCAATCCACGTGTCGGCGATCTCTATTTTGTCCGATAGGCGGGGTTTATCTTTTTTACGAGGTCACGCAGAATCGATATTTCCAGATCTTTTTCGCCAAGCAATTTCTTCAGTTTGTCG
>NZ_JANAVJ010000025.1 GCF_024213375.1 Paenibacillus sp. MZ04-78.2 | reverse complement strand
TCGCATCCCATGGAAGCAGCTCATTCAAAGTCTGCTCAAACTCGATTTCACGACAAAGTCGGTCCACCAACACGGCGTGGCCTGAAGTATACGAATACGTTTTAAGCGGAGTATTCACGTGATCGCCTTCAGAGAAAAAACTATCCCCTTACATTCTCTGGAAGTCGGTGATTTCCCTTCAATAAATTTGATTTTCGCGCAGTTTCACCTGCGAAATGTGGGTTATATCGGTGTGTGCGCCATACCCCTGTGGACAATGTGCATAACTCTGTTGATAACTTCGCGAAAAATGTCGATAAACCGCGATACGATAGGCTTTTGGGCTGTGAGTATTTTATTAACGCCATGTTAATACTCGAATTTTCGAAATATTTCACCAACATGGCCAAGTTCGATTGACAGCGGGGAGCGGGGGATGATATATTCGAATTGTGAGCAATGCTTGCAGTTATTTGATAATGAAGGGAATGTTTTACATGCAAGGTAAAGTTAAATGGTTTAACGCAGAAAAAGGTTACGGTTTCATCGAGCGTGAAGACGGTGGCGACGTATTCGTACACTTCTCCGCGATCCAATCCGATGGCTTCAAAACTTTGGAAGAAGGCCAATCCGTTGAGTTCGATATCGTTGAGGGCGCACGTGGTCCTCAAGCGGCTAACGTCGTCAAGTTGTAATCATCCGGCCGGTTTCGGCCGCTCGTAATAGATGGTTATTGTTTGAACAATATTAGCGCGAACTTGATCACACCCTTGGGGAATCCAAGGGTGTTTTTCGTGCGCCCGGACCTTGTCAGAAAAAGCCAAAAGGAAACGCATACACAGTTGCCATAAATTGTCCAAATATTTTGTAAATTTTCCTCGAATTTTATGAAGGATTTTTGAAGGTGGGGAGTGAATATAGTATAATGTAAGTATGAAAGGAGGAGTCGCACATGAAATTCAACATTCGCGGTGAAAACATCGAGGTAACGGAAGCGTTGAAAGACCATGTCGAGAAAAAATTAGGCAGACTGGAACGCTACTTTGAAGCTCCCCCTACATCTGAAGTCAATGTCACTCTCAGCGTTGTGAAAGGCATGCAAACCGTTGAGGTGACGATTCCGCTCACGGGCCTTATGCTGCGGGCGGAAGAGAAGCACGCCGATATGTACGCAGCCGCTGATCTGGTTGTGGACAAGTTGGAACGCCAAATTCGCAAGGCCAAGACGAAAGCCAACCGCAAAATTCGCCTGAACGGTGGCATTAAAGATCTGTTCCGGATGGAACTGCCCGACACTTCCTATTCCCTGGAGGATGAAGAGGATTACGAATTGGTGCGGACGAAGCGTTTTACGCTGAAGCCGATGGATGTGGAAGAGGCAATTTTGCAAATGAACATGGTAGGCCATAATTTCTTCGTTTTCTCGAATTCCGATACCGCGCAAGTCAACGTGGTCTACAAACGCAATGACGGAAAGTACGGCCTCATCGAGCCGGCCAGATAATCCGTTCGAAGACTTAAGAAAAGAACCGAGCTTGTTCGAACGCTACAGCGGTGCGTCCAGTGATGCCTGCGCGTTCGGGCAGGCTCTTTTTTAGTAGATTCGGGAAATCGGGGCGGGTTTGTTGCGGTGAAGGACGCAAGCTGTTACAATTTAGGATAGGCTATGTTTTTTAATAAGGAAGGGGATTAGCAACATGCTAGGACTCGTTAAAAAAATATTTGGCGATTCGAATGAGCGCGAATTGAAGCGCATGTGGAAAGCCGTGGAATACATTAATTCTCTCGAACCTTCGATCGAACCGCTTTCCGATGAACAGCTGCGAGGCAAAACTGTAGAATTCCGTGAGCGCCTGGAAAAAGGCGAGGGTCTGGACGATCTGCTGCCGGAAGCTTTCGCCGTTGTGCGTGAAGCGTCCAAGCGCGTCTTGGGCAAGCGTCATTATGACGTGCAGTTGATCGGCGGTATGACGCTGCACGAAGGCAGAATAGCGGAGATGCGTACCGGGGAAGGGAAGACGCTGGTCGGTACGCTCCCGGTGTATTTGAATGCGCTCCTCGGCAAAGGCGTACACGTCGTTACGGTCAACGATTACTTGGCCCAACGGGACAGCGGCGAGATGGGCAAGATCTACGAATTCCTGGGGATGACCGTCGGGGTCAACCTGCCGAGCCTGTCGCATGATGCGAAGCAGCAGGCTTACGCTTGCGATGTTACCTACGGAACGAACAACGAGTTCGGTTTCGATTATTTGCGCGACAACATGGTCGTGTACAAAGAGCAAATGGTACAGCGTCCGTTGTACTATGCGGTCATTGACGAAGTGGACTCGATCTTGGTCGACGAAGCCCGTACGCCGTTGATTATTTCCGGACAAGCTGCCAAATCCACGGATCTGTATTTAATTGCCGATCAGGTCGTCAACCGGTTGGAAGAGGAAGACTTCACGGTCGACGAGAAGCTCCGGTCCGTTGCTTTGACCGAACCGGGAGTGGCGAAGGTGGAACGCGCCTTCGGTATCGAAAACTTGTTCGATCACGACCACGTGCAGATTAACCACCACATTCAGCAAGCGTTGAAAGCCCACATCATCATGCGCCGTGATGTTGACTATGTCGTACAAGAAGGCGAGATCGTAATCGTAGACGAATTTACCGGCCGTTTGATGACGGGCCGCCGGTATAGCGAAGGGCTTCATCAGGCAATTGAAGCCAAGGAGAAGCTGCAGGTGCAGAACGAGTCGATGACGCTCGCGACGATTACACTGCAGAACTACTTCCGGATGTATCGCAAGCTGTCCGGGATGACCGGTACGGCGAAGACGGAAGAAGAAGAACTGAAGAAGATTTACAACTTGGACGTTATTGTTGTCCCGACCAACAAACCGATGATCCGTAAAGACATGCCGGATGTCGTGTACAAGTCGGTGGCCAGCAAATTCCGCGCGGTCGTAAACGAAATCGTGGAACGGCATAAAAACAACCAGCCTGTGCTCGTCGGTACGGTATCAATCGAGAACTCGGAGCGGTTGTCCGAGATGCTGAAGAAGAAAGGCATTCAGCATAAAGTTTTGAACGCCAAATACCATGCGGAGGAAGCGGAAATCGTCGCACGCGCGGGTCAACCGGGCTCCGTGACGATCGCAACCAACATGGCCGGACGCGGTACGGACATTATGCTCGGCGATGGAGTACCGCAAGCCGGAGGTCTGCATATTATAGGTACGGAGCGGCATGAAAGCCGCCGGATCGACAACCAGCTCCGCGGTCGCTCAGGCCGTCAGGGTGACCCGGGTTCGACCCAGTTTTACTTGTCGCTGGAAGATGAGCTCATGCGCCGTTTCGGAGCGGAGAACATCATGGGCATGATGGACCGCCTTGGCTTCGAGGAAGACCAACCGATCGAGAGCAAGCTGATCTCTAAAGCGATCGAGTCTGCACAGAAGCGAGTCGAAGGCAACAACTTCGACGTACGGAAAGTCGTCCTCCAATACGACGACGTCATGAACCAACAGCGGGAAATTATCTACAAGCAGCGCCGCGAAGTAATCGAGTCCGAGAACATTCGCGACATCGTGCTTGGCATGATGATGCCGGTGATCGATCGGGTCGTCGAAGCGCATTGTCCGGCAGACCTCGTTCCGGAGGAGTGGGATTTGCAGGCAATCGTCGACTACGCGAACGGCACGTTCCTGCATGAAGGCCAACTGACCAAAGACGAGCTGTGGGGCAAAGAAAAAGAAGAGATCGTCGAATATATGCAAGATCTCTTGAAGCGTCTCTACGAAGAGCGCGAGCAGCAGATCGGTCTGGAGTTCATGCGCGAGTTCGAGAAGGTTGTCGTTCTTCGCGCCGTCGACAGCAAATGGATGGACCACATCGATGCGATGGATCAACTGCGTCAAGGGATTCATCTCCGGGCGTACGGCGGGACAGACCCGCTGCGCGAATACCAATTTGAAGGCTTCGAAATGTTCAACGAGATGATCCAGAGCATCCAAGAGGAAGTTTCGACGTACATCATGAAAGCTCATGTGGAGACGAACCTGGTGCGGGAAGCGGTAATCGATGAGCACGAGATGGCTACGAACGGCGAACCGGCGCCGAAGAAACCGGCAGTAAGCGAAGACCGGATCGGACGCAACGATCTGTGTCCTTGCGGCAGCGGGAAGAAATACAAACAGTGCCACGGCGTGTAGCTTTAATTGTCTGATGAGTCAACGGCACGGTAAATTTATAGGAAGCGGGAGGTCGGGGCGTCGCTCCGGTCTCCCTTTTCGGTAACAGGTGCAAAATTAACGGATAGAGGTGCTGAATCATGTTAGAAGCGGATGTAAAGCGGGATTTGCAAGAAACGGCCAAGCGATTGGCTGAGCTCAGGGGGTCTCTTTGACTTAGATCTGAAGCTGGAGCAGATCGCGGATTATGAAGAGAAGATGTCGGCGCCGGATTTTTGGGACGACAACGAACGGGCGCAGAAGCTGATTGGAGAAGCGAACGGGGTCAAAAGCGTAGTCGACGAGTTCCAGACGTTAGCTTCGGAATACGACGACCTCGAGGTCATGGCCCAGCTCATGCAGGAGGAGCAGGACGACAGCATGGCGGCAGAGATTGAGGCCGGGATCGCTTCCCTCGTCAAGAAGCTGGAGAACTTCGAGCTGCAACTGCTGCTCAGTCAGCCGTATGACCGTCTAAATGCGATTCTGGAGCTTCATCCGGGCGCGGGCGGTACGGAATCGCAGGACTGGGCGGAGATGCTGCTGCGCATGTACCGCCGCTGGGCCGAGAAGCGCGACTTCAAAGTCGAGGTGCTCGATTATTTGCCGGGCGATGAGGCCGGTGTAAAAAGCGTGACGCTGCTTATTAAAGGGTACAACGCTTACGGCTACTTGAAGGCGGAAAAAGGCGTACATCGCTTGGTGCGCATTTCGCCGTTCGACGCTTCGGGGCGCCGCCATACGTCATTCGTATCGTGTGATGTGATGCCGGAAATTGACGACGATGTGGAAATCGACATCCGTACGGAGGATCTCAGGGTGGATACGTACCGCTCCAGCGGAGCGGGCGGCCAGCACATCAATACGACGGACTCGGCGGTACGGATTACCCACATTCCGACGGGCGTCGTCGTCAGCTGCCAGACGGAGCGTTCGCAGATTAAGAACCGCGAGCGCGCGATGAAAATGCTCCGGTCCAAGCTGTACGAGAAAAAAATCGAGGAACAGCAAAAGCAGCTCGCGGAAATCCGCGGCGAAGTATCTGACATCGCATGGGGCAGCCAGATCCGCTCGTACGTATTCCATCCGTACAGCATGGTCAAGGATCACCGAACCCAAGAGGAAACCGGCAATGTCGGCGCGGTGATGGACGGCGATTTGGACGCATTTATCGACGCCTATTTGCGCCAGCAAATCAATAAGCCGGATAAAGAAGACGGCGCATCATAAAATGAAACAGGCAAGCTCATCCTACACGTTAGTAACGGCTTCGTATTTCGCTGGCACCGCCAACTCCCGAGGGAGGTTCGGCTCGGCCAGAGAAGAAGTCGAAACTGGCGTGTAGTTTTTTATGCAGGGGGAGAGCGGATGTCAGTAATCGAAGGCAGCGGAAGATCAAGCAGACGAATGGGATGGAAGGGGCGGGAAGCCGCTGCTTCGCCCCGCTGGCAGGGCTTGCTTAAGGAATACAGTCTCCTGCTCCTCGGTTCGCTCCTGATTGCAGTCAGCTTTAACGTATTTTTGAGCTCGAATCAAGTTGCATCGGGCGGGGTGACGGGCATCAGTATCATCGTTCAGACGCTGTTCAGCTTCGAGCCGGCCTATACCCAATGGGCCCTGAACATCCCGTTGTTTATTACCGGTACTCTGCTGCTGGGAAGGCAGTTCGGCGTCAAGACGGCGGTCGGGTCGGTGGTGCTCCCCTTTATGGTTTTGCTGACGCGCGAGCTTCCTTCCTTGACGGACAATTTATTGCTCGCCAGCATTTACGGCGGCATCTTCATCGGGATGGGACTGGGGCTTGTGTTTCGCGGCCGCGGGTCGACAGGGGGCTTGGATTTGGCCGCGCAGCTTATCCACCGATACACCGGCATCGGCCTCGGATTGTGCGTTGCGATGCTGGACGGGCTGGTTATTTTATCGGCGGGTATCGTGCTGTCCCCGGAAAAAGCGATGTACGCACTTATCGGGCTGTTTGTGACAAGCAAAACGATCGGTGTCGTGCAAATCGGATTAAATTACTCTAAAGTAGCGTTTATCGTCTCGTCGGTTTCGGACAAAATTCGGGAAGCGATTTTGCATGAGCTGGATCGGGGACTGACGGAGCTGGAAGCCAAAGGCGGGTACACCGGCCAAAGCCGTACGGTCTTGATGGTTGTGGTTGGGCAAACGGAAGTGACCCGATTGAAAACGTTGGTGCGGAAGCTTGATCCGGAGGCATTTGTCATTTTAAGCGATACGAACGAAGTGCTGGGGGAAGGGTTCAAGCTGATGGGCTCTGGAGCGGGCCCTTAGGAAGAGTACGGCGGCCGCAGGCGGTTGACTGCTTACAGCCACCCTATAGGTTCAATTGCCGGAGTACCTGACGAGACGGAAACACCGGAAGCGAATAAAAAAGTTCCGGCACTGGATAGAACACCGAAACGTCCACGTGTGAAAGACGCCGCATGCGGTCTGACAGCAGCGCCGGGCATCCCACAGCGAAACGCCTCAATATGAGAGACGTTTGACCGGCTAGCCGTCGGATGGCTCTGTAATTCTCTCCGGGTGTGAATAGACGTTGAATGAGCTACCACGAATAAAGCCGACAACGGTGATGCCCAGCTCGTCGGCAAGCTCGAGTGCGAGATCGGTCGGCGCAGACTTGGAAAGCAGCGTGCCGACGCCCATTTTGGACGTTTTGAGCAGCACCTCCGAGCTGACGCGTCCGCTGAAGGCGACGACTTTGTCTTTCATCGATAAGCGCTCGCGCAGGCAGTGGCCGAACACCTTGTCGAGCGCGTTGTGGCGGCCGATGTCGGTGCGGCGGACGAGCAGGCGCTCCGGGGAGCAGAGGGCGGCGTTATGCACCCCGCCTGTTTCGCGAAAGAGGTCCGAGCCGTCCTGCAGCTGCCGGACCAAGCCGATACATTGAGCTGGAGTAATCGTTCGCCGTGACATGACGGTCTTGGCTGTGCGTACATCGCTGCGAAAATAAAACTGCCGGCCTTTGCCGCAGCACGAGCCGATGAATCGCTTGGAATGGTCCGGGCTGCGGCCGCGCTCTGGGTGAAGCAGGCGGATTTGGGCCAAGCCCCGGCGAGGATCGACGGCAAGCCCGATCACCTCGTCCGCCGTTCGGATGACGCCTTCGGAGGCGAGAAAGCCGAACGTCAAGTCTTCCAGATCGGTCGGAGTGCAGACGATGGTGGCAAACTCCTCTCCGTCAAGCTCCAAAGTAAAAGGCCTCTCCGAAGCGATCCGATCGTTCCGGGCTTGAAGCTTTTCCCCGTCATAATGCCAGACGGTCCGGCTCGCAACCGAATGCTCCTTATCCATGGACCTCACCCACTTTCCGTCTCCAACTCTTCAATGCGCCGTTCCACGTACTTCGTATCCTTGAAAGCGTGGTAGGTCTCCGCTTTTTCCACGATGACCGTCGTATTGTATTCCGGAATGCCTGCGAACGGCTCATATACCCCTTTCGGGATCAGCACGTTCCCCTCCGGCCAATGGACTTCGATATTGCCTTCCTTCATGCGGTCCCATTTTACCCGGCCGTGAAACGCTCCGTACCGGTTGTAAACGACAATGGCGTCGCCTTCCCGAAGCTGAAATGTCCGCCCGTCCAGTTCGTTCATCAGCACATCGTACCGGTCTGCGCCGTTGAACGGATCGGTCTCGCTGTAGACCATCGAATTGAACTGCTTGCCCCGACGGGTCGTCACGTAAAAATGCCCCTCAGGCTTGCGCAGCTCGGGCAGCTCAATCGGCAGCAGCGTTCCCCGGCCATCCGGTGTCGGGCAAATGCCGCCTTCGCAAAGCCAGGCGCCGCCCCACTGAAACACGTCGCCGCGATGGCGCAAATGCTGAATGCCGTCGTAATTAGCTGCGGCCAGAGCAATTTCCTCCCGGATCGCGAAGGCGTCTTCGCAGCCGATCAAATGCTTTGTTTCTGGTTTGATGCGGGCGGCGAGATCAACGTAGATAGCCCATTCCGCCCGGGCTTCCGGCATCCGGGGCCCTTCGATCTCCGGCGAGAAGTACACCATTCGCTCCGTTGAGGTGGATGTCCCTCCGCCAGGCTGCTCGTAGCGGGTCATGGCGGGGAGGACAATGACCGTTTCTTTTGCATCAACCAGAGTCGATGTGTTCAGAATAATATCCTGATGCACGCGGAGCTCAACGCCCGAGAGGCAGCGCTCCACAAATTCCGGGTCCGGCATCGTTTCCAGAAAGTTGCCGCCGGACGTATAGAATACTTTGAGCCTTCGCTCGTGATCTTCCGGCAGCAGCGCATTTTCCAGCGATACGCCGACGATGTCCCCCTGCCATTTCGGCAGGGGAAAGTTCCACAGCCGCTCGATCCGCTCGATGTCACTGCCTTTGAACTCGCCGCCCGGCAGGCTGAACGGGTCGGCGCCCATCTCGCCCGAGCCCTGCACGCCGCTGTGGCCGCGGATCGGCATCAGGCCGCAATGCTCGCGGCCCAGAAACCCGCGCAGCAAGGCCAGATTGGCCACCTGCGAAATATTGTCCGTGCCGAAGCGGTGCTGCGTCAGCCCCATGCTCCACACGAATACCGCCGACTTTGCGGCAGCGAGCATCCGGGCGAATTCTCCCATGCGCTCGCGGGACAGGCCCGACGACGATTCGAGCAGCGTCCAGTCTTGGCGCATCACGTGGGCCCGCAGCTCTTCATAGTCGTTCGTATGCGCCTGGACAAAGTCATGGTCGACGGCCGAACCCGGATCGGCATCCTCCATTTCGAACCAATGCTTCATGACGCCGTTCATAAAAGCGATATCCCCGCCGATATGAACTTGGTAGAAGTCGTCTGTAAGCTTTGTGCCGAATAAAGCCGATTCCGCAATCGACGGAATCCAGTATTGGTCCATCGACGGCTCGTAGTACGGATTGATGACGATGATTTTCGTCCCTTTCCGCTTGGCTGCGTACATGTACTTCGTCGATACCGGCTGATTGTTCGCCGCCACACTGCCCCAGAAGACGAGCACGTCCGTGCCGATCCAGTCTTTGTAGCTGCAGCTCGAAGCTCCGATCCCGACGGACCGTTTCAAGGCCGTTTTGGACGGAGAGTGGCAGATGCGCGATGCGTTGTCGATATGATTCGTCCCAAGAAACCGCGCTACCTTGGCCGCGGTGTAATACGATTCGTTCGTGATGCCGCGCGCCGTCAAGTAGAAGGCGAGCTGCTTGGGATCGATGCTGCGGATTTTGGCGGCAATTTCGTTAAGGGCTTCATCCCATGTGATCCGGCTAAACCGGCGCTCGCCTTTGCGGCGAATGAGCGGATACGGCAGCCGTCCGAGCTTGCGCAGCGCGGTGCTGTCCATCCGGAGCAGCTCGTCGATATCCGCATGCAGCACTTCTTCCCGGATCGCCGGCATCGTGTTCAACCGCAGCACGTTGAGCCGGGTCGTGCACAGGTGCGGGCCGTTCAGCGTCTGATCGTACAGCCCGGAGACGCCGAGTGCGCAGCCGTCGCAGACACCCTGGGTCAAGATGCGGGCGGCGTAAGGGAGCTGATCGCGGTTGTCCCAAAATGCTTTGAACGTATCGCGGATATGCCGCGGCTTGATCCGGTTCAGGCCGAACGGCACCTTGCTGACCCACAGCGACGGATCGGGTCGGGAAGGGAGCGAGATGCGCCCGGTATGCTTCGTAGTGCCCATAGAGAGAAGACCACCTTTTCCTGAAAATGGGATAAAAAAAGCCGCAAAGATGCAGCTTACGATTTCCGAACAGTTGCGGAAGACGGGAGCGGATCTGTTGCGGCGGTTAGTCTTGAGCAGATCCGCTGCCAAGTGCCAACGGCACATATACAATTATAAGTGCTGGGGAAGGCTGTCCGCTTGCTATACAAATTTGCCGCACGCTGAATTTCTTGACGGGGGATAGGTTGCCCTCCATCCCACAGATGACCCAATGCTTGCAGAACGTCGTGCGAATCTCCAGCGGGCCTCGCCCATAGGACGTTTGCGAAACGCTTTCAATAGATCGCCGAAATCGGCCTCTGCCTTGTTCATTTGGAACAATCCGTTTACGGCGACCTTTTTGCTTCATAAATTTTATCATGGGGGAAGCTTCTGTTCAAGATGGTCCGGCATACGACGTACGCCTTGCCTTCAATACAATGAAAAACGCGTGGCGGCAGCGAGCTTTCCACCCAGGCGGACAGCGGGACCGGACGACGGATAAGGGAAAAATTTCGTTGAATTATTATGCTTCCGAATGTATAATAATACATAGTTTTCACGTGGAGGGACGGAACATGACTACGAAATTAAGAGCAGCGATCGTCGGGTCAACCGGCTATGGCGGAGTGGAGCTGATCCGGCTTTTGCTGGCGCATCCGAAGGTGGAGATTACCTCGGTAATTTCCTCCTCGAGCGCCGGAGCGCCGATTGCGGACGGTTACCCGCATTTGAACCAAATTTTGACGGACCGGCTGGATGCGGTCGATGTCGAGCTGATCCGAAGCAAAGCGGACGTCGTCTTCCTGGCAACGCCGCATGGGGTCAGCACTGAGCTGTCGCCGAAGCTGCTGGATGCCGGGCTGAAGGTCATCGATATATCCGGCGATTTCCGCCTGCAATCGGGCGATGTATACGAGACATGGTATAAACATAAGCCGGCTGATCCGGAATATTTGAAGAGAGCCGTTTACGGGCTATGCGAAGTGTTCGGAGAAGAAGTGCGGGGGAAGGACTTCATTTCCAATCCGGGCTGCTATCCTACGGCCACGCTGCTTGGTCTGGCGCCGCTTGCTGCAACCGGCTGGATCGATCCAAAGTCGATCATCGCGGACGCCAAGTCGGGCGTATCGGGCGCGGGACGCGGTCTCAGCCTGCTCGTGCACTATTCGGAGATTAACGAAAACTTCCTGGCTTATAAAGTGAACAAGCATCAGCATACACCGGAGATCGAGCAGGCGCTGAGCCGGATTGCCGGAGAAGAAGTCGTAATGACGTTCACGACGCATTTGGTGCCGATGACGCGCGGTATTTTATCTACGATTTATGTGAATCTCACAAGCCCGCGGAGCGAGGACGATATTCGCGAGCTGTACCGTCAATATTATGAGGGACGCAAGTTCGTGCGCATCCGGGACAAGGGGAAATACCCGGCGACGAAGGAAGTTTGGGGCTCGAACTACTGCGATATCGGGCTGTCGCTCGATTCGCGCACGGGGCGCCTGACGATCGTGTCGGTTATTGATAATGTAGTCAAAGGCGCGGCCGGGCAAGCCATTCAAAACTTGAATTTGATGATGGGCTGGGATGAAGCGACGGGTCTCGCTTTCACTCCGGTATATCCATAACGTAAGGGAACAGGTGAAGAAAGCGATGTCGACAAAAGTTAACGATGCGTTTACGGTGGTGCCGGACGGCTCCGTGACGACGCCCAAAGGGTTTCGTGCGGGTGGGCTGCACTGCGGCTTGAAAAAAACGGAGCGCCACGATCTCGGCGCCATTGTGTGCGAGGTGCCCGCAGAAGCGGCAGGCGTCTATACGCTGAACCAGTTTCAGGCGGCTCCCCTGAAGGTGACGCAAGAGAGCATTGCGCAGGGCGGCAAGCTACAGGCGATGCTGGTGAACAGCGGCAACGCCAATGCCTGCACGGGTCAACAGGGCGAAGACGATGCGCGCGCGATGCGTGCGGCGGGCGCCAAAGCGTTCGGCGTAGCCGAGCATCTGGTCGGCGTGACGTCCACGGGCGTGATCGGCGAGCTGCTGCCGATGCCGAAGGTGCTGGGAGGCATCGAGAAGCTTCCGGCGGCGGTAAGCACGGACGGCGGGGACGACTTCTGCCAGGCGATTTTAACGACCGATCTGGTCAAAAAAGAAATTTGCGTTCGCGTGACGGTTGGCGGACGTACCGTGCACATTGCCGGGGCGGCGAAGGGGTCGGGCATGATCCATCCGAACATGGCGACGATGCTCGGGTTTATGACGACCGACGCAAACATCGAAAGCGCCGAGCTGCAAGAGCTGCTGAACGACGTCACCGATTCGACGTTCAACATGATTACCGTCGACGGCGACACGAGCACGAACGATATGGTTGTCGTCATGGCAAGCGGACTGGCAGAGAACGAGCGCTTGACCCCGGAGCATGCGGACTGGGCGGCGTTCAAGGCCGCGTTCAATCATGTGGGCGAGTACTTGGCCAAGGCGATTGCACGGGACGGCGAAGGGGCGACAAAGCTGATCGAGGTCACGGTGGTGAATGCAGATTCGCGTGAAGCGGCACGGGCGATTGCGAAGACGGTCATCGGCTCGAGCCTGGTGAAATCCGCTTGCTTCGGCGCCGATGCCAACTGGGGACGCATCATTGCGGCGGTCGGCCGCGCAGGGCATCCGGTGAAAACGGAAGCTGTCGACATCCGCCTCGGCGACATCGTCGTGCTGGAGCAATCGCGTCCGGTGAAGTTCGACGAGGAGCGGGCTGCGGAATACCTGAAGGGCGATTTCGTGCTCATCCATATCGACCTGCATATGGGCGAAGCGACGGCGACGGCTTGGGGCTGCGATTTGACCTATGATTACGTGCGAATCAACGCGGCGTACCGGACGTAGCCTGTAGCACGGCAAATAAGGCGAAAACAAACCACCCGCAACCCCGTGTTGCAGACCGGTGAAACGATAAAGGGGAACGGTTCGGATGAGCAATTGTTTTGTGATGAAATGCGGCGGCAGTACACTCGCGGCGCTGCCGAAGCTTTTTTTCGACGATTTGAAGCGGCTGCAAGCGGAAGGCATCATTCCCGTCATCGTGCACGGCGGCGGTCCGGCGATCTCGGACACGCTCGGCAAGCTGGGCATTGAGTCCGAATTCGTGAACGGCCTTCGCAAAACGAACGAAGCCGTACTTGATGTGGTCGAAATGGTACTGGCTGGACAAATTAACAAAGAAATCGTCCGCAAAATCCAGCTTTCCGGGGCGAAAGCGCTCGGCTTGTCCGGCGTTGACGGACATCTGATCGAGGCGGCACCGGTGGCGAACGCGCACGAGATCGGGCTTGTCGGCGACGTGACGCAGGTGAATGCGGAGCTTGTGCAGGGCATCGTGGCGATGGGCTACATCCCCGTCATCGCGCCGGTCGGCATCGGAGCCGACGGCGGTCAACGCTACAACATCAACGCCGATACGGCGGCTGGCGCTGTGGCATCGCACCTGGGCGTGGAGCGGATGATCGTTGTGACGGACGTACCCGGCATTATGAAGACCGTGGACGGCGAGAAGCGGGTTCTGCCCTCGGTCACCGTTCGTGAGATCGACGAAATGATCGCCAGCGGCGAAATTTACGGCGGCATGATTCCGAAAGTACGCGCAGCGGTACAGTGTATTCAAGGCAAGGTGCGCGAAGTCGTCATCGTTAACGGCGCAGAGCCGGAAGTGCTCAGCCGGGCGCTGAAGGACGGCGGAATCGGCACCCGCATTGTGAAGGAATAAATTGTATTCATTTTAAATGATCCGAGACAAAGGAGTGAACGACATGGGAGAGGCTCAAAGCGCATTGTTTCCGAACTACGCACGGTATCCTTTTACGTTTGTGAAGGGGGACGGCAGCCGTCTGTGGGATGAGCATGGCAAGGAGTATCTGGATTTGATGTGCGGGCTGGCGGTGACGAACCTCGGGCATGCGCCGAAGCAGGTGACTCAGCGGCTGAAGGAGCAGGTTGATACGCTCTGGCATACGAGCAACCTGTTCCACATTCCGAACCAGGAGAAGCTCGCTCAGCTTCTCGTGGACAACAGCTGCGCCGATGCGGTGTTTTTCTGCAACAGCGGAGCGGAGGCGAACGAAGCGGCGATCAAGCTGGCGCGGCGCTATTTCAACAAGGTGCTCGGCCAGCCGCAGCGCTACGAGATCATTACTTTCGATATGTCGTTCCACGGCCGTACGCTGGCTACGCTGACGGCAACGGGACAGGATAAAGTGAAAGAGGGCTTCGCGCCGCTGCCGGAAGGCTTCGTCTACGCGCCGTACAACGCCACGGACGCTTTGGAGAAGCTGATCGGCGATCAGACGTGCGCGATTATGCTTGAGCTGGTGCAGGGCGAAGGCGGCGTCAATCCGGCGGACCCTGCGTTTGTGAAGCGGGTAGCGGAGCTGTGCAAGCAGCACGGGCTGCTGCTCATTCTGGACGAGATTCAGACCGGTATGGGACGGACGGGCAAGTTGTTTGCCTATGAGCATTACGGCATTGAGCCGGATTTGTTCACGCTGGCCAAAGGGCTGGGCAGCGGCATGCCGATCGGCGCGCTGCTCGGCAAAGCGAAGCTGCGCGAAGCGTTCGCAGCCGGAAGCCACGGCACCACGTTCGGCGGGAACTACTTGTCTACCGCGGCGGGAATTGCAACTGTAGAGACGATGCTGGCGGAGAAGCTGCCGGAGCGCGCGGCGGAGCTGGGCGGTTACATTATGAGCGAGCTGCAAACGAAGCTGGCGGACAATCCGCTGGTAGGGCAGATCCGCGGGCTCGGGCTGCTGATCGGCATCGGTTTGACCGTGCCAGCGGCGGAGCTGATCGCGGAAATTCACGGGCAGGGCGTGCTCGTCGTAGCGGCAGGACCGAACGTGATCCGTTTGGCGCCGAGCTTGTTGATCTCGAAGGAAGATTTGGATCGCGGGCTGGAGACGATCTGCAGCGTACTGGCGAAGAAAGCCGCAGCTGCTGTCTAGGCTGACAAAGAAACGCATACCGAAAGGGGAGACATCCATGGCGGGAACGGCACAACAAGATTTGGCGGTTCAGCTCAGAGGGCGCGATTTTATCGGCTTGGTCGACTATGCGCCGGAAGAGATTCAATATTTGATCGAGCTCGCGGTCGAGCTCAAGAGAAAGCAGAAAGCAGGCGAAGCGTACCAGCCGCTCAAAGGTAAAACGCTTGGCATGATTTTCGAAAAATCGTCCACGCGGACGCGGGTATCGTTTGAGGTAGGGATGTATCAGCTTGGGGGGCATGCGCTGTTCCTCAGCAAGAACGATCTGCAAATCGGGCGCGGCGAATCGATTCACGATACGGCGCAGACGCTGTCGCGTTATTTGGACGGCATCATGATCCGCACCTTCGCGCACCGCACGGTCATCGAGCTGGCGCGGGCGGCAACGGTGCCGGTGATTAACGGGCTGACGGATTTGTCCCATCCGTGCCAGGCGCTGGCGGATTACCAGACGATTTATGAGAAAAAAGGCCGTCTGCAAGGGCTCAAAGTGGCCTATATCGGCGACGGAAATAATATGGTACACTCCTTATTGATGGGCGCGGCCAAGCTTGGCGTCAATTTCGCCGTTGCGACGCCGGAAGGCTACGAGCCGGACAGCGAAGTGCTGCGTCAGTGCAATGAAAGTGCTGCCAAAATGGGAGCAACCATTTACGTGGGAGCCGACCCGAAAGAAGCGGTGGCGGATGCGGATGTCATTTATACGGACGTATGGGCCAGCATGGGCTTCGAGGCGGAGCAGAAAGAACGGGAGATCGCGTTCAAAAACTACCAGGTCAACGACGAGCTCGTGAAATATGCAAAAAAAGATTTCTTGTTCATGCACTGTTTGCCGGCGCACCGCGGGGAAGAAGTGTCCGAAGGGGTCATCGACGGACCGAACTCCGTCATCTTCGATCAGGCTGAAAACCGGCTGCATGCGCAAAAGGCAGTCATGGCAGCGATCTTGTAATATTCGGAAAGCTTACAATTAAAGGAGAGCGGGAACTACATGGCAAAGCAAAAAATCGTATTGGCCTACTCCGGCGGCCTCGATACGTCAATCATTCTGAAATGGCTGAAAGATACGTACGATGCCGAGATCATCGCTTTTACCGCGGATATCGGACAAAAGGAAGAGCTGGACGGCTTGGAGGAGAAAGCGCTGAGCACCGGCGCCTCCAAAGTTTACATCGACGACCTGCGTGAAGAATTCGCCCGCGATTTCATTTATCCGATGTTCCAGTCGGGCGCGCTCTATGAAGGACAATACTTGCTCGGCACCAGCATCGCGCGGCCGCTGATCGCGAAGCGCATGGTCGAAATCGCGCGCGCGGAAGGCGCTACGGCGATCGCTCACGGCGCAACGGGCAAGGGCAATGACCAAATTCGCTTCGAGCTGACGGCTGCGGCGCTGACGCCGGAGATCGAGGTCATCGCGCCTTGGCGTCTGGAGCAGTTCCGCGAGCAGTTCCCGGGCCGGGCCGAGATGATTGCTTACGCCGAGAAGCACGGCATTCCGGTCACCGCTTCGGCGGCCAAGCCGTACTCGATGGACCGCAATCTGCTGCACATCAGCTATGAGAGCGGCGTACTCGAAGATCCGTGGTTCGACGCGAGCGCACCGGAAAACAAAGACATGTATCTGCTGAGCGTGGACCCGGAGGATGCCCCGGACCAGGCGGAATATGTCGAGCTGGAGTTCGAGCAGGGGAACTGCGTGGCCGTGAACGGCGAGCGTATGATTCCGTTGCAGGCGATGGAGAAGCTGAACGAGTTGGGCGGCAAGCACGGGATCGGCCGCGTCGACATGGTGGAGAACCGCTTCGTCGGCATGAAGAGCCGCGGCGTGTACGAAACCCCGGGCGGCGCCATTCTGTTCTCCGCTCACCGCAAGATGGAATCGCTCACGATGGACCGCGAAGTCATGCATCTGCGCGACTCGCTCATCTCGCGTTACAGCTCGCTTGTGTACAACGGCTTCTGGTTCGCTCCGGAGCGGCTTGCGCTGCAGGCGCTCGTATCCGAGAGCCAGAAGAACGTGAGCGGCACGGTGCGCCTCAAGCTGTACAAAGGCAATGTGATCGCCGCTGGCGTCAAGAGCCCGGTCAGCTTATATAACCCGCACATTGCGACGATGGAAGCCGATCCGACGCAAGCGTACAACCAAGGCGATGCGACAGGCTTCATCCGTTTGAACGCGCTGCGTTTGCGCGTCGCTTCCGGCGTCGAGCAGAACGCGGCGAAATAAATGGCGGCAGGCGAGAAGCTGGCCATCATCAGCCTGTACTACTACGAGCCTTAGGGTTTTCCGTCAGCGGGAAGCCCTAAGGCTGTGTATACCGGGCAGCACTCATTCGGAGCATAGGATATCGAAAAAGGGGGACGCTGATATGTCCAAGCTGTGGGGCGGACGGTTTACGAAAAAGACGGACCAACTGGTCGAAGAATATACGGCGTCGATCCTGTTCGACAAGGAGCTGGCCGAGGAGGACATTCAGGGCAGTTTGGCGCATGTGACCATGCTGGGCAAATGCGGCATCCTTCCGGCAGACGACGTGGAGAAAATTAAGGACGGTTTGCTGAAGGTGCAGAATGTGATTCGCCGGGGCGAAATGGAATTTTCCATTAGCGACGAAGACATTCATATGAACATCGAGAAGGCGCTGATCGACGAGGTGGGCCCGGTCGGAGGCAAGCTGCACACCGGCCGCAGCCGCAACGATCAGGTGGCTACGGATATGCATTTATGGCTTCGCAAACGGGTCGTGGAATTTGTCGGTCTGCTGAATAAGGTGCAGGAAGCGCTGATCGGACAAGCGAAAGCCAACCTCGATACGATCGTGCCGGGCTACACGCATTTACAGCGGGCGCAGCCGATATTGTTCGCCCATCATTTGATGGCGTACGTGTCGATGTTCCAGCGCGACATTGAGCGTCTGCAGGACAGCTACAAGCGCGTGAACGTACTGCCGCTGGGCGCCGGGGCGCTGGCCGGGACGACGTTCCCGATCGACCGTCACTTCGTGGCGGAGCAGCTCGGCTTCGACGGCGTGTATGAGAACTCGCTGGACGCGGTAAGCGACCGCGATTTCATTCTGGAGTTCCTGTCGAACGCGGCGACGATTATGATGCACCTGTCGCGCCTCAGCGAGGAGTTCGTGCTGTGGTCCAGCACGGAGTTCCGGTTCATCGAACTGGATGACGCTTTCTGTACTGGCAGCAGCATTATGCCGCAGAAGAAAAATCCCGACGTTGCCGAGCTTGTGCGCGGCAAAACGGGCCGTGTCTACGGCAATCTGTTCGGCCTCCTGACCGTGCTGAAATCGCTGCCGCTCGCTTACAACAAGGATATGCAGGAAGACAAAGAAGGGATGTTCGATACGGTTCGCACCCTGCAAGGCGCGCTGCAATTGTTCGCGCCGATGGTCAGCACCATGAAGGTGAACAAGGACCGGATGCGCCAAGCCGTCAACCAGGACTTCTCCAATGCGACGGATATTGCAGACTACTTGGTGAACAAGGGAATGCCGTTCCGCCAAGCGCACGAAGTCATCGGCAAAACCGTACTTTACTGCATCCAAAATCAAAAGTATTTGCTCGACCTGAAGCTGGAGGAATTCCACCAATTTTCCAAGCAGTTCGATCAGGACATCTACGACGTGCTGCAGCCGGAGAGCGTCGTCAACGCCCGCAACGTCTACGGCGGTACCGCCGCGGTGCAGGTTAGTCAAGCGATCGAACGGGCGGAAGCCGTTCTGGCTGGCTCGTCGGCTTGGTTCGAGGAATATTTCGCGAAAAGCAGGTAAGCAAGGCAAGTCAAAACCCCCACACGCAGAAAGGGCGGCTCCACCAGCCGCACTTTCAGACGGAGTGGGGGTTTCGCGCGTCTGCGCCGAGTCACCGGAAGGTCGGCCCTCGGACGCCGTCCTCGATCAGCGGCGCAGGCGACTCTCCGGGCGTAGGCGCCGTACGGTCAAGGATTCCCGAGCCGCCGCCGGAAGCGACCACGGTTGGCTGGGCGTGGTAGGTGTCACGCGAAACTTTTTCCTGTGAAATGACGACGCCGTTCTGCTTCTTATATCGGAACGTTTCGACGACATACCCGGGCTTTCCTTGCATGACGATCTCCTGTTTGCCGCTCGGCAGTGTCGGATTCAGCACGTACTTGACCGGCGGCGCCAACGTTTCGAGCGTCTTCGACTCGATTTCGTAGGTGATGTCCAGGGGCGTCTGGCCGAACAGCTTCACGGTGACGCTGCGCTCGTCCGAGGAAGTACGGATCAACAAATAATGGTTCGTCGAGTTGCGGAATTTGAAATTGATGTGGCCGGTGGCGAACGTGGCGTCCTGTCCCAGCGGGACATAGCTCACGGGGAGCGAATGATTCCGCCGCTCGACGACGGCCAGACCGGCCCGCAGGACGGCGTTGTACAGCGTCGACGACACCTGGCAGATGCCGCCGCCGATGCCGGGAACGAGCTTGCCGTTCACGATGACAGGCGCTTCCTTGAAGCCGAAGCGCTTCTCCGTCCGCTCGATGAACGGAGCATAGTCGAAAACCTCGCCCGGCTTCAGCAGCACATCTTGCAGGGAAGCGGCTGTCGAACGGACGTTGTGCATCCGTCCTTCGATGCTGACGGCAGCGGAAGGAGGCGGTGGCGAAACGGTCGTGAACTCGCCGATTTTGCGTATAATGCCCTGCGCGCGCAGCGCCTGCTCCGTAATGGCCGGCTCTTGCGTCCGCATTGGAACGTCCAGCCGGATGGCGGCCGGCTCTTGCCGGCGGCTTCCCCCCGCGGATTCGGGTGCTGCGGCCACGGCTCCCCAGTCCGGCAGCGCCGTTTGGAGTCGGCTGAGCAGCTGCGCTTCGTCGACTCGTTCGACACGGGCCTCGGGCTCGTAACGGATGGCATCGTTGGCGTCGATCAGCCGCTTCGCATCGGTCGGCTTACGGGCGTACACCTGCGGGAACGCCTCGCTCAGCGCGGCCCGCAGCTTGTCTGCGGACAGCGCGGGCGTCAGCGCAAGCGCGGCTCCCCGCAGCCGCCAGCGGGCCGCTGCCCGCCGGTACGGCGGTCCTTCCCGAACGGGCTGAAGCTGCGCCAGCAGCTCCTGGCCGTTGATTTCAAGTCCGAGCTGCCGGAGCGTTCGCTCGGCGCTGCCGCCTCCCGGCACGGCCAGCCGGACCTTTTGCTCCAGCAGCGCCGACGTTTTTGCAGCAAGATGACGTTCGAGCTCGGACCAGGACAGGCCCCCGATCGGCCAGCTAGCGACACGGACGCCTGCGGGAACGCGGGCGAGCGACCCGTAGGCGGTAACCGACAGGAGAATGGTCAGCATCAGCGCCAGCGTGCCGATCCAGATCCAGTGAAAACGCAGATTCCATCGTGGCATGACGGGCTCTCCTTTTGTTCCTCGATACAGTTGTTCCTCTCCATCTATATGCGGCCAAGCCCCTAAACTTTCCATTCGTTGTCCTTCGCCAATCGTCTGCGAAAGGCCGCACGAGCTGTGCGATCCTATCGAAGAATAGCGAAACGGCGAGCCTCGCTGCTCGCTAGTCCGACTCGAACCGGTGTTCCAAAATGTGAAGAACTGTAGAAATTCACTGTCGGATAAAGGATTTTGCGATTTTATGTCGAACATGTAAAGGCTGGCATCAAGTCCGCTTCTCGAAGCGGTCTCAGACTCGCAAATTTTTCAGGATGTGATATCGTGATCGAAATGCAGGACGTTTGGAAAACGTATCCTGACGGCAGCCATGCCTTGAAAGGCATCAACGTCAAGGTCGACCAAAGCGATTTCCTTTATGTCGTTGGCCCTTCCGGCGCCGGCAAATCGACCTTTATGAAATTGATTTACAGAGAAGAGCGACCGACCAAAGGTACGATATTCGTTAACGGCTTCAATCTGGAGAAGCTCAAACAACGCAAAATTCCGTTTGTACGGCGCAATATCGGGGTCATTTTCCAAGACTTCCGGCTGCTCCCGAAGCTTACCGTATATGAGAACGTCGCCTTCGCCATGGAAGTGATCGAGGCGCCGAAGAAGATCATCAAGAAGCGAACGCTCGAAGTGCTGGAGCTTGTGCGGCTCAAGGACAAAGTGAATTCCCTGCCAACCCAGCTCTCCGGGGGCGAGCAGCAGCGGGTCGCTATAGCGAGGGCGATCGTGAACAACCCATCCGTCATCGTCGCGGACGAGCCGACGGGGAACCTTGATCCCGATACGTCTTGGGGCATTATGAAGCTGATGGAAGAAATCAACTTCCGCGGCACAACCATCATTATGGCAACGCACAACAAAGAAATCGTCAACACGATGCGCAGGCGGGTACTGGCCATCGAATCGGGCAAGCTTGTCCGGGATGAGGTAAGGGGTGACTACGGCTATGAGGATTAGCACGGCCGTGCGGCATCTTCGCGAAGGCGGTAAAAACGTCGTTCGAAACGGCTGGATGTCCTTTGCCTCCATTAGTGCGATTGCGATTTCTTTGTTTATTTTGGGTGTCTTTTTGCTTCTGACACTGAATGTCAATTACTTGACCCAGCAGATCGAACAGCAGGTCGAGATCCGCGTGTATCTTGAGGTGAAAACGCCGCAGGATCAGGTAACTTCATTGCAAAACGAAATTTCGGCCATATCTAACGTTTCGAAGGTCAAGTTTGTCTCCAAAGAGGAAGGGCTTGAATTCTTGCGCGAAAAGCTGGGAGACGGGAAGCAGCTGCTCGAAGGGTTCGAGGGCGAGAACAATCCGCTGAACGATTCCTTCACCGTCGAAGTGACCGAGCCTCACGAGGTCGCAACGGTTGCGAAGCAGATTGAAGGCTTGAACAACGGCAAGCCGACGAAGCCGATTTACCGGGTCAGCTACGGACAAGGCACGGTTGAGACGATGTTCAAAGTGACGTCGATCGTCCGCAACGTCGGGCTGGCCATCGTGGCCGCTTTGGCACTGACCGCCATGTTCCTGATTTCTAATACGATTAAAATTACGATTGTGGCGCGCCGCCGCGAGATTTCGATCATGAAGCTCGTCGGGGCGACCAATTCGTTTATCCGCTGGCCGTTCTTTATCGAAGGGGCGCTCCTCGGCATTATCGGTTCGGTGATTCCCGTCGGCCTGCTGCTGTACGGGTATTGGGAAATGATGCGGGCGATCCAGCTCGACCTGAACCTGCTGCTCGTTCAATTGCTGCCCTTTGAAGCGATCAGCTTTAAGACGGCAGGGCTTCTGCTGGGCATCGGCATTATAATCGGCATTTGGGGAAGCACGCTGTCGGTCCGCAAATTTTTGAAAGTTTAATAACATCGAACAATCTCGGAGGATAGTCGGAGGAGGAACGGATGTTGAAGAAGTCTTGGGTGCCTCTTGTTGTCACGGCCGGTTTGGTAGGAACGCTCATTGCTCCGCAATACGGCTTTGCGCTGTCGGAGTCGCAGCGGATTCAGAAGGAAATCAATGAGCTTAAAAAAATGAAATCAGCAACGCAGCACAAAGTGAACGTGACGGAACAGCAAATCAATCAGGTACAGCAGGAAAAGCAGCAGACGGCGAACGATATTACCGCCATCCTCGGCCAAATCGACGCGACGAACAAGAAGCTCAACGTGCTAAACGAACAAGTGTCGAGCGTCACGACCTCTCTGAAGGAGAACGCTCAGCAGCTGGAGGAAGCGGAAGCGAGGATTGTCTCCCGCGACCAGATGCTTAGATCCAGGCTGCGTCTGATGTATATGAACGGCGTCGTGTCCTACACCGACGTGCTGCTCAGCTCCACGAGCTTCAGTGATTTTCTGGACAGGCTGCAGGCGCTCAAGTCGATTGTCGGGCAGGATAAAGAGATTTTGGAAGCGAACAAGCGGGACAAGGCCGTGATTGCCGATAAGCGCGTGGTGATTGAAAAGCAACTGGCGGAGGTCAAAAATCTATATGCCCAGGCGGCGGCCATCAAAGCCAATCTTGTTGTGAAAGAAAAAGAAAAAGAAGTTAAAATCGCAAGCCTTTCGCAAAAGGAAAAGGAATTGGAAGATATCAGCGAAGAAGTGCAGCAGCAGCTCGTTCAAGTGGCGAAGCAGGAAGCGGATAAACAGCGCGATCTTCGGCAAGCCAAAGCGGTGGAGAACGCCAAGAAGAGCAAGGCTGCTCCCGCTGCGCCTGCATATACTTATGGTGGCGGCAAGTTCGGTTATCCACTGCCGCGCGTTGTGCAGATGTCTTCAGACTTCGGCACCCGGACCGACCCGATTACCGGACGGAAAGCAGGGCACACCGGACTTGATCTGCCTTCCCCGAACGGAACGGACATTTTTGCGGCGGAGGACGGCGTGGTCATCGTCGCGTCCTGGTGGAGCGGGTACGGCAACTGCGTGGTTATCGATCACGGCAAAGGCGTGTGGACGCTGTACGGGCATATTCGCAACGACGGCATCGTCGTAGAGAAAGGGGACACCGTCAAGCGCGGTCAAAAGATTGCAGAAGTCGGTTCGACCGGCCGTTCGACCGGAAACCATCTGCATTTTGAAGTCCGCATCGACGGAGTTGCGGTTGATCCGAAGCCGTATTTGAGATAAGGCTGCTGTTCATATTTTTTCTTGGCTTGTCATAAACTAGAAAGACAAGTTAGTCAAGTAGCGGGAACAGCAAAGGCGGTGTGGGACCAGAAATGACATTTAAAGGACGTACCGTATTGGCGTTTGTCCTGTTGTCCATGTTTGCAAGCAGCATTATGACGTTGACGATCGTACATCCGTCGATTTTCGCCGCCGTCGGCTTGGAAGGCTCGGCATCAACGGACGTGAAATCGGGGCTGACCGGCAAGGACTACAAGAAATTGGCAACGACGTACCAATTGATCGAAGGCAAATTTTTGAACGATGTCGATCACGACAAGATCGTGAACGGCGCGATCAACGGAATGCTGTCCACACTAGACGATCCGTTTACGGTGTACATGGATCAGAAGGAGGCGCGGCAGTTCGACGAGAACATTTCTTCGTCGTTCCAAGGCATTGGCGCGGAGGTGACCTCCGAAGACGGCAAAGTGACCATCGTCGCTCCGATCAAAGGGTCGCCGGCAGAGAAGGCCGGACTTCACGCGCACGACATCATCGTCTCGATTAACGGAGACAAGCTGGAAGGGCTGTCGATCAACCAAGCGATTATGAAGATCCGCGGCCCCAAAGGAACGCAAGCGAAGATCGAAGTGCTGCGGGCCGGTACGCCGGAGCCGATCCAGATGATTATCGTCCGCGATGACATCGATGTCGAGACCGTATACAGCGAGATGCTGCCCGGACAGATCGGCAAGATCGAAATCCGGCAGTTCGCCGGCAACACCTCCAAGCGGTTCAAGGAAGAGCTGAAAGCGTTGGAGGACAAAGGGATGAAGGGACTCATCATCGACGTGCGCAACGATCCGGGCGGTCTGCTTACCGCCGTCGTGGAGATTGTCGAGCCGTTCATACCGAAAGGCAAGGGAATCGTTCAGATCGAGGATCGTAAAGGCAAGCGCGAGGAGACGGCGTCGCAGGGAACCGGCAAGCCTTACCCTGTGTCGGTGCTCATTAACAAGGGCAGCGCGAGCGCATCGGAGATACTGGCCGGCGCGCTGCACGACTCCGCTGGCAGCCAGCTCATCGGAGAGAACACGTTCGGCAAAGGAACAGTTCAGGTGGCGTTCGAGAAAGAGATGGGCGACGGCAGCAGCATCAAGATGACCGTTTACAAGTGGCTTACGCCGAACGGCACATGGGTTCATAAGAAAGGCATCGCGCCGACGATGCCCGTAGGGCAACCGGCTTACTTCAAAGTGGCGCCCCTGAGCAAAAAAGCAACGCTTAAGCCGGATACGAACAACGAGGACGTCAAAAATCTGCAGATCATGCTGCAGGGCTTGGGACTCGGTCCGGACCGGCAGGATGGCTACTTCAGCGAGAAAACGGCGCTGGCCGTTAAAGCGTTCCAGCGGCTGAACGGCCTGCCGATCACCGGCGAGGTCGATACCGAGACGGCGAACAAGCTGGAGAAGGCAATCCTGGCAGCCATCCGCGATCCGAAGAACGACATGCAGCTTAAGGCGGCTGTCGAGGACATGCAAGGTGCCGTTAAGAAGTAACGGCTTCCGACATTTAGGGAAATTCGGGCTTCGGCAGGAAAATGAAGCATCCGCGTCGAAATAACAACCTCTATCGGGGCCGCCCGACTTAACGGCCTCGGTAGAGGTTTTCTTTTTTACTTATAAATATTGAAGTCTGGTGAATAACGAGCGGAGCAGCCAAAAGCGTTCTGTAGAAACGAAGTGTTCGCCTTTGTTTTCGGACTTCTCAAAGGAGCCGGCCATGGACTTTGGTTTGGAACTGGCGTACCGGGGACTCCGGGCGCTGTTGCAGCTGTTGACGCATCCTTTTTACTATGTAGGCATTCTATTCATCGTGCTGCAGTACCGCCGGCAGATTGCGTTCGAACGGAAGCTGTTCGCGACTAAGCTGCATTCGCTGCTGTCGGAAACGTGGCGTACGGTGCTGTGGGGCTGGGTGGGCGGGCTTGCCGCTTCCGTCCTGATGGCGGGAATCGGGGCGTCCGTTCAACCGGAGGCGGTTGTTCTGCTGTGGCTCGTTTCTCTGCTGCTTATTTTCGCGCGGATGCGCTTTTTGTGCTGGGCTTATGCCGTAGGTGTCATCGGTTTGGTGCAAGTGGTCTTGAGGGCTTTTCCTGCCTTATATGACGGGGAGGCTGCGGCTTCCTGGGCTTGGGTGACGGGACCGCTGCTGTCGTTAAATATGCCGTCGATGCTGGCGCTTGTGGCGGTTTTACATCTGGCGGAAGCGCTGTTCGTACGCTTTCAAGGCACGCGGCTCGGCACGCCGATGTTTTACGAGAGCAAGCGGGGCAAAATTGTCGGCGGATATCTGCTGCAAGGCTACTGGCCGATGACGTTGTTTCTTCTGGTCCCGATGACCGGGGGAACGGCGCTGCCTTGGACGCCGCTGCTTGGCGGCGATTTGTGGCAGCACGGCTGGACGATCGTCGGCTTTCCTGCGATGATCGGCTTTACCGAGATGACGATGTCGCGGCTGCCTCAAGAGAAAGTGAAGCTCAGCTCGAGCCTGCTGCTGCTCTATGCCGCCGCCCTGCTGTTGTTTGCAGCCGTCGCCGCTTGGTGGTCGCCGTTCATTGCAGTGGCGTCCGTACTGTGCATCCTGATGCACGAAGCGATGATCGCCTATAGCCGGTGGGATGAAGCGAGGCGCAGTCCATTATATGTACACGGGAGTCGCGGGCTGAAAATTCTCGGCATTCTGCCCGGCAGTCCGGCGGACGAGCTTGGTCTTGCCGTCGGCGAGATCGTTCACAAAGTCAACGGCATCCCGGTCCGGACGAAGCAGGAGCTTCATCAGGCAATGCAGCAGAACTCGGCGTTTTGCAAGCTGGAAATTTTGAATTTGGCGGGCGAAAGCAAATTTTTGAAGCGCGGGATCTTTTTGGGAGAGCACCATCAGCTTGGCATCGTGCTTGCGCCCGATCAAGAGGCGCTTCACTACGCAGAGGTAAGGCAGCGGCCGATCTGGGCGTACTTCAGCCGCAAGCCGGTCGGACTGCTGAGCAATCGTTCGGGCTCCAAATCGGTATAAACACAAAAAACAAGCCGCTGGCGTGAGAGACAAGATCACGCCAAGCGGCCTGTTTCAAATAAGCGTAAAGTGCGGTAAATAAGCTATGAACGGGCTTTAATTGCCGGACGGTTGAAGAGCGGACGCGGGCTTCTCCCGCAGCACGACAATTTCGACACGGCGGTTTTTGGCGCGGTTCTCTGCGCTGTTGTTTTCCGCCACGGGCATCGTATCCGCGTAGGAAGTCGAAACGAACTTTTTCGGGTCCAGCTGTGTTTCGTAGAGGAAATACCGCAGCACCGAAAGCGAACGGGCCTGAGACAACCCCCAGTTGTCTTTGTAGAATGAGCCTGTTGCGAGCGGCAGATCATCCGTATGCCCTTCGATGCTGACCGTCGCATCGAGCGTCGGGAACAAGCTTGCCAGCTTGCTTAAGACCGGAACTGCGGGCGGCTTCAGATCCGCTTTGCCGAGATCGAACAGGAACAGATCGTTCAGCGTGACGGCTACTCCTCGCGGCGTATTGGCTGCAGACACTTGGGATTGCAAATTGTTTTCTTCGACATAAACCTGCACTTTTTGAAGCAGATCTTCGAGCTGGCGTTCCTTTTTCTCCCGCTCTTCCCTTTCTTTCATTTCCTTGAGCTGCTGCTCGGTTTTCGTGCTGTCATCTCCGCCCTTCGCCGGGTTGGCGGAGCCGGAGATGCCCATGCCCATCGGCATAATCGTATCGGCCTTCATGAATTCAAATTTCAGCGCTTGAGCCAGCACCTCATATTTTTGCACGTCCACCTTGCTCATCGCATACATGATGACAAAAAAGATGAGCAGCAGCGTAATCAGGTCCGCATAGGTTACCATCCATCGCTCATGGTTTTCGGGGGCTTCCTGTTTTTTATTCTTCCGCGCCACCGGCCTCACCTGCGCCTTCGACTTTTTTATGTTCCTGATGGAGGAACGAGTTCAGTTTCTTTTTGATGAGCTGCGGGTTTTCCCCGGCTTGAAGCGCGAGGATGCCTTCTAGCATCAATTCCATTTCGGAAATTTGCTCTTTGCTGCGGATTTTGATTTTGTTTGCGATCGGCAGGTAAAGAACGTTCGCGGACGATACGCCGTACAGCGTTGCAGTAAACGCAACGGCAATGGCCGGCCCCAGACTTCCCGGATCGGACAGGTTGCCCAGCACGTGGATCAGACCCATAACGGTACCGATGATCCCCATAGTCGGGGCATAGGCCCCGGCGGCATCGAACATTTTGGCGTAGCCTTCGTGATGGTGCTCAATGGCATCCATCTCCAGCTCCAGAATTTGCCGGGTCAGCTCCGGATCGGTTCCGTCGACAACCATCATGAGGCCGTCCCGCAGGAACGGGTTGCTATGCTCTTGCGCGCGCTGCTCCAAGGCAAGCACGCCTTCCCGCCTGGCGATCGTAGCCATGTCGACCAGCTCTTCGATAATTGCGTCTCGGTCGCGCTTCGGTTCCTTGAAAGCCATTCCTAACGCTTTGCCGATCTGCTTAAGCTGGGACATCGGGAAGCTGATCATGACCGCTCCGATTGTCCCGCCGAAAATAATGAGCATGGCGCTGGGAACCACCAGTGCGGAAAGGTGACCGCCGTCCATCAGATAGCCGCCTACCAGACCTCCAAGGCCTACGATAATACCTATTACTGTAATCAAGTCCACTATCGTTCCACCCCTAGATTTCTAATTTATGTTGTGCTGCATCCTTTTTCTTTTATTTTTGTTTTACGCAAGCGGCGTCCTTGGAAAAATAGGAAATGAGACTCGATTGCAACAGTAAGAGAAAAAAGGTATAATGTACGGGAACAAATATTCCTATCTCAGGAAATCGTCGAACGGAGTCGAATGCGCGTCAACCGACGCTTAGTTATTTATCGGAATATGGCAGATAAAAGTTTAGAAGGAAAACAAAGTCTTTTTAATGAACGGGTGATCAGATGAGCAAAATGAACGAAGTCGTCTACAGCGACCAGAAATTTCAGCTCGTAGCGGAGTTTCAACCGCAAGGGGATCAGCCGGCCGCAATCGAGCAGCTGGTGAACGGCATACGGGAAGGGAAAAGACATCAGACGCTGCTTGGCGCAACGGGAACGGGGAAGACGTTTACGGCGGCCCAGGTAATCGCCCGATTGAACCGGCCGACGCTACTGATCGCGCACAACAAGACGCTAGCCGCGCAGCTGTGCAGCGAGCTGCAGGAGTTTTTCCCGAACAACGCCGTCTCCTATTTCGTCAGCTATTACGATTACTATCAGCCGGAGGCGTATATTCCGTCGTCGGATACGTATATTGAGAAGGATTCCAGCATTAACGAAGAAATCGACAAGCTCCGGCACTCGGCGACCAGCTCGCTTTTCGAGCGCCGCGACGTTATTATCGTCGCGAGCGTATCGTGCATCTACGGCCTCGGTTCTCCGATGGAGTACCGGGATCTCGTGCTGTCGCTTCGGGTCGGTATGGAGCGTTCCCGCAACGACATTTTGCATCGGCTTATTGACATTCAGTACCAACGAAACGATATGAACTTCGTACGGGGCACGTTCCGCGTACGCGGCGACGTTATCGAGATTTTTCCGGCTTCACGCGGCGAGCAGGCGATCCGTGTGGAGCTGTTTGGTGATGAAATCGAGCGGATCACGGAGATTAACGTGCTCACCGGCGAGATTATCGGCGAGCGCGATCATATCGCCATCTTTCCGGCTTCTCACTTCGTGACGCACGAGGAGACGATGAAGCGGGCGCTCGTGAACATCGAGCGGGAGCTGGAGGAACGGCTGGAGCAGTTGCGCGCAGAGGGCAAGCTGCTGGAGGCGCAGCGGCTGGAGCAGCGGACGCGCTACGACATCGAGATGATGCAGGAGATGGGCTTCTGCTCCGGGATCGAGAACTATTCGGGGCCGCTGACATTCCGCGAGCGCGGGGCGACGCCGTACACGCTGTTTGATTATTTCCCGGACGACATGCTCGTAATCGTGGACGAATCGCACGTGACGCTGCCGCAGGTCCGCGCGATGTACAACGGCGACCGGGCGCGCAAGGAAGTGCTCGTCGATCACGGCTTCCGGCTGCCTTCGGCGCTGGATAACCGGCCGCTCCGTTTCGAGGAGTTTGAAGAGAAAGTGAATCAGATCATTTACGCCTCGGCGACGCCGGGACCGTACGAGCTGGAGCACTGTCCCGAGATGGTACAGCAGATTATTCGTCCGACCGGACTCGTCGATCCAGTGATCGAGGTGCGCCCGACCAAAGGTCAGATCGACGATCTGCTGGAAGAAATTCAAGACCGGATCAAAAAAGACGAACGGGTGCTCGTCACGACGCTAACGAAGAAGATGGCCGAAGATTTGACCGATTACTTCAAGGAAATCGGCATCAAGGTGCGGTATTTGCACTCGGACATCAAGACGCTTGAGCGGATGCAGATTTTGCGCGAATTGCGGCTCGGCACGTTCCACGTTCTCGTCGGCATCAACCTGCTGCGGGAAGGGCTGGACTTGCCGGAGGTATCGCTTGTGGCGATTCTCGACGCCGACAAGGAAGGCTTCCTGCGCGCGGAGCGCTCCTTGATCCAGACGATCGGGCGGGCGGCGCGCAACGCCAACGGGCATGTAATCATGTACGGGGATAAAGTGACCGATTCGATGGATAAGGCGATTCAGGAGACGAGCCGCCGCCGGACGATTCAGCTCGCTTATAATGAGAAACACGGCATTACGCCGCAAACGATACAGAAGAAAGTGCGCGATGTGATTGAAGCGACCAAGGTGGCCGAGCAGAAAGCCGACTATTTGTCGGAAGTGAAGCAGGCGAAGATGTCCAAGAAAGACCGCATCTCGCTGATCGAACGGTTGGAGCAGGAAATGAAGGAAGCAGCCAAAAACCTGCAGTTTGAGCGTGCCGCGGAGCTCCGCGATGCCGTGCTCGAATTGAAGGCCGAGCTGTAGTCAAGGGAGGCTTTCGAAACGTGGCCAGAGACAACATTGTAATTAAAGGCGCCAGGGCGCACAACCTGAAAAATATCGACGTCGTCATTCCGCGGGATAAATTTGTCGTCCTGACCGGCCTGAGCGGTTCCGGCAAGTCGTCTTTGGCGTTCGATACGATCTATGCCGAAGGGCAAAGAAGATATGTCGAGTCGCTGTCCGCCTACGCGCGGCAGTTTCTCGGCCAAATGGACAAACCGGACGTCGACTCGATCGACGGATTGTCTCCGGCCATCTCCATCGACCAGAAGACGACGAGCCGCAACCCGCGTTCCACCGTGGGTACGGTGACGGAAATTTACGACTACCTGCGTCTGCTGTTCGCCCGGATCGGGCGTCCGCACTGTCCTGAGCATAAAATCGAGATTACCTCGCAAACCGTCGAGCAGATGGTTGACCGGATCATGGAGTATCCGGAGCGCACCAAGCTGCAAATTTTGGCGCCGATCGTCTCGGGACGCAAGGGCGAGCATTCGAAGCTGCTGGCGGATATCCAGAAGCAAGGCTTCGTCCGCGTGCGCGTCAACGGCGAGCTTCGCGAGCTGTCGGAAACGATCGAGCTGGAGAAAAACAAAAAGCATACGATCGAAGTGGTCGTGGACCGGATCGTCGTGAAGGACGATGTCCAGACGCGTCTGGCTGACTCGCTGGAGACGGCTTTGAAGCTGGCAGAGGGGCGCGTCATCGTGGACGTGATCGATCAGGAAGAGCTGCTGTTCAGCCAAAATCTGGCTTGCCCCGAGTGCGGCTTCAGTATCGAAGAGCTGGCGCCGCGAATGTTCTCGTTCAACAGTCCGTTCGGCGCTTGTCCCGAATGTGACGGTTTGGGTCAAAGGATGATCGTGGACCCGGAACTGCTCGTTCCGAATTCGAAGCTTTCTATCGAAGAGGGAGCGTTCGAGGCATGGGCCGGCAGCACATCGAACTACTATCCGCAGTTTCTTGCGGCGGTGTGCGAGCACTACGGTATCCCGAAAAATGTGCCCGTCAGCGAGCTGCCGAAAGAGCAAATGCAGAAGCTGCTGAACGGTACCGGCGGGGAGAAGGTGCGCTTCCGCTACGAGAACGACTTTGGACATAAGAAGGAAGCGATGGTTCCTTTTGAAGGCATCGTGAACAATCTGGAACGCCGTTACCGCGATACGTTTTCCGAAGGCATCCGTGAGCATATCGAGTCGTACATGAGCGCCAAACCTTGCGGCAAGTGCAAGGGCGCCCGCTTGAAGCCGGAAACGCTGGCGGTAACCGTAGCGGATAATAATATTGCGCATGTCACCTCGCTGTCCATCGGGGAAGCGCAGCAATGGTTCGACTCGCTGAAGCTGACCGACCGCGAGACGCAGATCGCGCATCTGATCCTGAAGGAGATCAAAGCGCGTCTGGGGTTCCTGGTCAATGTCGGGCTCGACTACTTGACGATGCATCGCGCGGCAGGCACGCTCTCCGGCGGCGAGGCGCAGCGGATTCGTCTGGCGACGCAAATCGGATCGAGTCTGATGGGCGTTCTATACATCTTGGACGAGCCGAGCATCGGCCTGCACCAGCGGGATAACGACCGGCTGATCCAGACGCTGGAGCATATGCGGGATCTGGGCAATACGCTGATTGTGGTCGAGCACGATGAAGATACGATGCTGGCAGCCGACTACATCATCGATATCGGCCCGGGCGCGGGCATTCACGGTGGCAAGGTAATTGCCCAAGGCACGCCCGAGGAGATTAAGCAGGACGAGCAATCGTTGACCGGGCAATATCTCAGCGGCCGCAAGTTTATTCCTGTCCCTGCCGAGCGGCGGAAGCCGAACGGCAAGTGGCTGGAAATCCGCGGGGCAAAAGAAAACAACCTGCGCGGCGTCAATGTGAAGTTTCCGCTCGGAGTATTCGGCTGTGTGACCGGAGTTTCCGGCTCCGGCAAGAGTACGTTGATTAACGAAATTTTGTACAAAACGTTGGCGAAAGAGCTGAACCGCGCCAAGGTTCGCCCGGGCGAGTACAAGGAGTTCAAAGGACTGGAGCATGTCGACAAAGTAATCGACATCGATCAATCGCCGATCGGGCGGACGCCTCGTTCGAACCCGGCGACGTATACCGGTGTATTCGACGACATCCGCGACGTCTTCTCGGCGACCAACGAAGCGAAGGTGCGCGGCTACAAGAAAGGCCGTTTCAGCTTTAACGTGAAGGGCGGACGTTGCGAGGCGTGCAAGGGCGACGGCATCATCAAGATCGAGATGCACTTCCTGCCGGACGTTTACGTGCCTTGTGAGGTATGCAAAGGCAAACGGTACAACCGCGAAACGCTGGAAGTAAAATATAAAGGCAAAAACATTTCCGAGGTATTGGAAATGACGATCGAGGATTCGTGCGAGTTTTTCAAAAACATTCCGCGTATTCACCGGAAATTGCAGACCTTGATGGACGTCGGGCTTGGGTACATGAATTTGGGTCAGCCGGCGACGACGCTCTCCGGGGGAGAGGCGCAGCGCGTGAAGCTCGCGGCCGAGCTCTATCGCCGCAGCACGGGCAAGACGATCTATATTCTGGACGAGCCGACGACCGGGTTGCATATTCACGATATCGACCGGCTGCTTAAGGTGCTGCACCGCTTGGTCGAGAACGGCGATTCTGTCCTCGTCATTGAGCACAACCTTGATGTGATCAAGACAGCCGATTATATCATCGATCTCGGACCGGAAGGCGGCAACCGGGGCGGTACGATCGTCGCTTCCGGAACGCCGGAGGAAGTCGTGAAGGTAAGCAGCTCGTACACGGGCAAATACTTGAAACCGATCCTCGAACGCGACAAATTACGCTCCGAAGATTATTATAAACGACTGAAAGAAATGGAAGATGCGGTCGTCTAACATCGATGACCCATAGGGATAGAAAAAAACGCTGCTCCAAGCCGGAAACTCGCTTGAGTGCGGCGTTTTTTATAAGGCATTGTATGTGTTACGAGGCGGTCAGGACCGAATTTCCGCTGGTCGGAGTTATAAATAGCAGAAGAAATGGACATTTTATATTTGCGCGGAAGAATCGAGAAATCGCGGTTCATCTGGAAGATGTCGTTCACCTGATTGACCAGCGCGGTCGACGATTGATTATAAACGAGGGGAATCGAGTTTCAGATGAAAAGGCTGCCAATTAAGCCTTTTCACGTCTCGAGTGAAGTGCTTTACAAAGGGGGCAATGGCGAAGGGGTTAAGCCCTGCCGCTTTCAAGTGCAAATGTTGACAAACTTGTTACACTTGGATAAATCGCTTGCACTTCCAAGCTAGTCAAGATAAGATAGAAATTAAGTATCTTCGCATATTGAAGGAGGTCCCTCCATGTTTTTGGCTGAAGAAGCGGCAAAAGCCACGAGCACCTTTTCCGGTTTCGATATCTTCGTGGTCTTGTTCACGGTAGTTATTGCGATCGGCCTTTTCCGGTTGCTCGGCGCTAAAAAGAAAAATCCGTTCGCCATTGGCTTCGGTCTGGTTAGTTTGGCCGTATTCGTAACCTTGAGCTCAGTTATGGTTATGGGCTGGATGGGCAAGCTGTAAGCTGCTGCTGCAGAGACGCGAATAAGATCATACATGCACGGACAAGGACAGGTCTCAGGACGCTGTCCTATTGGTGTTTCAAGAGGATGACTCCAAAAAATATAAAAGGAGCGGCTCCCCAGAGTAGAGGGAGCACTCCATCGTTTTTCATAACTTTGAAAGGCTTTACACCCACCACATTTCGCCAAGCGGCTCTTTGATGAGGATTTGCTGCAGGTTTTGCACCGCTTTCGTAAAGCCTTCGTCCACCGACATCAAGCCGTCTTCGTGCTCGATGCTGACGACATAGTCGTAACCGACTAAGCGAAGCGCGCTAATGATGTCCGCCCACGTCTTGAGATCGTGCCCGTAGCCGACAGTACGGAACTGCCAGGCGCGGTCCAGCATGTTCGCGTAGGACTGCATATCCGTCACCCCGTAACGGTTGACGTTGATCGGATCGATCGACGTATCTTTGGCATGGAAGTGGTGAATGGCGCCTGCGCGGCCAAGAATGTTCACCGCCTGCACCGGATCGATGCCCTGCCACCACATATGGCTCGGGTCCAGGTTCGCGCCAATGGCGTCGCCGGCCGCTTCGCGCAGACGCAGCAGCGTAGCCGGAGTATGGACGGAGAAGCCGCCGTGCAGCTCAAGACCGAATTTCACGCCGCGGTCGGAAGCGTATTTGCCGGTTTCCGTCCAGTACGGAATGACTTTGTTGGCCCACTGCCAGTCGAGAATCTCTTGAAAATCAGGCGGCCAAGGAGCCACCGGCCAGTTCGGATATTTCGCATTGTCGGAGTCTCCCGGACAGCCGGAGAATGCATTGACGACAGGCACCTCGAGCTTCTGGGCAAGGTCGACCGTTTTAAGCAGCGCTTCGTGATCGGCTTGGGCGAGCGCTTTTTGCGGATGAAGCGGGTTGCCGTGGCAGCTGAGTGCGCTGATCGTCAGTCCGCGGGATTCGATCGCTTGCTTGAATGCTTTCAGCTTGCCGTTATCGCTGAGCAGCACGTCCGGGTCGCAGTGCGCTTTGCCCGGGTAGCCGCCGGTGCCGATTTCAACAGCGTCTAGTCCTTTGGATGCAATGTAGTCAAGCGCTTCTTCGAAGGGCTGTTGCTGGAATAATACCGTGAAAACGCCTAATTTCATGGGGACACCTCCGAAAATAATCAAAATGAACGCGCGTACAACATAACGCTCATCCAAATTATATCATTAATTGCTTACAGCTCAAAGTAGGAGTTTCGGACATAATGCGTCGAGGTGTCGCTTTTTCGTAAAAAGTTCACGACTCAGTCTAAAACGTTTATCGTTTGAATATGCTTTTTTGTTTCATGGGTACCCAAACCGTACAACGTTTGATAGATGTTTTTCAAATTGAGGTCATACGCATCGTTTGCCTCGTCGTGATGATAGGGGATACCGGGAAAAAGAGCTCTGGAGTAGGTTTGTTCCTCCGTATACTCCAGGTCTTCGAACAATTCTTTCAGTTTAATCATTTCCTCCGGCGTGGCTTCGATCTCCAACTCGTAAGCCGCGTCGCCTTGGTGCTGCATGATTGTTTTAGACTGTACGGAAACATAATAGGTTGTTTTATCCATTGAAGTGCCCTCCGACTTTATTTGGAATGGTAAGACCAGATAACTGCGCCGGCAACCAGAACGATGGGAAAAAGAATATAAACGATGAGCATCGGATTCGCCATGACGGGATGCTTGACTGTTGTTGGGTCTGTGTTTTTGTCAAACTCCTTATTTTGCTGCCTTCGAGCCAGTACAAATGACGCGACGGCAGAGATCACGCATACGATGGCCGCAAGTGCGATAAGAGTGTTCAGCATTCGGAATCACGTTCTCCTTCCAAAGGGATATCCTTATTTTCCGGCAAATTGCTTAAAATATACGGTTCGGCGAATGCTTGTTCGATGGGCAAGTTTTGCTTTCAATAAAAACGCTCGACAATGTTCCCGTTTCTTTTTCTTTTGATTGGTTTACAATGGAAATAATTCTTTTCGGATAGGGGAGGGAAGGGGTAACTTTTTAAAGAAAGGGCGGATCGTAAGATGAGCAAAGATACACAAATTGTTGAAACCGTGTCAGGCACTTGGCTGCGTTTCCCAAACAACTTCAAAAGGTTTCATTGCTTGGTGGAGCTGCCCGATCAGCTCTCGCTCAACATTAATACAAAATCGGGCTGTGTGCATGTACATAAGAAGGACAGCGATGATGTGTTTCAATATGTGGGGGAATTGCACATAACAGCGAACGCCAACCAGTTGCAATGCAACGTTCAAGCTGTCCCGGCCAAAGAAGAAGTGATGGAGACAACAGGGAAGCAATCCGATGCCAGTTGAGGTATTTTCGCGATTTCGTGTAAAAAAAGAAGCAGCGCCTGTTAAGGGACGCTGCTTTTATCATGTTTAGAACGGCCAGTTCAGGAGACCGCGATAAATATGGAGTACCGTTTCGCTTTTGCCGCTGTAGACGATAACGGCCGCGGTAACGATCAGCTGGGTTAACGCGCAGCGGGCGTAGAAGTACGTCCGGGATACTTTTTTCTTGTTGACCGTCGTTTTCCCGAACAGATTCTCCAGTGCGATCGCCACGCCGTGGTAGACGCCCCACAGCAGATAGAGCCAGCTAAAGCCGTGCCATAGCCCGATCAGCACCATGATGAGGATGGACAGGCCCGCAGCGGTCCATTTGGTCGGCGTTTGGCGCGAGAAGAAGATAAAAATATGATCGCGGAACCAGTCGCCGAGCGTGGCATGCCAATTGCGCCAGTACTGCGTCAGCGTTGGAGACTGGAACGGTTTTTTGAAGTTTTCCGGAATGTTGTAGCCCATCAGCCGTCCGAAGCCGATCGCAATATCGGAATAGCCGGAGAAATCGAAATAGATCAGGGCATAAAACCAGACCATCAAAAATAGCGATTGATGCGTGTAAAGCTCTTGCCCGGACATGGTATTGAATACGTCGGTCATCCAGGTGACGAGCACGATCTTCTTGAACATGCCGAGAATGATGCGTTTGATGCTGCTCTCCGTCTGTGCGGCATCCATCCGATACGGCTGCTTCGTATCCGCCATAAAATCGCGGAATTTGAGAATCGGGCCGGACGTGAACGTCGGGATGAACAAAATATAGTTAAAGTAATCGACGACCTTCGCGCGGGCGTCTTTGCCGAAGAAGTAAGCAAAATACAGGGCGTCAATCACCTTGAGCACGTTGTAGATCAAGCCGAGTACAATGACAACGTCGAACAGCGGGTGAGTGAATACCTCCATGCCGAACAGCCGCAGCGAGCAGACAGCGGCCACATTGGCGGCGATCAGCAGAATGAACCAGCCCTTGCGAAAGCGCGACGTGTGGCTCAGAAATAAAAAGGCCAAATAGTTCAGCGCTGTGTAAGCCAAGTAAAAGGCGAGGAGCTTTTTACTGAACAGCAGCAAAAAGCATAGGTTGAACGCGAGCAGCAGCAGCCGCTTGTTATCCGCCCACCGCCGGGTTAAGGCAAGAACGAGCACCATGCCGGTCATTGCCATAACCGCGTTCATATTTAAATACCACATCGAAGATTCCTCCAACATATGCATCCGCCGTGCGGGTCGGAAACCGGCCCGGAGCGGGACGGAAGGACCGATCGGGGCCCGCGCCGATCAAGACAAGATCAGAACCCTTCGTAGATGAACAATCCTTTGCCGGTAAAATAGATCAGCACCATGATGAGCATGGCGAGATAAACGATCACTTCGACGATTTTGCGAGCGAAGCGAGCCATGCGTCCACCTCCTTCGTAAACACCGGAGCGCCTTCCTGACGGCTCAGATGGACGAGATCGTGAAAATATTTCGGATCGTAGGCCGTAAGCTGATCCAGCACCGGAACGCCGGCCGCCTGCAGGCGCCGGTTGACTTCTTCCTGCAAAGCGGGCATGTAGCTTGGCAGTTTGTAGCCGCGGTTCCAAGGCATCCAGACGACGCGCAGCGGTAAGCCTTGCTGTTTGCTGTAAGCGATGATGAAGTCCAAGGCATCCAAATTGTTCTTGAAATCGCGGTTAGTCATCCAGCCGAAGCGTCGCTCGTACTCGTCCCATTTTTTGCGGAGATCTCCATCGGATTTTTGGCCGAAATAAAGCTCCTTGTCGATCCAGCGCGGCTGGTAGGCCAGCGGATCGGACGCGCTTAGCTTTAGCGTCTCCGGGAAGCGGGCACATGCTTCGAACCGGGCGGCGTTCCGCTTCAACAGCCCTTGGTACAAACCGCAGGCGAGCTCCGTCCCGGTATCGCGGAAATAGTCGCGGTACGTGTAGACGTAAGGCTGGTACCAAGGCTTGAACCATTGATAGGTCGGGTCCGTTTCCAGGCTGTCGACCATCGTATGTACGTCGATACCGACGACAAGCTGTCCCTCCACCTGGAAACGCTGCTGCTCCAAAATCCCTTTCAGATCAGTCAGCTTGCCATAGGAAAGCCCGAGCTCCACCAGCTTGGAGGTCGAGTCCGCCTCGATATACGCCCCCGTCACCGCGGAGTTGCCGTAGAAGGCCGGTCCCCGATTCTGCCAATCGTGATGGAAGAGCGTCTTCGTAAAATCGTTCTTATAAAAACGCCGCGACGTCACCATCGGGTCCCACCAGGAGATGAGGACGTCCGACAGCACGAAAGCGGCCAACAGCAGCAGCATGAAGCTGTTTTTGCGAAGAAAAGCGATCATAACGGGAAAACCCACACTTTCCAATGAAGGCGATCATTAGTTATTAATCACAGAATGACGGATTATGGTGCTAGAGCGATTTTTGCTGCCACGCGTGGTACTGCTCGCGGAACGCCGCAGGCCAGTTCGCTTCGTCCAATCCGTATTGCGCGAAGAAGGCGAACGCCCAGCGCTCGATGCCGAACCCGACGCAGCCGGTAACCGCATTGCGCTTGCCCATTTTAATATTGAATGCATTGCCGAACGTGTTGCTGTGGAAGTTGATGGAGCTGCAGGCGATCGACTTGTTGATGTTCGGAATCGTCAGCCGCAGCTCGTACTTCATTTCTTGATTCCGCTGGAAGGACGCTTTGACTTGGAAGTCGTTCGTGAAAAATGGATCGTTCGCGATTTCCAGCACGCTATCCACGTTCCATTCGACGGCCAGCTCCTTCAAATATTCGATGGCCTGCAGCCGGTTCTCCTTCACGTAATCCGGCTTGCCGACGAAAATGATCTCCCGCATGCTGAAATCGAGCAGGCGTCCGAAGTCCGTATGATTGCGCGATTCGAAGCGGTGGCACTTGGAGATGGCCGTTACGGTCACGCCATCGCCTTCGAGCGTCTCGTTCTGCAGCCCCTCGTAGCAGTGGTAGCAGGTCGAAGGGTTCATCGTGAATTTCGGCTTCGCCAGGTTGGCGTTCAGATCGAGCGGCTGCTCTTGCTTCCAGCCTCCGGCGTCGCGGATCGATTGGGAGAACGCTTCGATGATATCGAGGTCCTCGCGCAGGTGCGACAGGAAGTGAATGTGCTCCGGAAACGAAGTAAAGTGATTCGTCTTGTTCAGCGTATCGCAATGAATGACGGCCGGGTATTGCTCCTCCGTAATTCCTGCAAAACGATTCGCGATTTTCGTGACGAAGCTGTAGTCGAGAAAACGCATCAGACTGGAGAACGGCTCGCGGAAAATGAACAAGCCCGGTTCCAGCACTTTGATGATTTTGCGCTCGACGAGCTCGGCGATGATATCGCCTTCGTACGGGGTGTCGGCCTTATGCTCGAACAGAATGTTCTCTTTGAAGCCGAAATCTCCTTGCGAGAAACGGTCGATCAGCTTGCGTACTTGCTCTTCGATGGCGGCGTTGCCTTTCGGGGAGTCGTGAACGATATGAATGTGCCCGGACTCAAGCCGGATGTCGCGGATGGTCTCGTCAATAAACGCCGCGGCGTATTTGAGCTGCCCGTGCTGGCTGGAGGCGAGCCCCTCCAAAGATACGACGCATTCCATGGGCTTACCTCTCTTTCTTGTTGTGGATGAACGTCGCGATTTCGCGGACGGTGTTGAGCGGGTACAGCATTAAATCCTGATTCGTCACTTGGATGCCGTACGTTTTCTCGATATGCGCGATCAGCGCCGTCGCTCCGATAGAATCAATGTATCCATAGTCGAACAAGTGTACGTCTACGGAAAAGTCGTCGTCATCGTCTTCGATTTCGTAACGGCTTTTGATGTGCGCCTCAAGCTGTTCCAGCAATTCCTGCATGGGGAAGCCTCCTCCGAAAAATTAAGATCAAGCGATATGTGCCGGGCTCGTAGCGAGTGCCGGCATAAAAGCGGGACGGCGATTGCGGGACCCCAGGGCCCCGCTGCAACAACCGTCTGCGTGAAGAGTGATGCAAGCTAACGGGCCGCTTTGGCGACGGTTAGTGTCACCGGATCGCCGTAATGCGTGACCGTATAAGTCGCTTTCGCTTCGTCCCGGTCGACGGTCAGCCCGGCTCCTTCGATGGTCAGCGGCTCAGCGCTGTAAATTTGCACCTGCTGCATGCCGGGCGCGTTCAGCTTCAACGTCCAACGGTCCGCTGATTTTTGCAGCTCGTACGGCACGTTCGAGCGCATCAGATGCGGCTCGCTGCCGAGCGCCTTCGCCCGTTCGGGCTCGGCGAACCGGATGGCGGCCGTCTGCGGAACGCCGAGGTATAGTTTGCCGCCGCGCGTATCGCGCACTTCGGCATCGGTGACGGCCTCCTTGGCCGCGTAAGACTGCCCGCGGTCGACGACGAGGCCGAGCGTGCCGCGGTATTCGGCAGCTTGCGCAGGAACGTCGTCAGTGATCGCCTTGACGCGGAAGCTGGGCTCGACGGTCATGCCGAGCATTTTCTTGACGCGATCCGTGACGACCTCATGCCATGGCCGGTACAGCTCGACGCGGGTCGTCATCGCATTCAGGAGCGAACGCGCCATTTGGGACTCGGTCATAAAGTTGTAGCTGTAGTCGTTCCGAAGCTTGTCCAAATACCGGACGAATTCCAGCAGCTCCGGCACGCGGTTCGGAAAGTGGTACTCGATATGCTCGAAATAATCGATCGGCAAGTCGAGTGCCGCGTAGGCTTCGAAAATATCTTTCGTCGAATAATGCAAGTCCGTACTCAGCACCGGCGCTGGGGTATTCAGCATCATCGGCTTGCTCAGGTCGGGCTCGCCCGACGCATCGGTCATAAGAAACGGCAGGCCCCAGTTATACTCGACGCCGAGGCGCGGATCGGCTTTGATATGCGACGGCTTGAAGCCGAAGTTGAACCAAATGCCGGACTCTCGCTCGTTGCGCAGCGTCTGGCTGCGGTCGGGATTGTTGATCCGCCACGTATGCTGGTTCGTGCCGGTCATCCCCCACGGAATGCCGAGCTTCTCGAACGCTTTCTGATGCAGCGCGATTTCCTGCTTCTCCTGCGCGTCGCTCGTAAAGTTATGGACAAAAATGTGCGGGTACAGCTCGAGACCATTGTCCTTCGTGTACCGGATAAATTTGCTCAGCTGGTCCGCATACGGGAACTTCGGATCGTCGATGGTCGACGGGATGCCGAATTCGAGCTGCCCGACGATCAGATCGTCCTTGCCGTCCCCGTTCAGGTCGTACCAGAGCGGGACGGCGTTGTGCCCGCCAACGAGCGTGCGATTGCCGATCTGGTTGACGGTCGCTGCTTCGATGACGCCTTTGTCCACCCAAGTCGTACGTCCGTCGCCCGAGTTCTCCTGAACGAAAACGCGCAGGGAGCCTTCTCCGTTGCCTACGACGAGGTCGGCTTTGCCGTCTCCGTTCATGTCACGGACGGACGGCGCCGCAAACCGCGCGGACAGCTTGAACAGCGCTTCGCCCGCGTGCCCGGCGACCGCGCCGTTCGCCCCGCGCGTGCCGCGGTACAGCGTCACCTGCCCGTCGGCATCCCCGATCACGAGATCGGGGATGCCGTCTCCGGTGACGTCGCCCACGGCCGGCGCGATCGGCGCCGCGCCGCGGATCGGCTTCCCGTCCGCCAGCAGCGGGGCGGACGCCTTGAACGCGCCGCCGGCTTCGCCATAGGCGACCGCGAGCGTGCCGTCCGGCTGGCCGATCAGCAGATCCGGCCGGCCGTCGCCGTTCAGATCATACGCCGCCACGCTGGCGTACGATCCGGTCTTCAGCGGCTCCCCGTTCGGGAGCCGCAAGGGCTCGCGCCGCGCGAACGCCGCGGGCGCTTTCAGTTCCGCCGGGAGCTGCTGCCCGGCGTAAGCTCCTTCCGTTTCACCGGCGTTCCGGTAAACGTACAATCCGCCGTCGGCCGATCCGACGATCAGGTCGGGCCGGCCGTCGCCGGTAAGGTCGGCCAGCGCGGGGTATGCGCGGTAGGGCAGCGTGATCGGATCGCCGAGCGAGCGGTAATCCGGATAATTGGCCAGCCGGATCGCCTCACCGTCGGCGGACAAGCGCGTGCCGCTCGAATAGAACGAATTCGGCGTCTCGCCGGCGAAGGCGGGCTTGCCGTTCGTTCCGGTGTTCAAGTGGACGACGACCGACTCCTGCCAATGCCCCCACGTGAACGACGAGCGGACCAGCGAGAACGACGGGATCTGCTTGTACTTCTTGAGCAGCTCCGCCCACTGGATGCCTTCGCCGTCGCGGATCGCTTCCAGCGCTTCAAAATGGTTCTGATACGCCATCGCCGGACGGCCGTAAGGCCCGTACGACTTTTTGACGCTGTAGCCAAGCTTCGTCTTGGAGACGAACGCGGCGTATTCGCTGCGCAGCAAGGCGTTCCCGGCTGCGAACGTAAAATGGAAGTACGGCGCCAGCGGCAGTTTGTTGCGGTCGAAATACAGCGCGTCGGGAGTCGGCTTCATGGCCGCGTTCGTGTCCGCCGCCAGCTTCTCGAAGCCGAGCTTCGGGTCCATGCCGCTGTTTAGATCGTAGCCCGTCACAAAATACCGGTTCGGCAGCAGCGTGCCGCTAAAAAACACCGTGCCTTCCCCATACCGGTTTAATGTATAAAGCGAGATGCCGTTCATGGAAGCGAGCGTCTGTGCCGTGGAAGGGACGAGCCCTTTTCCCCAGGAGAACCGGCTCAAGCTGCCTTCGGTGTCGTGCCGGAAGAAGCTGTCTGCGAACGACCGAAGCAGCTGCTGGACGCTCTGCAGGTTGGCATCGACATCCGGGTAAGACCAGAGGGACGGACTTCCGTGTCCGGCTCCAAGTGCGCCGCGGGCCGGCGCGGGGACGTCGACGACTTGTCCCGCTCCGAGAAAGCCGGGGTCAAAATCGTCCGCAAACGGGTTCTCAAGAAATAAATGCCCGCCTTCCCGGACGTAAGCTTGAAGCAACTCCCGCTGGGAGTCTGTCATGCTCCCGTGCAGCGACGGGTCCAAATAAACCGAATCGTAAGACCGGAGCTGGCGAGCGCTCAGACGGCTCAGCTCCTGCCGCTCCAGCTCCAGACCGACGACCAGCGATTGCCGCAGCTGCGAGTAGGCGGTCGAATCGGAAGCGCCGCTTGCGGTGGCGTACAGCAGGCGCACCTTCAACTCTTTGTTCGCTGTCAGCAGGTAGACGAGAACGACGGCTGCAATTGCAACAATCGCAATCGCCGCCGCCTTGCGATAAGGTCGTATTCGAATCAAAAAAATCTCTCCATTGTTCGTTAGGCTAGATTACCTTGCCATTATAGCATGGATGGCGGGCTTTGTTAACTTTTGCGCGGTCCGGCGGGGACTGGCGTGCCCCTGTAACCCGACCCATCCAATAGCCGCGAGAATAACAAATTGGATGGGTGGAAAAGTGGCCGATTGGGGGGTTACGCCGCATTCGTTCTCATGTAAAGTAAGGGTAGGATACGTACGTTTCGAGAAGATGATCCTTTATTATAGAAGAAAGGACGGAAGCTCTTATGAACGAATGGATGCTGTATCTGCTTATTTTCGTTATCGTCCTGTTTGCGCTGATCGCTACCATTGTGGTGGGCGTATCGGCCAAAAATAAAGAAGGCAATCCGACCTACGACCAGAGAACGGGAAAAAATCTGCTGCGACTGACATGGATTTATGCCGTCGTTCTATTCGGCGGTTATCTCGTCTTCGCATTATACATGTACTATCTGTAATTCAGACCGCGGCGAAAGAAAGGGACCGATCATGTGGAAACCGGACCGCTTGGGCCCCGTGCCCATGTACCGACAAATCGCCGATTATTTCGAGCGGCGCATCGTTCTCGGGGAGCTGCTGCCGGGCTCGATCTTGCCGCCGGAGCGCAAGCTGGCCGGACAGTGGCAGCTTAACCGCAGCACGATTATTCAAGCCTACGAAGAGCTGCGTTCCCGGGGGCTGATCGACCGCAGAAAAGGGAGCGGGACCCGGGTCAGCCTGCGAAAGTGGGAGGAATCGCCGAAGCCGGCCGTCGATTGGCAAGCCTACACCGAGCAAAGTCCCCCGCCGGGCTCTCCTCTGCTTCGCAAAGTTCGGGAGGAAGCCAGGAAAGGCGCAGAGGTCATCGATATGGCTGGCAGCGAGCTGTCGGAGGACCTGATCCCGATGGAGGCGTTCCGCCAACTGATGCGGGAGCAGCCGCTTACGGAGCCGCTGGGGTACACGGACCCGCAAGGGTTTTACCCGCTTCGGGAAGCGCTCGCCGTCTACTTGCGCGCCTACCGTCAAGTGGATGCGACCGCCTCGTCGACTTCGTCACGTCGGGCATTCAGCAGGCGTTGTATCTCATTGCGCGCTGTCTGCTGCGTCCGGGGGATGCGGTAGGCATCGAGGTTCCGTCGTATCATTATTCGTCCCATGTCTTGCAGAGCGCTGGGCTGCGTTCAGTCGCGCTGCCGGCGGATGAGGCGGGAATATGGCCCGACGAGCTGGCTGCGCGCATCCGTAAGGACAAGCTGCGCATGCTCATTTTGAATCCCGCGTTTCAAAATCCGACGGGCCGCACCCTTCGTCCGGATCGCCGAAAACGGCTGCTTGAAGTCGCAGCGGATTTAGGCGTTCCGATTGTCGAAGACGACCCGTACGGCCTAGCCGCGTTTCGGGACGAACCCCCGGTGCCGCTGAAAGCGATGGACACGAGAGGCGTCGTGCTGTATGTCGGTTCGCTGTCCAAAATTGCGGCGCCCGGACTAAGAACCGGGTGGCTGGTCGGCCCCGATACCGTCATTCGTCAGCTCTCGGCAGCCAGACAACAGATGGATATGGGACCGAGTGTTCTTCCGGAATGGCTGTCCGCGAGGTTTTTGGCTTCCGACTTTTTTCACCGGCACCTGCTTCGGGTCCGGCGCGCGCTGAAGCTGAAGAGCGAGCTTCTGATGAAGGAGCTGAACCAGCATTTACAAGGGGACATGACGTTTGAGCGGCCGGACGGCGGACTGTACTTGTGGGGAAAGCTGGCAGGGGGAGTTTCCGCGGCTAGGCTTCTGGACGAGGGAATCAAACGCGGCGTGCTGTTCGTGCCGGGAAGCGTATTCGGGCCGGATAGCGGCCATGTGCGGTTTACGTTCGCGCGCCCTTCCAAGAAGGACATCGCTGTCGGGGCAGCGCGTTTTGCCGAGGCTTTCCGGGCGGCTTCCAAGCGATAACGCATTTACAGGGCGAACGCCCTGTTTTTTTCTTAACCGGCCGCCTCGTCGGCGCTGCCATAGCATACCGTCCGGTTGCGGCCTTCGGCCTTGGCTTGATACAGCGCCTTATCCGCCAGATCGATCAATTGCTCAGGGGGAGCGGATGCGTCAGGCACGAGAGAAGCAAGCCCCAGGCTGACCGTAACATATTGGTTTTCATCCGACGGTTTGCACGGCAGGGCGAGCCGTTCTACGGCTATCCGGATCGCCTCCGCCGATTCGTAAGCTCCCGTCGCCCCGACCTCGGCTAGAATACAGGCAAATTCCTCGCCCCCGTACCTCGCGATGAAATGAGATTTTTGCAGCAGCACGGCGTTCGCCGCCAAGGCAATCGTGCGCAGCACCTCATCCCCGCCCAAATGGCCATACGAATCATTGTAGGCCTTAAAATGATCCACGTCGAACATAATGACGGATAACGGGGAACGGTTCGCCGCACAGTGCGACCAGGCTTTGGCCAAATGCTCGTCCAGCTTTCGGCGGTTGGCGATGCCCGTCAGACCGTCGAGATCGGACAGCTTTTGCAGAAGGCTTAACGCTTCCTGTAGCTGGCGCTCGGTTGTTTTGCGGCCCGTGATGTCTCTTAGCGTGACGAGCAGGGCGGCGTTACCTTTATATACCGTAGGCGATACGGACAGCTCCACGATGATTTCGGTATCGTCAAGGCATACGAGCTTGTGCTCGATCAGCTCGGGCTGCGCTTTGCCGGACCGGATGTCCTGACAGTACGTCCAGGCCGTATTGCGATTATCGGGATGAAAGAAGTCGTAGATCGACCGGCCGAGCAGTTCTTTTCTTGCGGCGGCCCGGAGCATCCGGACCCCTTTTTCGTTAATAAAAACGATAAGATCCTGGCTCAGCACAAAGGTGGCGTCCGGCGAAGCCGTAATGAGCCGTTTGTAGCGCGCTTCGCTTTCCTGCAATCTCCTGGTCGATTCGTGGGCCCGGACAATGTAAAGAAAAGCATAGACGGACAGCAGCCCGACAACGGTGGATATGACCCAATGACAAGCGAGAACGCTCGCGATCTGCTGCAGATCATGAAAATGGAGGTTCATGGAAACTGCGACGGACACGTAGAGCATCGCCACGGTATTGAGCAGCAGGAACCGCCGCAAGGACATGCCTTTGCGCCCCGCCAATATGCCGCAGGTGATGCCGATCAGCAGCATGAGGATCGCTGCGACTATGGAAGAATGGGACGGACCGAACAGGCCGATTCTTCCGGAAGTGATGATGAACGCGCTGACGACCGCGGAAACTGGCCCGCCCTGCATCGCGGCGACGACCGTCGGGATATGCCGCAGATCGACGATGACGGACTCGTTCAAGCGCACGCTGTAGATCATAAGCAGGATGCCCTGCAGCCCGAAGCAAACCCCTAACGCCGCCTTCATTTTCCATGAAGAAGACGGCCTCAGCCGGTAGTCTTTAAATAGCTGGCCGATGATAAAAAATGAGGTCACCAGCATCGCCGCATTCGTTATGAAATCTTTGAACATCGCGTCCTCCGAATCGGATCGTTTCGAACAAGTAAAGTACCTTCAATAATTCGTCATAATCTGACAAATTTCCTCTTTATTCGTCATTTCCATTTGTCGAGTTTTCGCGTTTTCTGGCAAGGGCTTGCCATGGTTTGTCGCCCCTGTTTCTGGTACACTAGGAGGAAAAGTGTTTTTTTCGGAGGAATGAATTCATCATGCGCGAACTTCGCAAATCAGATATCGAGCTGCTGGCGCCTGCGGGAGATTGGGATTGCCTGCGGGCTGCTGTGGCGAACGGGGCGGACGCCGTCTTTTTCGGGGTCGAAAAATTCAATGCGCGGGCCCGGGCCAACAATTTTCATACGGACGAGCTGCCGGATATTATGTCGTTCCTGCACCGCTACGGGGTGAAGGGCTTTTTGACGTTTAATATTTTAGTATTTGAAGAAGAGCTGAAGGATGCGAAATCCTTGATCGAGGCCTGTATTGATGCGGGCGTCGACGCGGTGATCGTGCAGGACCTGGGTCTGGTGAAAATGATCCGCGAGCTTTCGCCGGATTTCCCGATTCACGGCTCCACGCAGATGACGATTACGTCGCCGGAGGCCGTCGAGTTCACGAAGCCGTTCGATATCGAGCGGGTTGTACTCGGGCGGGAGAACAACCTGAAGCAAATCAAGCAGATCGGAGACCAGGCGAAGCTGCCGATGGAAGTGTTCGTGCACGGAGCGCTGTGCGTTTCGTATTCCGGGCAGTGTCTGACCTCGGAGATGTGGGGCGGCCGTTCGGCGAACCGCGGCGAGTGCGCGCAGGCGTGCCGGCTGCCGTACGATCTGATGGTCGACGGAGAGCAGAAGCCGATGGGCGACGTGGCCTACCTGCTGTCGCCCAAAGATTTGGCGGCGCTGGAGCTTGTCCCGGAGCTGATCGAAGCGGGCGTCACCTCCTTCAAGATCGAAGGCCGGCTGAAGAGCCCGGAGTACGTGGCGAACGTTGTGGCGAAGTACCGGCGCGCGATCGACCGTTATTTTGACGGCGACAATCCGAAGCCGACGAAGGAAGAGCTGCGGGAGCTGGAGCAGAGCTTCTCACGGGGGTTTACGCACGGATTTCTGAAGGGTACGAACAACAAACAGCTTGTGGAAGGCACGTATCCCAAGAGCCGCGGCGTATATGTAGGGCGTGTGAAGCAGGTGTTGCGCGACGGCGTGCTGTGCGAGCTTGAGGCGCCGCTGAAGCGTGGGGACGGCATTTGCTTCGATGCGGGCGACCCGACGAAGAAGGAAGAAGGAGGCCGCGTCTACGATCTGCGCCGCAAAGGCATGAAGCTAGAAGGCGAAGCGCCGGGCGGGCTGATCGAGATCGTGCCGGGACGCAGCGACGTCGATTTAAGCCGGGTGCATGTCGGCGACCGAATCTGGAAAACGAACGATCCGCACCTCGACAAGCGGCTGCGCCAGACGTTCGAGACGGACAAGCCATACCGCGTCTTTCCGGTAAAGGTTAAGGTGACGGGAGCAGCCGGTCAGCCGCTGAAGAGCGTCTGGACCGACGTGGCGGCCGGGCATACCGTGACCGTCGAATCGGAGCTGCCGCTGGTGCCTGCCGAGAAACGGCCGATGGATGCGGCGCTGTTCGAGGAGCAGTTCGGGCGGCTCGGCGGGACGATTTTTGCGCTGGAGGCTGTCGACGTGCATTTGAGCGGCGATTTGATCGTGCCGATGCGCGAGCTGAATCAAATGCGCCGTCAGGCGGCGGAGCTGCTGCTTGCGGAGCGGGAGCGCCCGCGCGCTTATATCAAGCGGCGCGCGGACGTCTACGGCGACGCGCCTGCGGCGCCCGCAGCCGCTTCGAAGGCGCGGCCGTCGCTGACCGCGCTGTGCCGGAGCCTCGAGCAGGTGCAGGAAGCCTGTAAGCTGAACGTCGATCTCGTCTATGCTGATTTCGAATTCATCAAGCAGTTTCCAGCCGCCGTGGAAGCCGCCCGCGCCGCAGGGAAGCGCATTGCGCTGGCGACGCCGCGCATCCACATGCCCGGTGAAACGGGGTATTTCAAAAACATTTTGAACCTTGGCCCCGATGCCGTGCTTGTCCGCAATACGGGCGCTGTTTACTGGTTCATGCGGTACTTCGCGGAGCATCCGGCAGAAGCGCGCCCCGAGCTGATCGGCGATTTCTCGCTGAATATTGCCAATCACAAGGCGGCGGCGCTGTTCCTGGAATCGGGGCTCCGGCGCGTGACGCCGTCCTACGACCTGAACATTCAGCAAATGATCGATCTGCTGCGCCGGGCCGATACGTCGAAGCTGGAGATCGTCATCCATCAGCATCTGCCGATGTTCCACACCGAGCACTGCGTCTACTGTACGTTCATGAGTCCGGGTACGGATTACACGAACTGCGGCCGCCCGTGCGAGGAGCAGCGGGCGTCGCTGCGCGACCGCGTCGGCTTCTCGCATCCGGTAAGGGTTGACGAAGGCTGCCGCAACACGGTGTACAACGCCATTGATCAATCGGGCGCGGAATATCTCGCCAACTTTATGGAGCTTGGCGTATCTTCGTACCGCGTCGAATTTCTGGAGGAAACGGCGGAGAAGGTGCGCGAGGTGCTCGGCCTCTATGACCGCGCTTTGCGCGGGGAGATCGGCGGCACGCAGGTGTGGAAAACGCTGAAAGCGACGAATCAGCTTGGCGTTACCCGCGGTCAGCTCGTAAAGTAAGCTTTTCGTTTATGAGTTTATGGATATAGCATCGAAATAAATAAGCCTCGTCGCGTTATCTCGGGAACTCGGTCGTCTTGGGATTACGGCGAGGCTTTTTTGTTTGATGGATGGGTGCAGAGGGGTGTTCATAATTTAGACACAAATTTTTAATCCAATTTTCAGCTTCGGTTAAGCTCCTATTATTGTTTCGTTTGTATATTGTTGTTGGTCTGTAAGCAGGTTAAGCGGCACGCAAGATGGAAATGGATGTTAGTAAGGAAACCAGTTGTCAGATGGGAGGGTATGACGTGCTTGAGGTGAAACAAGTCAGTAAATTATACGAGAACCAAAGAGGGGTCCGGCACATCGACTTTTCGATGAACCGCGGAGAAATCGTCGGTTTCCTCGGACCGAACGGCGCCGGGAAAACGACGACGATGCGGATGATCACGGGCTACTTGAACCCGACGCACGGCACGATTACGATTGACGGAATGTCCATGGCTGACCATCCGAAGAAGGCGCGGCAGAAAATCGGGTATTTGCCCGAGACGCCGCCGCTGTACCCCGAAATGAGCGTTAGGGCGTACTTGCAGTTTATCGCGGATCTGCGCGGCATTCCGGTGAGGGAGCAGAAGCAGCGCATCGGCGGAGTGATCGAGCGGCTTGGTCTGGAGGGGCGGGAGCGGCAAATTATCCGCAGCCTGTCCAAAGGCTACAAGCAGCGGATCGGTCTCGCCCAGGCGATTCTGCACAACCCGGACCTGCTCGTGCTGGACGAGCCGACGTCCGGCCTCGACCCGAAGCAGATTATCGAGATTCGCCAGCTCATTCGCGAGCTGGGCGAGAATCATACCGTGCTGCTCAGCACGCACATTTTGCCGGAGATCAACACGCTGTGCAACCGGGTGCTGATCATCAACCAAGGCAGCATCGTGCTGGACGGCCAGCCCGATCAGCTTGCGAATACGATGGGTGAGACGTTCGAGGTCTCGCTTGAAGTCATGGGCCCGCGCGAAGCGGTGCTGGCTGAGCTGCGGGGCACCCCTGGCGTCGGCAGCGTTCGGGAGCTTGCGGGCGAACCGACCGCGCCGGCCGACGCCGAAGCAGCGGCGCCGGCGGTTCCAGTCACCGCCGTCACCGCCGAAGGCGAAACGGTTAAAGTCGTTGTCGCCTCGGTGGACAAGACGGACATTCGTGAAACGTTGTTTTACCGGATGGCCGATAAACGCTATCCGATTGTGTCGATGAAGAAGGAGAGCCTCAGTCTGGAGGACATCTTCCTGAAGCTGACGACCAACGAGTCGCTGGATTCAGCGGCCGCGGACGGCGGCCCAACACTGGAAGCAGAGGAGGCGGTTCCTCATGCGTAGAACGTTGGCTATAGCCAAGAAAGAGCTGCAGATGTATTTTTACTCGCCGATTGCTTATGCGGCGTTTGCATTCTTTTTCGTCATTGCCGGGTACTTCTTCAGCGTGAACTTTTTGTACCCGCCTTATATTGTCGACGTCCGGCCGATTTTCGGCACCGTTGCGTTCATTTTCCTGTTCATTATTCCGCTGCTTACGATGCGTCTCGTATCCGACGAGCTGCGGATGGGCACGGACGAACTGCTGTTAACGTCGCCTGCAAGCATTTCGGAGATCGTGATCGGCAAATATTTGGCGGCGCTCGTCGTCCAGCTGACGCTGGTCGTCGGCAGCCTGGTCTATCCGCTGATTCTGAGCGCTTACGGCACCTTGGACCAGCCTGTGCTGTGGATGTCTTATCTCGCGATGTTTCTGCTTGGAGCGGCCATGATGTCCGTCGGCCTGTTCGCTTCTTCGCTGTCCGCGCACCAGATGGTTTCGGGGATCGCGTGCTTTGCGCTTCTGTTCGTGTTCTGGACGATCGAATGGCTGGGCGATACCATCGGCGGCAAAGTCAAGGACTACCTCGGCACCTTTTCGATCATCGGGCGGACCGTGGATTTTCAGAAAGGCGTGCTTGATTTTGCCGATGTCCTATTCTATGTGACGTTCATTGCGGTGTTCGTCGTGCTCAGCATTCAAGTGCTTGAAAGAAAACGGTGGAGATAAGCGCAAGTCCGAGATTCCGCGCACCTGCGGAAGAAGTCCAAGCAGAAGGGGGAAAGCAAAGTGAACAAGTGGATTCGCGGCACGAACGCGACCGTGCTGTCGCTGGCGGTCATCGGCATTTTCATCGTGCTGACCATTTTTCTGAATTCGGTCAAGGGCCTTCAGGTCGACCTTACGCAAAATAAAAAATTTACGCTGTCCGATCAGACGACCCAGACGCTTCAGGCGCTGGATAAAGATGTGCGCATCATATCGCTGACAAGCGATCAAACTGATCCGTACATCAAGCGACAAGTTGTCGATCTGGTGCGGGAGTACAAGAAACGAAACGGTAAAATTACGCTCGACGAATACGATATGATCAAACAGCCGGCAATCGCCAAGCAGTACGAGGTGGACCCGTCGGGGACGCTCGTGGTGGAAAGCGGCGCCCAGAAGAAAACGATCTATTATTTCGATATGTTTTTGCCCGGGCAGCAGCCGGGCCAGTACAGTTTCAGCGGCGAGGAGAAGCTGACGCAGGCGCTGGTCAATCTGAACAGCAAGGAGAAGAGCAAGGTCTACTTCCTTTCCGGGCATAACGAAATTCCACTCAACCGAATGAACTTGTGGCGGAGCAGTCTTGAAGGCGAGAACTATGAGGTGAAGGACCTTAACCTTCTGCGCGAGGGCAAAATCCCGGATGACGCCAGCATGCTGTTCATCATCGGACCGGAAAACGATGTCAGCGACAAGGAAGCTGAGCTGATCAAGACGTATTTGAACGGCAAGGGCAAGCTGTATATGGCGCTCGGCTTCAATAAAGATATGGCAAGGAATTGGAAAAATATTGACGGGATCATGGCGGCTTACGGCATTAAAGACCAGCATGCCGTCGCGATCGAACCGAAGCAGAGCATGCTGTACGATCCGCTCACGATCATTCCGGAATACGGCAGCCATCCCATTACGAGCAAGCTGCAGCAGTACAATCTGCTGACGATGATGACTTTGGCCGTCTCGCTGAATGCGGATCAGCCTGTAGCGGATTTCCCGGCAACGTCGATTCTTAAGACGACGAATCAAGCCTACGGCGAGACCGACCTGGAGACGCTCGCCAACAGCAGCCGCAGCACCATGGAAGCCAATGACGTGAAGGGCCCGCTCAACCTCGGTTACGTCGTCGAGGATAAAGACAAGAAGCCGAAGGCCGTCGTACTCGGCGGTTCGACGTTGTTCGAGGATCGCGTCATCGCGCAGCAGGGCAACCGCGACTTTGCGCTGAATACGGTCGGTTGGCTGCAGGAGCAGCAAAATCAAGTCACGATTCGTCCGCGCGAAGGCGACGCCATCCAGACGGCGATGCTAACCGCAGGGCAGGGGAATATGATTTTCTACGGCACGGTGCTGGTCTTCCCATTCCTCTTCCTGATCGCGGGCGGCGTGATTTGGTGGAGGAGGAGAAAAGGATGAAGCGGTTCATTCCGACACTCGTTCTGGTGCTTATCTGCATCGGAGGCTTCTGGTACGCATCGAGTCAGGACTTCTTCAAAGAGAAGAAGCCGGAAGCGCCGGCGCTTGTCACGGTGAAGAAGGAAGATGTGGCAAGCTACACGATCAAAAACTGCGATACCGTCATCGAAATGCAGCAAAAGGACGGCAAATGGGCGATGACCAAGCCGTCCCCGCTTCCGCTGAACGACTATGCTCCCGGAGCCTGGGTCGATTCGTTCAACGGGGCCAAGAAAGAAAAAACCGTCGATGCGAACCCGACTGATCTGGCTCAATTCGGACTCGACAAGCCGAAGCAGGAGTTTACGGTGAATCTCGCCGGCGGCTCGGCGAATACGCTGTCCGTGGGCGACAAGACGGCCGTTCAAGGATTTTATTACGCGAAGTTCAATTCTTCGCCGGAAGTGTTCCAGCTTAGCGAGTCTACGGTGAGTGCACTCGCTAAGCAGCAGACCGATTTTATGGAAAACAGTCCGGTCAAGCTGAATTACGAGCAGGTTCGCTCGCTGACAGTCGATTGGAAAGGCCAGGCTTGGACGATCACCAAGACGGAGCCGGACAAGAAGTCGTACGAGGCGGCCTGGAAGCTCGGCGACAAGGAGTTCAAGGGTGCCGATGCGAGCCAGTTTTTGGATAAAACGGCGTTTTTGACTTCGGAGCAGTCGGCCAAGCGGACCACCGAGATCAAGGGGCTGGATAAGCCGGAGCTGCGGATGGAGATTAAGGAAGCCGATGCGTCCGCCGGAGGCAAGGAAGGTTCCTCCGTCTACGTCGGAGCCGTCGAGGGCGATATCGTCTGGATCGCGAAGCAGGGCGGAGAATGGGCCTTCGCCATTCCGTCCGCAAGCATTCAGGAGCTGGCCGACATGAGCAAGAAAGAGCCGGCCAAGCCGGAGGCTCCCCAAGGAGAGGCGCCGAAGCAAGAAGCGCCGAAGGAGCAGAAATAAAGCAATAGGACGCCTGTCGGATTCAACAGTCCCGGTATGGCGTCCTTTTTGTTTGCAGAGGACGAAAAATAAATTGGAGCGTCATACATATTTTCCCACAGTTCGGGAAATCTAATGCCAACAAGGAAGGAGGATTTGGATGGTTACAGGTCAACAGCAAGGAACGGTCAGCACGAAGGAGCTCGCCTATATTACGGACAGCCTCAAAAACGAGGGACTGCTCGCCAAAATTGCAGCTCAAGGCGTAGCCGAAAGCCAGAATCCGCAGCTGAAGCAGAAGCTGGCGCAAATCGCGCAGGACCGTCTGCAAAATACGGACCAACTGCTCCGTACGCTGCAGCAGCAAACGCAAACCACCCACTAGGGCAACCATAAGGAGGTGCGGTAAACATGTATCAACAAAACTTCTCTAATCTTCAGCCGGCACAGACCCAGCCGATTCACTCTCATTTGAACGAACAGGATGTCGCCAACCTCGTCTTGTCCGAGCTTAAGCGCACGGCCCGCGAGTATACGACCGCCGCATTGGAGGCGACGCATCCGGCGGTTCGCCAAACCTTTGTATCGTTGACGCAAAAGACACTGCAGGATCAGGCCGAGCTGTACAACGTGTTGTCTCAATCGGGCGGATACGGCTCCATAAGCATGGCTTCCCAGCAAGAAGTACAGCAGGAGCTCCAGCAGCAGCTTCGCAAGACCGAGCAGCTCCATTCGGTCGTTCAACAGGCGGTGCAGGCCGCCTATGCAGGCGGCAGCCTGTACGCGCAAAGCGCCCATCAGCAGACGCAGGCTTACACGCAAGCCCAGCAGCCGGTTTACCAAGCGCCGGTGTATCCGACGGGCTATCCGTCCGGCAGCGCGACTGCGACTTCCTCGACCGCATCGCCTTACGGCAGCAGCTTTACTGCATTCCCGAGCGGCACTTACGGCCAGACGTCCGGCTCTGGCTTCAGTCATACGACGTCCGGTTCGGGCTCTTACGGTTCAAGCACCGGCACAACGGCCGGTTCAAGTTTAACCGGCACGGGGGCGGGTCAAACGAGCGGAGCAAGCGCCCATAATCCGGCCCTCACTCAAGCAGTCGGTTCGAGCTTCGGGAGCTCGCTTTCCTCCTCCACCGGGGCGCATAGCAACGAATATGGCGTGAAATCCTCCGTCGCCGGGACGGACAACCAAGACTATTTCTCAGCCGGTTCGGTTCAAGATTACAACAATAATAAATACAGCAGCGGGCAGGAGACTTACAGCGCCGGGACTACGTCCTCGCAAGAGACAAGCTATGCCCCGTCGTCTTCCGTCCGCCCTGCCGGCGGCAGCTCCAGCTTTGGCAGCGTCTCCTCGGGAGTCGAAGCGCCAACGTCAAGTCAAGCTTCCATATCCGGCTCGTACCACAATAAAACGCAGTCGCATTCCCAGCAAGGCACGACCCATAGCAGCAAATATATGATGTAGGGCGCACTGGCCCGGCCCGGACCTTCCAGGTTCCGCCGGGCTTTTTTTTCTGCGTACGGTTTTATTCCCGGCAATGGCCGCCCGGGCAGCATTTCACGTCAGCCGCTGAACGAACTCAAGACGGTTGCCGAACGGGTCCAGGCAGTGAAAGCGGAGAACGCCTTCCAGCGGCACGTCCTCCTGGATGACGATTCCTTTTTCCGATAACGCTTGCTTAAGCTTTCCGATATCTTTGACCTGAAAAGCCGGATGCGCTTTCGACGCAGGAGCGAAGTCGGTCTGCACGCCGATATGCACCTCATGGGGGCCGCAGCTGAACCATACGCCGCCGCGCGCCTGAAGCGGTTCGGGCTTCGGAATTTCCCGCATTCCCAGCAGTTCTCTGTAAAAAGCCCGAGCTTCTTTTTCACATCCGGCCGGCGCGGCCAACTGAACATGATCGATTCCTATATATTCGTTAGCTTCCATGATTGATGACTCCTTTATTGAAGTTTCGTATAATGAAACTTGATTTCATTCAATGGTACTAATTTATCTTATATGATTTTGATTTTCATGTAAATAGAGCCGCAACGAGCGCTGTTAACCGAGCCTTGCCAAAAAAGGGTATAATATTTCCGTAGCGACTTGGAGAGGGGGCTTGGGATAATGTATCGTATCCTGATCGTGGAGGATGACGATAAGATTGCTGGTATCCTTCAGGAATACTTGGAAAAATACGAGTACGAAGCGGTTCGCACGACCGACTATAAACATATCAAGGACGCGTTCCTTCAGCATAAGCCCGAGCTTGTGCTGCTCGATATCAACTTGCCTAGTTACGACGGGTTTTATTGGTGCCGTCAGATTCGCACCGTCTCCAGCGTGCCGATTTTGTTCATGTCCGCACGGGTCGGGGAAATGGACCAGATCATGGCCATTGAGAACGGCGGCGACGATTACATAACGAAGCCGTTTCATTCGGAAGTCGTCATGGCGAAGGTCAAAAGCGCTCTGCGCCGCGCCTATGGGGAATATGCGCAAGTGCAGGCCGGACGAGAACTGACAGAGCTGAACGGCCTGTTCGTCGACCGGACCCGGAGCTCGGCCGAATGGCAGGGGCGCAAAGTGGACCTCAGCCGCAACGAGCTGCTGCTGCTGGATCTCCTGCTGAAGCAGGCGGGGGAAGTCGTGTCCCGCGAACGGCTGCTTGAGGCGCTGTGGGACGATATCGATTTCGTTGACGACAATACGCTGACGGTGAATGTTACGAGGGTGCGCAAAAAATTGGAAGAGCTCGGCATCACGCGCGTCATCGAAACGGTCCGCGGCCAAGGCTACCGGCTTCAGACTTCCTGGGAGGGCGAAGGATGAGCTTCCGCGACTTTTTGGCCGACCGCATCGGATTTATCGTCATGTATTGGATCAATGTAATCTTGATCGCGGCAGTCGTGCAGCTGGACCTGCTGGGCAAAAACGTTTCGCTCGACCAAAGCAATATCGCCTACATGGCGCTATTATCGGCAGCAGGACTCGCCGCTTTCTTGATCTTGGACTATATCCGGCAGCGCGGGTATTTCCAAGGCCTTCGGAGTCTGAAGCAAAGCGGGCTGAACGGCCGCAGGCCCAAGGCTATGGAAGGCGTTATAAGCCTGCCTACGGGCGTTACCCGGGAACAGCGGATGGCCGTAGAGCTGCTGTTGGAATTATACGGCGCTTATACCGACCGGCTTGAGAAGCACCGGATTTCCCAAGATCAGCACCAAACGTTCGTTCGATTATGGGTGCATCAAATGAAAACGCCGGTGTCCGTCATCGGACTGCTGACCGAGCAGCCGCACGCCGCGCCGAAGGAAGCGTCCCAGCGACCATTTGGGGCAGTGCTGGAGAGCATCCAGGAAGAAAACGAGAAGCTGCGTCAAGGCCTCGACATGATGCTGCACACGGCACGGCTTGAGAAGTTCGAAGCGGATCTTCGCATGCAGAAGATCGACCTGCTGCAAGCGGTCCGCCATGTCATTAACGAGCATAAGAAGGCATGCATCCGCTACCGGATATATCCGAAGCTGATTGCCAGCCACGAAGCGTGCTACATCGATACGGATGACAAGTGGCTCGGCATCATTTTGCATCAAATCGTCTCGAATGCGATTAAATATTCCAAGAGCAAGCACGACAGCGGCAAATCGCTGATCATGACAGTCACGAAGGACGGCAGCGGCTGCCATGCTGTATTTCAGGACGAAGGGATCGGCATCGCCGAGCAGGATCTTCCGCGGGTGTTCGATCCTTTTTTTACCGGCGAGAACGGCAGGCTTGTCGCCGAATCGACCGGCATGGGGCTGTTTATCGCCAAGGAAGCGTGCAGGAGGCTCGGACACCGGCTCGAGATCGAATCGAAGCTCGGGGAAGGAACGACCGTCCGCCTTCATTTCTCTCGCAGCCTGGGAGGGAACTTCGATGAACTTCCGACAGCTCGCCCTTAAAAATATTCAAGGCAATTGGCATCGGTACATCGCATTTTTTCTAAGCAGCACTTTTTCCGTTATGGTCTTCTATATGTTCGGTGCTTTCATCTATCATCCCGAAGTCGCCAACGGGCAAATCAGAGCGGCAAATATGGTGAAAGAAGTGCTCTTCGCCTGCCAAATTCTGATCGTCGTCTTCTCGTTTTTTTTCGTGCTGTACGCCAGCTTTGCTTTTCTCAAGACGCGCAAGAAAGAATTCGGATTGCTCACCTTGTTCGGAATGACCCGTTCGCAGATCAGCCGGCTGATGTTTTACGAGCAGATGATGATCGGCCTGCTGTCGATCGGCGTGGGGATCGGCACGGGCATGCTGTTCTCGAAGCTATTCTTTTTGGCTATTGCGCGTTTGCTCCAAACGAAGAGTCCGCTCAGCTTCGTCGTACCGCCCCAGGCGCTGCTTCAGACGGTCGTCGGATTTCTGGCCTTGTTTCTCGCGATGACCCTGTTTGCGATGTTCAGCGTAAGCCGCAGTCAGATCATCACGCTATTGCGGGCGGCCAAGCAGCCGAAGAAGCTTCCCGTTGCTTCACCGTGGTTGACCGTTTTGGCCGTGAGCTGTCTCGGAAGCGGATATTACTTGGCGTTTACGACTTCGCTGCAGCTCATTTTGCAGCTTATGATGCCGATCATTTTTTTAACCGTGCTCGGCACCTATTTCTTGTTCACGCAGGCGAGCGTGGCGATTATTCGCAGACTGCAGCGCATGACGGGCCTATACTACAACAGGACGAATTTAATTGCCATCTCGCAGCTTGCGTTCAAAATGAAAGACAACGCGCGCACGCTGTTCGTCGTTTCGGTTTTAAGCGCGGTCATTTTGACGGCATCAGGCACGATTTACGTGTTTTATAAGAACAGCGACAAGCAGGTGATGGAGCAGTTTCCGAATACGATAAGCTTTACTCAACAAGGGCTCAATACTCCTAAAGGGATCGACCCCGAGAAGATCAAGGCCGTATTGGCCGCCGAAGGAGCGAGCTTAGCTAAAGAATTGAAAATCGTAGGCGTTCAAGTCCCGCTTACGCTGTACGGCTCCCGCGCATTGGATACGACGGCGTTGCTGATATCGGAATCCGATTACAATCGGGCGGCGGAAGGAATCGAGTATGCAGCCCCGCTTCAGATTGCGCCGGGGCATGCCGTATTCAGTTATCCATACAGGAATTCCGACGTTAAGCTAATGGACAAGAGTTCGCAGCGGACCGTTCAATGGGACGGACAATCCTGGGCGTTGGAGATGGACGGGCAGGTCATGGGAGGCGTTATCAATCTGATGGGAGAAGCGAGCGGGCTGCTCGTGGTCAATGACGGGGAATATGCCCAGATGATGGGCAAGGTGCCTGATGAACGGAAGCTCGTCTATTACGGCTTTGATTTGAACCGCTGGCAGGAGCATATCGCCACAGTGGAGAAAGTAAAGCAGTCCGTGCCCGAAGAGCAGCGGAAAAAGTTGTTCAGTCCCGCCTCCATCTACGCCGCGAACAAACAAAGCTCGGCATTAACGCTGCTTATCGGTTTGTTCGTCAGCTTCCTGTTTTTTGTCGCCTCGGCGAGCATGCTGTATTTCAAGCTGTTCACCGAGCTGCAGGACGATGACAACCAATATCGCGCGCTTATGCGGATCGGAATGTCCGTACCTGAAGTCCGGCGGATCATCAACGTGCAGATCGGCCTGTTGTTCCTGCTCCCGGTTGTCGTAGGCGCGGCTCACGCGGCTTTCGCTTACAAGACGCTGGCGAATTTGCTCTCGATGAACGTATGGTCTTACGGGGCGCTGGTCATTTCCATTTTTGCCGTGCTGCAGTTTGGATATTTCCTGCTAACCCGCCGCGCTTACATGGCCCAGATGAAGAGCTTGTAAGCGATGGGGCAAGACGCGTAACCCTCATAAGCAGAGCATTGCCCGGCCCTCTCCGCAAGCTTGGTATATTTTTTCGTTTTTGAACCATAATACGAAAAAAAAGCCAACACGGAAGGGGCATCATCCGGGTGAAAATCATTGTCGCACTGCTTCTGGCCGCCGCGCTTCTGTGCGGCTGTACAAAGGAGCCCGATCGCCACGCCACCGATATGAAGACGCTGCAAAAAACGGTCGGCCGCGAGCGGCTGCTTCAGACGTTCAGCCAAATCGAGCCGCCGCCGATGGGAAAAGAAATCATGAACAAGTCCGATCAAGAGATCATCGCTTGGATTAAGCAAGTGGACGACTGGACGCATAAAGTGCTGTCTTCGCCGGTTACCGGGGAGATGGACGAGCACGCCATGCGCGAGATGCAGACGCAGCTGGGGAAAGTATATACGCCCGACATGGCGCGGCGGATGATCGATTACTTTTACCGCCGGGACCCCCGGATCGGAACGTACCAAGCGAACAGCACCAAGGCCATGCTGGGCCTGCGCAGCGAATGGGGGCAGTACGAGCTGCATAAAGCGCAGCCGGCCGAGGGACAGTACAAACTCAGCTTGACCGGCAGGTCGAAGCAGGATTACAGCGAATCCGTCATGCATCATGAGTCAGCCTACAGCGTGCAAGGCGACCGACTGATCGTCAGCGAATTCAAGACCCGCTCTTGAGCCGCCCAAACAGCTTTATTTTCAGCAGACTGGTGTCTATTACAAGCCGGTCTGTTTTTTGTATGCCGACTATGGAAAAAGGTTCCGGCCAAGCGTCCGAAGCAGACGAACAAGCATTCCTATTCCTTGCTTGTTTTATGGTATAATAGGAAGAAGAGCCGTTCCCCGCAGGCTTCATTGACACCGGGCGCGGGCTCGCATAGACTTGACTTGAGACAGGATGAACCAGCTCCGTACGTTCCTTTTCCGGGGGCGGCGGGCTTGCCGTGTTTAACCGACAGGAGGCAATTTCCTTGCATTTGCGTATGGAAGAATGGAAGCATGTGTTTAAACTTGATCCGGATCGGGAGATCGGCGACGAAGCGCTTGAGCGCATTTGCCTCTCCGGCACCGATGCGTTGATGGTCGGCGGCTCGTCCGGCGTCACCTTCGACAACACCGTCGACCTGCTGGCGCGCATCCGCCGGTATGAAGTGCCGTGCGTCTTGGAAGTGTCGGACACGGAAGCGATCGTACCGGGGTTTGACTTGTTTATGATCCCGATCGTGCTGAACGCCGGAGACACGCAGTGGATCGTCGGGCGTCATCAGCAGGCGCTGAAGGAATACGGCGCGATTCTGGATTGGGACGAGCTCGTTCCCGAAGGCTACATTATATTGAACGGCGATTCCACGGCGGCCAAGCTGACCGAAGCCGACGTGCAGCTCGACGTGAAGGATGTAGAGGCCTATGCCCGAATCGCCGACCGTTTGTTCCGCTGTCCGATCGTTTATTTAGAGTACAGCGGCGTGTTCGGCGATATGGAGCTGGTCGGTCGGGTGAAGCGGCTGCTTTCCCAGTCGCGGCTGTTTTACGGCGGAGGCATCGACAGCCCGGAGAAAGCCCGCGAGGCGGCGAAGGCGGCGCACACCGTCGTCGTAGGCAACGCGGTATACGATGATCTCGATCGGGCGCTCGCTACGGTCCCGGCGGTCATGGAAATGCGGTAGAAAGGAAATAAGAATCATGATTAACGAACCTATCGATATACACAAAGCGATTCAAAAGCTCAACCCGCAGCAAAGACGCGCTGTTGAAGCTACGGACGGACCTCTGCTGATCATGGCCGGGGCGGGCAGCGGCAAAACCCGCGTGCTCACGCACCGGATCGCTTATTTGATCGCGACGCGCAAAGCGGCGCCGTGGAGCATTCTTGCCATTACGTTCACGAACAAAGCGGCGAGGGAGATGCAGGAGCGCGTCAGCGCCCTCGTCGGCCCCCAGGGGCAGGATATTTGGGTATCCACCTTCCACTCGATGTGCGTGCGTATTTTGCGCCGGGACATTTCGCGGATCGGCTTCACGTCGAATTTTACGATTCTCGATTCGGGCGACCAGTTGTCCGTGGTCAAAAATTGCATGAAAGAGCTGAACATCGACTCGAAAAAATTCGAGCCCAAAGCGGTCCAGGCCGCCATCAGCAACGCCAAGAACGAGCTGCTGACGCCGGAGAAATTCGAGCGCAAGATCGGTGATTACTTCGACGGCATCGTCGCCAAAGTATACTCGTCCTACCAGAGGAAGCTGAAGGCCAACAACTCGCTTGATTTCGACGATCTGATCATGACTACGATCGAGCTGTTCCAGCAAGTGCCCGAGGTGCTCGATTTTTACCAAAACAAGTTTCAGTACATTCACGTCGACGAATACCAGGATACGAACCGCGCCCAGTATATGCTGTGCCGGATGCTGGCCGACAAATACAAGCGCATTTGCGTCGTCGGCGACAGCGACCAGTCGATTTACCGCTGGCGCGGGGCCGATATCAGCAACATTCTCGATTTTGAAAAAGATTACCCGAACGCCACCACCATTATGCTCGAGCAAAATTACCGCTCGACCTCGAACATCTTGAACGCCGCGAACAAAGTGATCGCCAACAACACCGGACGCAAGCCGAAGAACCTGTGGACCGACAAGGGTGAAGGGCAGAAAATCCGGCTTTACCAAGCCGATTCCGAGCATGAGGAAGGCTATTTTATCACCGGCGAAATCCGCAAAAACGTGGACAAAGGCCGCCGGTTCAGAGACCATGCCATATTGTACCGCACGAACGCGCAGTCCCGGGTCGTCGAGGAAATTTTGATCAAATCGGATATTCCTTATCAGATCGTGGGCGGCATCAAGTTCTACGACCGCAAAGAGATCAAGGACATTCTCGCCTACCTGCGGCTCATCTCGAACCCGGACGACGATATCAGCTTTGCGCGGATCGTCAATGTGCCGAAGCGGGGCATCGGGGATACGACGGTCGAGCGGCTGGGGGCAGCGGCGGGACAATTCGGCGTATCGATGTTTGCGATGCTGGAGAACGTGGACAGCATGGAAATCGGCGCCAAAGCCCGCAACGCGCTGGCCGATTTCCGTGACATGATCGAGAACCTGTACCGGATGGTCGATTATTTGTCGGTCACCGAGCTGACGGAGAAAATGCTCGAAATGAGCGGCTACCGCGAGGAACTGAAGCGGGAAAACACGATCGAATCGCAGGCGCGGCTGGAGAACATCGACGAGTTCCTGTCCGTAACGATGGAGTTCGAGAAGCGCAACGAGGATAAATCCCTCGTATCCTTCCTGACCGATCTGGCGCTGATCGCCGACATTGACTCCATGAATCAGGACCCGGAAGCGGGAAAACAAGGCGTCGTGCTCATGACGATGCACAGCGCCAAAGGACTCGAGTTCCCCGTCGTTTTCGTCGTGGGCCTGGAGGAAGGCGTATTCCCGCACAGCCGGGCCCTGATGGACAACGAGGAGCTGGAGGAGGAGCGGCGCCTCGCTTACGTCGGCATTACCCGCGCCGAGGAGGAGTTGTTCCTCACGTGCGCCCGGATGCGCACGCTGTTCGGACGGACGACGGCGAACGCGCCGTCCCGGTTCCTTCAGGAGCTGCCGCAGGAGCTCCTGGAGACCGTGCGCGCCGGCGGCGGCTTCGGCCGCGGCGGAGCGGCAACCCCGGCGTGGGCCGGCGGCGAACGCCGCTTCGGCAGCGCCGGAGGCTTCGGCGGCGTGCCCGAACAGGCGGGCCGCACGCCCGTGAGCTTCCGCAGCGGCCCCGCCGCGGGAGGCGCAGCGCCCAAAGCCGCAGCTCCCGCGGCTCAGGCGACCGACTATGCCATGGGCGACAAAGTGTCGCATGGCAAGTGGGGCACCGGCGTCGTCGTCGCCATCAAGGGCTCGGGCGACGACACCGAGCTGCAGATCGCTTTCCCGGCCCCTGTGGGCGTCAAGCGGCTGCTGGCCAAATTTGCGCCGATCACCAAGCAGAGCTAAATCGCCAGGCAACTTTATATCCCGTAGCCATGAGAGGATGAATTTCCGATGCCGGACGCTTTGGAAACGATGAAGACGCTTATCGAAGAGATCAATAAACACAATTACGCTTACTACACGCTGGATCAGCCTTCTCTCACGGATGCCGAATACGACGCGCTCTATGATAAGCTGGTTCAACTGGAAGCGGAAACCGGCACCGTACTGCCTTACTCACCCACGCAGCGGGTAGGCGGCGAACTGCTCAAAGGGTTTGAACCGCACCGGCATCAGGCCCGGCTCTGGAGTCTGGACAAGGCGCAAAATCACGACGATCTGATGGCGTGGCATACGCGCGTCCAGAAGCTGGTGAATGACTACAACACCCAGCATCCGGACGATCCGCTGCCGCCTTTATCCTTTGTCGTGGAATTGAAATTTGACGGCCTGACGCTGAATCTGACCTACGACCGCGGCGAGCTCGTGCAGGCGGCCACCCGCGGCAACGGCGTCGTCGGCGAAGGGATTGTCGCCAATGTCAAGACGATCCGTTCCGTGCCGCTGCGCATTCCATATACCGATGGGATTATCGAAGTGCAGGGCGAGGGAATAATGAACCTGTCCGTGCTCGAAGCCTATAACGCGACCGCGGCGGAGCCGCTCAAAAACGCGCGCAACGCCGCCGCAGGCGCCCTCCGCAACCTGAATCCGAAAGTGACGGCGGAGCGCAAGCTCAACGCTTATTTTTACAACATCGGCTATGCCGACTCTTTGCAATTTCAGGATCATCAGGAAATGGTCGACTTTTTGCGCGACAACCAGTTCAAAGTCAGCCCGTTCGTCAAATTCGTCGACAGCATCGACGCGGTGGAAGATGAGCTGGAGAAGTTGGTCGCCATGCGCAATACGCTTGATTTTCTGATTGACGGACTGGTCGTAAAAATAACGGATATGCGCACCCGCGAAGTGCTCGGATATACCGACAAATTCCCGCGCTGGGCGGTAGCCTATAAGTTCGAAGCCGAAGAAGCCGTGACGACGCTGCTCGACGTGAGCTGGAACGTGGGCCGGACCGGCAAAGTGACGCCGCTCGCTCGGGTAGAAGCCGTCGATATCGGCGGTGTGACCGTGCAGAACTGTACGCTTAACAACATGGACGACATCGAACGTAAAAATTTAAAATACGGCCTAGGCAGTCTCGTTTACATCCGGCGTTCTAACGACGTCATCGTGCGCCCATAAAGGCGTTTCAGCAGAATCTGCTTCGCAAGCAGCAGGCCAGCCATCATAGCCTGTCACCAGCCAACTTATCTTGGAGGGAAACCGAAGAGGGAGTGTAGCATGTTGGTCAAAGCACTAAGTCGCCTAACTACCATGGCGCTACTGAAGTGCAAGGTGAAAAGTTACAGACGAGGATGAAGGTTGAATTACTTGAATGCCAGTCCAAGCAGGGTTAACGTTCCCTTCGACCAGGTAGGCGCGAAAGTCGGACAGCTGAGATACGCCGATTGGGATGACATTGGTGTATAACGGATTAACTAATGGGATTACTTAGTTAATCAGATGGTCAAAAGCTGGGCAAGCTCAATCAGAGTTAAAGGACGAACGGCACATCCGACACTGTAACGCGCGTGTCTCTGAAGCGTAAATGGGGATTACCTAAGTCGGGAGTAACTGTTAGCCCGATATGGTAACAGAGTCCTCGTAGTAGTCCGAGGTGGTAAGGTGGGTCGTCAGAGCATATGGTGACATATGTTCTCCACCTGAACGAGGGTAGCGCCTCTAGGGAGAGCCCACTACATGGCGAAGGAGGACAGCTTTGTCCAGTTTAATACGAAAGGGAAAGGGGCGAGAGGCTCTTGAGAATTCCTGAAGTAGTGTTAAACAGTCTATCTTCCAAAGCAAAGGATAAGGAATACAAATACCGTGACTTGTACAGGAATCTGTACAATCCCGAGTTTTACCTGAGAGCGTACCAGAAGGTTGCCCCTAAAGAAGGCAACATGACGGCGGGGACCGATGGACAAACCATCGACGGCATGAATGTAGGCAGAATCAACAGCCTCATCGCTAAGATCAGAGATGAATCATATCAGCCGAACCCCGCACGGAGGAAATACATCCCCAAGAAGAACGGTGGCAAAAGATCGCTTGGGATACCATCCGTGAACGACAAACTCGTTCAGGAAGTCGTTAGAATGGTTCTGGAGGCTATCTACGAAGGTAGTTTTAAGGACTCCTCACATGGATTCAGACCGAACAGAAGCTGTCACACAGCGCTTAAACAAGTTAAGAATCTGTTCACTGGAGTAAGATGGTTTGTAGAAGGAGACATTAAAGGATTCTTCGACAACATCGACCATGCTAAGCTAATCGAAATTCTTAGAAAGCGAATCGAAGATGAGAAGTTTATCCGATTAATTTGGAAATTCCTTAGAGCAGGTTACATGGAGGACTGGCAATATCACGGCACCTACAGTGGAACACCGCAAGGAGGTATCGTGAGTCCGCTCTTGGCGAACATATACCTGAATGAGTTTGACAGGTACATGAGTAAATACCAGAAGGAATTTAATGCTGGTAAGGAGCGGAAGAGGAGTCCAGAATATCGGCTTATCGAAAGCAGACGAAGATCATATCAACGGACGCTTAAGAAAAACAAGGACATTTGGGACGAAGCCAAAAAAGCGGAGTACACCGAAGAAATCAATCGGATAAACGAAAGAATCAAGGTCATTCCAGCTTTAGACCCAATGGACGAAGAATTTAAAAGATTTATCTACATTAGATACGCAGATGACTTCTTGATCGGCATTATTGGTTCTAAGGAAGAGGCAGAAAAGGTTAAAGCAGATGCGGCACTGTTCCTAAGGGAAAACCTTAAACTCGAACTCTCAATGGAAAAGACCCTTATCACTCACTCATCGAAATTCGCAAAATTCCTAGGATATGGAATCTCGATTCAACGAGACGAAACGCTTAGTAAATTCGGGAGATCAAGAAACTATAAACCTTACCTTCATCTTCCCAAGGCGGCTTGGGAAGGAAAGCTGAGAAGCTTGGGAGCACTAGCAATCAAAGATGACGGGTCATGGAAATCCATCCATAGACAGCATCTAATCGATAACGACGACCTTGAGATCGTAAGCATCTACAACTCAGAAATAAGAGGGTTGTACAACTACTACCGTCTTGCCAACAATGTCAGTGTCCTTAACCAATTCCATTACATTATGGAATACAGCATGTACAAAACATTCGCGAGGAAGTACCAAATTTCGGTGCGCCAAGTTATCGACAAATACAGGGTGAACGGGAAGTTCGCGGTGAGATACATGACAAAGAAGGGCGAAAAGATTAGATTCTTTTTCAACGAAAGCTTCTCAAAGCACGAGAACCCGCTTGCAGCTCCAGACGTTGACAAAGAACCTAATACACTGATCTATTCAGGCAGATCGAGCTTAGTTGACCGGTTGCTAGCGAACAAATGCGAATGGTGCGAAGCAGAAACCGAGATCGAGATGCACCACGTAAAAAAGCTCAAGGACTTGAAAGGTAAAGCGAAATGGGAATAATTCATGATAGCGAGAAGGAGAAAGACTCTCGCTCTCTGTAGAAAGTGTCACGATGACCTACACGCTGGAAGATTAGATTGACAAAGTGGCGAGCCGTATACTCTGAGAGGAGTACGTACGGTTCTGGAGGGAGTCTTTGGAAACCTGCCGCGCATACGCGGTAAGGCGCCGGAGGCTTACCTCATCCGGAGATTCTAGGCAAAGTGACCGAGGAAGCCGACGGAAGCGAAATCGTGCCTCCGGCGGTATGTCCTTCGTGCGGACACGATTTGGAGAAAAAGGGTCCGCATCTGTTCTGTACGAATAAGGTGGACTGCCGTCCGCAGCTTGTCGGGCGTATTGCTCATTTTGCCTCCCGCGATGCGATGGACATCGAGACATTCAGCGAGAAGACGGCCGAGCAGCTCTACGATTCGCTTGACGTGCGCGACCCGTCCGATCTGTACTATTTGACGTTTGACGATTTGATCAAGCTGGAACGCTTCGGGACCAAGAAGGCCGAGAATTTGATCGCCGCCTTCGAGAAAAGCAAGCAGCCCGATTTGGCATCGTTCCTATATGCCCTCGGCATTCCGAATACGGGCAAGACGACGACCAAGGAGCTTGCGGAGCATTACCGCAGTCTCGAGAAGCTGATGCAGGCGGAGCCGGAGGAGCTGATCACGCTGCCGGATATCGGCGGCATCGTAGCGGAGAGCATCGTCGGCTTTTTCCGCGATCCGGCGATGCAGCGAAGCATTGAGCGATTGCTTGCCGCCGGTATACAGCCGGTCAGCGAAGAAGCGCCTGCGGTCGTCGACGAAAGCAGTCCGTTTTTCGGCAAAACGGTCGTCTTAACGGGTACGCTCACCACCATGGGGCGGGACGAAGCCGCCAAGAAGCTGGAGAAGCTGGGTGCCAAGGTGACCGGCAGCGTGTCGAAGAAGACCGATATCGTCATCGCCGGAGAGAACGCTGGCAGCAAGCTAACCAAAGCCCAAGAGCTGGGTATCCGCATTATTGATAATGAAGAGGAGCTGCGGCAGCTGTTAGATGACGTCTAATCACTTTTCACGCTGTGCAGCACGAAACCGCCGGTTCCGGAAAAGGAGCACGGCGGTTTTTCGTCGATAATACTATGTAATGCCCGCTAAAAAGTGCGCCGCTTGCCGAGGAGTGGACCCAATTTACAATTGCCAAAATTTATGGTTGCATTCGACCTGGCATCTGTGATACATTATTGCTTGTCGCCGCAAGAGGCAGTAAGCCTTGAGCGAGCGGATGATAAAAAAAGTAGTTGCAAAGCTCGTCCTGATGTGATAAGATTAGATCTTGTCACGGCAGAACAGAATAGTGACGAAAGCTCTTTGAAAACTGAACAAATGAGAACGAAATGCCAAGCGTAACAAGCATTTTGAGCTATATCAGCTTTCTTTAATGGAGAGTTTGATCCTGGCTCAGGACGAACGCTGGCGGCGTGCCTAATACATGCAAGTCGAGCGGGCT
>NZ_JANAVJ010000024.1 GCF_024213375.1 Paenibacillus sp. MZ04-78.2 | reverse complement strand
TTTAAAAAAACAGATGTTACCGGGTTAATTTAGTGATGCCTTCGAAGCTTTTACAAGATAATTAATTTTCAGGATAGAAAGAAGCGAGTTCCATATAGCGGAACTCGCTTCTTGCGTTATAATCATCAATCCTATTTTGTGCTTCCGTTCGAACCTGCCCGTTTCTTAGCGGAAATCCGGCGGAATCCGGCGGGCGGTGCCTGTCAAGATCGCCGCTTCGATGATCGCGTGGCGAACTTTTTTCACGACATGCTCGTTGAAAATACTTGGGATAATGTACTGCTCGTTCAGTTCGGCATCCGTGACGACGGACGCGATGGCGCGTGCCGCGGCAAGCTTCATCGGCTCGTTAATGTTGCGGGCGCGGCAATCGAGCGCCCCGCGGAAAATGCCGGGAAATACCAGGACGTTGTTGATCTGGTTCGGATAATCGCTCCGGCCGGTGGCAAATACGCGCACATGCGGCAGCGCTTCTTCCGGAGCGATCTCCGGCGTCGGGTTCGCCATCGCGAAGACGATGCTGTCCGGCGCCATAGCTTGGACATCTTGTCCGTTCAAGAGGCCGCCGCGGGATACGCCGATGAAGACATCCCCGCCGCGGATCACGTCTTTCAGCGTGCCAGGCTCGGCTTCCACCTGCGGCTGGTCGGCCAGCCACTGCCACATCGCATGCTCGTAGGTGCCGCCGCGGACAATCGCGCCCTCGCGGTCGACCGGCACCAGCTTCGTAACCCCTGCGGCCAGCAGCATTTTGCAGATGGATACGCCGGCGGCGCCGATGCCGTTCACGACGACTCGCACATTCTCGATCCGTTTGCCGACGACTTTAAGCGCGTTGAGCAATCCCGCGATGACGACGACGGCCGTGCCGTGCTGATCGTCATGGAATACCGGGATGTCGAGCTCTTCGTTAAGCCGGCTCTCGATCTCGAAGCAGCGCGGCGAGCTGATATCTTCCAGGTTAATGCCGCCGAAGATCGGGCTGATCGTCTTGATCGTGCGGATAATTTCTTCCGTATCCTTCGTATCGAGGCAGATTGGGAAAGCGTCGACGCCTGCGAGCTGCTTGAACAGCATCGCTTTCCCTTCCATCACCGGCGCGGCCGCATGCGGTCCGATATCGCCCAGACCAAGCACGGCGGTCCCGTCGGTAATAACGGCTACGGTATTCCGTTTGATCGTCAGCGAGTATGCCTTTCTCGGATTTTCGTGAATCGCCGTACATACCCGCGCAACCCCCGGCGTGTAAACCCGGGACAAGTCGTCGCGGTTTTTAATCGGAAGGTTCGGCTGAACGGACACTTTGCCGCCCAAATGCACAAGGAACGTGCGGTCGGAGACGTTGATCAGCTTGATGCCTTCGTGCTGCTTCAGCGCTTCCACCACTTGCGATTCCGCGGATTCCGCCACATCCACAGTGATGTCCCGGATTGACGAATCCTTACCCGGCCGAATCACGTCGATCGAAGTGATGTCTCCTCCGGTTTTGCTGATTGCGGCGGCTACATCCCCGAACGTGACCTTTTCGTGGTTCAATTCCACACGTAAGATAATACTCGTCTGTGCCATGCTGTTATCCTTCCTTTTATATAAAATGATGTATCGAACCTAGCAATGTGACCTACAATACTCATATGTTATCACGACATTTATTTTTCGCGCAATTCAAAAACTCTATGATCCCCTATCAAATTCTTTTTTCACCCGCGCTTCCCCGCTTTCGCGATGGCTTGCTCGAGCATGTCCTTATTCATCGGCCCGGGATGCTTCACCCGGATCGTTCCTTGCGCGTCGATGACGAACGTGGCCGGATAAGCGTTCACGCGGTAAGCCTTGCCGACTTCGCCTTGACGATCCAGCACGATCGGGAACGTAAGCCCCCACTCCTTAACCCATGCGCGCACGACCGGCTCGCTGACCTCCGTCGATGTAGCGTTGACGCCGAGGATCGTTACGCCATTGTTCTCCTGCTCTGTATGTACCTGCTGCATATACGGCATTTCCGCCTTACACGGCGGACACCACGTCGCCCAGAAATTAAGCACGACCGTCCGCCCCCGGTAGTCGGACAACTTGACCGTTTTACCGTCAAGCAATGGCAGTTCAAAGTCCGGCGCCTGTTGTCCGATTTTGAGACCGACGTTTGCCCCCGCTTCAACCGTGTCTGTCGAAGGCTTATTCCACACATTGGCGGCCAGCGACGCGATCAGCGCATACCCGACGACGAAGACGACCGTCCGCTGAAGGAGCGACTGCCACTCCCTCTTCGCTTTGGACACGATCCAGAAGGCCGTTAAGCCCGCCGCAAGCAGCGCTTTAAGTCCCCAAGTGATACGACTGTCCTCTTCCGTAAAAAAAATCAGCGCCGCGTAGACGGCATACCCCCCAATAACCGAGACAAGCACCGAATCCATATAAACGGCTGCATTCAATTTTGCCTTGTTGGCGCTCCACCATACATATACGCCGGACAGCAGCGTCGCCAGCCAGACGCCTTTGTCGCCGCCGCTGAAATAAAGCAGCGACATCGGGCTGGACAGCACGCTCCCCGGATCGAAAACAAGGATACTCAGCTTCCAGCTGATCACCCATAGAAGAAGCGCGTTCGAAACGATCGCGCCGAACGTTCCTTCGATGGAAGAACCTTTTAACCGCAGCCTCGAAATGATATAACCCGCCGCAACTGCCGCGATGACGACCAGCATGCTTTTTTGCAGGATGAAAGGCCCCCATGTCCACGTTTCCATTGTTTGCTCACCGCTCTTTCGTCAAATGTCCTGCTTTCATTGTGGGGCGGCGACCGGACGTTGTCAAATGGTGTCCCAGCTTGTGGAATCGGACGATTTTCCGTCCGTGGATTCCCAGGCTTGTACATAAAACAACTAGAACTGCAGGAGGGATTTCCACTTGAAAAAGCAACTTACCGCACTGTTACTCGCCACTACCGTCACGATCAGCGTCGGAGCTTTTACAGCCGAACAAGCCCTTGCCGCGTCGAATGCCACCATTGTCAGCGGCGTGAATTTCCGCAAGGCGCCGAATACGGATTCAACCACCTACGGCCTTCTAAAAACAGGTGAAAAAGTAGACATTCTCGATAAGGTTAATAATTATTGGTATAAAGTTCGCGACGATCAAGGCCGAGTCGGCTATATCTCCACAAGCAGCAAATACGTTCGCACCGACGGTTCCGGCGGAAGCTCGTCCAATAGCGGAGGATCGTCTAATGGTGGCAGCACGTCCAAGCCGGGAACGGGCAATAGCAGTGAGATCATTAACAAGGTCATCGCCGCAGGCAAAAAATATATGGGCACTCCCTACGAGTTCGCTTCCGACCGTTCGAATACCCGCACGTTCGATTGCTCCGACTTCACCCGCCAAGCCTTCAAGGAAGGCGCAGGGATTACGCTGCCCAGCGACTCGCGCGGACAAGCCTCTTACGTTAAGTCTCTCGGCGGTACGACAACCAACTGGCGCAATCTGAAGCCGGGCGATCTGATGTTCTTCATGGATTATAAAGGAACGAAAGCGTCGGCCTACCCGTCGAACAAATCGAATCAACGCATTTCGCATGTGGGCATTTACCTCGGAGACGGTAAAATACTACATACGTTTTCGAAAGCATCGGGCGGCGTACGCATCGATTCGATTGCAGGAAAGCATTGGGAACACCGCTTCGTCTTCGGCGGAAGCGCGTTGAAATAATCCTTTTTCAAAAGCTCCGGCTTCTCTCTTCACGAGGGCAGCCGGAGCTTTTTTGTGCCGAACTTTTGCGAGACTCGCCGAAGAACGTGGGGGCAGTCCGGAGGAACGCTTCCACATTCCACTTGGCGCATCATGGTTCCCTTATTTTCAAGCTCGCAACAGCGCACAAAAAAAAGCCGCCTCCGCCGCAGACTTTCTGCGCCAAAGACGGCCCTTTCTCTACCTTTACTTCTTCGCTCTCCACGCATCGATCTGCTTCTGCGCCTCGTCCATCACCTTGTTGATTCCTGCGGCTTTCAGCTTGTCGATCGCTTTGGGCAGCACCTCCGACGGCTCGACGGAGCCGGTCTCAAACGCTTTCTTGAACTCCTCCGACACGCTCTTGACAGCAGCAAGCTCGTTCTCCACCTTCGAGGAGTCGAACTGGAAGCCGAGCAGCGGCGCGTTCTTGGCCGATTTGTTGAACTTGTCGTACTGCTCCCACTTGTCGGCCGGGTCCTTGGGGAGCCGGTTCAGCAGGAACATATTGCCGAGCGTAAACGACGGCATGGTGTAGCCGGAATCCGGGATCTGCTCAATGACGCCCTCGGAAACCTTTTTATAGTGCGTGCCTTCGAGGCCGTAGCTCGCCAGATTCCGCAAATACGCGTCGCTGTTCAGCAGGTTCAAAAATTCCATCGCTTTCTCGGGATGCTTGGAATTCGCAGAGATCGCCATCATGGAGCCGGTCACCGACCAGTTGAACACGATCGGCTCATGGATCGGCTTGGACACGATCTCGTATTTGAAGCCATCCGACCATAAATTGTCCGCGAACGGGACCGTATGCGATTTGTCGACGAGCCATTTGCCGGTTTTTTCGTGATCGTTGCCTGTTTTGGTCGCAGCGTCGGGCGGCAAATAGCCTGCTTTGTAGTATTTGCGCATCGTTTCGCTCATTTTCCGGTACTCAGGCGTCTCGAATACGTTGACGATCTTGTAGTCCTGCGTATCGAGCCGTACCCCGAACGGGATGCCTTCCACGACGGAATCGAACGGAACGAACGGATCGACGTTGCTTGGAATCGGGTATACGCCCGGTTCGTTTTCCTTCATCGTCTTAAGCAGCGGCTCCAGACTTTCCAGCGAACCGACGGTCGAGAGGTCCAGCTTGTATTTATCGACGTACTTCTTATTGAACCGCCACACCGCCTGCGCGGGCAGCTCCTTGTTGGCCGGCACCCCATAGTTGTGCCCGTTCACTTTGGAACCCTCGAGGAACGAAGGGTGCACGGCCTTCTTGATGCCCTGCCCGTATTTGTCCAGCAGGCCGTCCATCTCGTAAAACGACCCTTTGCGCGCGTTCTGCACGTAGTCGAAGGCCCACGAGCTCGTAAACGCGATGTCGTAAGGCTCGCCGGATACGGAGATGACCTGCATCTTCTGGGAATAGTCGCCCCAATCGATCATCTTCATTTTCACGGTGGCGTTGATTTTCTCTTTCGTATATTTGCTGACGGCCTCCATCACTTTGTCGATATCCTTTTGCGGGCCGCCGATCGTGTACCAGATCAGCTCTACGGGCTGGCCGTCCGCTTTACCGGCGCCCGCTCCTTCCTGGGCCGGGCTTCCTGCACCGCCGGAGCAGCCGGCGGCCAGCGCGGACAGCATCAGCACCGAAGCGAGCCCAGCGGCGATTCGTTTCCGTTTGAACATGCAGCCTTCCTCCTTGTACGAAATTATTCTTTGACCGCTCCGATCGTCAGGCCCTGCACGAAATACCGTTGAAAGAACGGATAAGCGAGCACGATCGGACCCGTGGCCAGGACGACCATGGCCATTCTTGACGACTCCTGCGGCAGCGACTTGGCGATTTCGAAGCGCTGGGTGGCGTCGCTGAGACTGGAGTTTTGCACGATAAACTGAATGTTGCTCTCGATCTTCATCAGCAGCGACTGCAGCGGAAGCAGATTCGGGTTATCGATGTACAGCAGCGCGTTGAACCAATCGTTCCAATAGCCAAGCGTGCTGAACAGACCAATCGTCGCCAGTCCCGGCAACGAGACGGGCAGCACCAGATGCGTGAACACCTTCCATTCGCCCGCCCCGTCGATCCGGCCGGACTCGATGATCGCATCCGGCACCATCTGCTTGAAAAACGTGCGCATGATCAAGATCGAAAAAGCGCTAACGCATGTGGGCAAAATCAGCGCCCACACCGTATCCTTCAAATGCAGTACCTGCGTCGTCACGATGTACGAAGGCACCAGCCCGCCGTTAAACAACATCGTGAAAAAGGCGAAAAACGCAAAGGCGTTCCGGTACGCGAAATTGTTTCTGGACAGCGCATATGCGTACAGTGCGACGGTCAGCACGCTGAGCAGCGTTCCGACGACGGTGATGAAGAGCGTCACCCCATAGGACCGGAACAGCTGACCCCCGGTTCGAAAAAGGTACCGGTACGCCTCGAAGCTCCACATCTCCGGAAACACCTGATAGCCGTTGTTCGCTAACGCTTGCTCGTCCGTCAGCGAGATGATGACGACGAAGATGAACGGAAATACGCAGGCAATGGCAAACCCGCCGGCGATCGCGTGGCATACGCCGTTCCAGAACGGCGACAGCTTCGTAAAGTCCCGGCTCTTCTTCCGCATGGCAGCGGTAGGCGCATTCGGACTTGGCAAGCAGGCTCCCCCCTTTCCTTTTCGTCGAGTGGTTAAAATAAAGCGTTCTCTTTGTTGATCCGCTTCACGGCGGCGTTGGTCACCAGCACCAGAACGAGTCCGACCACCGATTGATACAGCCCGGCCGCCGTGCTCATGCCGATATTGCCCGTCACCTTCAGTCCCCGGTACACATACGTATCGATGACGTTGGTTACTTCGAACAGCGCGCCCGTATTGCGCGGCACCTGATAGAACAAGCCGAAGTCCGCGCGGAAAATGCCGCCGATCGCCAGTATGGTCAGGATGATGATCATCGGCCGGATAAAGGGCAGGGTAATGTTCCAAATCTGCTGCCATTTGCCCGCGCCGTCGATCATCGCGGCTTCGTAATACGACTTGTCGATGCCGATGATGGCCGCCAGATAGACAACGCTGGAATAACCGACACCCTTCCACAGGTTGGCAAGCACAAGAATATAAGGCCAATAGGCCGACTCCGCATACCAGGAGATGCGCTCCATGCCGAGCGCCGTCAGCGCCTGATTCAGCACCCCGCGATCCACGCTCAGGAAGCTGAACAAGAAATAGCTGACGATGACCCAGGATAAAAAGTAAGGCAGGAACATGCCGGTTTGGTATATTTTCGCCCACCGGCGGCTGACGATTTCATGCAAAACAATGGCCATCGTCACCGATAAAACCAAACCTAGCACGATAAACGCAAAATTGTACAGCAGCGTATTGCGCACGATGATGTAAGCATCTTCGGATTGAAATAAAAATTCGAAGTTTTTGAAGCCGGTCCACTTGCTCCGCCATATGCTCGCCAGGAAGCCGTCCCGGTCGAAGCGGTATTCCTTGAAGGCAATGATCGCCCCCGGCATCGGCAAATAGCTGAACAACAGGAAATAGACGGCTCCCGGCAGCACCATGAGCAAAAAAGTTTTGTTGCGGTTTAGTTTCTTGAGTGTACGTCCAATGGTCCCCACAAGCTTTTCACCCCCGTTCTTTTGCGTCCGCAAGCTCCATTTCAGAAAACGCATACATCGCTTTCTTTTCTAACTTTACCCAATGTGGAGCGCGACAGAAAGTTAAGAAACTATAGAACGGGTGGAGAAACTAAAGAAACGTTTTCATTAGTCTCCCAGCTTGCTGAAATTGCGGTATTCCGTCGGCGAGAAGCCGTAATATTTGCGGAACTGCTTGTAAAAATAGCTCGTATCCGTATACCCGACTTTAAGGGAGATGTCGCTCGTTTTCAGATTCGATTCGACGAGCAGCGCCTTCGCTTGGGCAAGCCGGTACTTGTTCACGTAATCGGAGAACGTCTCTCCCGTTTCCTTGTGGAAAAGCTGGCCCAAATAAACCGGGTTCATGTGGAAGGCCTGGCTTAGCGTCTTCAAAGACAGCTCATCCCCATAGCGGCGCTCGACCTCGCGCAGCACTTGCCGGATGACAGGGGTGTACTCCCTCTCCGCCGCACCGTGCGCGAAAAGCACGCGGTTGACGAAGCGCTCGACCAGCCTCTCCAGCTCCTGCATCGTCTGCGGCTTGACGACCTGCGAGAACAAGTGCTTGTAATCGCCGATGGCGCCTTCGTGCTCCTGCCGCATCAGATTGGCATGATGAACGGCGGCCGCAAGCACGGCCATCGCCGTGTTCTGAACATCGGACGGCGCGAGCCCTTCCGTCACCCGCAGACGCGCGAACGCTTCCCTGACCCAAGCGAGCGCCTCGTCCTTCTTCCCGGCCGACAGCAGCTTGCAGAAATAGGCTAGCTCCGCCTGCGCAGGCGCCGCAGGTTCCGCCGCTGCAGTTAGAGCAGACGCTTCGTACGCGAGCGGCCCGTCGTGCGGCGCGAGCACATAGTAATCCTGCATCCGCTTAGCGGTACGGTAGCTGCGATGGGCCGATGCCTCGCCCTTGGACGCTTCGCCGACCGTCACCAGCAACGGCAGGCCCCACCGCTCGCGGATTGCGGCTTGCAGCTCCGCCATGAAGCGGACGAAGCCGAGCTGGTCCGCATCGACGTCGTTCATCCCCGCGAGCAGCACAAGATCGCCTTCGAGATCGGCGAACACGACTTGCTCCGGGCCGTAAGACTGGGCCGTCCGCTGGCAGTACGTCCTTACGGCGGCAATCGTCTCTGCCCGAGACGACACTTCGGCGGTCTCCGCCTGCTCTTGATCGAACAACAGCTTGACGATGCCCACAACATACCCCGGCAGGCCCAGCCGGATACCTAGCAGCTCCTCGCGGTTTCTCAACTCCTCCGGCTCGATGGCCGCCGTGACCCAGCGGTACAAGAGATTGTCGCGGATAATTTCCAGATGGCGCTTAATGCTCTCTTCCTTGTAGACGGACTGCTCGATTTTGGCAACGGTGCCGGTCAGCGTTCGGATCAATTCTTCCGTATTGACCGGCTTCAGCAAATAATTTTCGATGCCGAGCGTGACGCCTTCTTTCACATAGTCGAAATCGTTGTACCCGCTTAAAATAATGAATTTCACGTCGGGCTGCAGCTCTCTTACGCTGCGAATCAGCTCCAGGCCGTTCATATGGGGCATCTGGATATCGGTAATCAAAATATCGATCGGCTCGCCGGCCAAAGCTTCGAGCGCTTCCGCCCCGTCCGCGGCCTTGCCGACAATCTGCAGCCCATGCCGCTCCCAGTCGATCAAATAAGCGAGTCCCTCCATGATGAACGGCTCGTCGTCAACCAGAAATACGCGATACATTCTCGTTCCCCCTTACGCTTCCCGGAATCGTGATGGTCACCGTCGCTCCCTCGCCGGGATGGCTGTCGATCCGCAAGCCGTATGCTTCCCCGAAACTGAGCTTCAGCCGCTCGTTCACGTTCGTCAAGCCAACAGACACGCCGGACGGCAGCGGCGGATGTTCCAAGTCCCGCTGAAGCTGCGCGAGCCGTTCCGGCATGATGCCCAAGCCATTGTCGGCAACGACGAGGCGGATGTCGGAGCCTTCGGCCCAGCCACGGATGACGATCCGGCGCTCCCGGCCATCCGGTGCGGCGCCATGGAAGGCATGGCGTATGCAGTTCTCGACGATCGGCTGGAGCGTCAGCTTCAGAATCGCGCAGTGACCGACGGCTTCGTCTACGCCAATTTCGTAATCGAACCGATTCGGATAGCGGGCCCGCAGCAGGTTCAAATACAGCCTGCACAGTTGGACCTCATCCTGAACGGTCACCATCGTCTCGTACTTGACCAGATTTCGGAACAGTGCGCCCAAGCTGTAGATCATATCCCCGACATCCCGGTTGCCGTCCATCACCGCTTTCAGCCGGATCGCCTCCAGTGTGTTGTACAAAAAATGCGGCTGAATCTGCGCCTGCAAGGCCAGCAGCTCCGCCTGACGTTGCTTGATCTCGGACAAGTATACCCGCTGGATGTGCTCCTGCAGCGTTTCGCACATTTTATTGAAGCTGGTGGCGATGTGGAACAGCTCGTCTTCCTTCTGTACGGTTACGCGAACCGAGAGATCCCCATCCTGCAGCTTACGCATGGCGCGAATAACCGTTTGCGTACGGCGCGAGAAATTGGTCATCAGTAAATACGACAGCAGCACGGCGGCGGCCACGCATAAGCCCGTGCCTGCGATGACCGTTCGTTTCATCCCCCGGAGCCCTTCGCTTACCTTCGCTACCGGCACGATACTGGCGAGTACGACGCCGCCTTGATTCAACGTCTTCAGCTGCACATAGGCCGGCTCGTCCAGCTCCACCGGGTCGGATTGGTCCCGCAGAGCGTGCATGTAGGGGTAGCTCTGCCCTGTATAGCGCCGGGAGGAGTCGTACAGCACAGTGCCGTCCGCCGTCAGTAGAAGCAGCTCCCCCTTGAAATCACTCCGGTCGTTCCGCACGATCCGGTCCATGCCGGTCCATTTCCAATCGACAAGCAGGGTGCCGTGATTCTGCAAGGTGATCGGATCGTTAATGTCGCTAGCCATCGTAAACATGCGGTTGCGATCCCCGTCCGTTCCCGGCTCGAACGACGGCGGCGGCGCAAACGACTTGGTTTGGCGGATACGGCGGATCGGATCGGCATATTTCGGGTTTTCCGGCCCCGGATAGACGAAGCCCTGCTCCTCCAGCCCGCGGTATGCGTACAGGAAGCCCTTGACACTGCTGTACAGCCAGATCGTTTGAATTTCCCGGTCAAAGGTTAGCGACTTGAAATACGAATCCATATTTTTGTCGACAAAGGCCGCATTGTCCGCAAAACGGTCAAGCCGGTAACGGAGATAATCGGAAAAATCGTTGTTGAGAAAAAACAGCACGTCCCGAAGCAGCCGCTCGTCCTTGTACAATTGGAATACCATCTGCTGACCGGCCTCATACCTGCGCTCCACCTCGTGCGTCGCCCGCTCCAGCGCCTGCTTCGCCGCTTCCAGCTCCTTGCGCGTCGATTGCTCGGCGGCATTGCGGTAAATCAGAATGGCGAGCGCCGTCAAGGAGACGACGATAATGAGCGAATACAGCAGCAAAATTTTGTTGAACAGCTTTTTCTCGATATGATTTTTGTAGAACGTTCGGAGCCCCGAAACCATGACTGCTCCTCCCTCCGCATCCGATTTTTCCCGTTAGGTATATGTATTCGCCGCGTGCTCGGAAAGGGGCAAAAAGACCGCCTGTCTCCTTATCCGCAGATAAGAGAGATAAGCGGCCTCCGTGCTATTTTGCCAATCCGTTCACTTCGAACTCGTAAATACGAGCGGCCGTATCGCCGCCTTGCGTCGCCTTATCGATCGTCAGCTTCACGTATCTCGCCTTCGTCAGCGCGATCGGATGCTTGCTCTGCGCGGCCGTATTGCCTTGAACCTGAACCGCGTCGCTCCAAGTGCTGCCGTCGTTGCTGACTTGGATGTGGAAGTCGCGGGTGTTGAACGCGGCTGCCTCACCGCCCGCTTCCGCATGCTTCACGACAAATTCGCTGATCGTGTAGCTTGCGCCCAGATCGACCGACAGCCAGTGCGGCCCGCTGCCGAGCGCGCACCACTTGCTGTTGCCCGTCACCTTGCCATCGAAGGCGTAGGCTGCCGCTTCGTTCGGTCCGCAGGCGCCGTCCGCCGTCGCCGGTTTGTTCAGGGCGAGATTTTTCACCCCGCCGGCGGCGTCCTTGGTCACCGTGATGAACGCTTCTTTGGTTTCGGTGCTGTCGCCTACCGAGTTTTTCGCCTTCAGCGTCACGCTGTATGTTCCTTCGGCGGCATAGGTGACGACCGGCTGCTTCTCGGTGCTAGTGGACGGCGTTCCGCCCGGGAACGACCATACCCGCTGCTCCGTCACCTCCGACGATTGGTCGATGAACGTCACCGGCTGTCCCGGCGCGACGAGCGTCTTATCCGCCGCGAACGCCGCTACCGGCTTCGGATACGCCGGCCAGGTCACCACGGTCTGCGCCGCTTTGCCGCGCCGTCCGTCCGCGTTGAGAGCGACAACTTCCAGCTTCGTCTGCGCTTCCGACCCGACCCGGCGCAGCATCGGCACGTAGTACACCCGGTTCGGGGTAACGCCGAGCAGCGCTTTGCTGCCGTCCGGCTTTACCCGGTACACCTCGAAATAGCGGACCGGACGTTCCGTCGCCGTCCATTCCAACCGGGCATCGCCGTAGATGCCGTCCTTGAACTCCACTTCCTTCACATTCAAGCCGCGTACCTCGGGTACCGGGTTCGGATCGTCTTTCGCGGTATAGACGGAGAGCTGCCCGACGTTGACCGAGAAGTCTGGAATCGTCTGCTTCGCGTCCGCATACAGAGAGATGGCGGCGATCCGCTTGCCGCGGTACGGATTCAGATTGAATGTTTGCGTATCCCAAGTTCCGGGATGCAGGCCGCCCGCATCAAGGAATACGAACTTGTCGGGCTGATCGGCGAACGACAGTCCTACCTTCAAGTCCGCGTGCTTCGTCTGCGTCTTGAAAGTAAACGACAGCTTCGTATTCTGCTCTACGAGCAGATCCGTCTTGTACAGCTTAAGATGCGTAGCGTTCTGCGGGCTAAGCGTTCCCGCCAGCTTCAAGGAGCTGCCGCCGTAATAAGCGGTCGTGAAGTCGAAGCTCGGCTTCAGCGCTTCCCCTTTGCTTTCTGCGATCCAGCGCCAAGTGGGCAGGACATCCTGCAAGCTCCGGTTGTTCCACGGCGTCGTCCGTACGACTTCCCCGTTCACGGCGAACAACTGCCCGTTGCCCGTATTGAAATTCGTCGTAAACGGCAGGTCGTTCACCGGCGACTGTTCTACGACATAGTGCGCGATGCCCTTCCAATCCGCTGTGCTGGACGTATTGGCCGGATTGCCGGTCGGGCCGACCCAGAATTTGTTTTCCTTCGCGTAAAATTGCTCTTGATTCTCCGACGAGTTGAATGCCCAGTCCGGGCGGTAAATGCCGAGTGACGTAACCGCTTTCTTGCCCTCGGGAAAGATCGAGTTCCAGTTAATTTTCGTATCGTAGCCCTTCGCTTCGACATCGATGCCCGTAAACAGCTCGTACGTGCTGCGGCCCAGGCTCTTGGCCTTGCTCGCGGAAGGCTCCAGCGAGCGCCACCAGAAATTCAGGAACATGCTGTCGGAGCGCCGTTCGCTGCCCTGCTGCAGGAACATTTGGTTGCGGTCCGTCAGCGCGTTCTGCCAATCGATCGATCCGCTGGATGTCATCGAGTCGTACCACATGATCTGCATCCCTGCCGGCTTCTTCGCTTGCAGGTAAGCAAGGAACTTCTGCATCGCCGCAACATCTTCCGGCGTAGCGCCTTCCGTCTCCTGGTTAATAAACCAGCCGTCGAAGCCGTAATAATTCGCCATTTCGAGCAGCTTATCCGCTACAGGGAACGAACCGTCCGGGTTTTGCCGGATCGTCTGCTTCACCCATTCGAACTTACCCCCGTATACGCTCGGCGGGAAAAAGACGGTGCCCACCACGGGAACGCCGTTCTTATGGGCCGCATCCGTCACGTCCGCACTCGGCGGCACAATGATGCCTTCGCCCGACGATCCGCCCCAATAGACGAGCTTGTCGACGTACGCCCAGTAGCCGAACGTATTCGCGTCGAACTTCTCCGACCCTTGCGACGGTACGCCGCTGGTTTGCCGGTTCATCGCCGAAAGCGCTGCCACTTTAGGCTCGACCGTAGCGTGCTTGTTAACCTGATATCCTGTGAAGCGGTCCTGCAAAGCAATCGTGCTGCGGTTGAACTCCGCATCCTTGTCTCCTTGCGGCGTCCAACGGAGCAGATCCTCCGGGAACCAGTAGGACGAGTGCGGCTGCGCCGCTTGAGCGCCCGCGGCAAACACCAGGCATGAGAACATGAACAGTAAAAGACCGGTCCATCGTTTTTTCATCGTGTTCCTCCCGTTTGGTATAAATTTCGGATTGTCCGGCATTTCGATTCCGGGCATCCCCCTCCGCCCTTCAGAGGATTCGGAAACGCTTCAGGATTCATTTTCCAGAACTCGCCCCCTCCATCCCATTGTATGGAAAAACATAGCGCTTTCAAAAGTGGAATTATTAAAGATCCAGTGGACGAAATGAAGAAACTTGATCGTTGAAGCGCTTTCAGATAAAAAACTGTAAAAGTCCGGTGACTGTCGTTCAAATTTGTAGCCAGACGACGGCTCGCGCTCGCTTGATGCGGCATTATACGGGACCTGCTGCCATGACAGCAGGTCTCTTTGTCATAAGCTTGATTTTCCCTGCATATAGTTGTCGTGCGCCTGCTTAACCCAATCGAACAAATAGGCGCTGCCTCCGTGATCCGGGTGAAGCTTTTTCATTAATGTCCGGTAGCGCTGTTTCAGCTCCTTGGGCGAGGCCTCGTCCGCAGCGCCGATCACCGTCGAAAAGGGCACCGGTCCCCTGCTTGGCCCCGCCGTTCTCGCAGAATCCCTCGCAGAGTCCGATGAGCTATCCCCGTAATGCCGGTTATACGACTTTTTCTCGTCCGATGCTTGCCGGTACAGCTCCTGAAAATCGGCTTCCAGCCTGTCGAGATACGGCTCCAGTTCCTCCTCCGCCCCAGGCCACTCCCCTTCCCAGAATTCGTGCTCAAACTGCTCGTAGAGCGCATCGAACCGGTCCATCAGATCGTTCAGCATGATCATTGAAGCTCTGATCTTCTCCGTGAGACGGAAAATACGGATCACCTGATGCACCGCCCACTCGGGCATGTTCCCGGCAAAGGCATGCAGCGCCCTGCTCATGTATTTGTCGGGCAAGCGGGCATCCTCCCAAAACTCCAGCAAGGCTTGCTGCCGCTCATGGCTGAGCTTCTTTCCGATCTGTACGGCCATCGGAAGGTTGACGGCGCCTTTGCTTAGCCGGGTCTTCCAGCTTTCCGTCAAATTCGTCAGCGCCGCCACAACCGGAATCAACCGCTCATCCGTCACCGTAATCTTCTCAGGGTCGGGGGAGCCCATTATCGTATCGTCCATTCGCTGCACTCCTTTTCCGCTTCCAAGTCTAGGCCTGAACCGAGTTGATTCTATACTGGCACTTCCGCCCGCCTTCGGCCATGCATTCTGTGCGGACAACGGGGACGGCAAGCAAAGCTTGAAACAGCGACAGTTCGCACTGGCATGCCTGCCGGTAGCGGACAGCCACCTGATAGATCGGGCAGTTCGCTTCCTCGAAGACGAACGTTCCGTCCCCTCTCTTTTCTACCTTAACCATGTACCCTTCCTGCTCCTGCAGCCGTGCCAGCCGCTCCACCCGTTTTTCCAAATCCAGGCCTTGAAACGAATCCTCATGCTTCTGCAGCCATTTCTCTTTCCGCCGATCGAACAAGCGGCTGACCTGGTTCACCCCGAATTTATCCTTCACTTCGTCGATCAAATCGGTAACTAGCGCATCGTAGCCGTTCGCAAACAAAGCGCCCGCCTTTTCCGTAAGACTGTATAAATAAGTCGGTCTCCCCGCGCTTTGGCGTTGAATATTCGTCTGCACATATTGATCCTTTTGCAGCTCGTGAATATGGCGCCGAACGGCGACCCCCGATATGCCTAGCTGCTCCGCCGCTTCCTGAACGCTGATTTTGCCCCGCTTTTTTAACAAGTTCAGAAGCGCTCTCCGGGTCGAGCGATCCTCTTGATGCGAGCTTCGAATGTTCACGGTTCGTTTACACCTGCCTATCTTTTCATCATTTTGATCTCCGGACGGTTCCATTATTCCCCATTATATACCGAACGAAATAGTTTTGTACATGGAAAACTTTTTTGCTTTAAGGAAACTTTTATTTTTATCGGGCGCTTGAAAAACCGCTTCAGGTGTTGGTAAAATATGTAGAATCTATCATTCTATCAGCATAAGGGGATTGGATCATGAACCGAAGAAGATTGCAAATGGGGATGTGGAATGCATTCAGCGAAGAAAAAATGGAACGTTTCGGTTCCGATGCAATTAGCGGCATTGAAATTTGCCAGTATCGCGATAACGAAAGCTTATTGTATACCACGAAAGTCTGTAAAGAGAAGGGTCTTTCCTTTGGCATCCATACGCCGGTTTTCGGCGGGCAGCCTTACAGGCTCCCGCGGATTACATCCACAGACCGGGAGGAGCGAGAAGAAGCGTTGCGCTGCGTAGAACGGGAAGTCCGTACAGCAGCGGAATATGGCGCCGATTATATTTTGTTTCATTATCCTTTCGTGCCGATATTCCCATTGGAAACGAAACACGATTATTCGAATATGCCGAAGCCGGGCGAACGCTATGAAGCCGATCAGATCGATGCGGCGCTGTTTACAGACATCTCCCTTCAATTGTTTGATGCGCTTTGCGAGCTTCAAAACCGTTATGGGCAGCGTATCGTATTAGAGCACGATTTTTGGGGTGAGCATGAGAAACTGCTTACGATGATGTTCCGGGAGCACCCGGAGATTGGGCTGGTCGTAGATACGTCCCGGTTGGATATTTCCGCGAGAGCGTTTCATACTATCGAACCGATGCGCTGGCTTGAAGATATAGCGCCTTATGTTTATTTGGTCCATTACAGCAACGTCCGGTACGAGGAAGACCGGTTCATTCATCATCTTCCCGTTCTGCCGGAGCATGACGAGGACGACCGATTTGGGGACGCCTACACTTATCTCGCCTACCTGGCGCAGCGACCGCGATCTTCTGCTTGAGCTTTATGCCCGGACGGAACGGCTGTTCAAAAGCTCTCTGGAAGAGTCCGCCCTGGCCTAGACGGATAAATACACAAACGGGTTTTATTCCCCCTTGACCTTCACGTTACGGAAAGGTGTACGCTATCGGTGTAACGACATCCGATGAAGGAGAGGTACTTATGCCGAAACATGATCAAATTTATGCCCAGCAAGCCGGGCGCTACCACCGCTTAGTCAGCAAGCAAGCCGAACTGACGCATATTGTGCAATCCATCAAGCCGTTCGCAGGACTCGACATCGTCGATATGGGCGCCGGAAGCGGCAGGCTTTCGTCCGTCTTGATCGGACAAGCACGGTCGCTAACGGCAACCGATACATCCGCCGCGATGCTGGGCGTCCTGAAGGAACGCATTGCCGAAGCGGACCGTCCCCGCCTGCGTACAGTCGTCGCGGATCACCGCGAGCTGCCGTTGCCGGACGCCAGCGCGGACTTGATCGTATCCGGTTGGAGTCTGTGCTACTTGGCGAGCAGCAACAATCCGACCTGGTCGTCCAACCTGGAACGCATCTTGCAGGAAATAAACCGGGTGCTTCGTCCCGGCGGAACCGTCATCATCTTCGAAACGATGGGCACAGGCTTCGAAACGCCGAATCCACCCGATTTTCTCTTGAGCTATTATGCGGCTTTGGAGCGGCAGTATGGCTTTACCCACCAATGGATTCGCTCGGATTATACATTCGAGAGCCTGAGTGAAGCGGAAGAGCTAACCCGCTTTTTCTTCGGCGATGAACTGGCCTCCCAAGTCGCCGCAAGAGGCTGGACGACCGTTCCCGAATGTGCCGGCATCTGGTTCAAGCATTACTAAATATTCCCGGCAAGGCAAAGAGGCTGTTCTCCCCGAGCGGTATCCCCCTCGGACAGACAGCCTCTGTTTAGTTTAGAACGGCCTACAGCCCCAAAATCGCATCAAACATCGACTTCGTCTCCCCGCCCGGGTACAGCAGGTAGAGCAAAATGTACACGGCCACACCGGTCGGCGCGGTCAGCAGCCACATCACTGCTGTCCAGCGGCCGATTTTGCGGTGCTTCGCAAACCTCTTATTGAACGCGTGCAGCAGCGTTACGATGCCGAAAACACCTGCGAGCGTTGCGAGCGTAATATGGAAAAACAAAAACAAATGATACGCCAGCTTCAAGTTTTCCGGTCCGCCGAAGGCCGTATTGCCGACAAAGATCGTCCGGCTGGCATAAATCAGAAAGAACGCCAACGCAAATCCAGAGCCCCAGAGCATCAGCTTTTGGTGCGTTTCCCGGTTCCCCTTCACAATATGGTACCAGCCAAACGCAACAAAGACGGCGCTTATTACAATAAAAGACGTACTGATCGTTGGTAAAATCGCTATTTTCACGTGTATCCCACCCGTTCACTTCGCAATAAACATTTCACCTTGCCCATTAGGCCCGATTGGCGCTCCCTGCCGGAAAATAAGGCTCGTCGGGGAGCTCGTCGTCCTGCTTGCGCTCCCTCCGATACCAGCGGAAGAAGGTAAAGCCCAGCGCAATACCGTACACAATCTCCTGTACGATCTTCATGATGACGCCGCCAAGCTGCTGATCGTCGAGCATCGGAAGCAGCAAGAACTGCTCCGGAACGGCCGAGTACATCGCATACATCGGATCTTTAGCGAAAATAATCAGCGCACAGGCCGGTGTCAGCAAAATCCCGTTTACGAAAATATACGCCATCCGTTTCATTTCAGACATGGTGTTGTATTCTGGCAGCGGACAAAACACCGGGAACCACATTTGGAAGGCGGCCAGCAGGAAAAAGATTTTATAAACGAACAACGCTGCGGCGTTGGCCATCAAAGCATCCATGATCATCGGAATGTGGTACATCGAGAAAATGAAGTTAAATAGAAACAGCGACAGCAGCGGATTGGTCAAAAAACGCATGACCCGTTTGGCTGTCTCTCCTTTTAACGCAGGGCGCAGCAGCCACCCCGGCAGGCCAAGCAGCAAACACGGCGGCATGATCAGATACAGAATCGACTGCTGGAACATATGAACGCTGAAAAAGTAGTGATGGCCGTAATAGGAAAGCGGGCTGCCTTCCGCCGCGTACCATAAAGCCAGTCCGAGCCAGAACCACAGCTTTTGTTTCAATGCTACCGGCTCGCTATTCGCAAAGTCTTTACGCCAGCGGCCTACCGCAAGCGTATATAATACACCGACAACAATCAACAGCAGCAAAAAACCGGGGCTCCATAATGCAGCAAACGTAGGGCCGGTTTCGTGCCCTCCATGGGACATCGTAGGGTCCAAGACGATTATGCTCCTTTCCCAACCCGGTTTTTGCGCCGGGAATTGTGTCGAAACGGTGAGAATGTCTACCGTTACGCAAAAGAGAGGGGCCTGCGCAACGCAGCCGCCTCTCCTTTATCTTACCACCAAACCCAATATACGGCCATGATGACCGCCGTTAATGCAATAATCGCGCCGAATGCCAATCCCATGATCGGGAAGAAATGCCCCCGGTCTTTCATGTGCATCCAATAGGCCAATTGGAATATAATCTGAACAATCGCCAATCCGACGATAAAGAACAAAATAAACGAACGGTCCAACCCGCCGTACAGCACGACGGCAAATGCCAGCATCGTGAGTACAATGGAGATAATGTACGCCAAGTAGTGATTTTTCGGACCTTCCAAACGATGACGATCACCGGCAGACGACGAATGGTGTTGATTGCTCATTTATGGACCCACCTTCCCCATCAGGTATACGACCGTAAAGATGAATACCCAAATGACGTCGATAAAGTGCCAGTATAAGCCGGCGACGTAATATTTGGGCGCCGTGACTACAGTCAAGCCTTTCTTGAAACCGTTGATAATCAAAAGCGAGATCCACAGAACACCGAAAGCAACGTGAGCGCCGTGAAAGCCTACCAATGTATAGAAGGAAGTAGCGAACGCGCTTTTCGTGAACGTATGACCTTCATTGACGTAGTGTACGAACTCGTAAATTTCAAGGCCCAGGAAGGCAAGACCGAGCAATACGGTAACGGCCATCCAAGCTTGAAGCTTTTGGAACTGGTTGCGGTGCAGCGCCATCGTGGCGAACACGCTGGTCAAAGAACTGGTAAGCAAGATAAACGTCGAGATAGCGACCAAGTCGAGCGAGAACAAATGCTGAGCCGTTGGGCCGTCCGGCACCTGATTGCGCAGTGCGATGTAGGAGGCGAAGAGCGAACCGAACAGTACGCACTCGCCGCCAAGGAACAGCCAGAAGCCTAGAACTTTATTTTTGCCTTCTAATGTTGCCGTTTCTGCGTGAGGTGGCAAAGCGCCGCCCACTTCATGATGTGCTGCACTCATGCCTTCGCCCCCTTATCGTTTAATTCCTCCGGTTCGATATGGAAACCGTGATCATCGTACACCGAACGGAAGAACATGCAGATTAACGTCATACCGATACCGAGGATACTGACAATATACGTGTGATACATAAATCCGTACCCTGCGATAAACAACCCGACAGACATCAGGAACGGCAGAATCGAAGGCGACGGCATGTGAATCGAGCCGATCGGTTCGGCCGGCGTCATCTCTTTGTTGCCTGCCATTTTTTCTTTCCAGAACGCATCATATCCGCGAACCAGAGGAGTTTGCTTGAAGTTGTACTCTGGCGGCGGTGAAGGAATCGTCCACTCCAGCGTACGAGCATCCCACGGATCAGCCGGGGCATCCATCGGTCTTCTCAAGGAGGCAAAGATGTTGATCAAGAAAATAATCGTACCGATCCCCATCAGGAACGCGCCGATGGTACTGATAAAGTTCCCTTGCTCAAGTCCGACGCCCGAGTGATACGTAAACACGCGGCGCGGCATCCCCATCAAGCCCAAGAAGTGCTGCGGGAAGAACGTCATATGGAACCCGATAAAGAAAGTCCAGAAATGAATTTTACCAAGCGTTTCGTTCAGCATGCGGCCGAACATTTTCGGCCACCAGTAGTACGAAGCCGCGAACAAGCCAAGTACGAGACCTCCTACGATAACGTAGTGGAAGTGAGCTACGACAAAGTACGTGTCATGGTATTGGAAGTCAGCTGCCGGTACGGCAAGCATAACCCCGGTAACTCCACCCATAACGAACGTCGGGATAAAAGCCGTTGCAAAAATGTTCGCTGTTGTGAAACGGATTTGTCCGCCCCACAGGGTGAACAGCCAGTTGAAGATTTTGACCCCGGTCGGAACCGCGATCGCCATCGTGGCGACCCCGAAGATCGCATCTCCGACGGGACCGATTCCTGTTGTAAACATATGGTGAGCCCAAACCATGAATCCCAAGAACCCGATCAGCGCTGTAGCGAATACCATCGAGCTGTAACCGAACAACCGCTTTCTGGAGAACGTCGCAACGACGTCAGAGACGATACCAAAAGCCGGCAGGATCAAGATGTAAACTTCGGGGTGCCCGAAAATCCAGAAAAGGTGTTCCCACAGTACCGGATTACCTCCCTTGGCTATATCAAAGAATGCGCCGCCAAAAATCCGGTCGAACATCATTTCGACAAGCCCTACGGTAATGGCCGGGAAAGCGAAAAGAATCAGCAAAGAAGTAATGAATGCAGTCCAGGTAAACATTGGCATTCTCATGTAAGTCATGCCTGGCGCACGCATGTTGATAATCGTAACGAGGAAGTTAATCCCCCCGATCAGCGTACCGAGACCTGCGATTTGCAGGCCGAGAACGTAGAAGTCTACGCCCTTGAACACGCCGCTAGGGTCAATGATGCTTGCAAGCGGCGGATAAGCCGTCCAACCCGCTGCCGGCGCGCCGCCGAGAAACCACGACGTGTTCAACAGCAAGCCGCCGAAGAAGAACAACCAGAAGCCCAGTGCGTTCACGAACGGGAACGCTACGTCGCGAGCTCCGATCTGAAGCGGTACGATCGCATTCATGAAAGCGAAGATGACCGGCATCGCCGCAAGGAAGATCATCGTCGTGCCATGCATGGTTGTCAATTGGTTAAACGTATCTCCGAAAAAGATTTTTTGATCGGGGTAAAGCAGCTGAACCCGGATCAAGATAGCCTCAAGGCCGCCCAGCAAGAAGAAGATGCCGCCCGCAATCAAATATAAAATTCCGATCTTTTTATGGTCCACCGTGGTAAGCCAATCCATCAGCCCGGTGTACCGTTTTGCCGTGTGTCCGTGAGCCACCGTATAAACCTCCTTTTTCCGCGATGCTCGTTACTTTAACTTCAACGAATTCAAGTATTTGATTACTTCATTGATTTCGTCGTCCTTCAATCCGACAGTAGGCATCTTATTGCCCGGTTTCACCGATTGAGGATCGGCGATCCACTCCTTCAAACTTTGTTCGTTGTGCGGCAAAATGCCAGCAACGAGCTCACGGGAAGCAAAGCCGTTCAAGTTCGGACCCGCGCCGAGTCCCTGTGCGTTAACCGCGTGACAGGACAAACAGTTACTTTTGAAGATCTCTTCGCCTTTCTTCGCGTCGGCCGGAATGGCCGCAGGCGTTTTCATTTTGGCGACCCACTGATCGAAATCGGCTTGTTCCATCGATTTCACTTTAAAGTCCATCAAGGAGTGAGAGGCGCCGCAAAGCTCCGCGCACTTTCCTTTGAAGACATCCACTTCGTCTGCTTGCAAGTAGTACACGTTGGTGCTTCCTGGGTTCGTGTCCATTTTACCGCCGAGCGACGGAACCCAGAAGGAGTGCTTCACATCGGAAGCGGTTAATTCGAAGGCGATCTTTTTGTTGGTTGGAATGACTAAGTCTTGAGCTGTTGCGATCCCCAACTCCGGATATTCGAATTGCCACCAGAAGGCGTGAGCCGTCACTTTAACGTGCAGCGCTTCTTTGTTGTCTCTGTGGTCTTCCAAAAGCTTAAAGGTATACTGTACGGTAGGAACGGCCAAAATGAGGAGCAAAATGATCGGAATAACCGTCCAAATAATCTCCAGCGTATGACTGCCTTCCACCTGCTTCGGAATGATGTCTTTATCGCCTTTTTTCTTTCTAAAGCGGACCAAGACATACAAATAAAGGACAAAAACGACCACGACAACCAGAAGCATGATCCCGAAGCTTAGCTTCATCAGGAACAGTTGATCTCTGGCCACCGGACCCCTTGGCTTTAAGGCGGAAATCGTCTGATCTCCACACCCCGTTAACAGCAACATCATCAACCCAAAAAGAGGGATGAATCGCCACAGATTTTGCCATCGAATCATCTTAATCAATCCCACCTTATAAAGCAAATATTTTTCGATCAAAATAGGTCATAAACTTGTCAATGAACCTAATCACCATATTAACTATAAATTCGGACCTGTTTTTTGTCAATGAATCTGAGGAAATTCACAAATTGTTCGGAAGTCTCGAATTTGCTGGGGTTAAGCGTTTTCGCCTCTACTTGGTTATTTCCATATAGCGGTGCTTTTATGCATCATTTGGACCTCGTTTTCCTGCGCATAAATCGTCCCCGATAATCAATCCTAAGAAGGAGATTTTTCAAAGGAGGGCAATCATGATGCGTTATTTCCGATGGATCGGATCGGCGGTCGCCTTGGGCCTCGTCATGACGATGACCGGCTGCTTTTCATGGTACGACTACAACAGCGCCAACAATTACGGCAGCAAGCGGGATATGCCGAGGCAGGACACGTCGCGCGCTTATCAAACTCAGCAGCAGTATGCCCCCGTTTCCCACAAAGTAACCAAACTGGAAATGAATCAGCATTTGTCCGATCAGGTGACTGCTATGGACGGAGTCAGCAGCGCGATCGTCATGATGGGCGATAGTACCGCCTATGTCGCCATCACGATGGATAGCACCGCCAGCGGGACGCGGGGAGGCGACGTCGCCGGGACGGAAACGAACAATTACGGATTGGTGAAAGGGCTGTACAGCACGTACGACGATCAAAGCGATTACGCCCCACCCGACCAGTTGATCAGCAGAGGCAGCGGCGGGGAGACGGAAATGCACCACGAGCATCTGTCGCATTTGTTCAAACAGAAGATTGCGGAAAAAATTCGCCTGAATCAGCCGACGGTACATGACGTCTATATTTCAGCCAACCGAATCGTCGTCAACGCGTTCAACCGGATGGCGCAGGACAGCTGGAGCGGAAGAAGTCTGGAGCCATACCGCGCCCATTTCGCGAAAATGATGGAACAGACGTTCGGAACAGACGTTACGGTTCCGAATCAAGCGGAAGGGAACGGCCGGGAGTATTGAGCTTAAGTCCCGCAGAAAGCATACTGCACCCGGTCTTTTCAGCCCCGTGCAGTTTCTTTTTGCCGCCGGTTCCTGTAGAATTGCATCTATAATTGAAGGTTCTCTTAGAAGAATAATTCGAATTATGAGGAGATACTATAATGAAGAAAAATAATTTTGCCCTGCTCGGGATCGGGAGCGACTTGGCCGAGGCCATGCAAAAACATGGATACGACGAGCCGACGCCGATCCAACGCGAGGCGATTCCGGTTGCTCTTGCCGGGCACGACATCATCGCTCAAGCGCAGACCGGTACGGGCAAAACGTTGGCTTTTGCGCTGCCGATTCTGGAAAGCGTCAACCCAGACAACCCTAACGTACAGGCGCTGATCGTTACCCCGACCCGTGAGCTTGCCATTCAAATTACGGAAGAAATCAAACGCTGGGCTCCGCTCAAAGGCTTGCGCGTACTGTCCGCTTACGGGGGGCAAGATGTCGAGCGACAGATCCGCAAGCTGGAAGGAAATATACATATCATTGTAGCGACGCCCGGACGGCTCCTCGATCATCTGCGCCGGGAAACGGTGCAGCTTCATAAGCTGTCCGTTCTCGTGCTGGACGAAGCGGATCAAATGCTGCACATGGGCTTTTTGCCGGAGGTCGTGGAAATTATTTCGGTGACTCCGAGCCGCAGGCAGACGCTGCTGTTCTCGGCTACGATGCCTCCGCGCATCCGTCAGCTGGCCAAAGAGTACATGCGTCAGCCGGTTGAGATCGAAGTGAAATCGAAACGCGTGACGCTGGACGAAATCGAGCAGGTCGTGATTCAGACTACCGATCGCGGAAAACTGGAAGCGCTCTGTAAATTGATCGACGAAGAAAATCCGTATTTGGCGATGGTCTTTTGCCGTACAAAGCTTAGAGCGAGCAAGCTGATGAACGAGCTGGCGGAACGCGGGTATTCGTGCGACGAGCTGCATGGAGACTTGACGCAGGCGAAGCGCGAGCAGGTCATGAAGCGATTTCGCGAGGCCAAAATTCAGCTGCTTGTAGCAACTGACCTCGCGGCGCGCGGGCTCGACGTCGAAGGCATCACGCACGTGTTCAACTACGACATTCCACACGATGCCGAAAGTTATATTCACCGCATTGGGCGAACGGGACGCGCAGGCCAGACGGGAAAAGCGATTACGTTCGCCGCGCAGCGGGATGCCATGTACCTGGAGCAGATTGAGCGGGGCATTAAGGCGACGATCGCGAAGCGGCCGGGGAAACCGGCGGCAGAGCGCGGCGACACGGACGCGAGCGCAGGCGTTGCTCGCGGGCGACGCAGTGGCGCGGACGCGGCGGCAGGCGCAACTCGCGGGCGGCGCAGTGGCGCGGACGCGGCGGCGGGCGCGGCTCGCGGGCGACGCGGCGGCGCGGATGCGAATGCAGGCGCTGCGCGCGGGCGACGCGGCGGCGCGGATGCGGCAGCTGGCGCGGCTCGCGGACGGCGCAGTGGCGCGGACGCGAATGCGAATGCGGGCGCGGCTCGCGGACGGCGTGGCGGCGCGGACGCAGGTGCGGGCGCAGCACGCGGGCGACGCGGCGGTGCGGACGCGAGCGTAGGCGCGGCTCGCGGGCGGCGGGACGGCGGAGGCGGCAGGCAACGGAAGCGATGAAACGCTTTCAAAAGCATCTTTACCTCCTCTGAGAAACCATGTAAAATAAAGGCTAGCACTCGGCAAGGAACTGCACTTCCCAAATGAAGGAGGGTTTCTATGTACGAACTGAAAGAAAAGGAACTCATTTTTGCATTCACGGGTCCGAATGGAGCCGGTCGCCGAACCGTCGCTCAGATGTCCGGCAGCACGCTCGGCATCAAACAGGTAATTTCGTACACGACCCGCCCTCCCCGCTCTTCGGAGGTAGACGGGCAAGATTACCATTTCGTCACTCGGAAGCAATTTGAGGAAGCCGAAGCAAACCGGGAGTTCATCGAAGTGATCGAATTGGACGGGAACCGGTACGGGGTCAAAGAATCCGACGTCGCCGACATGGTCCAAAAGCACGGGGCCGTCTACTTGATCTTGAACCGCCAAGGCGCGGAGACCCTGAAGTCCCTGTACAGCGATCGAGCTGTGCGAATCTTCATCTACGCTGATCGGGAAACGGTCAAGCGCCGTGAGGTGGAGCGCGGGGATTCGCCCGAGCTCATCGACCGCTATATGTCGCATTACGAGGAAGAAATGGCGTATAAAGACTCCTGTGAGCACACGTTTGAAAATTTGGATCTGGCTCATACCGTCTTTGATCTGACCAAAGCGTTGGACGACAACTACCTGCACCGTAATTTGCTTGATCTGGATTAAGAGTTACACCCAAGCTAATGCAGACAAGAGACCGGCCTGCTCTTTCGAGAGCGTCGGTCCTTTTTATTCAATCCGGAGGAGAGAAGCCGAACGATGAGCAGACCAGAAGCTACAGAATATGGAATGCACTATCAAGAGTATATTGCACAGGTTCCCGATGGGGATATTCAGGAACTGCTCCGCATCCAACTGAAAGAGACGACCGAGCTGCTCCACTCGCTAACCGAGGAACAAGCCCTCTTTCGCTATGCCGAAGGCAAATGGAGTTTAAAAGAAGTCCTTGGCCACGTCACGGATACCGAGCGGGTCTTAAGCTACCGCTTGCTGTGCATCGCGCGTGGCGATCAGACCCCGTTCCCTTCCATGGATGAGCATCTCTATGTCTCTGGCGCAAATTTCGACGACTTGCCGCTTACTTCTCTATTGGCAGAATTTGCAGCAGTCCGGCAGGCGACGCTGACCCTGCTTGCGGGCTTGCGTCCAGAAGCCTGGCTGCGCCAAGGAACGGCGGCCGACTGTAATACATTCGTGCGAGCCCTGGCCTATATTATCGCGGGGCACGAGCTTCACCACGTTCGAGTCATCCAAGAACGTTATCTCGCGGTACAGCCGTAAATCCAGATCCACACGAACCAAAATCCAAACAATCAGGCAGACAGGAGGTATGACCATGCCTATTCTCTCAATCGAACCAACGCCCAGCCCGAATACCATGAAAATCAATTTGGATACTTCCTTGCCAAAAGACGTTCGCGAAACGTTCAACCGCGAGCAGGCCAGTCAACTGGCAGATCCTCAGCTTCAACAGCTGCTCACCATTGAAGGCGTCAAAAGCTTGTACCGCGCGGCGGATTTTATCGCTTTGGACCGGATAGCTAAGGGAGATTGGCAGCACATTCTCGCCGAAGTCCGGGACATTCTGGGCGTCGCTACTTCCGGCGCAGCGCAAAACCATACAGAAGCAGGCGCTCAAAAGCCCGCTTCCCCGGACAACCCGGTGGAAACAACCGATGCGACATTCGGCGAAGTCAAGGTGCTCCTGCAGCATTTTCGCGGCATTCCGCTGCAGGTCCGGGTAACGAATGGCGCGGAAGAACGGCGAGCCGCCCTGCCCCAACGGTTTAGCGACGCCGCCATCCGCGGGGCGGCGGCCGCGCCGAACCTGATCAAAGAGCGTTCCTTGGACGATTGGGATACGCGCTACGGCGAGCTTCAGGACATCTTGGACGAAGTGGTTCAGGAGCTGGATGCCGCCTACAGCGACGAACAGCTCGAACGGCTGATTGCCCAAGCCGAGCTGGGCCCGGCTCAAGGCGATGTGAAGGAGCTGGCAGCTTCCGGCCGTACGACGCTGAGCTACGAAGAAACTGAGCGAAAGCTGCAGGACCCCGATTGGAAGCAGCGATATGCGGCACTGGAGCAGATCAAGCCCTCCGAAGAAACGCTGCCGCTGCTGCTCAAAGGTCTGGATGACGAACGTTCGACGGTCCGGCGCTTGGCCACCGTCTATTTGGGGGATTTGAAAGAACCGCATGTGCTTCCCTACCTGTACCGTGCTTTGCGCGACTCTTCCTCCTCCGTCCGCCGGACCGCAGGGGACACGCTGTCGGATATCGGGGACCCCGCAGCACAGGATGCGATGATCGGAGCTTTGCAGGATTCCAACAAGCTGGTGCGCTGGCGGGCAGCCCGCTTCCTTTATGAAGTAGGCGACGAAGGAACGATCCAAGCCCTACAAGCGGCTCAGGATGACCCGGAGTTTGAAGTGCGGATGCAGGTACGCATGGCGCTGGAGCGCATCGAGGGCGGCCAGGCGGCCGTCGGATCGGTCTGGCAGCAGATGGCCCGACGCAATGAAAATACATGAACGACAAAAGGCCAAGCCAACGGATAACCGCCAGAGGCTTGGCCTTTTTGCCATCTACTTCATCGCATCCATTACATGGCTAAATCTGTGGACTCTTAGCTAGTTAACGCACGCAAGCCATTTCTGTTTTGCAGACTGTCTTGTGCTCTGCGAGGCTATTGCCGCAGCGTCTCCCCGAGAAGCAGTACCCGCAGCCGCTCCGGGTCAAGCTGCCGTCGCGTCCATTCCGCGAGCAGACGGTCGAGCGCCTCGCGCGGCGTGTCGTCCGCTAGCCGGAACGCGCCGTAATGCATCGGCACGAACAGCTCGGCCCCGCAGTCGAGGAACGCCTTAACCGCCTGTTCGGGGCTCACGTGCTGCTGGGACATAAACCATTCCGGCTCGTAGGCGCCGATCGGCATCAGCGCCCACTTGATCGGAAAGCGATCACCGATCAGCTTAAAGCCCGGGAAATAGCCGCTGTCCCCGGCAAAATAGATCGCGAGCCGCTCCCCGCCGTGGTTCGTCGGCCGAACGATCCAGCCGCCCCAATGCGACGTATTCATATCGAACAGCGTGCGGCGTGTCCAATGCTGCGCCGGAACAAAATGCAGCTCCAACGAGCCGAGCCGAAGCTCTTCCCACCAGTTAGCCTCGGTTATGTGCGCGAACCCGCAGGAGCGAAGCTTGGCCCCCAGCCCATCCGGGACAAAAAGCTGCATTCGGGCATTGGCCCGGGCAAGCTGCCGCAGCGTCGGCAGGTGCATATGGTCATAATGACTGTGCGACAGCAGTACCGCGTCGATCGGCGGGAGCTCCTCCAATCGCAAACCGGGCGGCGCAAGGCGCTTCTCCAGCCCCATCCGGATCGCCCATACCGGGTCGGTAATCAGATTTTGGCCCTCCATCTGCAGCAAAAACGTCGAGTGCCCGATCCAAGTAGCGGTCGGTTGCGTCCGGTTGCTGCGCAAGTAATCGAGCTGCCGCGCTTCGGCCTGCGGCACGCGGTAGGACAAGTCTTTGATTTTCGCTTTGCGCTCCTTGCGCCATTGGCGCAGATGGGCTAGCTTTTTGCGGTTTTGGCTGCCGTCCAAATTTTCGTACCGCCGACGAATGATCACGTGCCGTCCTCCCCCTTTTCTCCAGCCTTAGCTGCTCTTTTATCCAAACTATACCTTACTCGCCCCCTTCATCTCAATTTCACCTGCATATTCTCTTGATCTCAATCATGGTATAATGAATTCCACTCAGTGTGGTAGGAGGCAGCGGACGGATGGAACGGAAACGGATTCTTATTTTCTCGGGGGGCCGGCTAGGGGGTTGGGCTTTTCGGGAAATCCGCACAGGCGATGTGCTGGTCGGGGCGGACCGCGGGGCGCTCTTTCTGGTGCGGCACGGATACCGGCCGGATATGGCGCTCGGGGATTTCGACTCCGTCAGCTCGATGGAGCTTGAGGAAATAAGCCGGGTCAGCCGAAAGTTCCTTGCCTGCGATCCGGTGTGGAAAGACTTGACTGACACGGAGATGGCTTTCACTTGGGCGCTCGAACAAAACGCCGAGGAAATCGTGCTGCTGGGCGTGCTTGGTACCCGATGGGACCATTCACTCGCGAACGTCCATCTGCTGCGCAAAGCTTTGGCCGCAGGCATCCGCTGCCGCATCGTCGACGCCTGCAATGAGCTGATGCTGATGGACGGCAGCGCGCTGCAAACGGTCAGCCGGAGCCGATTCACCCATGTGTCGCTGCTCCCGCTCAGCATCGAGGTCACGGGAATTACGCTCGAAGGGTTCCAGTATCCGCTGAATGAGGCGACGCTGACGATCGGGCAATCGCTCGGCATCAGCAACGTGCTGCTTGGCGAAGCCGGACACATCCGCATCCGAGACGGTCTGCTGTTCGTGATTCAGAGCCGGGATGAGGAGGAAGCGGTGCCGGAGTAAGCAGCCGGAAATTCCTCGAAACTGCGGACACGTCTCGCCAAGAGCTGGCCGATTACATTCACTTTCCCGCGAACGAGTTGCTGCTTTAAGCTTGCGGGGTGAGGTGGCCGAACATACAAAAGGAGCCGCCTATTGGCGGCCCTTCTGCATTAGTTTGCTTAAATTAAATAAAACAGATGCTGCAAGCGACGATAACAAGCAGAATGAAAAGAACCAAAATAACACCTGTAGAAGTAAACCCTCTAACGCTGCTCATTAGTCAACACTCCTTAAATAATATTGAGTATCGGCCTGATCCCTCCCGAATACCCATGATTTAGTGTATTCGATGGCTAAAAGATTGTTTGGACTGATGGCGGGTAGTAAATGACCTGCAATTATGTACCCCACATATCTTGGTGTCTATCCCTTGGTTGAACTGATATCTTAATGCCAATATCAAAGTATAACGTAATCGTTTTTCAGCATAAAATAAAAAAGAGCCTTCGCCGCTGTAACGGCAAAGACTCCAGGACAAAAAGCTGTGGCAAACCCCACGGCGCGCAAAGATTGAATCTAAGCGAAACCCACCGTTAGGCGGCAAACCTTACGCGGTGGGTTTTCGCTTGTTTAGCAAAGCGAGGAAATCCAATAGTAATTTTGCAGCATTTGCATCCTGTAGAAATACTAAGAACAAAGAAGAAAAATGACGAATTCGAGAGAAAAATTAGGTTTATCGACAAATAACTAATTATTCTGAATATTTACAACACTTTAATAATAGGCTATCCTAACAGTAAGCAAGATAAATGATTTACCTGATTAAGCCTACGGATATCACCCTGATTCACACCGAAGTTTCTCTCGTTTATATCTTTCAATCCGGATTTGGTTTAAAGCATTTGGCAGTACCGGATTGAAATTGATATAAAAATAAACAAGGGAAAGGGGATAGTCCATTGAAGTAAGGAAGCGAAGCATGCCCCGCCGCGCTTACCTGAAATCCGTACTGTACGCGCACCGAATGAAGGCTATACCGAGGGCATGCCGGAATCCGATAAGACCTGTTACTCGTTCGCGTACCCTAACGACAGCTTGATTGGAGTGTGTTTTTCGAAAATTGAATAAGCAACCTATACCAACATAGGGATTCTGGTTATCACGGATAAGCAGGGTCCCTATTTTCGTTGCGTCATACTTCCGGGCCATCCGGGCATACTAACGGGCGAAGCGACGTTTAAGGAGGGTTATGGCAAGTATGGCAAACGATAAAAGCATGCCTCCGGTATCCGGCGAAGAAGTCGAAACGGATGGCATTTACGAGAACGAGTGGGGCCGGGAGGAAACGCTCAAGCGCGGCGACGAATTTCCGTACGACGAAGCGATGGGACAGACCGAGTGGGAGCTTGTCAGCCTTCCGCTCGAAAGTCAAGAGGAAGAGATGTATAAGGACACGAAAAATAACACAAAACCGCGGCTGCATATCGACCGAGGCGATAAATAAGCCGTGCGTTACCCGTGTGAAAAGAAAAGCGCTCCCCCGCCGAAACGGAGAAGCGCTTTTTCGTATGGTTTTTATGCGGCCGGGGAATGGGGTTGGGTCGTTCAAAGGCAGCGCTATCTGCGGCCAGTCTCTTATTTCCGGCCGTAATCCGCCTTGATCTCGCCCCATGCCTTCGTGTTCCACTTGATGATTTTGTTCTTGTAGGAGTTGTTGCGCAGCCAAGCTTCCGCGCGGTCCACGAGCGCCCAGATTTCCTGAGTCGAGGCGTCCCGTACCAAGGTGGATGCGACCGTTTTATTGCGCACCCAGCTGATCGCCGTTACCGAATCGCTGTAAATCGTCATGTCGCTGCCTTTTTGCTTCAAATAAGCGAGCCCGTGAACGATCGCGAGAAATTCGCCCATATTGTTCGTGCCTTTGGAGATCGGCTTCTGCTGAAATACGATTTCGCCGGTGCGCGTGTACACGCCTTTGTACTCGACGATGCCGGGGTTGCCGCTGCAGCCTACATCGACGGACAAGCTCTCGGGATCGAACTGGCCCGCGGCCTCCGCGCCTGCGGCTTTGGAGGTCCGTCCACCGCTCTTGCCCGTACCGCCGGCTCCTGCGCGCACCGCGGCTCCGAACGCCTTCTTCCAGCCGGCGGCGAACATCGCTTTGGCCTCCGCCTCGCTCTCGTACGCCTTGAACTTGGCCTGCGGGAATCCGTTCGTCTGGGCTTGGCATTCGGCCCATGTTTTATAGATACCGGGCTGACGCCCTTCCCATACGACGTAATACTTTGATTTTGCCACAGTGTTCCTCCTTGGTTCGGCGCGACGTCCCCATAGATGATATCCCCGCGCCGTCCGAAATCGCCGCTACCCCTGACGCTGCTTGAAAAACTCGATGAAAAATGCCCCGTACTTGAAAAATTTCGCTTCCCCGACGCCCTTGATCTTGAGCATAGCCGCCGGGTTCGTCGGCTGCACGCCGCACATCTCGCGCAGTGTGCTGTCCGGGAATACGATATACGGCGGGATGCCTTCACGCTTCGCAATCTCTGTACGCAGTTTCCGCAGCTCGTCGAACAGCTCCGCTTCGACATCCTGAACGACCGGGGCGGACGGCTTCAGCCGGATACGCTGCACGACTCGTTCCTTGCCACTGAGCACATCGGACGCCTTCGACGACAGCCGAAGCACCGGGTATTTGCCTTCCGTGAGCTGCAAGTAGCCTTCGGCGACAAGGAGCTGGATCAGGTCGATGATGTCTTTTTCCGTCCGGTTCCTCATTAACCCGTGAGTGCTGAGACTGTCGAAGCCGAAATCCAACACCTTTTTGTTGCGCGAGCCCTTGAGCACCGAAGCGACCAGCGTCATGCCGAACCGTTCCCGCATACGCTTTACGCAGGAGAAAATCTGCTGCGCTTCGAGCGTAATATCCGTCAGCTCCATATCCGGGCTGACGCAGTTGCTGCACTGTCCGCAGTCTTCTTCCGCTTCCCCGCCGAAGTAACGGACGATGTACCGCTGCAAGCACTGCGGGGTGTGGCAGTAGTCGGCCATCTGCTGCAGCCGCCGGTATTCCTGCGCCTGCCGGTCCGGGTCCGAGACGGACTGCTCAATCAGAAACTTCTGGATATGAATGTCCTGCGGGCTGAACAGCAGCATGCAGTCGCTCGGCTCGCCGTCACGGCCCGCACGTCCGGCTTCCTGGTAATAGGCTTCCATATTTTTTGGCATATTAAAATGAGCGACATACCGCACGTTCGACTTGTCGATGCCCATCCCGAACGCGTTGCTCGCCACCATGACGCGCACCTCGTCGTACAAAAACCGCTCCTGCGCATCCGCGCGTTCCTTATCCGTCAGACCGGCATGGTATTTGCCCGCAGCCACGCCCTGACGCAGCAAATATTCGCACAACTGGTCGACTTCCTTGCGCGTCGCCGCATAGACGATGCCCGCTTCCCCGGCATGCTCGCGGATGTACCCCATTAGCACATCGCGCTTGTTCTCGCCCTTGATGACCGAAAACGACAGGTTCTCCCGAGCGAAGCCGGTCACGAACACCTGCGGCTCACTCAGCTTCAAGTGCTTCACGATATCCTCGCGCACCTGGTCCGTCGCCGTCGCCGTATAAGCGGCCAGCAGCGGCCGGTCCGGCAGATGCGAGACCAGTTCGTTGATCCGCATGTAGCTCGGGCGGAAGTCGTGTCCCCACTGGGACACGCAGTGCGCCTCGTCCACGGCTACCATCGGCACGACAAGTCCGGCGAGCAGCTCAAGAAAACGCTCCGATTCGAGCCGCTCCGGCGCGACATAGAGCAGCTTGTACTCGCCCCGCTCAGCCTTGCGGATACGCATCTCCACCTGCGCGTATGATAGCGAGCTGTTAATATAAGCCGCAGGCACGCCGATGCTGTCGAGCCCGTCCACTTGGTCCTTCATCAGCGAAATCAGCGGCGAAACGACGATCGTCGTTCCGCTCATCATCAGCGCCGGAACCTGATAGCAGATCGATTTGCCTCCGCCTGTCGGCATAATGCCAAGTGTATCCCGCCCGCTCAGCAGGCTTTCGATCACCCGCTTTTGCCCTTCGCGAAAATCCGGGTATCCGTAATATTTACGCAGCAGCTCCTGCGCTTCCGTCATCGTCCCTATCGGTTGCCCCGGCTGTCGCTTAACCGCCTGCGGCCGGCGGACCGGCGCTTCGAACAAATCCGTTTGGACGGACCGCCGGTTGCGGAATTCCTCGTTTCCTGCCGCCGGCCTCCCGGCTTGGCGGTCATTTTCTCTGGCGCCCCGGCCCGCCTCCCGCGGGTCGCGGTAATCGTAATCGGTCGGCGGCTCGTGCCAGCCATCGTCTGGCGATGGGCCCGGGTCCGCAGGTCCGGGGTCCATCGGATCGTACCAATCATCCTGTCGTTTCATACTTCCCTAATTGCTCCTCCCGCTTGTTTCGCCCGCCGCGATACGATCGGCTCCCCGTTCCAGAGCAGCTCCGTCTCCGCACGGCGCGCTTTGACCTCCGGCTCCTCGAGCAGAAGAAAAAAGTTTTTGGTTGGCAGCTCTCCGAGCCCATGCTTCGCTGACAGCTTGTCCAGGTAAGGACGCATATCCTCCAAATTGCGGGACATATTGTTCCCGCTGCCCGCAAACGCATAAAGCGCGCTCGCCGCCGGTACGCGTTTGACCCGAAACTGCTCCGCCACCCGCAAGTAAAAATCCCAGTCCCAGTAATGATGCATCTCCGTATCGAACGGACCGAGCCGCTCATGCAGCTCCGGACGATACAGACAGCCCGACGAGAAAAACGTCGAGAACCTCCGCATCGCCTCGAATTCGTGCTCATAGGCGAACACAAACCGTTTCGTCGCCCGGCGCACTCCGTTGTCCACAATATAATCGAAAATTTCCACATCCGGATAGACCAGATCGCTGTCTTCGATTTCGCGCAGCATCCGCTCCACATGCGACGGCAGCAGCAAATCGTCATCGTCGCACAGCATGATATAATCTCCCCGAACCAGCTCCAGTCCGCGGTTGCGCGCATGTACATGCTTGAGATTGTTTTCCATATCGACCACGGTCAGATCCAGCTCCGGATACAGCTCCTTAAGCTCGTCGATCGGTTCCCCGTTATCGTTAACCACAATAATCTGCAAATGACGGTACGTCTGCCGCCACAACGATTCGATCAGCTCGGCCAAAAAATCAAGCCGGTTATAGGTTGGAATAATGACAGATATCAGCGGCTGCCGATTCATCCCCTTCCCCTCGCTCTCATTTCTTCTACTGAACACTATACCGAAAAATCGGCGAAAGGGAAACTAGCCAAAAATGAAGAACCCGATGCTGCGGGTGTGAGTCAAGGAGCTATCGGCGCGATCCGATTAGACGCAGAAGATTGGGTCGCATGAAAGAAACGGGCCCTCTGGGAAAGCGTGGAAAAATATTTTTCCGCCTGCAGCCCTATGATACAATGGAGGAAAGCCATGGAACAATCGGTAGAAAAGCTCTTCCACGAGACTGCCGAGACGGCTAAGGCCGGACTGAACGAAGGAGGATTCTGCCATGCCACCAAGAAAACAAGAGCCGCCCGTCCGTTCGGACGCGGCGGAGAAGACCGACGTGAACGGAAAGTCTTTGGAGGAAGCCGAAGCAGCCTCCGCTGAAACCGTCACAGCCGAACGGCAGCAGCCGGGCTCCCTGAGGAAGCGGGGCGCCAAGGCAACGACGGACACGAAGCCGACGGAGACGAGCGACGCAGCGGCGAAGCCGCGCACTTCCAGGCGCAAGGGCGCAGCAGGCGTGCCAGCCCAGACGAGCGGCGTAGACGGTGACGCGGCAGCGAAGCCACGCACTTCCAAGCACAAGAGCAATGTGGGAGATCAACCGGCGGAGCCGCAGCCTAAGGAGGCTCCCGAAGCTGCCCCGCTGGCAGAAGAGGCGACGCTAACGGTTGCCCCGGCAGCGGAACCGGCTGGCGAGTCTGCCTCATCCGCCGCCACGGCCGAGGTGGACACAGCGGCGACCGATACGGCAGAGGAAGCGGCTCCGGTGCTGCAGCTGCTGGAAAGCCGTCTCAAGAAAAAGGAGCGCAGCGAGACCCACGACAAGGACCGGGTGTTTATCCGTAAAGATTTAAAGCTGCTTCTGGATGCCCTGGCCGAAAATCGCAGCAAAGGCTTCAAAACGCTGCTTCTGAACTACGGCTTGGAAAAGGCGCTGGACGAATTGGAGCAGGCCGAAGCCGCGCGGCAGGAAAACTGATCTCGTGCTTTTGCCGTTACTCCTCTACCACACTCCTGTCCGAACCTAGTAGAACGTAACAACTTTGCCGAAATTCCCTTCACAAATCCTATCTAATCCGTGCTTATATCAATAAAAAAACGGCCTGCGCGAAAAGCGGATTTCCGCTTTTTCATGCAGGTCGTGCTTCGGGCTTGCTTCAAATGGGCAGTAAAGCGACGTTGTCGCGTTGCTTGAGGTTCTCGACCATCCGGTACCATGCGTCCGGTTTTTGCGGGAGCACCGCATAATAGCGCTCGAGAAAGCTCCAGACCAGCGAGGCCGGGACCGAGGCTTGCTCTTCGTCGGCAACGCTTGCTTCTTCGGATAACGCCGAGGACCGCGGCGGGCATTTTCGGCGAACGAAGATGGTGCGCGGACTTTTTCTGGCCCGGTCATGACGCTTGAGCGGAAGCTTGGCAAGCTCGGCGGCCGGATCAAATGCGAAGGTCAACGGTTTCCCCACCCATCCGAACCATGGCACGACGAACAGCGCAGCCAGCCCAATCGCCAGCAGCAGCGCCAGATCCAAAGACCACTCCATATTCGTTCACCTCCTTTGACGCGATTTCGCTTACTTAACGTTAACGGGGCCGACTCCAATTCGTTTCACTGCCGTCAGGCGTTCCCTTGCTGAGCCAAGAGCTTACGGTATTTTACGAAGCTGACGATCCGCCAAGGCACGATATAGGCGACCGCGATCAAGAAGAACAGCATTCCCAGCTCGGCCGGATCAAGCCCGGACAAGTAGCTGAGAAGCGCGAGCCGGATAACGATGAGTCCTACCAAAGCGAAAATAAACGCTTTGCTCTTTTTCGGATAAAGAAAACGACAAAAAACCCTTGCCTTGCAGCGGCAGGGGCTAAGTCGGCTTTAAGACCTTTTCTGCATCCGGGCGTAGGACAAAATGCGTCTGTACATTGTTTTGTTCTTCAGGGCGTTAAAAATCGATTTGTCCGGCTTCGTATTGACTTCGAGAATCCAAGGTTTCTTCTTGGTATCGATCGCGATATCGATACCAAGAGCGTGAAATTTCGGGTACTTCACGCTCATATATTCGCTGATGCCGCGGCTCAGGTTTTTCAGTTCTCGAACGTAACCTGTCCGGCGCTTCCCGTGCATATGCGGGGATAGCAATTTGTTTACCGGCATCGGGGTTCCCCCGTTGTGATAGTTGGTGACGATCTTTCTCGGCCTGGCCAGCCGGCCGACCATCCCCGTCGCGTCCCACCCCTTCTGCCGGTTACGCTGGACCATGACCCGCAGATCGAACGGGCGTTTCTTGTAATGCAGCAGCAGGATTGCTTTTTGCACAAGGAAGCTTCGCCGGGCCATCTGTCTGGAGACCGCAGAGTACAAGCTGCCGAACGAATGAAACGTCCGGGTGGCGTAGCCACTTCTGAGCGTATAGCGCCGGTTGCCCGCGCGCGTTATTTTCATGATCCCGTAGCCGCCGGTGCCGTTGTTCGGCTTCAGATAAATCGCTCCCCAGCGCTTGAGCATAGACTTGACCGTAGCCTGGCTCGCCCGTTGCGTCTGCGGAAGATATGGCTTCCAACGTGCGTCGGTTTTCAAATAACTGTATTTCCCCCACTTCGTGTTGGCATAAACCAATCGATCACCTCCCATTTAAGCCATGGTATTGTATGTGCGCTGCGCGGCTTTGGGAACAGGCGCATGCATCACCTTTTCAGTTCGGGCGGCAATAAGTTTTGCAAAGGGATGACGAACATGCTTTCTTCTGCCATGAAAGCAGCAACCGCTCTCTGGGTCAATGACTATTCGGACTTGGTTACCGGGAGCCGCAGGAAACGAACGATTCCTTGGCTACGGAAGCAAGCCAAGGTCGAACACCCGTGGGTCATGCTGCGGAAGGAAATCGGCTCACTGATGGAGAAAGCGATGAATCAGTTGGCCAAAAGCTCCTTCGACCCGGAAATCGACGCGCTGATCGAGGATGCGAACAAGCAGATCGCGGAGCTGAACCGCCAAGCCCCAAGCCTGTCCCTGCACCGCAGCCGCTTGTCCCGCGAGAACCTGCACGAACAGTATAACCGCTGGTATGCGGATAAGTGACTTGACTGATGCCTAACATGAAAAATAACCCCGGAGCCTTTACTCCCTGTGAAGAGGGAGCGCTGCCGGGGGTATTTTGTCGATATCGGTGTTGCCGAATTAGAACGACTCGTGAATGACAGTGTCGCCGAGCGGCAGACGTTCTGTCGCGCGTGCCGGGCTAGCCGCTTTCCCGATCGGGAGAAGCATAACCGGAATATAGCGTTCCGGGATGTTGAACTCTTGGATCAAAGCAGCCGGATTGTAGCCGCCCATCGGAACGGTGTCGTAGCCTTTCGCGCGCGCTGCCAGCATAAGCTGCATAGCGGCCAGCGAGGCGTTGCGGATCGCTTCGTCGCGGGCTACCGTCGGATTGTTCGCGTAGGCACCGTTAATTTGACCGAGCATCATGTCGCGGACTTCCGGCGTCGCCTTTTCATAGACGATCGGAGCGGTCAAGTTCGCTTGCAGGTCGCCGAGCACGACAACAACCACGGATGCGTCGGATACTTGCTGTTGGCCAAACGCGATCGGAAGAAGACGATCTTTGTTCGCCTGCTCGCGAATGACCAGAAAACGCCAGTGCTGCAAGTTCCAAGACGAAGGCGCGTTTGCGGACAGCTCCAAAATTTCATTCAGCTCCGCATCCGGGATGACGACGTCCCGTTGATATTGACGGATGGAATGACGGGATAAGATTACTTGCTCGGCGGTTTGTTGTTGAACTTGGCTCATAATGTCCACTCCTTTATTGTATTACTCTATTTAGTATCATAACGCAATTAACTTACTTTTTTTAAAGTAACATACAAAAAATTATGACCCTTGATTTACACGACAACGCATATAGTCTTTATCTTGAATCCGGTAAGTATTAGCATGCAGGTGCTTCCTTTTCCTGCCTCGCTTCGCAGCGTCCGGCAGGGAGAGTTGTATAGATTTTGTTCATATTTATTTGCTATAATAGCTCGGATAAACGAAAGGAGTTGTTGCACCGTGTTCCACCTGTCGCACGTCCTTGGACGAATCAGAAACCGCTGGTTTGCGGTGGCTTCGTTCGTCACGGGGAGCGTGTGGTCCACGTATGTGGCTGTGCTTGTATTTCATCTGGACGACAACGTGCGCTATGATACGACTCTAACCTTCATTTCTTTACTTGCTGGCATCATGACGACGTTCCTTATCTTTCATCTGGCTCTGTTCGGAAACAAAAGCCGCTTTCGACTGGCGGGCGGCGGCTTGCTCACGATGATCGGGATGGCAACGATGTATATAACAGGCAGCGAAGCCGTCATCGCTCCGGATAACGACAGATCCTCCCTCGTCCACTCCGTTCTTCGCCCGGTAGATTTGTTTTTGCTGTTCGGCGTTCTTGCCGCGATGTGTCTTGTGTATATCGTTGTTTGGCAAGCGATGCGCCTCCAGCGACAAGCACTCGAAAAGTTGGCGTATACCGATCCTCTGACCGGTTTGCTCAACCGGAACGCGTGGGACCGCTATGCCGAGAAAAACGCCGTAAACCGGAATACGGCGTTCTTGTTTTTGGATTTGGACGGGTTCAAGTCCGTCAACGATACGCTCGGACACGACATCGGGGATTTGCTGATCGGGGAAGCGGGACAGCGTTTAAAAACGTTCCAGAACAAGCATCAGCATATATTCCGGCTCGGCGGGGACGAATTTCTGCTGGTCGCTCTCCAAAGCAGCGAGGCGTCGGCCAAAAAAATGGCTCGCGACATGCTCGAAACCATCAAGGTGCCTTACCGCTTGGCAGGAAATGTGCTCTATGTATCCGGCAGCATCGGTATCTGCTTCTGCTCCGATCCCGGGTCCAGCTGCAACGTCATGCTGAAAAAGGCGGATGCCGCCATGTACCGTGCCAAATTGTCGGGAAGAAACCGGTTCTGCACGTATCGCGAAGGAATGAGCCATTTTTTTTTGAACCTGTCGCGCGGTACGGGCAAAGGCTTGCCCAAGAGCATATCCAGAGGCAAGGGAGCCTAAGTCCGGCACGAAATATAATGGCTGGCCTATCGTTCATCCGGAATAGTCCGACGCCCCCACCGAGGGGGCGTTTTTTTTGTTTGTGCTTAGATTGGAGGAAGGAAAGTACGAGAATGACCCGGACGTAACTCCTGAGCGCACCCTTGGCGCCCAACGAGAATACACTATCGGCAAAAGCCCATAGTAACGTTTGATCGGAGGTTCTTTATGAAGCCTTACCCTGAATACCCTTATTATGCGATGGAAACGGAATGCCGCGAAAAGCCGATTGCGTTCCCGCCCCAGCATCAAGAGCGGCAGCCCGGACTCGAATATTTGATGAACCCGCAGCCAATCTTCGACAATCCCGCCTATGTCGGCAGCGGCAAGCTCCTTGGCAAAGTAGCCCTGATTACGGGCGGAGACAGCGGAATCGGACGCGCGACGGCCGTCGCCTTTGCCAAAGAAGGGGCCGACGTCGCCATCGCCTACTTATATGAGCATCCGGACGCGGCCGAAACGAAACAGCATATCGAGCAGCTTGGCCGCCGCTGCCTGACGATGCCGGCAGACCTGCGGGACAAAGCTTCTTGCACGGGCGTCGTCGCGCAAACGCTCGCCGTGTTTGGCAAACTGGACGTGCTGGTCAACAATCTGGGCGTTCAATACCCGCAGTGGAGCCTCCTGGATATTTCGGAGGACCAGCTGATCGAGACGTTCCGAACGAATATATTCTCGTTCTTTTTCGTCACTCAAGCCGCTCTGCCCTATATGAAGGCGGGCGACTCCATCATTAATACGGCCTCCGTCACCGCCTACCGCGGCAACCCGCAATTGATCGACTATTCGTCTACCAAAGGAGCCATCGTCACCTTTACCCGGTCGCTGGCTCTCTCGCTGGTCGAGCAAGGCATCCGGGTGAATAGCGTAGCTCCCGGTCCCGTCTGGACCCCGCTGACGGTCTCCAGCTTTCCCGCCGAGCAGGTGAAGACGTTCGGCACGGACACGCCGATGGGCCGGGCCGCCCAGCCGTTCGAGCTGGCGCCGGCCTACGTATACCTCGCAAGCGACGATTCGAGGTACGTCACCGGCGAGACGCTGCATGTGAACGGAGGCTCGTTCATCACCTCCTGACGCGGCAACGCCAAAAAGGGACTACAGAGATGACCTCCCCCCAAGCCCTAATATGTCAACCCTTGTCATATTGCTGTGATACAATGAGAAGATCAGACGACGAAGCGGATCTTAAAAATACAAGGGGCGATTATCATGCGTGCTGACCGACTTTTATCGATTTTATTGCTGCTTCAGAATCGCGGCCGAATGACCTCGCGGGAGTTGGCCGAGCGACTGGAGGTATCGGAGCGGACCATCTTCCGCGACATGGAGGCGCTCAGCAGTTCCGGCATTCCGCTCTATGCCGAGCGGGGTTCCGGCGGCGGCTGGGTGCTGCCGGAAGGCTACCGCTCCCAGCTCACGGGACTTAAAATCGATGAAATCCGCTCCCTCCTGCTCGCCCATGCTTCCGGCATGATGCGCGATTTAGGCTGGCGCGAGGCTTTCGAAGCGGCCTTGTTGAAGCTGCTTGCCGCCCTGCCCCCCTCCCTGCGGCGGAATGCGGAGGCGGTCCGCGAACGCATCCACGTGGACGGAGCCGGGTGGTACGGACCCGCGGAGGAGCTATCTTGCCTGCCCGTCGTGCAGGAGGCGGTGTGGGAGGAACGGCTGCTTGCTATTCGCTACGGGCGTGGCGACGAGGTTGTCGAGCGCGAGCTCGGCCCGCTTGGGCTGGTCGTCAAAGGAAACGCATGGTACTTGATCGGGTTCGTAGACGGCCAGATGCGCACCTACAGGGTTTCCCGGATACGCAGCGCAGTTATACGGCCGGAGCGGTTCGAGCGTCCGGCAAATTTCGATCTGGCCCGTTACTGGGAGCAGTCGACGGCCGACTTCAAGTCCCGGCTGCCCAGCTATCTCGTGAGGCTGCAAGCGGATGCTTCTACTCTTGCTCTCCTGCAGGAGGAGCACTTCGTCAAAATCCGCGAAACCCGCCCGGCTGCCGACGGCCTGACCGAGCTTACCGCCGATTTCCAAACGGCGGAGTACGCGCTGCGGATCATTCCGGGATACGGCGGCGGGCTACGGGTGCTGGAGCCGGAAGAGCTGCGCGCAGGCATCCTCCGGTTGGCAGAAGCGATCCGTCAAATGTACGGTCAATGAACCGGGTGCTGACGCTTATTCCATGCAGCAAAAAGGGATCTCCGTGCGCGATATCGCGTGCCGAAAGATCCCTTCAAGCCGTGCCTTAAGCGTAAATGTTGGTCCTCCCGCCGATTTTGACGATAATCCGGCCACGCGCTTCCGGCGGCAGCCAAGCAAGCGCCGTCTGGGAGATCGGAACCCGGGACGACGACGCCTCGTACAAATAAACAAAATTCGGGTACGTCACCTGATCGATCATGTAAGCGGACTTTGTGGCGCCAGGCTTGCGTTGCTTATTGAGCTTGGCAATGATACCGGCGGCATTCGTAATGCCGATCCCATGGCCGAAATAGTTGTCGTGCCCAAGCTTCACCACGTTTTCCCCCTGCCACTCCATCCATGCCGGATCGACGTCGGGGTTTTTGAAATACAGGATATCTCCCGGATATGTCGGCATTTTCTCGGCAATCGTAATCAGCCGCAGGTCGCTGTCTACCTCCCACGAGTACAAATACAGGTCGGTGAACAGCCGGTTGAACTTCTGATCTCCGATCGTCTCCAGCACCGCTTTGTACAGCACGATAATGATGGCGGTGGCGCATTCGAACGCATAGGCCCGGCCGTGCGAGAAAATATCCCGGATCGCCGCAGCGGGCTGTACGTCTCGCCTCATCTTAAATCCGCCATCCTCCGTACGGGTCCAATAGGCTGCGTTGCAGCGCGATTTCTTGAAGGAAGAGAACGACGCAGCGCTGTTCTGCATATCTCTGGCCGCTTGGACAATCGCCGTCCGCAGCCTGAGCTCGAAGCGCAGCGCTCCTTCCGAATCATATTGGTACGTCGTGGGGTCCCTGTGTTTCTCCTCGTAGATGTCCCTCTCGGGCGGTTCCCAGCCGGATATATCGACCGACGTTTGGCCGTCCGCAATAACGATCATGGGGATCGGTCACCTCCTCGTCAGAGATGCGATTAGCGCTCGCTCCCAGTATATGCCGGGGAGGGCAAGGATCAGACCCCAAAAGCCTTAATCCATCTCGTAGATCGAGCCGGATTTGCTTGCGAACAGCTCGGCGTATACCTTCTCTGCGTAGGCGTCCGTCATGCCGGAGAGATAGTCGGCCACGAAGCGCGGCCATGTCCAGCGGTTTTTATGCCGTTCGTAATTTTCCATCCAGTCAGGCGGAATGATCAAACGCCCTTCCTCAGGCACCTTGAAGCTGTCCCATAGCCGCCGGATCATAATTTCGCTGCGCTTCTGGAGCCGCTGCACGCGGAAGTCTTTGATCAGCGTCACCCAAGCGAGCTTTTTCAAAATTTCCATCGTCCGCAGCAGTTCCAAATCCTGCTGTCCGTCGCGAACGAACGTGACCCGCTTCCAGCCTTTCTTCGGATCGTCGATCATGCCGACCCGCCCGGCAAAAGCGCTCACCCAGCGGGCTTTCATCTCTCTGCGGGTCCGCGAGGCCTCGTTGTCGCACTCGGCGTAGATTTCCTCCCACTGCTCCAGATACGAAGCCAGTACGCGCTTGACCATCGCCTTGATATCGACCTGGTCCCAGCCAACCTCCAGGTTCCCCTGATCGCCTTCAATCTCTTCCACCAGATGCATAGCCAACCGGTCGTCCTCGAAAAAGGTCCGGTTCATCTGAATTTTGCCCGCGCGGATGCCGTCCTCGATATCGTGCGTCGAATAGGCGATATCGTCGCTCAAATCCATCAGCTGCGCCTCCAGCGTCGAGCAGCCTGCCGGCATGTTCCATTTGTCGCGAAGGTAGCTGATGCCTTCCCATTCCATCGGATACACACCCTTAATCCGTCCGGGCGTGTCCAAATTATACGGGTATTTATTAATCCCAAGCAGCACCGCCGCGGTTAAATCCAAGCCGCTGCCGCTGCCGGCACGCTTCTCCAGAAACATCAGCAGGCGGAAATTTTGCGCGTTGCCTTCGTAAGCCAAGCCGTGCTCTTCGGCCAGCAGCCGGTCCAGCACTTCTTCTCCTTTGTGCCCGAACGGCGGATGTCCGAGATCATGCGCGAGCGCAGCGCATTCCACGACAGCCGGGTCCAGTATCAAGCCGGGATGCTCCTTCCGCCCCAAAAACTCGTAATGCTCGCCAAGCCGCCGCGCCGTCTCGCGGGCAATTTGCGACACCTCGATCGAATGTGTCAGTCTTGTCCGATAGTAGTCGCCGGACCCGGCGCCGAATACCTGCGATTTGCCCTGTAGCCGCCGAAAAGCCGGGGATTGGATGAGCCGTGCATAATCCCGCTCGTATTCGTCCCGTTCTTCGCTGAACGTCCCGGCCACCGGTTCGTCCAAACGCAGTTTACGCAAGTCCATCATGAATCCCCCCGCTACTTTGCTCTCCTATGTCATGAAAAATAACATCATAGGTCGTTGAGCAAATTGTAGCATATTCCTTTTGCAAAGGAAAAGGGGCGTCTCCGCTGAGATTCTCAGACCTGAGCTTCCCGTCGGCCGCGGGGTGGCTTGTGCTTTCAGCATCGATTCCATAATGTATACGCGGAAAGGCAGTCGTTTGCCCGCCAAAGCAAAAAAAGCGCAAAAAAGACGGCTGGACCAGTGTCCAACCGTCTGTTCGCTGCTGCGAGCCATTTCCTATCAGACGCTAATGCCTCTTGGCATTCGGCCCGGCTCCCCCACCGTCCGGCTCTGCTGCCCCGGCGGTAGAAGCGGCTCCGGTATATTTGGCGAGATATTGCTTTCCGAACAATTCATCATATTGAAGCTCCCGGTACTTCTCCACATCGGCAGCGACCGAGGCCGGTACCGACGTAAACATCTGTCCGTCCGAATCGATGACGAGATTGCGCAGCAGGCCCGGAATCTTCTTGGACAGCTCGGCATTGTACGCCAGCGCGGCCGGCTTCTCCATCTGCAGCCGGTCCAGCACGTAGGCGCTCAGGAACGAGTTGCTCAGCACCGGCACCTGCTCCTTCGCCATGTCCAAGTTGGACCACATCACAAAAGGCACGCTACGCATCTTTTTCAGCTCCTCCAGCGACCATTGATCCGATTTGGCCGTAGAAATGAACCCGGACTGCACGTACACGTCGTAATCGTACCCCAGCATCGGCATATGGTCGCCATAGAACACGATAATCGTCGGCTCGTCGGACTTTTCGAAATGATCGATCAACAGTTGCAGGCTGCGGTCCGCATCGCGCGCGCCATGCGCGTACGTTTCCAGCGTATCGCGAGCCGTATCGTCAAGCGTCCCTTGAACCTTGATGGGATTGTCGCTGCCGTAACGGTGATCGTCGTAAGGGCCGTGATTCTGCATCGTGACCGCATAGATGAACGTCGGGTTGTCGTTGGCCTCCACTTCCTTGATGATGCTCTTGGACACCTCGTCGTCCGCGATGAAAGCGCCGTGGTATTCGGGATTCTGGAAGCCGTCCTTGCTCAGGAAGCTGTCGAAGCCCATATGCTTGTAGACGTTCTCCCGGTTCCAGAACCAGCCTTCGTACGAATGAATGGCCGCGCTCTTATAGCCGAGGCCCTTGAAATAGCTGGCCATGCTCGGAATCGGCTTGCTGATGTACTGCTGATACGGCACCGACCCGGCCGGCAAAAAGCTCATGGACTGCCCGGTCAGCACCTCAAATTCCACATTGCTCGTACCGCCGCCGAACTGCGGCGAAAGCAGATAGCCTGACGTGCTCTCCTGCTCAAGCCGGTGTACCGTAGGTACCGGATCTTCGCTGAAGGTGACGTTCGGCAGCAAGGTCGGGTCCCAGAACGCCTCGTTCATTATAAAAATGACGTTCGGCTTGACTCCGCTCGCGGCGTTCACCGTCGGCGTTCCGACCATTTCGTTGAGGCTTTCCGCCAAGCTGGCCATCGTAGGCTCGCTGTAGCCGGGCGGCTTCGGTATGATCGTATTTTTTACGTTCATGGTGAACGCCAGGGACAACCCGTTCATTCCGTAGTTTTCCTGCTGGTTCCAGACGATCTCGTTCACTCCCGCCCGGTCCAGCAGCTTTCCGGTCCACGGAGCCTTCACGCCGAAGCTGTACAAAGCAAAGACGCACAGCGCGCCGAGAACTACCCGGGTTACAGGCCGCAGCGACAGCCGCGGCAGCCACAGGCGGGACAGGAAGATCACGGCCACGACGGCGAAGACCACCCCGATCCGCACAAGCGCAGCATGAGTCGTAACCAGCGGCAGGATGTTCATGCTCTCCTTGCTCAAGACAATATCCCATGGGAAGAAGGGCTCGCCGATCAGCTTTACCTTGAAGTAACTGATCAACGATACAATCGAAAGCAGCAGGGCGCTCATGCCAGCAGATAGCACCAGCGACCCGATCATACAGTAAATTAACGCAAACACCAGAAACACAATCAGAGCATTCAATCCGAACAGCTTCCAATTGGCGATTAGCCAGGTCCAAGTCTCATGTACGGTTCCCCGTCCTATCAATTCCATGCCAAATACCAGAAGCAGGGGAATTCCAATCATTGCGGCAACGATTAAGCTGTTCCATCCCATGCGGGCAAGCTTTGACCGTGATGACTTTGGCTGTCCTTGGACGACCAAGGGACGCATCGCTTCTCACTCTCCTATCGGCCCGCAGTTCCTTCTTGTTGCGGAATCAATATTTTAACATATTGTAAAGGTTAAATATTAAAGAAAAATGAATTTAAGATGAAAGGGAGAAATTGGTCCTTGCGGCTCAGGACTTTATCCCTGTTATCAGTAAGAAAGAGCAGGGCTCGCTCCGGAGAGGTGGCCTGCTCTTTCTTATTACCCAGATTTACAAAAAGAAAACAGCGCCGACCCCGGGCGGGTCCGCGCTTAACGGCATATAGCAATGTGCCGGGAAAACGAGCCTTTGCGCACAACGCACCGGCCTGAAACGGTGAACCCGGCCTGCCCGGCGAGCGCCTCTATCGGTTCGGTGGAAACGATGACGGCCCGCTCCGCCAGCCGCCGGACGTTCCCGAGCAGGCGAAGCTGTTCTTCCAGCGAAATGACCGAGCACAGGTTGTACGGCAGGTCGAGCACGGCGGCATCGTACCGGCCGCTCACGTCGCCGATATCCGCCACGCGGACGACGTTCGGCAGCCCAAAGTGGGCGAGATTCGCGCGGGCGCCGCGGACCGCAAGCGGATTGATGTCGGAGCCGACGATGTCGATCCCCATCGAGAGCGCCTCGATCAGCACCGTGCCGATGCCGCAGCACGGATCAACCGCCCGGACGCCGACAGGCTGCGGCACGGCAAGGTTGGCTACCGCCCGGGCGACCCGCGTGCTGAGGGCGGTGGAATAATTATGCGGCTTCCGGCTGTGCTTCAGCCAGACCGCTTCGTTCTGCCGGCAGGGGCCGAGCACCCAGCGCCCTTCGCCGGTGCAGGCGAAGCCCAGCAGCCAATCCGGCTGGCGCATATCGGCCCGGCCGCGGATGCGCGCGCCAAGCTCCCGCTCCATGGCGCGCTGGTCCTCGTACGCGGCATGGCAGTCGGCCTTGACGAAGACGACCTTGAACGAGCCGCCATCCAGCTCCAGCGTCCCGGCCAGCTCCCCGAGCTCCTGCAGGCTGGCGGCCTCGCACAGCACATCGACGCGCTGCTTGACGAACGGACTGCGGCTCGGATCGACGTCGGCCGGACTCTCCAGCCAGCCGTTCCGCGCTTCCGAGCCAAGCAGCGTGCGCAGCTCCAGCGCGCACAGATCCGCCTCATCCTCGTGACAGGCGTAGGTATACAAGGATGACACCGGTCTCGCACCGGATAATTTCATGGACAGGTCTCCCCTTATTTTTACGCAAGCCTTCAAATCTGCTTGTAATCTTATCAAAGGGGACGTCCGTATTCAAATCAGCACCCGTTTTTTCTCAGGAACGAGCCTCCGTCATATTTTAATGGCGCCCGAGGTCAAGCCTTGAACAAACTGCTTCATGCCGAAGATAAACAGCAGCAGCAGAGGAATACTCGCAATCGCATACCCGGCCATCAATTGCCCGTAATCCCCCGGATAGCTGGAGGTGAGGAAGGCCAGTCCGACAGTCAAAGGCCGTTTCGCCGGTGTCGTCAGCGACACGAGCGGCCAAATATAATTGTTCCACTCGGCAACGAACACGTTGATCGTGAGCAGAGCAATCATCGGCCTAAGCAGCGGGACGGCGATCCACACAAACGTTTGACATCCTTGACCAACATTTGCAGCATGATGAGAAAGGGATAGAAAATAAACAGACACGTGACGATCAGAAACAGGTGCTTGCCGGCTTCAGCGGCGCTGAATTTCGATCGAAATGCCATGCGTAGCCTCACTCGCTTTTGATGAACTTCATGGCTGTGATCGAGATGACCAGCGCAATCATAAACAGCAGCAGCCCGACCGCCGACGCATAACCGAACTCCGTATTGCCTCCGAATGCTTTTTGGTACATATACAGCCCCGGGACGAGCGTGGCATAGCCGGGACCTCCTCCAGTCATGACGAGCTGCGTGCCGTAGCTGGTAATCGTACCGGAAATCACGCCGATCAGGTTCAATTTGAAGTGGCCCTTGAGCAGCGGCAGCTCGATCTTCAGCGCTTGGGTGACGGGACCGACGCCGTCCATCTTGGCCGCGTCCCAGATCGAACTATCCACGCTCTGCAAGCCTCCGACATAAATGAGGGCGGCGATCGTGCCGATCCAGGGAAAACCCATGAAGATGAGGCATCCCAGAGCGAGGTCCGGATCGCCGAGCCACAACTGCCGGTATTGACCCCATCCGACGACCGTCAGCAGTTGGTTGAAGAAGCCGAACTGCGGGTTATACATAAACTGCCATAGCAGCAGCGTCACCAGCCCGGGCACAACCATCGGCAGGCAGAACAGAATCCGGTAGACGTATTGCGAGGCGGCGCTGCGGAGGCGGAACAGCACGATGCAGGCCGCCAATGTCGGGATCATCAGCACGATATGAACATGAACAGGATCGCCATATTGCGGACCGAGATCCAAAAGACGGAATCCGCAACGATTTCCGCAAAATTGCCGAAGGCTACGCACCGGAGCGAGTGATTGTTGCAGCGGACGGAGACAACGATGTCGGAGTAACCAACGTGCTTCACAATCGGCTAGCGCGGATCGCGGACAAAAAAATCGGCCCTGCCGCATAAACTGCACAAGCAAGGCCGATTTTCCACGAAACTCCATATTCACAATTGTGTTCTCTTCCCTTGTTTACGGAAACTTCATAATTCCCATCACGTGATCGAGAGGAATATAGCCGATGTTTCGACTGTCGCTGCTGTTATTCCGATTATCCCCAGAAAGACAAGACTTTTGCATCTTGTCTTTCTCCATCCGTGCAGCCGATTTTACTGAATCCTCGCATACGGCGAGTCCAGGTGTCCGATTTCGTCGCTGATCTCTTTCATTTTCGCATCCAGTTCGACGGTTAGGTGCGCGGCGGACAGCAGCTCCTGCTTCAGGCGGTCCGGGATGTCCTTGTTGTATTTGTAAAAAATTTTATGCTCCAGGCTGGCCCAAAAATCCATCCCCAGCGTACGCAGCTGAATTTCGGCCCTGACCAGCTGCTTTCCCTTAGAGAGCAGCACCGGAACTTCGACGATCAGATGCAGGCTCTGATACCCGTTCGGCTTCGGATTGCGGATGTAGTCTTTGCATTCGATAATTTTCATATCGTGCCGGTTTTTCAGAATTTCGTACAGATCGTAAATGTCGCTCAGAAACGAGCAAATAATCCGCACGCCGATAATATCGTTCAAATGGTCTCGCGCAGCGACAAGGCTGATCGGCAGCCCTTTGCGCTGCAGCTTGTTGATAATGCTCTCAGGCGATTTGATCCGGGTCTTGATATGCTCGATCGGATTGTAGTTGTAGACGTGCATAGCCTCTTCGTTAATATGCCGGATGGTCGTGCTCAGCTGCTCCATCGCAAATTTGTAAGGCAGGAACATCTCTTTCCATTCGCCGGCCGCTTTCAATTGATCGATCATAATCTGGCCCCTCGTTAATTAAGTATTGGATTAGACCACCCAATGGAGTCCTCTTTTATCATAAAAAATTATGGCGCCCGAAGCAATTTTGTGAAAATATTGTGGACAAAATCCCGCCCTGTCCGGCGGCCTTATAAACGGCAAAAACCCCCGGCAGGCGGCGCGAAGCCGTCTCCCGGAGGGTGCCTATTAGAGCTTCAAGCTGACGATCAGCATAACAGCCAGCGTTAGCGTCATGCAGCCGGCCGTCGCGGCTACATAGCCGCTGATGCGGGCCGGGGCGGCCACCCCAGTCCCTTGCCCGTTCTCAGCGTTCAGCCGCTTCTTCAACCGGCTGCTGAGGATACCGGTCAGAATGACCGCGAGCAGGATGACCATCCCTCCGCCTTTTTCCATGACTTGCAGCCATAGCGGCTTGCTCTGCGCAGGAATATTCATTTGGACGATCATGACGACGCCCGAGATCAGAACGACTAGTGCGCTTGGATGAGCGATTGTGCTGATTACGCGAAGCGTTTTGCGGGCCAAGGCGCGCAGCTCCCCGGAGCCGGGTCTTTGGTTAAGCAGCGGCAGCATCACGACCGCCGTCAGGCCCGAGCCGAGCCATAGGGACAAGCCGGTCAGGTGCAAAAACAACAGAAAACCGAACATGAGATATCCCTCCTATATTCAGTGATTATCGCTAAGACGAGTGAACCTGCGTGCTCTTCGCACTCGACGGCTTGCGTTTTCCGGTCAGCACCAGAATCGAGGGCAGCAGCAGCCCGCGGACGAGGAACGTATCGATCAGGATCCCGAGCGTCATCGTCAGACCGAACAGAAACAGCTCCTGCAGCGGCTGGGTCATCAGAACTCCAAAGGTCGCCGCGAGGATGAGGCCTGCGGAGGAGATCACCCCGCCCGTTAACGACACGCCGCGGCTGACCGCTTCGCTCCACCCCGTCTTGCGCGCCTCTTCCTTCACCCGGGAGACGAGCATGATGTTGTAATCGACGCCCAGCGCGACCAGAAAGACGAACGTATAGACCGGCAGCCGGTAGCTGATCGCGTCATAGCCAAGCAGGCTGTGTGCAATTCCCCAGCCGAGCCCTATCGTGGCCGCATAAGACAGCAGAATGGTCAGCATCATGTAGACCGGCATCAGCAAGGAGCGGGTCTGAAGCCCGAGCATGATGGTAATCAGCAAGCCGATCAGCGAAAACAGGACAAGCGTATCCCGCTCGTTCATCGCTCTGACATCGAGCTGCTGCGCGGTTTGGCCGGCAAAATGCAGCGAATCGCGCAGCGGATCGAAGCCGCTGTCCTTCAGCATCGCCTCGGCGTTCCCCCGCCATGCGTTCAGCGCATCCAGCGCCGCGGGATCGTACGGATTGCCCTTGACGAGCAGCTGCAGCCGGACGGACTGGCGGTCCTGCGACAACATGTTCGCGGGCCATTCGCCTCGTGCGGTGTCCGGTTTGGACTCCACCGATTCGACGCCCGTCTGCTTGGCGAGCAAACCCGCCAGCGAGGTCAGCTTCTCCCGGAACTGCGGCTCCTCCGTCAGCGGACGATCGGACTGCAGGATGACCGTAACCGGGGCCAATTGGCCCGGCGGATACGACTGCTCCAGAAGCTCGAACCCTTGCCGGGAGGACGCCGTATCCGGGAACGACTTCAGCAGATTGAACGAATATTTCATGCCGCTGATATTTAACGAAGCGAACAGCAGCAGCACGGTGAGGATGCCCGCCGTCATGCCGGGGCGTCTGGCGACCAGCGAGCCTGCCTTGGCCCATAGGCCCGCGGGCCGGGCGTCCCGCTCTTCCAGCTTCGGCACGAAGGGCCAGAACGCTTTGCGCCCGACCAGCGTGAAAACGGCTGGAATCAGCGTCAGCCCGCTTAGCAAAATGACGACCATAGCCACGGCAAATACCGGCGCAAAATAGTGGTACGGCTTAAAGACGGCCGTGAACAGCACGAGCACGGCAACGAGCACCGTTCCGCCGCTGAACAGAATCGGCTCCGCCACCTGATTCATCGCCAGGCGCATGGCGTCGTGCTTCGAGCCGACCTTGCCGAGCTGCTCCCGGTAACGGGAGAACACGAACAAGCAGTAATCCGTTAAGACCGCGAACAGCAAAATCATCATAATGGACAGCGCCTGCTTATCCACGACGAGCCAGCCGTTCTTGGCGGACAGCCCCAATACCCGGTCCACGGCCTCATATACGACGCCCGAGATGACCAGCGGAAGCACCGCAAGCAGCGGCGAACGGTAAATGAGAAGCAAAATGACGAGAATCAATCCGACCGTCGCGAGCATGAGCACGAAATCGGCATTTTTGAACAGCGCTATCGTATCTGCGGCAATGCCGGCCGGCCCCGTCATTTCAAGCTGCAGCTCCCCGAGGCCGATCTTCCCAGCCTGCTCCCGAATTTGCTTCAGGGTGTCGTAGATCCGGTCCGACTCCAGGCCCTTCTCCAGCGTTACGTTCAGGAGCAGCGTCTTGCGGTCCTCCGAGAACAGCCGGTCCTGCGCGGCTTCGGGAAGCCGGTGGAACGGCAGCGCTCCGGTGACGTGCTCCGGCTTACTGCCGGAGGCGAGCCATTCGCTGAGCTGGCGGATTTTGGCCCGCTCCTCCGCGGCCGTCGCCTGCTTCCCGTGCAGCACCAGCAGGGCGGTTAAGCCGTCGGCGGACGGAAACTGCTCGTCCATAATCTGCTGGGCCGCCGCAGACGGCGTAATTTCTTTGACGCTTCCTTCTCCGCTGCTGATGGCGAATTTTTTGGCGGACGGCGCCGCTGCGGCCAGCACAACGAGAAGCAGAAGCCAGCCGGCGACGATGCTTTTGGCCCCTTTGGGGCTGCTTACCCACGAGGAAAATGTATGCAAAGCGCGAAGCATTTTTTCAATTCAACCTCCTGTCCTTGATCTCACTTCGGATTCTAGGACAGAAATATGAATGGAAGATGAATGAGAGATTACGATTATAAGCGGGGCAGCCGGACGGTGAATACCGTTCCTTCGGAGACGCGGCTGTGCACGTCAATCGTACCTTCGTGGAGCTCGACGATTTTTTTGATAATGGCGAGCCCCAGACCGCTGCCGGAGCGGGAACGGGTTCTTGCTTTGTCCGCTTTATAGAAGCGGCCGAAAATATGAGGCAGCTCGGACTCGGGAATACCCATACCGGTATCGGAAACTTGAACGATGATGTCCTCCTCCACCGAAATACCGATCGTCAGCACGTCGCCGGAATCGGAAAATTTGATGGCGTTCGTTATCAAATTAAGCCATACCTGATGCAGCAGCTCGCGGTCGGCATGGACGACGATCTCCGGAAGGTCCAGTTCAACGGTGATGCCCTTTTCCATCCACTGCCATTCCGTCACGAGTACCGCCTGCCGAAGCTGCTCGTCCAAGCGGAAGCTCGTTTTCTTGATAACGCCCGCTTCCTTGTCCAAGGCAGCGAGCGTCAGCAGCTGCTTGCTGAGCGACGAAAGCCGTCTGCTCTCCTCCTCGATAATGTGCAAATACCGCTGCGCTATCTCGGGCGGCAATCCCCCCGACTGGATCGCTTGGGCAAAGCCCTGGATTGACGTCAGCGGGGACTGGATTTCATGGGAGACATTGGCGACGAATTCCTGCCGCATGCTGTCGAGCTGGCGGAGCGCTTCAGCCATATGCGCGAAGTGACGCGCCAGGTTGCCGATTTCATCGGTGCGCGCAACGTCGAGCCCGATCTCGTAATTTCCTCCGACAATGCGGGTAGTCGCCTCCGTCAACGCTTTGACCGGCTTGACGATATACCGCGTGCAGACGACGATGAGCAGCATGCTGAATGCAAACGTCGCCGCGAGCAGCACCGCCATGAGCAGACGGACTTCCCCGATCTGCTGCCCCAGGGCCGGCCGCAAAAACAACGCGTGGCGTTCTCCCCGGATATCGATCGGGATGCCGACCGTGTTGCGCAGGCTGCTTTCGAAAAAGCCCGTAATCGTCAGCAGGCGGGGCTCCTCCGTGATGCCGCGGTAGATTTCGCCGTCCAGCACGCGGCGGATTTGATCCGGCGCGCTCTGCGTATGCCGGAACGGCTCGCCGTAGAAGACGCCCTGCCCTTTGCCGTCCACAAGGTACATCTGAAAGCCCAACTGGGCGATGCTGCGAAAATAGCCGTCCGGATCGGTATCCGGCATCCGCTCGAACAGCGTCCGGATTTCTTTGGCGACCTTCATGATCTTCTGTTCGTTATATTCCCGGATCTGGGTCCGGTAGTACACGTTAGCCACCAGCAGGGCAAACACGCCGCTAACCATGGCGATCAAAATATACGTTGCGACGATCCGCACATACAGCGTCTTCATTCGCCCCGCACCTCTAGCTTATACCCCAAGCCGCGCACCGTCGTGATGACAAAATCGTCCGTCACCGGAGAAAACCGCTCCCGCAGCCGTTTCACATGAACGTCGATGGTCCGGCTGTCACCTTCGAAGTCGGGACCCCAGATAAGCTGCACCAACTGCTCCCGGGTAAAGATGCGCCCCGGATAGCTGGCCAGTTGGCACAGCAGCTCGAATTCTTTGAGTGGGAGCGTCATCGTCTGATCGCCGACCCGGATCTCGTAGCTGCTGCGGTCAATGATCGTCTCGTTTAACCGGATTTTCGCCGACGATACCATCTGGTACCGCCGCAGCAGCGCCTTGATTCGAAACAGCAGCTCCTTCGGCTCGAACGGCTTCACGACGTAATCGTCGGTTCCCGACAAGAAGCCTTTTTCCTTGTCCTCGACCTCGCCTTTGGCCGTAAGAAGTATGACGGGAATGTCATAGTGGGCACGAATGTCATGGCACAGCTCCCAGCCGTCCTTGCCGGGCATCATAATGTCTACGACCGCCAGATGGATCTGCTCGCGCTCCATCAGCTCCGCGGCGGCCACTCCATTGTCCGCTTCGTAGACGACATAGCCTTCCCGGCTTAGAAAAAAGCGGAGCAGCTCGCGAATATGCGCGTCGTCATCCGCCACCAATATATGTACTCTCAAGTCGATTCACCTGCCGCTAGGAAATACGTTCCGCCAATCCGCCAATCGCTGCGAATCGTTTGAAGGATCGTTTCACTCTCATCATGCCCGATTTACCCTTCGTTTTCAAACGAGAGGTTACCCGCCCGGAAAATAAAAATCGGAGCCCGTAAGTGGGAGCTCCGATCATGAATAACCTGGACTTGGAGGAATGCCGGACATCAACTTTAAAATCGCGATTTTCTTTGCAACGGCATAGACAGCAATAATAACGCAATCCCGACAGCCAAATACCGGCCTTTCCCCTCATACGAAATCATAAGGACAAGCTCCCACCAAGTGGAGGGACCGGAATTGACACAACCATCACAGTAAGGATAAGAGAGCGAAGATATGTACTGCCTTCAATTGAGGACGAAGCACGGGGAACCGATTTTGCGAAAATCGTGGATGATTTACCGGAAGGAGTCCTTGCATATTTCGTTGATTAAAGCGTTTGTCGACTTTATCAAAGAGCTGAAGCTGATGTGATGGAATTTATCGAATTCGATTAAACCCCAAAAAAACGGACCCGGACCAACTCATGGTCCAAGCCCGTCTATCGGTTTTACCCGTTCGCCGGCTTCCCGCCAAGGCGGGGCGACGGTTCGCCGTCCGTTTCCGCAGCTTCCTGCGGCTTCGGCCCTGGGCCGCCGCTTCCGGTGCGCAGCGGAATCTCCTTCAGGAAGAACGTCAGCACAAGCGCGACCCCAAGAAGCACAGCCCCCGCCAAAAACACATTGGCCAACGAGTAACTGAGCGCCTCGCGGAGCGAGTCGATCATCCGGCTGAACACGGTCTGCAGCTCCGGCGGCAAGGCTGCCTGAACCTGCGCCAGCTTCGGCTGATCGAGCAGCATTTGCGGATTATGGAACGCGGCGAGCTTCTCGGCCACCTTCGGGTCCAGCTTGCTCAAGTCGACGCCTCGCCCGCTTGCCAGGATCTCTTGCAGCTTGTTCGTCATGCCCGTCGACATAATCGTCCCCATGACGGCAATGCCGATCGTACCGCCCAAGTTACGGAACAGCTGCGAGGAGGCCGTAGCGACGCCAAGATCCTTCGGCGATACGGCGTTCTGAACGGTCAAGGAAAAGACCGGCATCCCCAGACCAAGTCCGAAGCCGAACACAATCATGCTGAGCAGCGTCACCGAGATCGTATTCATGTAATACATGATCATCATTCCGATGACCATAATGATAATCCCGATAATCGCGATCCGCTTGTATTTGCCCGTCTTCGTCATAAGCTGTCCGCTGATCGCGCTGGTCACGACCATACCGATGGACATCGGCATCGTTACATAACCGGAATAGGTCGGCGAGATGCCCATCACGCCCTGAACGAAGAACGGCGTATACATGAGCGCTCCCATCATCCCGGCGTTCATAATAAACCCGATGACATTCGAGATTGTCACAATCCCGTTTTTGAACAACGAAAGCGGCAGCACCGGACTTTTCACCCGGCTCTCCACCCATATGAAAAGAACCAGCGCCACCAATGTACAGGCGAACAAACCGAAAATTTGCGACGAGCCCCAAGCATACTTCGTGCCGGCCCACGAGAACGCGAGCAGCATCGGCACAATCGTCAACGTAAGAAACAGCGAGCCGAAATAATCGATCGACTCCGACGGCTTGCGCTCCACTTTCGGGAACATCGTCAAAATCATCATAAAAGCGACAATGCCAAGAGGAAGGAAAACCCAAAATACCCAATGCCACTCAAAATGATCGACGATATAGCCGCCAAGCGCCGGGCCGATGACGCTCGCAAATCCGAACACTGACATCATAATCCCGGACCATTTCCCGCGCTCGCGGGGAGCGAACAAGTCGCCGACGGCCGTAAAGGCCGTGGCCATGATGATCCCGGCGCCCACCCCCTGGATGCCACGGTATGTAATCAGCTGAATAATATCCATGGACGTCCCCGCCATGAACGCGCCGATCATAAATAAGACGATCCCCGTAAGAATAAACGGCTTCCTGCCGTAAATATCGGACAGCTTACCGACCAGCACCGTCGCGATCGTCGAGGTTAGTAAATAAATCGTAATGACCCATGTATAGTAGTCCATCCCGCCGAGCTTGGCGATAATCCGCGGCAGAGCCGTTCCGACGATGGTCTGGTTAATAGCTGAAAAGAACATCGCCGCAATAATGGCGATCATAATCGTGATTTTGCGTTTATACGATAAGTGTTCCACGTTGCTTTCTTACTCCTCTCCCAATTGCTCCATGTTGTTTAGCATCCGGTTAAAGAAATGGAGATGCTGCCGGAGCTCCTCCTCGGATAAACCGGCGAACAGCGATTCGACCAGCTTCGTCTGCTGCTCTCCGAGCGTCTTCAGCTCGCTCAAGCCCCGTTCCGTTATTTCCAGATACACGACCCGCCGATCGTCTTCTCCCCGATACCGCGTAGCATACCCCTTCTCTACCAATTTATCGGCTTTGGCGGTAATGGCGCCGGACGTCAATTCGAGCGCCTCAGCCAAACCGGATACCTTCTGTGGCCCTCCGCGAAGCTGCCGGAGCACCATAAACTGGGCCATCGAAAACGACTTGTCGATATGCCGGCTCCACAGGTACGACATTTCTTTGACGATCTTCCGGAACGTGCGGGCCATTTCGCTTTTTAATTGATGATCTTCATTCAAATTTAGAAACGCCCCCTTTCGTATCATGACAGTTTCCTTCCAAGACAAGGTTGTTTTCAAGAAAAAACCATTAAATCTCGAAACAATTTAACAATAAACGATTAAAATATTTACTTATTATACACCAAAGGCAATCGTTTGTGAAATTTTTTTGAAGCGGCTGGACACTTCCACCAAATTTATGTGTTTATCCCGTTACGCGATACGGACAGCCGCATAAGCTAGGTATATCATTGTACTGTCACGAACGGGGAGGAACACATATGACTCATCGAACCCTCAAAACCAGATATCGGCTGCTGGCCCGCCGTTACGGACTGCAAATCAAGCGAATCATCCCATATGACTCGCTTTACAAACGCAATGCCGCTTACCGTGCAATCACCGATCGGGGCGACTTCCTGATCAAGCCGTTTTGCCGGAGCCGTGTCCTTGGTCAGCGCACCGCCAGGCAGCAAATCGAGCGCATTTCCTCTCACATCCGCACTTTGCAGAAGGCAGGCTACCCGCACCTGCCGAAGTGGCTGCGAACGTCTTCCGGCCGTTACTGGACCTTCTATCAAGGCAAACCCTATTATATGACGGAATGGATTAAAGGCCGGGGACTTCAAAACGACGCGCAGGACTATGACAATCTAGGAAAAGCGTTGGCCGGGCTTCACAGCGTCTGCCAAAGCTCCCGTTTGCCTATGTCCCGCTTCACGTTAAAGGAAGTCGGAGCCCTGAAGCGGCGGGATGCATTGTTTCGCCGTCAGCTCGTGCGGTTGGATAGACGGCTGGGCCGATGGTTTAGAAAGCATGGGGCTGAATGCATCGCCTTGGCGGACGAAGCCTGGAAGATCATGGAGACTCCGGAGATACAACGGCTGCTGCAAAAGGAACACGAGCCTCCCGCTCTCATTCACGGCGACGTTACTGTTCCGAACGTCATCATCCGGCCTGACGGGCTGTTCCTGATTGATTGGGACCGGGTCCGGCGGGGATCGATTTATCTGGAAATCGCCAGAACGCTGCTGAATACAGCGCTTTTCGAACCGCTGTACATGGAAGCGATGCTGCGCGGATACGAACAACTCAAACCTCTGCTGCCGGAGGAACGTCTGTTAATCAGCGCCTTTTTCCGGCTGCCGGGCGAGGCTTGGTTGTCCGCAAACCGCATCGCGTTCGGCCGCAGTCGATACGTGGACCGCGTGCTGACAAAAACGTGGGGCCGGCGTTTGAACGCTGTTGGCTGGATGGATCGTTGGGCCCGGGCAACGACAGCGCCGGACGTATCAGGCCGCGATGCATTAGAAGAGGTGAAGATAAACGAAGAAGGCGAACCGACTGCGATTTGAATCGCTGTGGTTCGCCTTTAACAGCTTGGTCATGAATATGCTTTACTCAAAGATGAAACCACTGAAGTTGAATGTATTCGGGAAAAATGTTTATGACAACGGATTTACAAATCTTGAAATTGTGACCAGTCCACCTTGTCATAGTTTTGATATACTGTTTTTATCTCATCTCTTACTTCCATTAGAGCAAATCCAAGCAAATTCAAGCCTCGCCAACTCTTTGCATTTGTAGCCGCAGGATTGCTTTTTGAATAACCAATCCCCCATATTGTGTCTAACGGGCTTGCTTCTACAAGAATTTTATTGCCTGTAGCTAACAGTATATCCATCATTTTTTTATCTTGAGTAAACTTATAATAATTACCCTTCAACACAATAGAATGTTTTACCTTATCCCATGTTTTTTCGTCAAAATTTTTAACCTTTCTCCCAAGTGATTTCATCTGTTTTAGGTCAGAGGTTTTCATAATTGCTTCCTCAATTTCTTCATCTTCAAAAACTTGGGCTTTAGCTGCCATCATATACTGTTCTGTGCAGGTAAATCCATAAGCGTTTTCAGTAAACTCGGAATATTGCCATTGTCCAAAACAACATTCCGGCTCATATTCAACATCTCCGGGCTGCCAGAAAAAAACAAACTCTTCGTCTGAGCTTTGATTAATTAGCCAATCTTTTGAATACTTCGGCTCCCCGTTCTTGTTCCAAAAGATTATGCCACTATCGTGGACATAGCTTTCATATTCTAAGTCATCATCGTTAGCATCGCTTAAAAAGCTTCGCCAAGTTTTAGGCTTTGGAAACATAGCTTGATACTGTTGTCGTTCATCTTCTGACAGCGTTTCAATCCAGTTATTAAAGGTATACTTATAGGATTCGCCATAACCCATGCGCCAACCTATACTGTATCGGGTTATATGAGGGTACATCAGCCATAACGGCGGCATAGGGTTATCTATTGTAAATGATTTTCCCATAATCTATTACCAACTTTCATTTAAATTATACTTTCTTACCAATGTAGCAAAAATTAGTTGGCTTCACAAATGAAATTTTATCGGCTTTTCTGCTTCTTTTTTAAGCCAATAAACCTAAAGATGAAGAATGGTTTACACTTACATTCTAATGTTCCAAACGGCGTTTCTCAGCGCAATAATCGTTCGATTCAATTTGAGCCTCCAACACGGCTAAAGCCATGGGATTCTTAGCTAGTTAACGCACGCAGGCCATTTCTGTTTTGTGCAGACTGCTAAGTTAAGAGCTAGCTCATTAGCTCATCCTAGATCAGAGCGTATAGCTATCTAGGCTGATAGACTGTTACCATCTATCACAGGTTGGCGCATAATGTTGATGGCTCCAACCCTGTCGCGGTGCGCGCGATACCCGCATGAACACTCATACGTTCGGTCTATTGCCTTGTTCCGTTTCTCGCAGTTTGGACACGTTTGGGAGGTGTACGCCGGATTGACTTCGATGATGTTAATCCCGGCCAATGCCGCTTTGTATGCGATAAACGTTTGCAATTGGTGGAACGTCCAGTTATGCAGGTTTTTGGCGTTTTTACGACTTGTTCTTGTCGTTTGGCGAAGGTTCGTCAGCTTCTCCAGCTTGATGACCGATACTTGTTCTTCGATCGCCATGTTCACGATCTTACGGCTGATTTTGTGGTTTTGGTCTTTCATGTAGCGATGTTCTTTATTTTCTTGCTTACGGATCGCAGACAGCTTCTTTAACTTGCCCATCTTTCTTCTGCGCTCTTTGTATTTGCGGCGTATGTACTTGTTCTGTCTGCCATTGCCAACAAATTTCGTCCTTCCTGTTGAGGTGACGACAACGGCAGGGACTTTTAAGCCCAAGTCAATTCCCATCGTGACATCGCCGGTTGTTTGTTCTGTCTTTCTTTCAACAGAAATTTGTACGTACCACTTGCCCGACTTCTCAACCACTTTTAAGAGGCCAAGCTTGCCGCTGGATAGTAACCGCTGTTCGCGTTCCGTTACATGAGCCGGAATCTGAAGTCGCTGTACGTTTCCGTCCAACATCACAGGAAATGCAACGCTTTGCTCCCCGAGTGAATAGTTCTGGTTATTGACGTAGTAGACTCTGCGCTTTAGAACCGGACGTTTTCCTTGCTTTTTCGTCTTGTTATGAATGCTTCGCGCATCTCGAATGGCTTGGTTCTTTACGGCGGATGGAAGTTTGGCGTCGACATCCTTGGAGGTGAGCTTTGGAAAGGCGCCCGATGCTTCCGCTTGTTCGGTGAGGAGATTGACCGTTTTGATGTATTCGTCCCCCATCTCCTTCAGCAGGGAAACATCGTTTGGGAATATTCGAATTTGAACGGTTACGGTTGGCATGGCTTCACCCCCTTTTCTTTTGCTCTTCAACATAACGTTGGATGGTTTCGCTCGAAACATTCCCTGCCGTGCTGACAAAATACGAACGTGTCCAAAGGCTTGGTAGATGCTCCAAGTGCTTAAATTCTTGACGCAAACATCGCGAGGTCGTACCTTTCAATTTTGCCAAAACGTCCGCTGGAGAATCCGTTGGCAGCACGTTTACGAATAGATGCACATGATCTGGCATGACTTCCATCGCAACAATAAGCCAATCGTTTTTCTCGCATAGCTCTTGCACAAGCTCTTTAAATCTCGCTTCGACTTGACTCACAAATACCTTTCTTCGATATCGCGGGCAAAACACAAAATGATAGTTGATGGGTGATACAGTTGTGGTCGTTCTTCTATATTCTTGTCCCATATACCAATTGTATCAATTTTAATATAAAACTGCAACAACATGAAGGAATGTAGGACAATTAAGCTGTCTAAAGACAGCCCTTGTCCTAAGCCGATTCATCCCATGCCTAAAGGCAAGGGATGAATCGGCTAAATCTGTAAACCAAAAAGGCGATCTGTCCGCAATGGAATCATCGCGGGAATCGCCTTTTTTTATTTCGGATGATGGATTAATAACCGACCGTAAACCGTTTGCGGGAGAAGCGCGGACGCTCCGCCTCGTCCAGCATAGCAACGGCATAGTCCTCGGCCGAAATGCGGCTGTTCCCTTCGGCATCTGTGACGAGCCGGTTTTCTTCTGTGCGGTATTGCCCGGTTTTCTCACCCGGTTGGATCAATGCGGCTGGGCTCAGGTTCGTCCAGTCGAGCCCGGAGCTGCGGTATACTTCCAGCGCATCCCGGTGCGCCAATGCGATTCCCTTCCATTCGGCAGGGAATTGCGGCGTATCAACCAGTTGCACGCCTGGAGCCACTTCCAGACTTCCCGCGCCACCGACGGTCAGCAGACGGCTGACGCCGGACTTTTTCGCCGCATCGACCAACGCTTGGGCGGCCTGAACCAGCTTCTCCTCTTGGCCGCGCGCCGGACCAAAGGCGCTGATCACGATGTCGTGACCGGCTGCCGCTGCGGCGACACTATCCACGTTCGAAACGTCTCCCGTTACCACCTTCAGGTTTTCGTTCTGTTTCGTCACACGAGACGGATCGCGCACGATAGCCGTCACTTGATGTCCCCGGCTCAAGGCTTCCTCTAATATCCGCTGTCCGATCGTTCCCGTTGCTCCAACCAAGGCAATCTTCATCGTGAATCCATCCTTTCGCCTTCTAAAATATTATGGTGATCAAATGTTATCGCAGTTAATTGCATTCCCCATCCACGGTGCAGGATAGCCCTTCGGCAGCCTTGCCGGCTTGACCGGCCAGTTCCTCGGCGATCGCCTGCTCCAGCGTCTCCCGGTTCGCTACGCCTCGCAGCACCTTATTGCCGATAAAAAACGTAGGGACGGCTGTAATGCCCGCTTCCTGGTAAGCATGGTTCATCGCTTGCTGATGAGCTTCCTTGTAATTCCGCGTTTCCAGCGCTTCCCGGTACTCGGCGGCATCCAGTCCGATTTCACCGGCCAGCTTCGCCAGCACGTCCGGGTCCCCGATATTTTGCTCCTCTTGGAAGAAGGCCCGGAACAGCCGGTGGTTATATTCGTTTCCTTTGCCGTGCTCCTTGGCGTATTGATACCCCTCGAACGCAAGGTGGGTGTAGGGATGCGGAGAAACCCGCGGCAGCTTCATATCGATACCCATCCGCTGCGCGTAAGGAGCGATGGATTGCTCCCACATCTTCAATTTCGGCGGATCGTTCCAGGGGTCCAGCGGCTCGGCCGGGCTTGGGCGCAGCTCGAAGGGCATCCATTCCACCTCGACGTCCTTGCCCTGCACGGCCTGCTCCAGCGGTCCTTCCGCCAGAAAGCAGAAGGGACATACGTAGTCCGAATACACTTGAATTTTGACGGTCATCTTAAATTCACCTCCTTTATAAAGTCGTCCGAGTCTCTTCTTTCCATTCACATGTAACTAAAACAGTTACAGGAAACGATAAAAAAAAGGGTTACCGGTCAGCCCGCACCAAATCGAACACAATCTGGTCCAGCGTAACTTTCGCCAACTCTTTCTCCATGGCCGACTCCGCCCGTTTGAAGACGGTGTCCAACGTCTCTTGAATATTTCGCCCGACAAGGCATTTCGGGTTCGGCTTATCGTGCGCCGCGAACAACTCCCCCGGAGGGTCGTTCTGTACGGCACGGTACACTTCCAAAAGGTTAATCTCCCGGGGCGGACGGGCCAGCGATGCGCCGCCGACGCCAGGACTCGTATGCACCAGCCCGACTTTGCCCAGCAGACCGATCACACGGCGGATCACCACCGGGTTCGTATTGACGCTGCCTGCGATAAATTCCGACGTATTGCGGCCTTCTTTATTAATATCGAGGAGAGCCAAGATGTGAATCGCTACGGCAAAACGACTGCTGATCGACAATTCATATCCTCTCCTCTCTGTTGTATTCTATCACCTGTAACCATTGTAGTTACAATTATTCGTTTTGTCAACCCGACTTTTCTGTACAATTGAGCGACCATCCGCCTCGCCGTCCGCTCACGACTGCTTCCCATCGCGTCCGATCCGGTATTCGTAGTTATCCTTGCACAATTGCAGCAAATCGTATTTCAAGCCCCGCTTGGGCGTCGTAATCTTGATCACCCTGCCTCCCGTTCTCCGCAACACGGCACGCACCGAACCGGGGTCGCTCACTTTGTTGACGATGAGCTCATCCGGCCCCTCGGCTTCCCCATAGCGGCTGACCAGAAAACGGTCGCAAGCGACCTCGTCGTACGCGCGCTCCAATTCATGCATCTGAAAATCCCGCAGCATGCCCTCCTGTACCTTTGCGATCAGCACCCGCTCCTCGCCAAAATATAGCACATCCTGATGGATCGAGCCTTCCCGGTCGACGATCTGCTTCTCCGGCATTTCCTCCAAAATGCGCAGGTGACGGAGCATGCTGCCGGCTTTCTCGAATTCCAGACGTTCGGCGTACTCATTCATCTTGGCGCGCATCGCGGCTATCAGGCTCTCGCCTTGGTTCAGCAGAAGACCGGCTGCTTGCCGAGCCGTCTCCCGGTACGCCTCCTCCGTGATTTTCCCTTCGCATACGCCGCTGCACTTGCCAAGATGGTACAGCAGACAGACCCTCTTCGGCATCTTGTCGCATGTCCTCAGCTTATAATGCTCTGTGACAAAATCGAGCACGGCATCGCGGAAGCGGGCGCTCCGGTAAGGACCGAAGCGCAGCTCCTTGCCCGGAGCTGCGGCTTTGTCCGCTCCGCCCCCGCCGCGTACGGCCCGGAGCCTGCGGTCCCGGTAGTATTCGCTCAGCCGCGGAAACCGCTCGTCCGTCATCTGCAAATAAGCATACCCGCTGTTGTCCCGCTTGAGTGCCCGGTTATACGGAGGCTTATGGATCTTGATCAGATTGTTCTCCAGCAGCAGACTTTCCGATTCGTTGTTGACCAGTACCACTTCAATGGACGCGATGTCCAGCACCATTTGACGAATGCGCCTGCGCTGATCCCGGTTTTGGAAATACGAGCGCAGACGGCTGCGCAAATTTTTGGATTTGCCGACATAAAGAATGTGTCCTTCGGCATTTTTCATGATGTAGCAGCCCGGGCGTTCGGGATAATCGCCCGCTTCGAACTGAAATGGCATCGCAAACTTCCCCTTTTTCGCGCGGTTCCGCGCACGGCTCTCCCGCACGGACCTTTTAGAAGCTTTTGTCCATTTTAACCTGCTCCACAGCGACCGTAAACCCTCCGGCCGTCAAAGCCTTCGCGCAGACGGACGTCCCCGGCACGTTTAACGCCCGCTTCCGCAGCGCATCGGCTCCGGCAAACACTTCCGAGCACAGGAGCCGGACGATTCCGTCCATTTCAGGGGCATCCGGGCTCGCTACGCATTGGTACAAGATTGTCGAAGTATGCTCACCCGACGCATCGTATACCCGCTTAGCAAGCGCGTAGCCGACGGGGTGGCCTTGCGGGTCGGACGCGATAACGGTATGCCCGTCCTTCAAGCTCTGCCATCCCGTCTGCCACGCGGCGTTTGCCTCGTAGAAGGGAAGCAGCGCCGCCTCATGCGGAACGGACCAGCGGACCGTATAATCCCCACGTGGAAGATCTCCCGGCTGCCAAGCCTCGGACGATTCCAGAACCACCAGTTGATCAGTTACCTCGTAGCCTATTTGCCGGTATAAGGCAATGGCCTTTTCGTTCTGCTTGAACGCTTCGAGCGTCGCCCGCGACACGCCTTCCTCGCGGTACAGCCGAATGGACGCTTCCAGCAGTTGTCTGGCTACGCCGTGCCTCCGGTGCGACGCAGCAACGGCTGTCCCCCCGTTCCAGGCCGTTTTGGCGCCGCTAATCGTACGGATGCCGTTCAGAATGATCCCTACCGGCTCGTCCCCGTCAAACGCCACAAAGGAATAGTCCGGGGACAAGCCCTCGGCCACCATTCGCGCCAAGAAAGCATCGACCGTCATGACGATCTGAACATAGTAATCCTCAAACCCTTTGTTCCAAACCTCTACCGCCTGATTCAACGTACACTCGGATAGCCGCTTCACATTCAGCTCCATTGCTAACTCCCCCATTGCGTAAGACTTAAGCGGAACATGACGTTCCCCTCTCTATTCCCAGATTCTCACACAGCCCCCTGAATTTCAAGATGCTGGGATATCCTAATTTGAACCGTCCACCCATACCATGTGCGCACACCATATCTGCTTAGGAGGCATGCATGAGAAGGTTCATCCCGGGTGGGGCCTTTCCGCTGCTCTTGCTGACCGGGATCACGTTAACCGGATACACGCTGCAGTGGAAGTCGAAGCCAATTACCGTGTACTCGGATTGAAAGGTGGTAGAAATGATCTTGGATTCCACCCACGACGCCCTCCCGATCTATCCATGCCGGAGCATGATGATGTTTCCGCTATCATCGACCTGAATCTCAGGCGCTCCACCGCGTTCATACTGTACCAGCGGATTAACACTGCGTATTTATGGGAATATTTACGTATAAATTATTTATACCTAAAATAAGGAATTATAGGTTCAAGATGTTTTTTTTGTAAAATATAGCTGACACATATTAACAAATGAAGTAATATAAAACTATTAAAAAAGGAGGTAAAGTATGAAAAAATTAATAGTTATTGGAATTTTATCTTTGTCTGTTATGGGAACTAGTGTTTACGCTTCCGAATCAACTAGTCAATTGCCTACAAGCGAAGTAACAATTGCTCCAAGTTCAACCAGCAATGTTAACATGATTCAGCCTGCTGGTCGGCTTACGGGTATTGTACAAGCGGTGGGCCAAGCGGCCAAAGTTGTGGGTAATGCTGTGGGTAATGCTGCACAAAAAGCATGGGTGTACGGAACGGAGGCCGCTAAGGTCCACGCTTGGGACGTAATCGGAAACGTGTCGGAGGCTGTGGGCGGCGCATCCAACGATAACCTGATTCAAGAAGGCACTGATATTATCTTCGATAAGTAAAGAACGGTTGCCTAGTAGACGAAAGAGCGTACTAATCCTAGTACGCTCTTTTTTAAAGAGGGGGATTAAAGTATGAGCAAGCTGAAGCTATTCTCAATCATTACAGTGTTAAGCCTGTTTGTCGTAGTTCATTTTTTAATCATTTTACTTACTGTCGGACCAAGTAACCCAATTTCCATGACAATCAGGCCATTTTTAATTACGTATAGTTCCGTTTTCTTTGCGCAAAATTGGCATTTGTTTGCTCCGGAACCCATATCAAGGAATTCGTATGTGTACATGCAAGTAAAAAAGGAGAATGAAATTGACAATAACGAAGAGAGATGGATTGACATAACTAACCCCGTTATCCATAAAAACAACGAAAATCCACTCACTCCATATAATAGAATTGTAAGAATCGTTGAAGGAATGGTAACGGATTACTACGGACAGCATCAGGATGAATATATTTTTAAGTACAAGACAGCTTTAGAAAAAGAGAAGAATGCCGATCAGATTGAACAGGACGAGATTGCAAAAATTATTAAAGAGGAAGAGAAATCCAAGAATAAAAAAGGAGAAGAGAGGCTTTACCGGTACGCCTCCTCATACGCAAAGGCAGCTTATCCCAATGAGAGAATCGAAGCCGTACGTATTCGAGTCATGATCTATGATACCATCCCGTTCTCTAAACGGAATGAAGCTGATATTGAGCCGAAAAAGATGGACGATGTCGTTCTGGAATGGAAAAAAATAAACGACGACGTCATTAAGTTCTTTTAAATGGAGGCGGGTTAATGACGACGAGGGTAGATTCGATTATAAATTTCTTTATCAAAGACCGATTTCTAATTGGAGCAAGTATTTTAAGACTTTTATTTGGTTCCCTAATTTTGTATTATTATTTAATACATTACTCTCAGCGCTACTTTCTATGGAGCAGTATCGGTTTCAATGTCATTGATGATGAGTTCAAAAACGCTACTTATTCTTTATATAACTTCAGTGATAGTTTGCTTTATTTTGATGTTATTTTTCATTTAGGAATCATCTTTGCATTTTTATATACGATTGGTTACCGGGGAAAAGTTTTTTCTATTCTTAATTTTATTTTTTACTATTCTTTATATAAAAGAATGATGTACATCGGTGACGGCGGCGATAATTTAATGTGCGTTGCCCTCTTTTACCTGTTATTCGCGAATAGTACCGCTTATTTTTCGGTCGACGCCAGCCGTAAAAGCACGGCGAATCCGTTTGTCAGCATCCTGCATAATTTCTCGATCATCTTGTGCATTGTGCAGCTATGTATTGTTTATTTTACTTCCGGCTTTTATCAGATTATGGGCAGCTTGTGGAATAATGGTACGGCCATTTATTACATCGCTCAGGTAAAGACGTTTTCCGGACCCATCTTAAAAAGCTTCTCGGATCATTTCGTGTACTTGTCGATCATTGCTACCTACTTAAGCATTTTTGTCAAAATTTCGTTTCCTTTTTTGCTGTTCAATCGGATCTCGAAGATTGTGATTGTCACCGCTATTATGCTCTTCCACCTTGGGATTGCAATTGGCATGGGTCTCATTACGTTCTCAATCGTGATGATTTCAATGGAGGCGTTGTTATTTACGGATGACGACTACCGAAAGCTGTACAAGGGGATGAGCAGTAGATACTTCCTGTTGAAAGAAAGACTGGTCCAGCGAACCGCCCGATTCGGGCATCAATATTTATACAAGTTTAAAATCGTTGTGTTTTACGATGGCTGGTGTCCGATGTGCCGGCAAGTAAAAGCGAGCTGCGAGAAGCTGGATCTCTTTCATCTGGTTGATTTTGTTTCATTTCGGGAGCCTGGTGCTATCGACACCTACGCGCTAGATCGCGCCAAGCTTGAAGTTCGTATGCACAGTAAGAAATTAAACAGTTCGGATGTTGTTGATGGAATCGATTCAATTATTCAACTTGCAAGCCGTGTTGTGGCATATTGGCCTCTGTTGCCGTTGTTGCTTACATCGAAGTATATGGGGATTGGGCAAGCCTGCTACGATTTTATCGCGAAGCGGAGAATGATCGTATCTACGAATCACTGTACCGATGCGTGCATGCGAGAGCCGCTGAACCCATAAAACTTGCTACTACTGGAGGGATTGATTTGTCCGTTATCATTTGGATCATCGTGGCCATCTTTCTGCTCGTTGTCGCTTTTTTTGCATTAGCGGCGGTACTTCAATACGTAGATAGCAAAAAAACGGCACAGCACGTGCTGGACTATTTCGTGAAGAACAGGGACAGCAGCTCGATCTGTTTGCTGCATAATAATGAGCCTTTGCTTGAATACCATGCGGACAGAGTCATGCCGCTGGCCAGTACCGTTAAATTAATCCTTGTCATCGAGTATGCCAACCAAGCGGCCCAAGGGCTTGTTGATCCTGAAGCGCGTGTCCACCTGAATGATGTGGAACGGTACTATATTCCGGGCTCGGATGGCGGCGGTCATTCAAGCTGGAAATATGATTTGAAGGAGAAGCTTGAAGCCGGACATGAATTAACACTGGACGAAGTCGCCCGAGGCATGCTTCAGTTCAGTTCGAATGCTTGCACGGAGTATATATTTGAACTGCTTGGCGGAGACAGAATCAATGCAAGCTTGGGAGAGCTGGGCATGGAGCACCATACCTCTATATTCCCGCTCTCTTCCGCGATGCTGACCTCGATGTATGTCAAAGACAAAGAAGGGCTGAGCGGCAAGAATCTGATTCGTCGGATGCGCGAAATGAGCCAAGAGGAATATATTTCGCTGGCATATGAGATGCATAACTCACTAAAGCAAGAATCCGATGCTGCTACAATCCAGAAATTAAACCGGAAAGAAGGGTACAAGCGAAGTCTTCAAAAGCTGGAGTCCGAACGATTGCCGGGCGGAACGACGAAGGAATATGCTTCGCTTATGAATAAAATCAACAGCGGCACCTATTTTTCACCGGATGCCCAAGTGATCTTGGATCGATTGGTAGGAAGACCGCCCTCTGAAACATCCCAATATCGCAAGATCGGCTTCAAGGGCGGGACGACGATCTATGTGGTTACGGCGGCCATGTATGGATGCAAGAAAAACGGAGAAACGTTAGAACTTGCCGCCTTCGTCAATGATTCTAAGGGAACGGAAAACGCGTGGTTGAAAAATAAGATCGATGAGTTTTTGGTCGCGATCATGAAAGATGACGATTTTAGAAATAAAGTTATCAAGAAACTTTCTTCGTATGTCCATGAAACGTTATGATTCATAGGTTGCGACACAGCCGCCTAATCGCAAGCGGCCTTGGGTTATTCCCCGATCAGAATGGATTTGATACTTAATGCTTAAAATGTTCGTTGTCCCGGCAGTTGTTGTGCTGCTAGTTTACTATCCTTTTAGATCTATTTTGAATTGGATGCTATATGTTCTTTTCGCCTTAACCTACTTTACTTGGCTGTATAACATCGCTGTCTGGGGAGAGTACAGCTATTATCTTAAATACATTTACCTGTTAATTCTGGGAATAAGTATTGCGCTAAGCTTTATAGCTGAAAGGAGAAGGCAAGAGCATCGTCGCCCAAAAAACGTTTGGTTGCCAAGGTTGTTCCTTGCGCTTCTCGCCGCAACACAGCTTATCATGACAAGCTATTCGCTGAGCCTGCTTCAAGCTCCTGATAAAGAACGTGGAGTACGTTTAAAGTTTCCTTTTAAGTCTACCGGCGTCTATTATGTACTGCATGGGGGCGGAAGCGAATCGATCAATTACCATTACGCGAATGTGTTTCAAAAGCACGCTGTAGACATTGTCAAACTGAACAAGTTTGGAGCAACCAAGGGGTTGTTCGATCTTTCGCCTGCGTTGCACAAGTTTGAGATATATAATGAAGCCGTATACAGCCCCTTGCGCGGTAAAGTGATTAAAGTAGTCAATCATTTAATCGATCAGCCCTACAAAAGTCCGGATGAAGAGCGGCTCGGCAATCTGATTGTGATCGAGCATGAAGATGTTTATGTTTATCTCTTTCATTTAAAGCCAGGAAGCATCATTGTTAACACCGGCGATGTTGTGGAAGAAGGGCAGGAGTTGGCCCGGGTTGGCAATTCAGGCAACTCCTTTGAGCCCCATTTGCATATGCATGCGGTCCGCAAAGAGCAAGGAACCGCCATCTCGATTCCTATGTACATAGAGGGACGCTATTTGGAAAGAAACGATATCGTTCGCTTAACCGGTCCGTAGCACAAAGATTGGGGAGAACACGTGGCATTTGTAACACCTTGCACTAAAAAAGCATGGCGAGCACTGCCCTCTACGACGTTTCATTTGCAATCCCTCTACAGGGGGGCTTCCTGCAAATCTCTAAAGATGATTTCGATGTTGTTCAAGGACAGGCCCAGAAGAATCCATAGTAGTTTATAATAGAGCAGGGTATATCCGGTATATCCCTGCTTTTATTTTTTATTTCAGGAGGGATTTCATAAAACCGGCTATGAGGATAGTTTTAAGTGTAGCACTAGTAGTCTCTCAATTCTAATAGTATAGATTGGATGAATGTGGTATAGTGATGCCAAAAAGAGGAATGACATATGC
>NZ_JANAVJ010000142.1 GCF_024213375.1 Paenibacillus sp. MZ04-78.2 | reverse complement strand
CCATCATCGACGGCGATACCAGACTGCCCGGTATCACCGGTGCGGGCATCGGGGCGGTCACGATTGGCGTGGAAACCGCTTCTTTTTCGCAATAGCGGCAACCGTACACATAGCGGATCTGTTCCTCGACTTTCACTTGCGGCAGGATGATCGTTAGCTCCCGCCGCACTTCCGTACTCATCTCGTGCAGCTTTCCTCCGCAACACGAACAAACCTGCTCGTCTTCGCTGAGCCGGTATTCGATCGTTTCGACCGGCAGCGAATCGAGTTTCGCTTCACGGGCGCCAACCGATTTTTTGCGCTTGTAGGTGACCGTCTCCACCGTCGGCTCCGGCGCCGCCGGATTCGCCTCGGCCTCCGCTTCATTGAACAACGTGAGTTGGTCAGGATGAGTTTGTTCACTCGACGCGCCAAAACGCCGATGCTGCGTCAGACGGAACTGCTCCTCGTACCATTTGAGTTTGGCCGACAATTCCGCAATTTGCTTCTCCTGCTTGGCCGTCTTTTGTTTCAG
>NZ_JANAVJ010000023.1 GCF_024213375.1 Paenibacillus sp. MZ04-78.2 | reverse complement strand
ATTTCGTTCCCTCCGCCTCAATATTATTGTATCGGAGTAAGGGGTGTACTGTCCAAGTTTAAATAGGGGCTAAATAGAAACCTATAGCTCGCTATTCGTCATTGTGTTGCTTGTTATTATCATTGGCTCCATTTCCTTAATCTACAATGCTTTTGCGATTTCCGTCTCGGAACGGTCACGTTATCTAGGGATGCTATCGAGTGTTGGAGCAACGACAAGGGAGAAGAGAAATTCAGTATTTTTTGAGGGAGCGATAATTGGCGTCATTAGCATTCCCTTAGGCGTCATCTGCGGCATGATTGGAATCGGCATTACCTTTCGCTTCATTAACTCGATGCTCGAAGCTGCGATTGGTGTTACTGAAAAGCTGACGTTGGTCGTCACGCCCTCATCGCTCGCAATGACCTGTTTGATCTCGATCGTCACGATATTCATTTCAACGTATATTCCAGCCCAAAGAGCATCTAAAATTTCTGCTATCGATGCGATTAGGCAAACCATGGATATTAAGCTGACGGGGAAAACGGTGAAAACCTCGAAGCTGGTCCAACGGTTATTCGGCATTGAAGCGGAGCTCGGATTGAAAAATTTAAAAAGAAACAAGCGCAGGTATTACGCTACGGTCTTTTCACTTGTCATTAGTATCGTGCTGTTTCTATCCGTGTTCTTCTTCACTTCCAACATGCAGCGATCGCTTGATCTCACACAAAAAGGCTATAACTATGATATCGGGGTATACAAGAACGGCGAAGTGGCGACGATCGATGAGCGTTTGATGAAATCGATTGTGTCGTTGGAGGGCGTTACGGAATACAGCCTGATTAAACAGTGGTTTGGCGCCTTCACTTGGGTGGCAGAGAAGTCCATTCCCGAAGGTGCGAAACCCCCTCAGGCTCCTGATCAAGGTCGGTATAAATACAATTTACGAGTAAATGCTTTAAGTGAAGACAAGCTGAAAGCCTATGCCCAAAAGGTCGGCATCGAGTACGCCAAGCTAACGAATCCCGCTCACCCAACCGCCATATTGATTGATGTCATGACACATATAGATGAAAAGAACAAAAAAACTATCGAAACGAGAGGTATTCATGGCCGGGCAGGGGAAATGCTTGATATCGTCTCTACCGATAATAATAAAGAGTCGGTCAGCAAAGTGGAGCTTGCCGCGGTAACGGATCAATTCCCGATGGGACTTATTCAAAGCAGCTTTGAAGTTCATCTTGTTGTATCTGAACCGGTCTTCGACCAGTTAATGAAAAAAAGCAAGGATGAAGCGTATTCGGGACTTTACCTGAATAGTAAAGATCCTTTGAAAACACAACAGAACATTGAAGAAATGAAGAATGATCTAGCGGTCAGGAACTTATTTCAAGAAAGACAGCGCTCTGAACAAAAGATCCTGTTATTGTCCGTATTTGTATATGGTTTTGTGGCATTAATTACGGCGGTTTCAGTGGCGAATATTCTCAACACGATTTCGACGAGCGTTGCCCTTCGCAAACGGGAATTTGCGATGCTGAGATCAGTGGGGATGACGCCGAAAAGTTTTAATAAAATGATGAATTATGAAAGCATATTTTATGGAATCAAGGCCCTAACTTATGGGCTTCCCGTCAGCGTAGTGATTATGGCGTTGATCTACCGAGCCTTCATGCATAGTTTTTCGTACGGTTTCATCGTGCCTTGGACTAGTATGCTGTATGTGATTGTGGCCGTATTTGTTATCGTGAGCTTGTCCATGTATTACGCCAGCATGAAAGTAAAAAAGGCGAACATTATTGATGCTTTGAAACAGGAGAATCTATAGAAGCTCGCGGCCGATCAAGAGAGCTGGGGGACCCTAAAGTGATTATGATTACCCATGATGAACGAATTGCTTTGCAAGCCGATAGAATTATCGCCATTGAAGATGGAAAGATTGCCAAAGATGAGGTCATTCGGCCATGAACATTATCCATAAGCTAACGCTCCGACATTTAATGAAAAATAAGAAGCAAACGCTTGTGACCGTGATCGGAGTTATGATTTCCGTAGCCATGATGACGGCGGTTATAACGCTTGGCTCCTCTTTTCTGGTGTTAATGCAAAAGCAAACGATTCAAGACTATGGAGAATGGCATGTCCTGTACAAAAACGTCAACAAAGATCAGCTCGAAGCGATCAAACAGGATACGGCAACCCAACAATTCATCACTTCCAAGGAACGCGGCTATGCCCTGTTGCCAGGAAGCCAAAATATCAATAAGCCTTATTTGTTCATTAAAGCATTTAATGCCCAAGGTTTTAAAAACTTCCCTATTGCATTGAGTGAAGGGCGCCTGCCTCAACAAGCGAATGAGATCGTCCTTTCGGAAGCTATCGCCACGAACGCCAAAGTCACCTACCGGATCGGCGATCGTTTAACCCTTCATGTCGGGCAGCGCTCGACTGTACCTGGCGATACGGACCTTTCTCAACACGCTCCATTAAGATCCGTCAACGGGACTAGCGCGGAAACCTTAATTCATACCACAACCGAAACGTATACCGTTGTAGGCTTTATTAAACGTCCTTCGTGGGAGCAGACATGGGCGCCGGGGTATACGGCCCTTACCTATGTTGACGAGAACATGCTGGATGCCAACAAAACCGTTGATGCGAGCGTGGTCCTCAAGAAAGTCGACGGCACTGTATTTGCTCATGCCAATGACTTGTCCGCTAAAAACAACATCAGCTCGTTTGAAACGAATGAGTCTCTATTGCGTTATTATGGCGTAATGAGTGGCGGGTTAGGCAAAACCTATAGCGCGCTATTCGTCATTGTGTTGCTTGTTATTATCATTGGCTCCATTTCCTTAATCTACAATGCTTTTGCGATTTCCGTCTCGGAACGGTCACGTTATCTAGGGATGCTGTCGAGTGTTGGAGCAACGACAAGGCAGAAGAGAAATTCGGTATTTTTTGAGGGAGCGATAATTGGCGTCATTAGCATTCCTTTAGGCGTCATCTGCGGCATGATTGGAATCGGCATTACCTTTCGCTTCATTAACTCGATGCTCGAAGCTGCGATCGGCGTTACTGAAAAGCTGACGTTGGTCGTCACGCCTTCATCGCTCGCAATGACCTGTCTGATCTCGATCGTTACGATATTCATTTCAACGTATATTCCAGCCCAAAGAGCATCTAAAATTTCTGCTATCGATGCGATTCGGCAAGCCATGGATATTAAGCTGACAGGGAAAACGGTGAAAACCTCGAAGCTGGTCCAACGGTTATTCGGCATTGAAGCGGAGCTCGGATTGAAAAATTTAAAAAGAAACAGACGCAGGTATTACGCTACGGTCTTTTCACTTGTCATTAGTATCGTGCTGTTTCTATCCGTGTCCTTCTTCACTTCCAACCTGCAGAGATCGCTTGATCTCTCACAAAAAGGCTATAACTATGATATCGTGGTATACAAGGGAGGTATTGAATTGGCGACGCTCGATGAGCGTTTGGTGAAATCGATTGTGTCGTTGGAGGGCGTTACGGAATACAGCCTGATTAAACACTGGTCTGGCGTCTTCACTTGGGTTGCAGAGCAGTCCATTCCCGAAGGTGCGACCCCCCCGGGGGCTCCTGAACAGGGTCGGTATAGATACAATATACACGTCAATGCTTTAAGTGAAGACAAGCTGAAAGCCTATGCCAAAAAGGTCGGCATCGAGTACGCCAAGCTAACGAATCCCGCTCACCCAACCGCCATATTGATTGATGTCATGACATATCAAGATAAAAATGACAAAATTATCGAAACGAGAGGTATCCAGGGCAGAATAGGGGAAATGCTTGATCTCGTCTCCGCCTATTCTAATGAAGAGTCGGTCGGCAAAGTGGAGCTTGCCGCGGTAACGGATCAATTCCCGATGGGAATTATTCAAAGCAGCTTTGAACATCTTGTTGTATCTGAACCGGTCCTCGACCAGTTAATGAAAAAAAGCAAAGATAGGGTTATTTCCAATCTTTACTTGAATAGTAAAGATCCTTTGAAAACACAACAAGACATCGAAGAAATGATGGAAAGGTTGTCTGTCAACAACTTATTTCAAGAAAGACAGCGCTCTGAACAAAAGATCCTGTTATTGTCCGTATTTGTTTATGGTTTTGTGGCATTAATTACGGCGGTTTCGATGGCGAACATTCTCAACACGATTTCGACAAGCGTTGCCCTTCGCAAACGGGAATTTGCGATGCTGAGATCGGCGGGGATGACGCCGAAGAGCTTTAATAAAATGTTGAACTATGAAAGCATATTTTACGGAATCAAGGCCCTAACTTATGGGCTTCCGGTCAGCGCAGTGATTATGGTGTTGATCTACCGAGCCTTCATGTACAGTTTTAGGTACGGTTTTATCGTGCCTTGGACCCGTATTCTGTATGTGATTGCGGCCGTATTTGTTATCGTGAGCTTGTCCATGTATTACGCCAGCATAAAAGTAAAAAAGGTAAACATTATTGATGCTTTGAAACAGGAGAATGAACGCGGCTAGGATTGACATTGGCAGATGAAGAAAACAAGGAGGAAGGAAGAATATGAAACACCTGGTGCGGGCCCGCATATAGATGTTTATATGTTCCTTAATTTTGTAAATTCATCGTCAATAAAATTCGTTAATTCGATGAATTTAATCTGTTCATCGACTTGCGCTAATACTGCTGAAGCTTCCTCCAACTGTTGGACAAGGTTATTATATACGTTAATTTGGAGCCTGCTCTCTGTAACTTCAATATTGTCCAATTGTTTTTCCAAAGATAAGGGAATCACGGCCGCGGAATCTATGCTTTGACTTAAAACTGGCTGATACGGCTGTTCATTAGCAATAAACGAAGCTGAAATATTGCTTGGAACCTGAATATAAGAAAAAGGCTGCATCGTGCTTTTAACTTTGGTGTCGACCTTAGGCGTAACAGGTTGCACGGCGCTTTTAACTTTGGCGGCAACCTTAGGCGTAACAGGTTGCACGGCGCTTTTAACTTTGGCATCGGTCTTAGGCATAACAGGTTGCACGGCGCTTTTAACTTTGGTGTCGACCTTAGGCGTAACAGGTTGCACGGCGCTTTTAACTTTGGCGTCGACCTTGGGCGTAACAGTTTGCATCGTGCTTTTAGCTTTGGCATCGACCTTAGGCGTAACAGGCTGCATCGTGCTTTTAACTTTGGCGTCGACCTTAGGCGTAACAGATTGCACGGTGTTTTTAGCTTTAGCATCGGCCTTAGGCGTAACAGGCTGCACGCTGCTTCCCGTCTTATTTTCCCGTATATCGGGTACAGCTTGAATATGGCTTCTTTTTTTGTCCGGCTCATTCTTGCTACGAGCAATACTTTTTGTTTCTTCGAATGGGTAAAGCTCCTGAGCCGCTTCTATACTCGCGGCTTTCTTCAGGTGATGGGGATGCTCCCCATGCGAATGGTCCTCGTGATCGACTAATTGCTGGGCGAAGTTTCTCAAGAAAATAATGCCTATGACAACAGCAACCATTATAAAGACAAAAGCTGTAATTAACATCCCCTTCATTTCCCCTTCGTTTGACGTTCTCTAAAAAAGAGGGTTACGCCGCAACGCAACCCGCACAAGTGCTGAAGGAATGATTAGTGAGTTTGGTTCATATTGAAGCTGCTTTGGTTGAAGCTTTGTTGACTCATTTGATTCTGTTGATTCTGTTGATTTTGTTGATTCTGCTGATTCATTTGATTCGCTTGCTGCTGAGATTGTTGGATCAACTGCTGCATTTGGCTCAGCATTTGGAACGATTGCACGGTTTGGTTCGCTTGGTTCAACGTTTGGTTGGCTTGCTGAATGGATTGTTGAAGCTGTTGAATGGCTTGCTTTTGCTGGCTTTGCACTTGTTGGTTGAATTGGTTCATTTGATTGACAAGCTGGCCAATCTGCTGCTGATTTTGATTGGAGCTCGTCGAAGCTGAGCTTTGGGAAGGGTTTTGGACTTGGGTTAAAATCTTTTGGATCTGGTTAAGCTGGTTTTCCAACGGGGTCAGCTCACTAGCCACCTCAGCCTTCACCTTATCCGCGATTTGTTCTTGAGTTACGGCTTCTTTTTTGGTAGTCATTCTCGAATTAGGCCTCCTTAGGAATAAGTGTTGTTCAAAGAACACAACCGTATTGTGCCTTTGTCCTGAACTCTCTATCCCCCGGGAGGTTTTGTTTATAATGGGAAACGTCGCACCTTCTTCATCCTTACAGTGAAACAAAAACGACAAACAAAAAGGGCCTGTCCGAAGGTCTAAGCAACCTTTCGGGCAGTGCCCTTTACACGTTTCTTAATCCGTATCGTTAGACCACTTCAGAACCTCAAACAATTTGAACACCAAGCTGAGTAAAATTGCCACGACCGTGGCAAGGGCCATGCCCTTCAGCTCGAGATGCCCCCACTTGAACGCCGCCCCGCTTAGACCGACGACCAGCACAACCGTTGTCAGGATCAGGTTCGCAGGCTTGGAATAGTCGACCTTCGTCTCGACCAGCATGCGGATGCCGGATGCGGCAATGACGCCGAACAGCAGCAGCGAAACGCCTCCCATCACCGCGGTGGGGATGGTTTGGATCAGCGCCGATAGCTTGCCTACGAAGGAAAGGACGATCGCCATGCTTGCCGCCAGACCGACGATCCAGACGGAATAGACGCGGCTGATCGCCATGACGCCGATATTTTCCCCATACGTTGTATTGGGAGTGGAGCCTACCGCCGCGGAGATCACGGTGGAGACGCCGTTGCCAAGCAAAGAACGGCTGAGTCCCGGGTCCTTGGACAGATCTTTACCGACAATATTACCGGTTACAATCAGATGACCGATATGCTCGGCGATGACCACCAGCGCGGCAGGGGCGATAATGGCGATGCTTGTCCAATCCCAAACCGGCGTATAAAAGGTAGGCAGCGTCAGCCAGTTAGCTGCGCCGATCGCGGCTTGTACATGCACCAGCCCGAGAACACTGGACAGCACATAGCCGACGACGATGGCGATCAGGATCGGAATGATTTTGAAAATTCCGCGGAACAGCACCGATCCAAGCACGCCGACCAGCAGCGTGACTACGGAGACCGTAATGATCGTGGTATCCGGGGACCAACCGGTGGGCGCTCCATCCGGAGCGATGAAGCCGGCCATCTTGGCGGCTGTCGGAACGAGCTCAAGCCCGATCACCGCGACGATCGCCCCCATGGAAGCCGGAGGGAATACGACGTCGATCCAGGCGGTTCCCGCATAGCGGATCAGCAGGGCGACGATGGTGAAGATGACGCCGACCACCAGGAAGCCTCCGAGCGCCGCGTTATACCCTTTTTCCGCCAGAACGACGAAAACCGGCGAAAGAAAGGCGAAGCTGGAGCCGAGGTAAGCGGGAATTTTCCCCTTGGTAATGAATAGGTACAGCAAGGTCCCGATGCCGTTCATTAGCAGGATCGTGCCCGGGTCGACCTTGAACAGGATTGGAACAAGAACCGTGGACCCGAACATGGCAAACAGATGCTGCAGCCCGAGCGGCAAGCTCTTCCAGAAGGGCGGTCTCTCATGAACTTGGATGATTCGCGACATTGAAGTTCCCCTTTGATCGTTTTAAATATTGTTATCTACCGTATTATAGTGCATGCAAAGAGGCATGAAAAGCTGAATTTTTGCATAATAAAAAGCACCTGTTAAGGTGCTTTTTATTAACACTATTTAAACAATTGATCAAGAAACGATTCTTCTTCGTCAGAATCATCAGAGTCAGAAGACTTGGCAGCAGCAGGATCAAGGACCTCTACTCTAATAAAGGGTGTCGCTTCGCAAAGGTCAAGTTGTGCCTCCGCGATCGTCAGAGATTTGGGAGTCGAGTTAGGGCCAACTGGCAATCTCACTGCTTCGAGTTCCATAAGAATCTCAATTTCTTCCGGTTCCAGTTCCCTCTGAACCGTCTCTCCCTTTTTGTCCAAAAGAACAAATTCAACCTTCATTTTCAATGTATTCTCCTCCTCGTTATAACTGATTCAAGAGATGGCGTATTAGGATCGCTACACCTCTTATTTACCTAACGGTAAGTCAATTATATCACAGAAACTAACATTTGCAATAGCGAAAAATATGAGATGGAGAAATGGTTCTTTTTGCTTGTCATTCTTTTGCCGCTGGGGTGTGAAGCCATTCGACAGGAACTTCAAGCAGTATCCAATGCGTCAAGAGGATGTCACGGCGGATGTGGTCAACCTGAATAAACGAGAGCAGGGATAATATTTGCCCCCGACTCTTTGGTCATGAAAGTATGATATAATTAAATATGAAATACCCATTAGTGAGGTGTTATACATGCAATGGCAAGAAGTCCGAAGCATTTATCCCGATCAGTACGTACTGCTTGAAATATTAAATTCTCATACAGAAGATAGTGTTCAATACGTTGACGAGGTCGCTTTGATCAGAGCAATCCAAGATCCTGACGAAGCAACCAGAGAACTGTTGAAGTGTAAAAAAAACAATATCGTCTATCACACCGGCCAAGAAAAGATAGCCATTGAACTAAGAAAAAATCCGTTCTACAGGAGCCGGTAAGATGCAGATTGATCTGATCGATAATTTACTGCAAACATCAATGACACTAAATTACAGAGGGCGATCCTTAACAATTGATAATTTGGTCATTGATACCGGCGCGGCGCACTCTTTCATTTCATCTGATGTTGTGACAGATATCGGCATCAAGTTTGAAAATGGAGATAAGCTGGTACGAAGCTTTGGAATCGGAGGAGACGAATATTCATTTAGAAAGCAAGTTGATCATATCCAGCTTGGTGATATCGTTCTAAAAGACATCAGATTAGATTGCGGAGTGTTTAATGAGGATATTAGCTACATTAACGGTCTAATCGGATTAGATATTCTGAAAAGCAGCAACATGATCATCGATCTTCATCGGATGCAAATGTATCCGGCAAACTCCAAATAACATTGAAATGGGGACGCGAAACTCGCGTCCCCATTTCGTCCCAACTCCCATTACCACTCACTCAAAACCCTTATACACCAAGGAACAGATGACTACGTGTTGTATGCGGGAAGCAACCTTACTCCCGCGGCGTCTGTTATAGTCGCTTTATGTCGCGTAGAATCAAGGTTTTAGCAAATGCGTCACCTTCTGTTCGCTTGATTTACTGTGCCTTATCACGAATTTTTGCGGCAGTTTTACGGCAACTTCGCTGCGCTATTCCGGATTGTAGTAATGGGGAATTTCTGTTGAACTTTGTCTTATTTTATTTTGAAATAAACACCAGAAGCCAGACAGCCAACGCAACCCTTACATAAAAACCCTCACATTATTCGGCAAATCCATCATAGAAACATTGTTTCTCATTGGCTCAAATGTCACCATATAGCGAAGATTACGCTTTACCCTTGTTATTTCTACAAACCCTTCTTTCGTACAAACCCAACGCTGGAGAAACGGATGTACTCCTTCCTCAAAAGGACCAAAAATCTGCTCCATCCACATCATCTTTTTACCCTTCTTTTCCCACACCAATGGGTTCATAGTTGACGGATGCCAGCCCAACAACCGAAATACTAGGCTTGGAACCAAGTGGACCGTACTACCATACGGAATTTTCTGTCCGTTAATATGATTAAACGTATAGAACAGTTCTGGACTCGACTCTCTAACGTTTGCTTCATTGTTGTAGAACAAGAACGATCTTCCACTAGGCGTTGGTCTGCTAAAACCCCAACTTTCCGATAATCCGCAAGTGAAGTAGTAGCCTTCCACGATGTTGAAATGGAATAGGGCTGCCCCAAGCAACTCTTGACCGTCCTGTAGCCCTTTGCGAGCCTGCTTCATGAACTGTAAGCAAGCATCCTCCTGATCAAACTGCGACATCGCCATTAAACCGAGTTTCAACCACCCAGTCGATCTTCTGAATGCACGCGGGGGATCCAAGAGCAGGAAGGGATCGTCACAAGGAAGGTAGGCCTGCACCTCGTTATAAACAGAAGTTTGTTCCCAAGTTCCTTTCTCTATCCGCTTCTCTATGATATTTAACAATTTTTTCTCCAGATTGGAATTCGAGTCTTCTGAAGCTTCCAACTCATCAAGAAGCTCCTTTACAAGATCAGGAAATATACTGGCGATTTGATAAAATCGTTGATTAAAATGACGATCTTGGAATGGTGGGTAATCAATAATATGTACTCCTTTCCTCTCATTGCTGCGAGCAAACCGGAAAATAAATGCTCCAAGTTTTTGTATCACCCACGGTTTAGAATTTTTCATTGCAATACACTGCCTACGTTCAAACGTCTCAATGATCACTTCTGCCTGTGTGCTAATCTGTAATCCTCCATGGGATTTTAACTCAGCCAGTAAGGGTTTCATTGCTTCATAATAGGAAGGATACGTTGCAGCAATACGCTCGAATAATATTAGTAACCATTCCTCCCCAGAATCGCCTACATTTCCCCACCCGGAAATCAGATCACAAATAACTGTATGATCCAACTCAACAAACCGCCACAAACCCTGTAATGCCGCTTCAATTTGATGCTCATTACGGCTTGATAAATTTCTAAGCAAGACGTTCAAGGTGAATTGCCTCCATGACATCCGATTCAGTGGATGTGATGGGGAATAGATAGATGATGTCACATCCACATTCCAGTCGAGCCATTGCCTATATGTGCTCAGAACCCGATCAGTAGCCTCTTCAATTTCCTCAACACCTAATTTCATTGCCCTTGCCTGAAGCATTTCTTCCAGTTTGACAATGAAATACGCAAGCTCCCTATTGTCTATACTTTCCGGTATAAGTGGATCCAGCAGTCTCCATCTTGTCTTATCGTCCGTAGTGAGATTTATAAATGCAGAATAAAAGTCTTGAATATACTGCTCATTTCTGTGGTAACTCGCTACTGCATGAGTTTCTGCAAACACGAACAAAATATTGGTATATTCCTTATACCGATAAGAAGGTTCTGTACTTAATTTGTGGACTAAAATCTCAGCATAATTAAAAGCTACCACATGATCCATACTTCCACCATAAGGAGCTAAATTATTGATTACACGCTGAAAATCATCGAAAGCTTCTTCCATAGATAATTTTCTGATTTTACGTTCGACACGTTTCCAAGTACTTTCCCAGTACGGGCGACGTTCTCTACGCGTTATAAACCATCGTTTCGGTCTGTTGTCACGATCTCTGTTATTATGAATGTCGAAATGATATGGAGTCGAGTGTTTCATGTAAGCGCCTAGACCCGAGTACCCGAGTCTATGAGCCGCTTTTAAAATGCATTTTCTCATATCTTCTATGTATGCCCTACTACTTCTATCTCTCCAGTTCATCCCACCAACTGTTAGTATCCATAGGGCTGCTAGATCTTCTTCTGTAAAGAAAGTATCCCTTAGCACACGGATTAACACATCGAAGGTCACTTTATATTTTGAAAAATCATCCACATCAAGCATGCTATTTTCGTTAAGAACAGCCCAAAGCCTCTCGACTCCATCCTTTTGCGCCTCAGCCATTACAACACTTACCGCATAATCGGCTACTAGGTTAGACTCACTATCCAGTTGTCTACACAGATCAAGTAGTAGTTTCCCTTGTCCTTTCCATAATGAAGGCTTAGCATGCAGCAGAATCTCTACCCATTGTACAACATGATTTAGGGATGATTGTCTTGCGGTTATGCCGAACCATTTCCTTGCAAACTGCTCCTTAAGATGCCGTGCTTTCTCCTGTAACTGATATTTTTCACCAAGTGCAGCTAGCTTCTCGACCCAATATGTTACTCTTTGGAGATTGTCATCCCAAATTATTCCTTTCTCATTCGTCCACCGTTCGAAAATGAGTGCCATCGATGTTAGATCTCCATGACTATCTAAAAACCTCCAAATAAGTTCCATATCCAAATAAAAAATATCGCCCTCAATCATGCTGTCCCTTACAACAGGGTACAACAATTTATCCAATGCCTTATCATTTCGAGATAAAAACATTGCCATTCGCATAAAGAAAGAACGAACTTCTATGTAACCGACTAAATGGTAATAGACAGACTGATCCATTAAATAGAGGCGTTCCAGCAGATAAAGAATCATCGTTATGTCTTGCTTGGAAAGTCTGTATCCTTCCTGCATTGAAAGACAATAGTAAGCTCCCATTCGATAGGTACTATGAAATAAAAGACGAATCATATCCGTAGTTCTCGGATCTCGGTCGTAGGAGGAATAAGCTTGAATCGCTTCTTCAGCGTGCTGTTTTAAATCGGATTCTGGGTAAGACCATCCTCTAAGAAAACAGATACAAGAATAGAGCTTTGCATCGGTTTCATAGTTCATTTTCTTATGCTCTAAAATTTCATATCCCTGTTCTACAACAGGACGAACGAAGCGCTCAGTCTCGAAATTCGCTATGGCACTATACATGGCCAGTTTAATTCGATGCTGGAAAGATGGAACAAGATGATCTGTTCTCTTAAGGGTATAGCGTAACTCTGTCCATTTCTGCTCATCAACCATCCGTTCGATTAAAACTTCTCTTTTCTCTGGCACAAGATGCTGTAAATACCTCTTCAAGCATCTAAAAAATGAGAATCCGCTTCGGTTGAGTGATCCGTGAAGAAATCCGTCAGAATAAGCACTTGCCACTTGTTCTTCTAAACTGTTCCTTACCTCCTCTTTTTCAATTCCCCATTCATCAATTAAAGTAACCCCTGCCAGTTCCCCCCATTCACGAATCAATTCAAGAAACCCCTTACTCAAGTTATCACGATTGAAACTTGACTCAAAAACATAGTATTCCTCGAGAAGATGGATCAATTGAAAGGGAGTCACGTTATTTCGTTTGAACCACCGTTCCATGATTTGACGAGCACGGTCATACTCTCCGAGCTTTACTAGTCGTCCAACATCATTGAATACTTGATTTAACAGATTCATCTTCCATGTCTGGGGTGGCTTCATAATTCCTTCAGATGGTACGAAAGCAGGTACGCGTTGATCTTCCGCAACGAAATAATTCCGTTCATTTGCTTTATCATACGATATTAAAAGTTGTTGAACAGTACGAAGTGCCTCAAGCACTCCACCTGCATCATTCCAGTTTTTCCGCTTCTTAACGACGGCCAACATGTCCCTGCACTGTTCCTTGATTTCATCGATAGGTCTTCTTATCGTCCACGCTTCCATAATGAACGATGGATTGAAAATAGAGACGATCTCTTCTATTCGTCCACTTTGTCTTAATAAGGAAAACAAATCAGCATGACGCGCGATCTTGTAAGAGGGCTCAGCCACGTAAAAATCTGCAAGAGAACCGGCAATGTCTTCCAGAATATCACGGCGAGTTCGAATATACCGCATGAAATAGACTCGAACATCATTATGAAATAATACGAACTTTCCTCTGTCCTGCTCTATAACGAGCGGCTCCAAATCCTTTAACAGGTGATTCCAATCGGATTCTGTAAGTAATAGTTCCTTAAAGATCCCTTTTAGTGTCGCACCATCCAGACGTTCGCTTGACAGCGAAAAATAACTCGATAGTTTCTCGTTTAAGTATGCAATCTCGTAATTGACCTTTGTCTGGATTTTTTGTATCGCATGAATCCAAATATGATCATAGTAAGCATGAATACCATCATGCAATTTTCTCGCCTGTAGTCTTTCAATCAATGCTTCGACCGTTGTACAGTCTGTTGCTTCTCTAACCGCAAATACAGCGGCAAGCGTATTATCTACTGCAATCTCATGAATCACATTTACTGCCGGCTCTATGAACTCCCTTGGAAAATCATGTGGGAGCATCTGGCCGATGTCACTCTCTGTAACAACTGGCACTTCAAGATGAAGAACCTCAGTCCTATCCTCCTTTAGCCATTGTGGGTAGGCCGGATATCCTTCCGGAGGCTGTCCCGCCAGCAGAAAAAGAACACCACTAGGAACTTCTTCGGGATGAACCAACCACGGAAGGAACGTATCCTCGGGCTTATGAGAGATGTATCCTGCTCTAGCTGCATGATCAATTCCATCTATTGCAATAACAGTCGGCCTCTGGGTAATGTTCGACAGTTCCTGTGCCAGCCGTAATGTATGATTACGGATTTCACCTACCGTCAGATAATCGCAACGAATTGGAACTTTATATTGGTGGAGTTTACCTGTAAATTTTGTTCGAATCTGATCTATCAACGCCGTCCAGAAAACACGAGGATCCACAGTTCGTCCTGCATCGGGAGGGATTTCTTTCATTTCGGGCGTAATTGGTTTGAAAGCGTGATAACGAAGATTAATGATGGCTGGTGCTTCATATGCCAATTGGCTTACTAGGCTACTTTTGCCGCTACCGGGGCTACCTTTCAAGAAAATAATACTATGTTTTCGAGAACCAAGTTGTTCTATTAATCGTTCCATAAAGACTAACCGTGATTTGAAAAAGGGAAGCGGGGGGCGAATCAAATGATCTCTGTCATCGACCTCTACTTGCAAAGATAACCGACTATACACTTCCTCCGGATAGACGAAATCAACCTTGCCTTGTATCGAAGTTGTCCAAAATCGTAAACTAGCTGCGAGCTTTTCAAAAATTTCTCTTTGGAAAGATGGTGAAGATACCCCAAATATTCGACCGATTTGTTCGTGCATCTGTGACTCAAGTTTTTCTAAATCGGGCCTACTGAAACGTAATCGCAATTTTCTTAGGAATTCATATTTGTTTATATCTGTTTTGAGCACACCTAGTTGTGCAAGAAGATCAGTCCACGCCGCTCTATATGTTGAATCCAAGTGGATACCAGAAAGGTTCCCTGCTCGTTTCATCTCTTCCCTAAGTACTTTCCAAAATTCAGGTAGCGGAGGATAGGCTGAATCATTTGCCGTTCGTGACCAATTCTTTCCCCCGCGCCTATTTGTGTAAAGTTCTGGGATGCAGTTTGGAATAGTCTTTAAGCCTTCCTGCCACGCAACTGCCATATCCTGAAGCAGGGAGGATGAACTTTTACTTGAGGGTCTAATAAGATCACTTAAGGTTAAATTATTTTCCGCTCTCGTATGCTTAACTTGAATACAAAGTGAGCGACCATCCTTATATTTCACAACAACATCATCTAATTTGTTAATCGTTCTGGCTTGAAAGACGACCGCCTCAATACCCGAATCTGTGTCGAGCATTTCCAGAACATACTTGAGACCTAAATAAGACTCATACCAATAAGGATCGTGTGAACCCGAGTCGTAGTTTTTCAATTAGTAGTCACCTCATTAATGTCAAAACCCTATAATTAAATTCAACAATAACTGGACCAATCCTCCAAAATTTCCTTATATACTGGTGAAAAATACATTTCGGCTGCAAAAAAACAGCTTTGATGATAATGACTTAAAGCCAGAAAAATGAAAAAGACGTTGGGTGGTCAGGACCAGCGTCTTTCTAAGTTCTTTAATCTTTACATCATCAGTCATATTTTTACGGCAACCAACTGCAAACTCCCTTATTGCACTCTTACTTAAGAATTCGTATTGGCCTACGATCCCTTATATATTAAGGCTTGGCGCTCTTAGTTTCATTTAAAACCAGCAAGCAAAACATTTTCGATATGACTCGTATGCGGGAACAGAACGCCGAGCGACAGCAAAGATCAACTGGTCCTGAATTTGGCGCATGATTTGCGCACACCGCTGACTTCGGTGATCGGCTAAGCCAAACGCTATCTATTTTTGCAATCGATGTGAAATAGAGTTAATACACTTCGTAGCACTGGCCGGTCTGTTTGCCTTCGATGCTCTTCTGATACGCGGCGGCCGCTTTGCTGGCGGGAACGGGCACGAATCCGGCGAAATAACCGGCATAAGCGTTCCACGATTCTTCCAGCACATTCGGACTGACGGTGTTAATCCGGATGCCCCGCGGCATTTCAATCGCAGCCGACTTGACGAACGCCCGGATGGCGCCGTTGGCCATCGCGGAAGAGGCTCCTTGCGGGATGGGGTCATCCATTAAAATGCCTGACACCAGCGTAAAGCTGCCGCCGTCATTGAGATATTCCAATCCGAGCAGAACGATGTTGATCTGGCCCTTGAGCTTGCTATCAATGGCAACCTGATTATCCTCCGGGGTCATATCGGTTAGAGGAAGAAACTTGGCGCTTCCCGCCGTGACAACGACCGCATCGACTTTTCCTACCGCTTCGTACATCGCCGCGATGCTCTCCGTTGATGTCATATCTACGGTCACATCGCCACCGCGCCGCGCCGCTTTTATAATCTCGTGGTTATCCTTCAATCTGTCGACAACAGCTTTGCCAAGCGTGCCCGTAGCGCCAACAACTAATATTTTCATCGGTTAACCGCCTTTCCAGACATATTTGTGTAAATTTTACCATGCCCTTCATTCAATTGCACGCTTCCGGATGATCACAAAAACAGCCGCCCCCGATGCCGGGAAACGGCTGCTTTCTATGGTTGCTACGGCGAAACGAATTTCGCCCCGATCTGTCTCAATACGATCGCCACATCTTCATGGGTAAATTGACCGTCTCCGTTCAAGTCATTGTGCCCGTACGGCGAGTTCAAATACGCCAATACTTCACGGATGTCAATCCCGTCGCCGTCAGTATCCAGATCGGCCAGTCTGCGCAGCATTTGCTGCATGGCGTCTCCGTAGACGACCCTAAGGCTTACGGCCGCATTTGTCTCCCCGCTAAAGCTGCTTACCGCGCCCGCTTGGATTCGGAGTTTCAGATCATCTCCCGGCTGGAACAGGCCGCTCGCGGTGAAGCCTACTTCAGCGGCTCCCGGCGTGTAGACGACATCGGTTACCGACAGCGCGGCGTTGCGGCTCATATTGGTGACGCTGAAATAGGTCGCATCCGCGACGGACCGCAGCGGCTCGGAAAAGGTCAGCCGCACCTTCATTCCGTCCATGACCATCTTCGTCAGCATCGGCGTTCCGGCTTGAGTCACGCGAATGGTGTACAGCCGGGTCGTCCCGTCCTGTGCGGTGACCAGCACTTCGATGACATTCGGTACGCCGGAGATTAAAGGCAAGGCCGGGCTATCCATGCCGCTCTGAACGGAAACGTAGCTGCCGCCGTTGACGCGGACCTGAATCTTAGCGACCGGGTTGCCATCCGGCAGGACGGGCTTCACCGTGAGCGATGGGACGGAGCGGCTCACCGTCATGGAATAGTCCGTCACCTGGCTGGAAAAGTCAAGGTGTCCGGGCGAAACGGATAAGCCGGACAAGCTCGCGTCGCTATTTTTTAGTCTCGTTACGCTGAGCGTATATATTTTTTCCTCGGACGGGTCCTCGGCCACTACCTTGATCTCCAGCTTATTGCTGCCCACCTTCAGAGGCAGCAGGGCAGTCGGAGAGCCGCTCACCGCCTGTATGTAGCTTCCTCCGTTGGCGCGAACGTAGACGGAGGCGTTCACATCGGATAACACGGGCGCGACCGCCAAGCTGGACGTGGAGTACGGGACATCCGCCAGAACATACCCCATGAGATGCGGTTGAAAAGGCAGACTTAACGTGCTCCCGAATATGGTTAAGGCGCTCAGCTGTGCATTCGTGCCGGGGGCAGCCCGCACGACCGTTATCGTATACGTTTTATTGGCCGTTTTATCGTACGATGTAGTCTGCACGGTGATCGTATTGCTTCCGACGTTCAAAGGAATGGGGCCGAATGCGGCTCCGTCGGATGCCGCCGTTCCGTTGATCAGGAAGGTGGCAGCGGGGTCGTTTAACAACCCGGTGAGCGACAGGCTGTTCGTTGCGTAAGGCACGCTTGCCGTGTAATTCGTTGTCGTAGACTGGAAAGGCGGGATTAACGCCGCTCCGCTTACACGCAAATCGCTCAAATCCGCATCGCTCGTCGCCGGGAAATATACATGGACCTTATACGTTTTGATCGTGGATGAATCGGCCGAGGTGACTTTGATTTGAAACGTGTTCTCTCCCCGGTTCGTCGGGATATAGCCGGTCGACGTATTGTTGGCCAGCGTGATCCAAGCGCTTCCGTTCATCGAGTACGCCATCGTTGCCTTGGAATTCGCAGGGCTGGCGGCCGTGTAGAAGCCTTGTTCGGAGCTGCGCATCTTCAGCCGATATTCCGTCACGGACGGGGAAAAATCGGGCGAGAGCGCCCCTGCGCCCTGTTGCATGCTCATCAGATCGGCATCTGCATCGCTAACCGCCGCCTGCGTCTGCCAAGGGAAAATAACAATAAGCATCATGGCCGTAAAAACGAACATCAAAAGCTTTGCAATTCGCACAAAACGTCCTCCTTCATGATGACAACCACCATTGTAAAAAAATGTATGGCATTCTCGTTGCCGCGTTTCGAATGATTAGGAAAGCAGGAGGTTTCCATACTATGACCGGGTCAGCCTTCCCGGTAGTCCTCAGCAACGAATGTCTTATTGAATTCCATTAAGCTCGGGACAATTGACATTTGTCTACGGCCTCCTTGCCGCACGCTAGATTCTTATGTTTAAGTCTAGCATCAAATGCAGGAGAATGAATATTGAGCCTCCGACACGGCTAAAGCCGTGGGATTCTTAGCTAGTTAACGCACGCAGGCCATTTCTGTTTTGTGCTGACTGCTAAGTTAAGAGCTAGCTCATTAGCTCATCCTAGATCAGAGCGTATAGCTATCTAGGCTGATAGACTGTTACCATCTATCACAGGTTGGCGCATAATGTTGATGGCTCCAACTCTGTCGCGGTGTGCGCGATACCCGCATGAACACTCATACGTCCGATCCATTGCCTTGTTCCGTTTCTCGCAGTTGGGACACGTTTGGGAGGTGTACGCTGGATTGACTTCGATGATGTTAATCCCGGCCAATGCCGCCTTGTATGCGATAAACGTTTGCAATTGATAGAACGTCCAATTATGCAAGTTTTTTGCGTTTTTACGACTTGTTCTTGTCGTTTGGCGAAGGTTCGTCAGCTTTTCCAGCTTGATGACCGATACTTGTTCTTCGATCGCCATGTTCACGATCTTACGGCTGATTTTGTGGTTTTGGTCTTTCATGTAGCGATGTTCTTTATTTTCTTGCTTACGGATCGCAGACAGCTTCTTTAACTTGCCCATCTTTCTTCTGCGCTCTTTGTATTTGCGGCGTATGTACTTGTTCTGTCTGCCGTTGCCAACAAATTTCATCTTCCCTGTTGAGGTGACAACAACGGCAGGGACTTTTAAGCCCAAGTCTATGACATCGCCGGTTGCTTGTTCTGTCTTACTTTCAACAGAAATTTGTATGTACCACTTGCCCGACTTCTCAACCACTTTTTAAGAGGCCCAGCTTCCCGCTGGATAGCAACCGTTGTTCGCGTTCCGTTACATGAGCCGAAATCTTGAGCCGCTGTACGTTCCCATCCAACATCACAGGAAATGCAACGCTATGGTCCCCAAGTGAATAGTTCTGGTTATTGACGTAGTAGGCTCTGCGCTTTAGAAGCGGACGTTTTCCTTGCTTTTTCGTCTTGTTATGAATGCTTCGCGCATCTCGAATGGCTTGGTTCTTTACGGCGGATGGAAGTTTGGCATCGACATCCTTGGAGGTGAGCTTTGGAAATGCGCCCGATGCTTCCGCTTGTTCGGTGAGGAGATTGACCGTTTTGATGTATTCGTCCCCCATCTTCTTCAGCAGGGAAACATCGTTTGGGCATATTCGAATTTGAGCGGTTACGGTTTGCACGGTTTCACCCCCTTTTCTTTTGTTCTTCAACATAACGCCGGATGGTTTCACTCGAAACATTCCCTGCCGTGCTGACAAAATACGAACGTGTCCAAAGGCTTGGCAGATGCTCCAAGTGCTTAAATTCTTGACGCAAACATCGCGAGGTCGTACCTTTCAATTTTGCCATAACGTCCGCTGGAGAATCCGTTGGCAGCACGTTTAAGAATAGGTGCACATGATCTGGCATGACTTCCATCGCAACAATAAGCCAATCGTTTTTCTGGCATAGCTCTTGCACAAGCTCTTTAAATCTCGCTTCGACTTGACTCACAAATACCTTTCTTCGGTATCGCGGGCAAAACACAAAATGATAGTTGATGAGTGATACGGTTGTGGTCGTTCTTCTATATTCTTGTCCCATATACCAATTGTATCAATATTAACAAAAAACTGCAACAACATGAAGAAATGTAGGACAATGAAGCTGTCTAAAGACAGCCCTTGTCCTAAGCCGATTCATCCCATGCCTAAAGGCAAGGGCTTTCTCGGCTAAAATCTGTTTAGCATTGCTGTAAAAGTCTTATATTTTTTATTCGGTTATTGTAATACTATGAGCAGTAGAGCCATAATAGCTTTCGATAGCATTCAATCCTAGAGGAGAGGACGCGGATCATCCACCGGGACATCCAAGCGCCTAGTGAGGCGGGCGCGAAGCTGTATCAATTTCTCAAGTAAACAAAAATGAAGCTCCCGCCGCAAAAGGCAGGAGCTTTCCTGACTCATCTGGTACACGTTAGTAAGGGAACTGCGAGGAATACCCGCTAAACTGCTGCTGCGTTTGCTGAAGCTTCTGCTGCTCCTCGGCCTCCAGCTTATACCATCCGTTCTGAAACATCAGATTAAACAACTCGCGGGCGCTTTGATGCGTTTCCGTCAAAATCTGGAGCATATCAGCATGAAGCTGCTCGTGGCTGGCCTCGCGGACGGCCACGTTGAAGTTGTCGGTCAACAATTTGCATGTGGCCAGTCCGTCGTTGAGGAAGTCCCGGTCGTTCATCTCCGGTCCTTTGACCTGCGGCAGCTGTCCGGTTTGCGGGTTGGCGATTTCGTTAGGGTTCTGGACTTGCTGGCTTGGCATTGGCTCTATCCTCCTTACTTGAGATTATTGGGACGCCTGCTGCGGACGGGGCAGATTGGCCATCGCGGCGGTATTGTCCACCTGCAGATGAGTAAGCAGCTTTTCATAATGACGCTGATGCATCTGACCGGCTTTGTCGAGCGCTTGTTTGATTTGCGGGTTGGTCGCCTGCTGGGCAAAAAAGTGAAATTTCTTAAAAGCCGAGAGCTCCCAAGACAGCGCATCCTTCAGGTAGAGCAAATCTTTCGTTGTAATCACGCGCGGCGGAGCGGGAATCGGCGGCTGTGTCTGCTGAGCGGGAGGGGTCATCGTCGCTGGCATAAGATCACTCCTTTTCGGGTCAATTGGCGTACATGGTATAGAATGAGCTATTCAGGGCCAAATATGCTTGGCGGAAAATGGAGGTTTTTCGCGACGAACTTGCTTCAAGGAGGCATTTCCATTAACATTTGACTTTAAGGAGAAATCGGCCGGTTGATTCCATGATGTGAGGTCCGTGAAGGGAGGTAGCGGATGAGCCCTTTTACGCAGCGGGTCCTTGAGATCATTCAAGAGATTCCGGAAGGACAGGTGATGACTTATGGTCAAATCGCCGGGCTGGCCGGCAGTCCGAGAGGCGCCAGACAAGTCGTGCGCATTCTTCATTCGTCAAGCGGCAAATACGGGTTGCCCTGGCACCGGGTGGTCAACGCCCGAGGAGAAATTGCGATCCGGCAGGAGGAAAGCCGCATGCTCCAAATGTTGTATCTGCGGGATGAAGGCGTCGAGGTCGCCGATAACGGACAACTGGACTTGGACCGGTGGCGCTTCATTCCGCATGGCGAATGACAGCTAATGCGGCACAGATCATCATCATGCCATTTACGGGAGAAGGTTCATGTTCAAAAAAATAAGTTTAGCCCTCCTCTACGCCGTCGTGGCTTATCTTATTTACAGGTACGGCGAAGAGATCGTGGCGTGGTTTCAAGCCCCCAACCATATCGCCCTGGTCATCGTTGCGGCAACGGCTATGGCCTTGTTTCCGGTCATCCCCTATCCGGTTGTCGGCGGGGTCATTGGCGCGGCATTCGGGCCGGTGCTCGGTGCGGCGATCACATGGACGGGCTCGACGGCGGCTTCGATCCTCATGTTTTTATTTGTCCGTTACGGGTATCAGGAATGGGGCGAGCGGATGCTGTACCGCTACGAGCGTCTCAGCAAGCTCACCGTTCTGTTCGAGCGAAACGCCTTTCTGACCATTCTTTTCACAAGGCTCGTTCCTTTTATTCCGTCCATTATCATCAATGCGTATTCCGCCTTGAGCCGCGTTTCCTTTGGGTCTTATGCTGTGGCGTCCGCGTTGGGCAAAATCCCGTCCATGCTCTTGTTCGCATTCGTGGGCAATACTTTGATGTCGGAGCCGGGAGCGGTAGCGCTCACCATTGCCATTTACGGGGGTTTCCTCGCGGTCACGCTATGGGTTTATCGGCAATGGAAGCGAAGCAAGGAGCCGGTTCAGAGCAACCGGGAGGCATGAAAAAGAGAGGCGCCGCTTGCATTGCGGCCCTCTCTTTGTGGTCTATTAACGATTACCGATGAGCGGCAGGCCGGCGGGTAAGCTCAGCCAGCGCTTCCGACTGCATAATTCTTTCTTCGATCCGCTCGAAGCCGCGAACGGCAGTGCCGCCCTCGAAGCTGTACAGGAAGCGGGGCGCCGAAGGCTTGATACGGGCTTCCACTTTCTGTGCGCGGGCTACAAGCTCCGTCCGCTTCTCCTGCATAGCCGCATAGGCCGCTTTCGTTTCTTCCAACTGCTGCGAGAGCTCTTCCAAGCGCTGCTTGGTGGCTTCGTACCACTCCGAGCATTCCAGCGATTTGTCCAGATAATGCAGCTTCGTTTCGACCGCTTGGCGGGCTTCCGCTTCGCGACCGGCGGCCATCGCTTCAGCCGCATTTTTCTCGCATTGGGCGGCCAGCCGGTTATAGGCGTCGATTTGCATTTTCAGCGACCGTTCCGCGCCGGACTGCTTGTTCAGCGTCCGCTGGACCGCGTCGATTTCCTCTTTCATGGTACGGAGGTAATGATTCAGCATCATTACCGGGTCCTCCAGCTTGCTCAGCGCTTCGTGTGCGGCGGCTCTCGATAGATCGGATAGTCGCTTTAAAACTCCCATAATTGTTCATGCTCCTTTTGTTGTATTTTATCGTTTGGCGTAGATTAGTAGTTAGAATAAGAGTTGACAGCGTAGTCGTCGTAAGGCGCTTTCGGGACAAGCAGGCTAAGGATAAAATAAATCAGCGTGATAGTCCCGAAGCTGCAGAAGGCAGCGATAACGACCAGCAGGCGGACGAACGTCGCGTCCAGGCCGAAATATTGCGCGAGGCCTCCGCAAAGGCCGGTCAGTCTGCTGTTACTGCGAGAGCGGAATAATTTTTTGTTCATAAAACATGCTCCTTTCGAATTATATATCTTTCATTTTCATTTGTTGTTTGGTCTGTGCTTGCTTCATGTCTTTATTGTAGTCCGCTCGCGTTTTTGTGAAAACCGACCTGTGGCGGTTTTTAAACTGGACCTAAGGAGGGGGAGCTATTCTACCTAAGTCGAAATAAATGTAAAATTTTTCCTTTAGACATTGCACGTAATTTGTTTATACTAGTGCTATCCTATAATAGTTGGGGAGTAACAATATGAGAAATGATCAAGGTTCTGAAAACGTTCCTAAAGTCAAGGGGGAAAAGGGGGAAAGGTTTACGTCAAGCGGCTTCATTCTGGCCGCGATCGGGAGCTCGGTAGGGCTCGGCAACATGTGGAAGTTTCCTTACATTACGGGCAAGCATGGGGGAGCCGCATTTTTTCTGTTATTTATTGTTTGTTTGATCATCGTAGGGCTGCCGGTGCTGCTCGCCGAGATGACGATTGGGCGGGGGGGCCGGGCGAACGCTTCGCTTTCTTTCTACAAGCTGACCAACAAAAAGATATGGGGCTACTTCGGATTTTTGTCCGTCTTTACCGCTTTTTTGATCATGACCTACTACGCGGTCGTTGCCGGGTGGACGCTGCATTATACTATGGAATCGTTTACAGGATTGTTGTACCAGCCAGGCGCAGATTATAAAGACAAGTTCGTCACGTTCGCGGCCGGGTACTGGCCCGTGTTCTGGCAAGCCGTCGTCATCATCCTCAGCGGCTGGGTTATCGCGAGGGGCGTCTCCGGGGGGATCGAGAAGTTCAATAAGATTTTGATCCCGGGCTTCCTGATCATTTTGCTGGTACTGATGTTCCGTTCGCTTACGCTTCCGGGCTCCGGCGAAGGGGTACGGTTTTTCCTCGAACCGGATTTTTCCAAATTGGATGCGGAGTCCGCTCTCATTGCATTAGGGCATGCTTTCTTCTCGTTGTCGCTCGGGATGGGCTGCATGCTCACATACGGATCGTATGTCGACAAGAGGCAGTCCCTCGGCACCGCGACGCTGGCGATCGGCTTCGGGGATCTTGTATACGCTTTTATTGCCGGGCTCGTTATTTTCCCGACCGTGTTCTCTTACGGACTGAAGCCCGGCGAAGGCGTGGGGCTGGCGTTTATGGCGCTTCCTGCCGCATTTGCCCAGATGCCGATGGGTGCTATTTTCGGAGGGTTGTTCTTCCTGCTGCTCGCAATCGCCGCGCTGACTTCGGCTGTCTCCATCCTGGAGGTTCCGGTCGCGTATGCGATGCACCGCTGGGGCTGGACCCGGAAGAAGGCGGCTATCCTCATTTCTGTCACATGCTTTGTACTTGGCATTCCGTGCGCCCTCTCGGTCGGCGGCGTGCTCGGGTCCTTCACTCCCGGCGGAAAGTCCATCTTCGATTGGGTTGATTTTGTGACGGCTTACGTATTTATGCCGATCGGCGGCTTGGTCGTTACGCTGTTTACCGGCTACGCGTGGAAATTGGCTGGGGAAGAAGCGGGTCTAAACGGCTTCTGGTACCGCGCTTGGATGTTCCTGCTGAAGGTCGTAGCGCCGATTATGATCATTCTGGTGTTCCTGTATTCCGTCGGCCTGCTGTCCTTTTAGGGTGTTATACAAACAAAGAAGAGGAGGGCGTCTGCTCTCCTCAGGCTGTCGAGAAATGTAGAGTAACAAATTAGAGGGAGCAGAACTTAACAGAGGCGATTCTTATGGATACGAATCGTTAAGTAGACGTTGGTGCGGGTGAATAAACGATAACTCCTGAGCTCTGTTTCTTAACAAAGTAGAAGGACACCCGCATAAAGGTGCCCTCTAAAGATTTCAACGTCTTGTAGTTTTCGGCGGGCTACTCTTTACCCAGGAAGCCTTTCTTGAAAATACCCAGCAAATGCTCAAGTGTTATCGGATCACTATAGGTAGAGGCCTTAGCGTCGATCTCAATGATACGGTTGTTCTTGACGGCCGGGATACTCCTCCATAGTTCCGAATCCATGAACGATTTATCACCCTCCAGGTCTCTGCTAATAACAATGTAATCGCCTGCATATTCCGGCAGAACTTCTTGAGATAGCATATGGTAGCCGGGCCCAAGCGCATCTTTCTTGACACTCTCTGGCATACGCAACCCCATCGCTTGATACAGGATTTCTGTGCCGCGCGCCCACTTATCCCCAAATACATAAAAGGTTTTCGTATCCGTCTCAAGCACCGATACGGTGATGTTATCGCCGAGCCTGGATTTGATTTCCTTGCCTGTCGCTTCCGCACGCTGCTTGAAATCGTCGATCCACGCTTTCGCTTCCTTTTCTTTGTTAAGCAGCTTTCCGATCTCTAGTTGTTGTGCCAAATAATCCCGCTTGCCCCACGTATAAGCAACGGTAGGCGCAATTTTACTTAGCTCAGCGTTATTTTTCATTTGTGTGCCCATAATGATCAGATCCGGGTTCAGCGCTGTGATTTTCTCCAAGTTCTCGTCCGATACGTCCTCAATAACCTCCAGCTTCTTCGTAAACAAAGGATTCTTGTGCGTCCATTGATCCACTCCGACCAGTGCTCCGCCGAGCGCGAGCACATTCGGCGCATTCGTCAAGGCTACAATCCGCTGCGGATTCGCTGGAACCTCCACAGGACCCAATTCGGACTGATACGTTACCTTTCCAGACTCCTTGGAGTCTGCCGCCGGTGCAGCGGCATTTTTAGTATATGCGCTCTCCTTATTATTGGCTTGGCTGCCGCATGCGCTGGATATGACCATCAACAGCAGGATGATGGGGATTAACAGCTTCTTATTCATGTTCAGTTCTCCTTGTGTTGGATTGCAGAAAACAAGCATTGATAATGGGTATCTATTGAATTGGTACAGTTCATTACAAATGCTGGTACCATTATTATAGAAGCCGGATTTCTGCATCGTAGAAATCCGGCTTGAAATTTTCTGGTACAAATCTGCGATCTGCTGAAACTTCCGAAGCTGGGATGGGTGCGCTTTGCCAAGTCCCGTGAAATCGAAGGACGGATCTTGTCTGCTACGGTGCGCCATTAGCTCAGGTGGTGGGAGTGTTCAACAATTGCTTAATCAGATCACGGTTTCTACTCTGAAAAATGTCATTGTGGGAAGAAACCATTCCGCTTGCCTTCGCTTCCGGCTGAATGTACAGCTTGGCCTGGTTGACTGCATTTGCCGCGTCATGAAACGCTCCGGCAATCAAATGCACTTTCCCTTCGTACGAAATAATATCTCCCGCCGCAAAAATCCCCGGCTCGGTTGTAGCGCTGTTTGTCTGACCGGCCAGAAAGTATTCATTCGCCATCTCAAGCTTCACCTGGCTATTTTCCAACAACGATCTGTCCCGTTCATAGCCGTGATTGATAATCACTTCGTCAATGTTCAGCTCCTGTACTTCGCCCGTCTCATGGTTGGTCAGTTCTACCCGCTCAATCTTCTCCTGGCTTGAGGCCGCAATCAGCTTTGTTATCGTCGTGTTCAAGAAGCATTTGGCCGAGCTGTTCAGCAGTTGCTTCACTTGCGCCTCATGCCCGGAGAGCGTGTCTTTGCGATAAGTCAAATACACCTGCTTGGCGATCGGTTCCAGCTCGTTTGCCCAGTCGACGGCCGAGTTACCTCCGCCAGAAATGATGACGATTTTATCCTTAAACCGTCTCAGTGATTTGACGGTATAGCTCAGGTTGGATACCTCGAATTTCTCGGCGCCCTCCAAATCAATTCTTTGCGGCTCCAATATTCCCCCGCCGATGGCAAGAATGACGGTTTTGGTGTAATGCTGCTCGCCCGCAGAAGTATGCAGGACGAATACGCCGTTTTCGCCACGTTCAATCCGCTCTACTTTTTGATTCAACACGACGGCAGGATCGAAGGTTAACCCTTGATGGACGAGCTGCTCGATCAGCTTCTCACCGAGCGTTGGCGTCAGGCCGCCGACATCCCAAATCATTTTTTCCGGATAAACGTGGACTTTCCCGCCCAGTCTTGGCTGATATTCGATCAGCTTGGTTTTCATTTCTCTTAGGCCGCTGTAAAAAGATGCGAACAGCCCAGCCGGCCCTCCGCCGATAATCGTGACGTCAAACAGTTCCTCGTTTTTCATCCGTGACCCTCTCCCTTGCTTCCCTATTTTGCCAAAATATTTTTCACGATCGTTTTGACCCCCAGCTCTATTCCCAACGGCCCACCCGCCGCAATCGAACTGTCCAGGGCGTACTTATGCCCGTTCTTAACTGCTTGAAGCGAGTTCCAGGCAGAATCGCTTTCCAGGTTTTTCAGATAGCCTTGCAATTTTTTCGACGAGCCTCCGATGTCGGCAACAAACATATAATCGGGGTTCATCGCTGCCAGCCCTTCCAGAGAGATCTGCTCCCCTTTTGTCGACATGTTTACGTATTTGCTTGGCGGGTTTAAAGCAAGACCGCTTTCCTTGTTGAAAACAAACTGTGTGGTAAAGCCCCAGAATTGCTTGTCACCCAGCATAATCACACCAAAGGTTTTGTCGCTGAATGTTTTCAGCTGTTCTTTGGAATCGGCAATCAATGTTTCAATCCGTGAAATTTCATTCTCAGCCTTTTGCTCTTTGCCAAAAATTTTTCCGTATTCTCGCAGCGCGCCTTGCCAATTGTTTTCATTGCTGTCCACCGTTACAACCGGGGCTATCTTCTCCAGCTTGTCGCCGTAGCTCCCGTACCGACCCGAGACCATGATGATGAGATCGGGGCCGATTTCCACCAGCTTTTCCAGATTGGGACTCGTCATGGAGCCGATATCGGTAATCTGTTTGTCCTTGTATGGAGCGAGGGACTCCCATTCCTTCAGAACATTCAGGTCTGTCGCCGCTACAGGAGATTCATCCAGCAAAAACAAATGCTCAAAATTGCGGAAGAACAAAAGAGCCACTTTCACAGGTTTCTTTTCCAGTACGATCTCGCGTCCAAGAGCATCTACATACGTTCTCGGCCATTTTCCCGTTTCCTGATCGGCTTTTTTGGGAGTGGCAGTTCCCTCTTTTGCTGGGGCTGTGCTGTTTACTGCTGAACTGTTGTTAGGCTCCGGCGTTGCGGCACAACCGGCTAAAATACCTGCCAAAAGTGCGATAGAGACGAACAGTCTCATGAGTGTTTTCATTCTGACTCCTCCGTTGTGACTTGAGTTTTGCTTGACCAATTAAGCTATGGTCAGTTTAGCAAAACGCATTTTAGAGAGGAATGGAGCCATCCTGAAATCCATATGGATTATTCCTGAATCGCCCCCGGAACTCGGCCGGAGAGACGCCCACCTGTTTTTTAAAGATACGGCTGAAATATAATGCATCTGCATAGCCGACGCTATTCGCCACCTCGCCGATCGGCGCGTCGTTAGCCAGCAGGCATTCCTTCGCCCGATTCAGACGATAGGCCATCAAATACTTCCCGGGGCCCATGCCCGCGTACTTCTTGAAGACATAGAACAAGCGATTTTCATTGATGTCATTTTGTTCAGCCAAAGCACGTACGCTAAGCCCGTCCATATAATGCTCGTGTATGTAGCAGGATACTTGCTCGAATAACGCTTGCTCGCCATCGTTGCTTTGGTTGCGTACACAGACAAACAGTTCCTCCAAGACGCAGCGAAACAACGTTTCGGTCTGAAAGGCGGAAATCCCGCCCGGCTCACCCGAAGAGCGCCACAAAAGCTCAAGCAGCTCCGTCAACCGGGGGCTTTGTCCCGGGGTAAGCTGAAAATGCGCTTTGGACAAGGAAAATCCGGACGGCTCGGGCGCGCATACCCGGTATAAAACAAGCAAGTACTCCCATCCGGTGTTGCCGAGAACCTTCCGATTCAGTGGCATACGGGCGCCGCCGTGCACTACATGGCCCAGAGCAAGCGTATAGGACGTTCCGCTGAAATCAAACTCGGCCTTTCCTCTTAATGGGAAAACAAAGCCTGGGAAAGGCTCCGTATAGTCATCGCAGCTCATGCCCGGATCACGCACATAGCGACAGACTTGTTCCACTTGAAAAGAGGTCCGTGCAAAATGCTCGGCAAGCTTGTTGATGTCCATCTTCATTTCACACACCTCCTGCAATCAAGTGCCACTGCTCCATGTGCTCATCTGCTCCACTCCGCTGGGACGAACGATTGCGTTCCTCCTGCTAAAGTCACACAACTTCATTATACTTGCGTTGATATTGATAATCAATCTCATTGTAGGCCCCAACGAAACAAACCCAAAGAGAGCCAAAAGCCAAAGAACGCGGAGAGACGTATTGCACGCCTGACCGCGTTCGTAAATTCGTTATCGCAAAGCCCAGGAATTTCCCCCATGATCGGGGAGATTCGAACGGGCCGGGAAATCGTACATCTATGTTGTTCCCTCCGGTTTCAGTTGAGGGATTATCCTTTGATCGTAAGCACAGGTTCAACCTCGGCAACGATGGTAGCCATGCCATGCTCCTCGTGAGTCTCGATAATCGGATTGATGTCCTTATAAGCGTAGGGTGCTTCCTTCTTGAGTTCATCCTCCCATTTCTTGAGAATATCCTGGCGCGACTTGATATCATTACGGTTAGGATCAATGGGTGTTATGACATGGAAATTATCCAAGAAGTCGCGAAACGCTGCATCGTCCACTTTGAGCGAGTTGCCGCGCGAAAGTTTTCGACCGGCACCGTGGCTCGCGCTAAACAGACTATCGCGATTGCCCATTCCTGACAGAATGTAGCTCTTAGCGCCCATGGAGCCGGGAATGAATACAGGCTCTCCGGTATAATGAAAAGGTGTATTCGCCATCTGCTCGGCAGACTTTGCCGTGCATGAGCCTTTGCGATGAATGAACCCTTCGACTCCATCTACATTTTCTTGCCAAACAAAGTTATGAGGCGCATCGTAGAGTAGCTTGAAATCGAAGTCGCCGATCACCCCTCGAAGCGCTTTGTTAAACATAAGACCCAAAAAAAGTCGATTGGCGAAAGCGAAGTTGGCGGCGTTGTGCAAAAGTGACCAGGTTGTGATCCATTCCGTCATAAAACGCTCCGAATGAGGCAGCACATAAATGCCGTTATCGGGATGCTTCAGTGAATTAGGGTAGATGCTCTTCAGAATTTCCCGAATGTTCAAGCCTGCATGATGTCCGATAGAGACGGAACCCGTATGAATCATGACGACAATCTGGTCTCTCTTCAATCCCCAAGCGTTAGCGATGGCATGGTTGCGAATGTTGACGACCTTCTGAACCTCGACGAAATGATTGCCTCCGCCGATCGATCCGATTTGACTATCATAGGAGATATCGTCGCTGCCCAAGTAGCTTTCCAAGCCAACGACCTCTTCCGTAATAAACGAGCCTAACCGATTTACTTTGTGAAGATCCTCTTCCTGCTGTCTCGCATCGTAGAAGGCCCACAGACCGTTGTCTCCCAGCGACTTATGCGTATCGAGAATGCCGATAAGCCCTTCCTTCAAAATGGACTCGCGATGCTTCTTGGTCATCGAAATATGGCGTCCGCCTTCGAAAAAAACATGGCGAAGCTCTTTCTCGATCTGCTTCCTCTGACATCTGATGTCGTCCTCGTTCAACGAAGTGGTATACAGCCGCATGCCGCAATTAATATCGTTACCAACGGCTTGGGGGATGATGAACCCTTTCGTAAACATCGTCGTGCCTATCGGAATTCCGCTGCCTTTGTGGAAGTCGGGCGTAATGGCTACTTCCTGCATGGCGGCCGCATCGTCGCTAAAGTAGTCAGGGACGTACGCTTTAAGCGTCGCGACCGATTCATTAACCTTGAGCAATTGATCAAGCTGCTCGATCGCGTTTTTTTCAATCTTCATTTCATCGCTAACGAAAAACTTGACGTTCATATTGTTGCTATTGTGAATTTTCAAATGTTCCATCCTTTGTCCAAGAATTTGTGATATGGGGTACTTCGTTAATATGCATATACATAGGGCATCATCCTTTTTCTTGTAATGGGTAGAGTATAACATCCAACAGGGATTCTTGGGAAACCTGTTCGGGTTGACACTGCCGCCGACTACGGTAGAAAGTTTACTTCATTCCATATTAGTATTAAAGTAAACAGAAGAAAGACTGAACGTTTTCGGAAAACAATTGCCCCATGGAAAAAGGGTGTCGTGAAGGAGAAGGTAACGATGGGTCATGAAATCAACGCCAGCCGGGAACAGGCGGGGCTGCGCGTATTAGTGATAACGGCCGTTCCGGCCGAGAGGGATGCCGTGCTGCGCGGGCTGCGCGGCGACGCGAGGTTCGATGTCGTGGCCGGAGGCGTCGGCCCGGCCGCGGCGGCGGCAAGCGCCGCGAAGGCTTTGGCTGCGGTCGAGTACGGCTTGGTCGTCAGCGCTGGGATCGGCGGCGGCTTTCCCGGCCGGGCGGAGATCGGCTCGCTGGTGGTGGCCGACGCAATCGTCGCCGCCGATCTGGGCGCCGAGACGCCCGAAGGCTTCCGCAGTGTAGACGAGCTAGGCTTCGGCTCCAGCCGGATCGCGGTCGACGCCTCTCTCGCTGCGCGGTTGACGGAGGCGCTGCAAAGAGCCGGGCTGCCGGCGCATACGGGACCGGTGCTCACGGTGTCCACCGTGACCGGCACGGCGGCGACCGCCTCGGAGCTGGCGGCCCGGGTGCCGGGGGCGGCGGCCGAGGCCATGGAGGGCTTCGGCGTAGCGGTCGCCGCCCGAGATCGCGGGATACCGGCGCTTGAGCTTCGCGCCATCTCGAATGCGGTTGGCCCGCGCGACCGCGAAGCTTGGCGGATCAAAGAGGCCCTGGACGCGTTGGAAGCGGCGGGCGCAATTTTACGGGAGGTGCTACGATGAAGATCGCTTTTTCCCCTTGCCCGAATGATACGTTTGTGTTTCACGCTTGGGTTCACGGGCTGGTGCCTGGGGCGCCGAAGCTTGACGTGACGTACGCGGATATCGATATTACCAATCGGCTCGCGGCGGAGCCGGGAGGGCCGGACGTGCTCAAAATTTCGTTCGCGGCGCTGCCTTGGGTGCTGTCCGAATACGCGCTGCTTCCGTGCGGAGGCGCGCTCGGACGAGGCTGCGGGCCGCTGGTGCTCACGAACAATCCGGCGGTCAGCGCTGAAGGCCCTGTCGCTTTGGCCGGCCGACGGGTCGCGGTGCCGAGCGACCGCTCGACCGCGTACTTGTTGTTCCGCTTGTGGGCGGCGCAGCAGGTTCCGGGCGGGGTGGGCGAAATCGTCGTGATGCCGTTTCACGAGATCATGCCTGCGGTGCGGGACGGTCAAGTGGATGCCGGGCTGGTCATCCATGAAGCCCGGTTCACGTACCCTTCGTACGGCTTGACCCTGCTCTCCGACCTTGGCAACTGGTGGGAGGCGGACACGGGCCTGCCTATTCCGCTAGGAGCGATCATCGCCCGCCGGTCGCTGGATCGCACGGCGATCGCCGAATGGACCCGCGCCTCGGTCAAGTACGCCTGGGCGCATCCTCAAGCCTCCCAAGACTACGTGATGAGCCATGCGCAGGAGCTGTCTCCGGAAGTGGCCCGCGCGCATATCGATCTGTATGTGAACGAGTATACGGCGAATTTGGGCGAGAGCGGCCACGGCGCGGTGGAGGCCCTGCTTGGCCGGGCGGCCAAGGAAGGGCTGGTTCCGTCCTTCGACTTGTCCCTGCTGCGCTAAGGCGCGGGCGCGGGGCGAACGAACCGACGGATACATTACATGGCCCGGGAGGCGAAAGACGTAATGTCCAAGAAAGAGAGCGAACTGCCGATCTTATTATTTGCAGACCAGCCGTCTTGGGAAGCTTGGCTGGAGCAGAATCATGCCGCATCGACCGGAGTAAGGCTGCGCTTGGCGAAGAAGCAAGCGGATGTCGTGACGTTAACGTATCAGGAGGCGCTGGAAAGCTCCTTGTGCTACGGCTGGATCGATAGCCGGAAGGAAGCTTACGACGAGAGCACCTGGCTTCAGCGGTTTACGCCGCGCGGGGCGAAGAGCATCTGGTCCAAGGTCAATAAGGACAAAGCGGAAGCGCTGATCGCCAGCCGCCGGATGCAGGCTCCCGGCCTCCGGGCCATTGAAGCCGCGAAGCAGAACGGGCAGTGGGACAAGGCGTACGAGTCGCAAAGCCGCGCCACGGTACCCGACGATTTGCAAAGCGAATTGGACCGTAATCCGCAAGCCAAGGCTTTCTTCGAATCGCTCGACAAGCAGAACCGGTTCGCCGTGCTGTTCCGAATCCACAGCGCGAAAAAGGCGGAAACACGGGCGAAACGAATTCAGCAATTCGTAACGATGCTGGAGCGCGGCGAGAAGATTTACCCGTAGAAGCGAATGAGCGAGGCCTTCGGACCCCGAGGGTCTCAAAATTTTTAATTTTATTTTAATGTTCGCTTCAGTTAAAATTAAGGCAGACCGGATACGATAGGCCACGAGAACGGAGAAGGTGTGTTTTTTCGCTCAATTACACTACGTAATGTAGTGCAATTGGTGCCAAAGATGCTATACTGATGAAGCGGACTCGATGTTTTTTTTGGCATCAGGCGAACGGGGATTTTTATCATCAATTACACTACGAATTGTAGTGTGACTTAGGAGGCCGAGGAGCCAAGCGAATCTGCCCATGAAGGAAACGGGCTGCATTGCAGCTAATATGACAGAGGAGGAATAATCATTATGAAACTGAAGTTGGTCGCTTTTGCCGTAGGTGCTGTCGTCATTGTCGGAGGAGGCTATGCCGCTTACGATTATTATGCCGGGAACCATGTGGCGGTACAGAACGTGATTCCTGCGAACGCTTCGGCGTCGGCCGCCGGGGGAGCCGTTGAAGCAGGCAAGCTGGACGGGCAATGGAAGATTAGCCCGGATTCCAAAGCATACTTCTCGGTAACGACCTCCAAGGAAACCGTGAACTTCGAAGGCAGCGCAGTGAAGGGAAGCTGGACGCTCCATTCGTCCGATCCGTCCAAGATGAAAGCCGAAGCGGCGCTCGACCTCCAATCGATCTCGTCCGGCAACTCGCAGAGGGACGAGCATGTCAGAGGGGAGAAGTTTCTGAACGCTGCTGCGAACCCCGAAGCCAAATTTACATTAAAGTCAATCGAGAACTTCCCTAAGACGTGGAAAGAGGGAGAGAAGGTTTCTTTCGACATGGCCGGCACGCTTACCGTGAATGGCAAACCCAAGGACGTCACGTTCAAGAGCGATGCGGTTTACAGCCAAGACGCCATTCGCATGGAAGGCAACACGGTCGTTACCTTCGAAGATTTCGGCTTGAAAAATCCTCACGCGGTTGTCGTATCCACTGAGAACAACGTGACCGTGCAATTAAGGCTCATCTTGAAAAAGTAGACTGCCCGTACACCGCAATCGCGCATTCGTTGGCTGCAGGACACAAGCTAAAACGGCCTGCAGCCACGAATCGGCGCGTTTTTTTGTGCTCACGTATCCGTTCTCAGCAGCTGCCTTCCACCGTTGTCTTCATCCTCCATAAAACATGGAAGATATGCTTTTAGACCATCCAAAATATGACCGATTTGTGTCCTTTTCATCTTGTCAGAGCGATTTCCTTTGATTATAGTGTGAGCATACCGGAGAATAAGAAACCTAGACGATCTTGCCTTTCACTACATACAGCATGAAGACGCAGATAGGACGGATAATCGATGTGGAAAACGCAAATCAAGAAATTGCAACGTGTACAGGATACTTATTCCTCAATCTGCGGACTTTCGATATTCATTACCGATGCGGACGGCGCTCCGCTGACCCGGATTTCCGGGGATCAGGCGCTGGCGCGTAAAATATGGGGACAGCCGCAGCCCCCCCTACAGGAGCGGCTTGCCGCGATCATTCGCGAAATCGGCTGGAAGCTGAGGCCGGTCGTGTATCAGTATTTGCGGGGGCCCAAGATGATCGTCATGCCCTTCAGGGTCGGAGAGCAGCCGCCTTTTTACGTCTGGTCCGGCATGATCGTTGAGAAGTCAAGCCGGGACTTGATCAGACGCATTATTGAAACCGATTTCGCAGACGACGCCGACGATTGGCGCCGGGTCTTGGACCTGGTTCCCGATACCCCGGAATCGTTAAAAGACGAGCTGGTCGATAAGGTAGCGCAGTTTGCGGACATCGCCTCCACATGGCTCGAACAAGCCAATAGCGGCGAAGCGCATGCCCGCGACTTGGAGCGGCTTCACGACTTGTTCGGGCAGGCCGGAGCGGCCGAGCCCGCCATCCTCCAATCTGCGGCCGAGCGGCTGATGGCCGCAGCCAAACTGGATTTCGCCGGGTTCGCCGTTTACGGAGAGGACGAGCGGCTGTGTATTCGACATATGGTTGGCGTGGAAGGCTGCGAGAAGCTGATCGGCTCCCAAGCTTGCTTGGGAGAGAGCTTTCTGGGTCAGATCGGGCTAACGGGCAAAATGAGGTACTGGGAAGATGTGACCTGGGACCCGCGGAGCGGCTTCTTTACGGACAAGGGACTTCACCCCCAAGCCTTCGTCGGCTTTCCCGCGAAAATAAAGGACCGGATGATCGGCGTCTTGTTCGGAGGACGGCTTGCCCCGGGCGGCGTCGCCTCCGAATCGATCGAACTGGGCCGGCTTATTGCACACATAGCAGCTTCCCATCTCCATATGGTCCGGCTTGAGGAAGCGGCCAGCCAGCAAATGGCCCGGTTGTCCACGCTGCTTGGCGTCGCACAAGCGATTGTGGACGTGAACGAGCTGCGCAGCGTACTGTGTATGCTGGCCGATGTGTCGCATCATCTCATCCAGGGCGCGTTTTCCTGCATTTTGTGGAAGGAACCGGCGGTGGGAACCGGGCTGCAAGCGATCTCCCGGGGCATGACCGTGGAGCAGATCGAGCATTATGCCAAAGACGCGGCCGTCCGGCAGTTTGCGAACCGTCCCGAGGGAGCGCTGCGCCATCCGGCCGTGTTCGAGGCGGACAACGGAGTTGTCGTATGCGAGATTCCTCTCGTTTGTTCGGGCGAAGTGAAAGGGATTCTGGGCGTGGGCCTGCATAACGAGAAGGAGGTTGCGGTTTACCGTCCTTTTCTGACCGCCTTGGCGCTTCTTGGAGAGATCCGGCTGCAGCATTTGCAGGGGACGGCCCGGCTTAAGGACCGGGAGCGGACTGAGCTGCTGCATTCGGCCATAGCGGAGTGGAACGAACCGGTCTACCGCGAGACCGTGCAGGCGCAAGAGCTTGCCCGCCGGTTTGCCCGGAAATTGCGGCTGCCGGAAGCGGAGATCGAGGAGCTTAGTGAAGCCTGCATGCTCTCGGGCTGCGAGCCGGCGTTTCTGGAACGGATGGCGGGGAGCCATCCGGGAGCGAAGCTTTTGCGGGATGCCCGCGAGCTGATGCGGGAGTTTGGCCCCCGGCCGGGAAATGCTTTTTCCGTGAAAGTCCAGATTCTGTCCTTGATCCTGCTGCATGTCCGGCACCGGGAGAATCCAGCGGCCATGCCGTATACGGCGGTCGAACCGGCGCTGAGGCAAGCTTTTGCCGCTTTCGTCCAAGGCCAGGAGGTGATCGAAAGCCTCGTAACCTTGCGGGAGGCGAGTGAGACGATCGATGCCGATACGGGAAAGGACCTGCCTGCCCCGGGGCTGATGGAGTCTCATATCCCTCTGACGCCGAGGGAACGCGAAGTGTTCAACCTGATTCTTCGCGGGTTAAGCAATCTGGAAATCGCCGAAAAGCTGTTCATCAGCACCCATACCGTAAAAAACCATATTACGAAAATATACGAAAAGCTCGGCGTCAGCGACCGGACTCAGGCGTTGGCTAAAGTATACTTAACCGGCTTGCAAGTTAAAATATAACGTCCCATTCACCTGCCGTACCGAAAGGCGGGTTTTTTTGTGTCTATAGGAACCGGTTCCTTATTATTGGTTCGAATTTGGACGAATTTTGAGAGAAGAAGGTGATACTTTTATCCTAGTTCTTCAGGCACAATGAAAGTGACATTTGTTAGCCTACGGAAACTCAATCTAAAGCCGCTAATCGAGGGAGGACGAAACCGTGAAATTATCAGTTGGCAAGAAAATGTATGCCGGTTTTATTATTGTGCTGCTGATCGCAGGAATTATCGGTTGGACCGCGATTCATCAGATGCAGAAGATGAATGAGGAAACGACGGAGATTACATCCGTTTGGATGCCGGGTGTGGAATCGATCAATAACATCAACTACTTGAAGGAATTCGTGCTCACGACGACGCTCTCGCACATCTTGTCGCCGGATCAAAGCACGATGGAGTCTTTGGAGAAAACCCGAAGCGAGCTTCTGACGAAGATTGACCTGGAATTCCAAGCGTATGAGAAAACCATTATTTTGGAGGAAGACCGCAAGCATTTCGATGCGATTCAGAAGGCTTGGAAAGCGTTCATCCCTCTGAACGATAAGACGATTAAGGAAAGCCAGAATCATAACGAGGCCGAAGCCTACGCTTCCTACTTGCAGAGCCAGGAGGCGCTCAAGGGTCTGTTCGCAGACGTAGTAGCCCTCGTGAAGCTGAACCATGACGGAGCCGTGCAATCGAGCAAGGATTCGAGCGACGCTTACGATTCCGGCTTCCTGATGACGCTCATTTTCCTAATAGCAGGCCTTGTCATCGGCGCGGGTATAGCGGTGTTCCTGACGCGCTCCATTACGAAGCCGCTGGCGCTCGTTACCGACAGCATCAGCGAAGTATCCCGCGGCAATCTGACGATTGATTCCGTTCAAGTTGCGAGCCGGGATGAGCTCGGGCTGTTGGCCCAGTCGACCAACGACATGATCGTCAGTCTGCGCCGCCTGATTACGAGCGTGCTGGAATCGTCGCAGAACGTCGCCGCCGCCTCGCAGCAAATATCCGCCAGCTCGCAGGAAATCGCGGGCGGAGCTTTGAGCCAGGCTACCGCCGCGCAAAGTGTGAACGAATTGTTCCGCGAGCTGTCTATCGCCATCGACTCGGTAGCGCAAAACGCGGAAGCTTCGGCGGATTTATCGACGCAGGCGAAGGAGATGGCTCAGGAAGGCGGCACGACCATTCATTCGACGGTCGCGGCCATGACGCAGGTCGAGAAGCAGATGTCGCTGCTTCAGGACGATTCCGGCAAGATCGGCCAAATTATTGCGGTCATCGACGATATTGCCGATCAAACCAATCTTCTTGCGCTGAATGCGGCCATCGAAGCGGCCCGCGCAGGGGAGCAGGGCAAGGGCTTTGCCGTCGTCGCCGACGAAGTCCGCAAGCTGGCCGAACGAAGCGGCAATGCGACCAAAGAAATTGCATCGATTATTAGCGGCATGCAGAAAAATACGCTGCAAAGCGTCGACGCGGTCAGTCATGCGGTCGCTCTGGCGCATAAGATCGGCACGGCATTCGAGCAGATCGTCGCCAAGGTTAACGAAACGGCGGTTCAGGTGAATGAAATCGCCGCCGCCAGCGAGGAGCAAGCCGCGCAGGCCGGAGAGGTGCTGGGAGCGGTCGAGACGATTGCGGCGGCCAGCGAGGAAGCGGCGGCTGCGGCGGAAGAGACCGCTTCGTCGACGCAATCGCTGGCCAAGATGGCAGAGGAACTGAACGGTTCCGTGTCTGCTTTTCGCATATAGGTGATTGCAGATGTCGACGGTAACGGAGCAGGGACCATTTGTCGAGATCGGGATCGGGAAAGAAAGATATGCGATCCATATTCACGAAATCCATGAAATTATTAAAATGCAGGAGATTACGCCGATTCCCGGCGGCCGCCCGAACTTGCTGGGGGTCATCAACCTAAGGGGAAAAGTAACCCCTGTTGTCAGCCTGCGCAGCCGGTTCGGACTGCCGGAGGCGCCGTTTACGAAATCGAGCCGGATTGTCGTCATCCGTCACGAAGAGATGATGGTGGGACTCGTGGTCGATCAAGTGTTTCAGGTGACCGCCATCGACGACATCCAGCCGCCCCCGGACCGGGCGGGCGGAGCGGAGCACCCCTGCATCTCGGGCGTAGGCAGAGCAGGGGCGGGGCTTGCGGGCATTTTGAAGCTCGAACGCATTTTGTTCGGGTGAGGCGGCACTTTCGGAGCAAGGAAGGAGGTTTTCAAGGTGAGCTTTAATACGGAGGCCTACCTGGGCATTTTTCTCGACGAACTGGACGAGCAGCTGCAGGTGCTGGACGAAATGCTGCTGAAGCTGGAACAGGACGGGGACGATATGGAGACGATCGGAGCCATCTTCCGCGCAGCTCACACGCTCAAAGGCTCCTCGGCGGCGATGGGCTTCGACCGGATGAAGGAGCTGACCCATCAGATCGAGAACGTGTTCGAGCTGATACGGAACAGGCAGCTGGCCGTGGACTCCTCGCTGATTACGCTGCTGTTTCAAGGTATCGATTATATCAAGGTGTTGAAGCAGGCCATTGTCGAAGGGCAGCCGGAAGAAGCGGACATCGGGCCGCTCGTCGAATCGTTGGACGGCATCCGGCGCAGGGCGCTCGGGGAGCCGGGGGAGACCGAAAGCAAGGCGACCCCGAAAAACGAGGCCCATGACGTGTGGGAGCAGGTTGTCAAGTTTCACGAACATGAAAAAAAGGCCATCGTTCATGCGCTGCAATCAGGGTTTCAGGTCATGACGCTGTATGTCAGGATTACGCCGGACGCCGTGATGAAATCGGTCCGGGCACTGCTCGTCTACACGAAGGTGAAGGAATCGGGGGAAGTCATCGCCGTATCCCCGCCGACGGAAACGATTGAGGACGAGCAGGCGTTCCAAGGCACGCTGCTGCTGACGCTGATTACGGAAGAAGACAAGCGGTCGCTCGCCGAGACGCTGAATCATATCTCGCATATCGATTCCTATCACATTACGATGATTACGCCGGATAACCTGGACAGCTTCTGCGGGGGGACGGAAGCCGCTTCCGCCGACGCGTACACGTCGGAAGAAGCGGCCCCCGCAGCGCCGGTCAGCGCAAGAACGGAGCCGGATGCCAAGATCAAGGTGAATCCGACGGTGCGCGTCGATGTGGATCGGCTCGAAAATCTGCTCAATTATGTCGGAGAGCTGATTATCGACAACACTCGTCTGATCGAAGTGAAGAACCGGCTATCCCGGCAATTCAAGGAAAACCCGGACGTGGCCGTGCTACACGACATCTGCAACCATCTGAGCCGCGTCGTCGGCGAGCTGCAGGACGGGATGATGAAGACGAGAATGCTGCCGATCGAGCAGCTGTTCAACCGGTTCCCGCGGATGGTCCGGGATTTGGCCCACCACATCGGCAAAGAGATCGATTTCGCCATCGAAGGAAAAGAAACCGAGCTCGACCGCACGCTGATTGAAGAGATTAGCGATCCGCTCATCCATATTTTGCGCAATGCCGTGGATCATGGGCTCGAAAGCCCGGAAGAGCGAGTGAAAGCGGGCAAACCGGCCAAGGGTCGGCTGCTGCTCAAGGCCGCCCATCAGGAGAATCAGATCGTCATTTCTATCCGCGACGACGGCCGGGGGATCGATCCGCTCAAAATTAAACAGTCGTCGATTGCCAAAGGCTTTGTGACCGAGGAAGAAGCAAGCCGGATGACGGACAAAGAGCTGATGTTCCTCATTTTCAAATCCGGCGTATCGACGGCCGAGCGCGTGACGGACTTGTCGGGCCGCGGGGTCGGAATGGACATCGTCCGTGCCCATATCGAGAAGCTGAACGGCCTGATCGACATCGACAGCTCGCCCGGCGTGGGCACGGTATTTACGATCAAGCTGCCGCTGACCTTGGCGATCATTCGTTCGCTGCTGATCAAGCTGGGAGCCAGCACCTTTGCGCTTCCGCTTGTGAACGTCATCGAGATCGTCCGTTTGTCCGCCGAGGATATCGAGACCGTCCAAGGACAGGAGGTCTGCGTCATTCGCGGGATCGTTTTCCCGCTCGTACGGTTGCATCGGCGCTTCCGGATTCCGCAGGACGATACGCCGCGCAGGCTCCTTGTCGTTGTCGTCGGCCTGGCCGAGAAGCGGGTATGTCTGGTCGTGGACGAGACGGTCGGCAATCAGGAGATTGTCATCAAATCGCTCGGTCCGTTTGTCGGAGAGGTGCCGTATATCGCAGGCTCGACCATCCTCGGCAACGGCAATGTGGCGCTCATTCTGGACGTCGGCTCGCTGATCAAGGAAGAAGGCTCGCTGCTTTTGACCAAACAGAGCGAGATGCAGAAGAAGGACGCGGTCCAAAGCGGGGAGTCCCAATATGTCGCCTTTAAGCTGGCCGGCGAGCAGTACGGGCTGGACATCCGCAAGGTGAAGGAGATTATCGCGATTCCTCCGGTGACGAGGATGGTGAACGCCCCCTCGGAGCTGCTGGGCATTATCAACCTGCGCGGAACGGTGCTGCCGGTTTACGATCTGCGGCAATGCTTGCGTCTGCCGGAGGAAAAGACGACGGCAACATCGCGGGTTATCGTGATGGAGGCGGAAGGACGGGACGTAGGGATCGTGATCGACGAGGTGACGGAAGTGCTGCGCGTCCGGGATGCCGGGATCAAGGCCGCCGGCTCCGTGATGCGCATCGACGACCGGTACCTTCGCGGAATTTATCAGCAGGACGACCGCTTCTTTATTTTGCTCGATATGGACCGTTTGCTGGAAGGCGCTGCAGTCGGGGAAGCCGTACAACTATAATCGTGAGACGTTGCTTCAGTGCTAGTCCAGACGGAGACTCCTGATGAAGCTTGCAAACCGCTCGTCTGATATGTTAGAGTTGTAAATAACTAGAACAAGGAGGTGAAGGTAAGATGAATCACGAAATGGTGAACAACCGTATTAGCCAGCTGATGGTAGTTTTGGCTGGCCTAGTGCATGCTTTTTCCGTCAACGGGAGAGGTCTGTCCAAAAATGCCTATACGGTTTCACCATTCGCGAAAATAATCCTACCTTAACCGCAAACGGATGCTAGTCCGAAGAGCCGTAGGGATTTTTTCCTGCGGCTCTTTTTGTTGCATTTGCATGTAGGTAGGATCATACAAGGAGGACACTTAAGATGATCGTTAACTGTCAAAATATAAAAGCGTACCATGGCGCACAGCTTGTTCTTGAAGATGTAAACTTAGACATTCGGCAAGGCGAGCGCATCGGACTGATCGGCCGCAACGGCAGCGGCAAATCGACTTTATTGCAATTGATCGCCGGGCGGCTTCGTCCCGACGCCGGCCAGCTTGCCATCCGGAAAGGAACCAGCATCGGCTATTTGACACAAATTCCGGCAGAGTTCGAAGGCCGGACGGTATATGACGTACTGGCTCTCGGCCATCAGGAGCTGCTGGAGTGCCGCTTGAAGATGACGGAGCTGGAGAAGCTCATGTCGGAGCCGGATGCTGCCGATGGCCCGGACCGGTTGGCCGGGTGGCTGCAGCAGTACGCGGCGCTGCAGGAGAAGTTCGAGCGCGAGGGCGGCTACGAGTTGGATGCCGTCATTGAGCGGGTCGCTGACGGCCTGCGGATTGACCGCGGCAGCTATACCCAGGCGTACGCCACGCGATCGGGAGGCGAGAAGACCCGCATCAATCTGGCCTCGCAGCTGATTCGCAAGCCCGAGCTGCTGCTGTTGGACGAACCGACGAATCACCTTGATTTGCACGGGGTCGAATGGTTGGAGGACTATTTAACCCAGTACGACGGTTCGTGTCTGATCGTCTCGCACGATCGGTATTTTCTGGACCGGGTCGTTACGAAGATCGTCGAGCTGGAGGACGGCGAGTCGCAGTCATACCTCACCAACTATACCGACTATATGAAGGAAAAGGAGGCGCGGCTGCTTCAGCAGTTCGCCGATTATCAGGAGCAGCAGAAGAAGATCAAGAAGATGGCGGAGGCGATCAAGCAGCTGGAAACGTGGGGGCGGATCGGCGGCAACGGGAAGTTTTTCCGGCGGGCGGCTTCGATGCAAAAGGCGTTGGACCGCATAGAGAAGCTGAAACGGCCGGTGCTGGAGGCGAAAAGCGCCGATTTCGAGCTCACGCAGGCGGACCGCTCGGGCCGCAAGGTGGTGACGCTGGAGGGCATCGGCAAAAGCTACGGGAGCCGGAAGCTGCTGGACGCGGTCGACGGAGCGCTGGCTTACGGAGACAAGGTTATGCTTATAGGGAAGAACGGGGCGGGAAAATCGACCTTGTTCAAGCTGATCCTCGGCGAGGAAACCGTCGACGAGGGGCGGTTCGAATGGGGCGCGCGCGTGGACATCGGCTATTTGGCCCAGCAGGAGTACCCGGATGGGCCGAAGAAATCGGTGCTGGACTATTTTCGCAGCGAAGCGGGTCTGGAGGAAGGAGAGGCCCGGGGAGTTCTGGCCAAGTATTTGTTTTACGGCCCAGATGTGTTCAAATCGGTCAATCTGCTGTCGGGCGGGGAGTGGACGAGGCTGAGGCTGGCACTGCTGGTGCTTCGCAAGCCGAATCTGCTGCTGCTCGATGAGCCGACGAACCATCTGGACATCGCCTCGCGGGAAGCGCTGGAGGAAGCGCTGGAGACGTTCCCGGGCACCGTGCTCGCCATCTCCCATGACCGTTATTTCATCAACCGGATGGCCGGGCGCATCTGGGAGTTAGACAATGGCAGGATTACCGTCTATCTGGGCAACTTCGACGAGTATCAGGAGAAGCGGAAGCAGCGTGAGAATACGAGCGAAAATGCTGTGGTTCAGGGCAGGTCCGCCGCCTCTCCTCCTGTGGCCGTGAAGACAAAGCCTGCGGCGCAGAGGAGGCCGAACGGAAGCGGGAAACCGGCGGACCACAGGCAGGAGCGCGACACGCTGGAGCGGTCCATTGCCCAAGTGGAGGAACGGCTCGCCGCCTTGGATGCCGCTATGCAGGAGCAGGAGGCGGGTACGGATGCCCGTTCGCTTAGCGAGCGATGGGCGGAGCGGGAAGCCGTGCAGGAAGAGCTTGACCGCCTCTATGAGCAATGGATGGCGGCGGGAGAGGAACAAGGGTAAGCAGGGGCAAAGACGAAGGACCGTTCCACGTCGGTGAAGGAGGCGTGGAACGGTCCTTTTTTGGATAAACTGAATTCAGACAACTGTCAGTCAGAAGGCCGAGTGTCTCCCGGCCGATGTGCATCGGCCCCGAAGGCGTCGGGGCGAACCGTCCGCGTCTCATCGAATCACCTCGCAGGTATACAAAAAAGAGCAGGATCTCCCCTGCCCGGTTGTTTATGTATGATGAATGTGATCCCTTGCTAAGAAGTATATCAAATGGCGGAGCCGACGGGATTCGAACCCGCGGTCTCCTGCGTGACAGGCAGGCATGTTAGGCCTCTACACCACGGCTCCGCGTTAGGGACAAATATGATATTAACACGACCACCCGATTTTAGCAAGCAGCTCGGGGAGAAGAATAGGCCGAATGAAGGAGGCCGTACCTGGTCCCGGAAAGTAATCCGCGGCCGCTCGTTTCCCGGTTCTATCGGTTCCTGACTACAAATGGACACATTCCAGAAATTGAACGCTAGATAGTCACAAAATATTCACAAATGTCGAAATTTGTTTTTCCACGGCCCCCACTTCGGAGGTATAATCTATAAGTATATAGGGTTCCGTTTCGACCTGATCATGCTTTCGAAAATGTGAAAATTGTAACAAGCGTGAGGGGAGGCCTCCGAACGGGCTTCTCCTTGTTCCTATATTTTCGAGAAAAACATGATGTTTGCATTGCCTGACCAGGTATCGACACAATTAACGGACTTCTATTCCAAAGTAAAGGAGGACGTTCTCTAATGTCAGTAGCATCCACTCAACAAGCGGTAGTTGCAGCCGAGCCCACCCGGGAATCCTTGGATGTGCTTGATCAGTTGATGAAGCCCGAGGTGCAGGAATCTTTGACGGTGTTGGTCGAGAATTTGCCGAAGCTGGCGGAAATGGTGACCATCCTCACCAAAACGTACGATTTGGTGCAAAATGTGGCCACGGACCAAGTATTTATCGACGACATCAAAGGCGGCGTTGAAGAATTCGTGAAGCCGATTCAGGATAAAGCCAAAAATTTGGCTTCCGCGGCGATCGAAGCGAACGACCGTGCGCAAGAAGAATCTACAACGATCGGTCTGTTTGGGTTGCTCAAAATGCTGAAAGACCCGCAAGTACAGAAGATGTTCCGTTTTTCTCAGGCATTCTTGGAAGTTTTGGCTGAGCGCCAGCAGCAGCGTCAATAATAATAGGAAAGCTGAATCAAGGAGCGGATGAACAGGATGGCTAAGCAAATTTTGATACTAGGCGGCGGCTACGGCGGATTGCTGAGCGCCCTGACGGCCCGGAAGTACATGACGGCGGAAGAAGCGACGATTACGGTCGTGAATCGTTTTCCGACGCATCAGATTATTACGGAGCTGCACCGACTGGCTGCGGGCAACCTGGCGGAGAAAGCGGTAGCGCTGCCGCTGGAAAAGCTGTTGCGCGGCAAAAACGTCAATCTTCAGATCGATACGGTCGAAGAGATTCGCCCAGACCAGAAAGAAGTTCTGATGGCCAGCGGCAAAACATACGATTACGATGTGCTCGTTATTGCTCTCGGCAGCGAAACGGCGTTCTTCGGCATCCCAGGTTTGCAGGAGCATAGCTTCGTTCTGAAATCCGTGAACGACGCCAATCGCCTTCGCGCGCACGTGGAAGCTCGCATCGACGAGTACAGCCGTACGAAAAACAAAGCTGACGCAACATTCGTTGTCGGTGGCGGCGGATTGACGGGCATCGAGCTTGTCGGCGAATTTGCGGACATGCTGCCTAAGCTTTGCCGCAGCAAAGGCGTCGACTTTAACGATATTTCCCTTTATACCGTGGAAGCGGGTCCGTCGATTTTGGCCGGCTTCGCACCGGAGCTCGTCGAGCGTGCGAAAACAAGCTTGGAAAAGCGCGGTGTGAAGTTCTTGACCGGCGTTGCGATTACGGAAATGCAGGAGACGACGGTATTCCTGAAGGACGGCAGCTCCATCGAGACGAACACACTCGTATGGACCGGCGGCGTACAAGGCAACTCTGTTGTGGCTAACTGTGGTATCGAAGTCAACCGCGGCCGTGCCACGGTAACGGAAGGCTTGCAATCCACGTCCCACAAAGACATCTTCCTCGCCGGCGACAGCGCGGTCGTTATGGGCAACGAAGGACGTCCTTACCCGCCGACGGCGCAGTTGGCTTGGCAAATGGGTGAGACGGTCGGACATAACATTTTCGCTTCCTTCAACGGTGCGCCGATGGATACGTTCACGCCGGTATTCTCCGGTACGCTGGCGAGCCTTGGCCGCAAAGACGCGATCGGCACGGTTGGCGGAAACCAAACGCGCCTCAAAGGTCTTCCGGCTTCGCTGATGAAAGAAGGCAGCAACATTCGCTATTTGACTCATATCAACGGCCTGTTTACTTTGGCTTATTAAGACAATCCATAGCATGTATGCCAAAAAGGCACCCACCGGGTGCCTTTTTGGTTTGTTTGCGTCAGGAGGACGGGAGGCGCGAAGGGGGAGGGCAGGGCCGCTGGCAGTGGAAGTTCTGGGACAAGCTTTGGCGTAGGCGCACAAGAAGCCTGTACCTCCATAAGGGGTCACAGGCTTCTTGCGCGTATCAATGGGAGGCCGTGTGGCCTTCCGATTCGGCTGCGGGGTCCAGCTTCTCCTTGCTCATCGCGAAGGCCGCAACCAGCGCCAAACCTGCCGGAATCACGCTCCAAGCAAATGTCAGGACGACGGAGGACGACAGCCCTTCCGTGATCGTGCTCAGCGCTTGCGGAGGGATCTGGGCGCGGGTGGCCGGGTCCAGCAGCGCATGAGGGTCGCTGAAGTCGACGCCCTGCGGGACGGTGGCTTGACTGCTCCCCGGAAAAGCCTCCGTCAGCTTCCGGGTCAGCGCATGGCTTTGGATGATGCCGAACAGCGTGATGCCGAGCGTCATGCCGAGCGAGCGAAGAAAATTGAGTGTAGACGTCGCCGCCCCGCGCTGGCTGGCCGGGAACGAATGGATCGCCGCGTTGCTGAGCACGGAAAAGGAAGCTCCGATCCCAAGGCCTGTCAAGATCATGTACAGCGTGACGATAAAACGCGGCGATTCCGGCGTTAAGGTCGTGAGAAGGGCGAGACCCAGCACAAGCAGGACCAGTGTCGGAATCATGATCGACCGGAACGGTATCTTCGTCATCAAGAAGCCGCCCAAGGTTGCCGTAACGACCGAGCTGAGCATCATCGGCAGCAGCATCAGGCCGGAATAGGTGGCTGTTCCGCCAAGCACGCCCTGAATGAAGATCGGAATGTAGACGGAAGCCGTAATGAATGCCGCCCCGCTCATGATTGCTACGGCATTGCTTGTGGCGTAAAGCCGGTTCCGGAACATGTCGAACGAAATGATCGGCTCTTCGGCGCGTTTTTCGACGAACAGGAACAACAGGGTAAGAATCGCAAATCCGGCGAACAAGCCCAGGATTTGAACCGAGCCCCAGGCATACTGCTTCCCGCCGAGCTCCATCGCGAACATGAGGCAGACGACGGCTCCGACCAGCGTTATGGCGCCCCACCAGTCGATCCGCTGCTTCGAATGAGCCTGGGATTCTTTATAGAAGAACGCAATCATGCCGAACGAGATTAGCCCCAGCGGTAGATTGATATAGAAAATCCAGCTCCAATGGATGTAATCGGTAATATAAGCCCCGAGCAGCGGACCGAAAATGCTGGACATGCCGAATACCGCGCCGAATAGCCCCCCGAGCTTTCCCCGGTTCTCTGGCTTGACTGTGTCGAACATGATCGTGAAGGCAATCGGCACCAAGGCCCCGCCGCCAATCCCTTGGATCGCTCGGTAAATGCTTAATTGTTCGATCGAGGTTGCCGTTCCGCAGAGGGCGGAGCCGAGCATAAAGACGATGATCCCGAAGACGAAAAAACGTTTGCGTCCATACATATCGGATAGCTTGCCGAAGATCGGCATCCCTGCCATTTCCGCCACCATGTAGGCGGAGGTCGCCCAGACGAATTTATCGAATCCGCCGAGCTCGCCGACAATCGTTCCGATCGCAGTCGCCATGATAGTATTGTCCATCGAGGCTATCAGGATTGCGAGAAGCAGCCCCGTTACGACCATCCCGGTTTTGTTGTTTGTTTTGCTCATGAGTTGATGTTTACCTCCGGTATGAAGTTCTAAGCTTTATAGATATACTATACCTTAGTTCCGCTGACAACTGGATGTCAGGATTCAGGGATTGGATATAAATTTTTTTGGGAGCTACCGGATGACCTATTATTCAATACTGAATTCATAGTGAAGTGTATCAAAATTGTATTTCTAGAAAATGCTATATTAATAGAGTTTTTATGCTATAATTCCACTAGGATAACAAGTACGGTGGAATGACCTGCGGTAGCTGCCTCTAAGGAGGTGATTGCCCTGGTCACATTTGCTACGTTATACACCGCCTTAAAGATACTAGCGACGTTCCTAAGCCTTTGGTTTAGTGGTCGGAAGCTGTACAAATGGCTAAAACGTAAGCGGCGCAAATGAAAAACCACCGATTAGCTTGACCGGCCTTCGGTGGTTTTTCTCCGCTTATTAAAGTTTCACTAAAGCGCGCCGTGGGTTAGCGTCACAGCTTGTTATCCAGCAGACCATGATGTGCGACCAACACTTCATGGTCTCTTTCTTATCGTTGCCAGAATCCATTGACTATAGTCTTAATCATACCACGTATCCCCTGAATGCGCCATAAATAATACTTCCTATTTTCCATTAAGCTTAGCTTCCAGCAGCGGATAAAAGCGCCTTTATCACGAATCAAGCCCTGTCTTCCTTGATGCGGAAGCTGCGGGCGATGTAGAGCACCGGCGTTGAGGCGACGGAGATGACGAATTTGAATAAGTACGTCGTCAGCAAAATTTGCAGCCAGATGTCCAGCGTGTACACCCCGGCGAAAGCGATGGTGCAGAAGACCAGCGAGTCCACAAGCTGGCTAAGCCCCGTGCTGCCGTTCGTCCGAATCCAGAACTGGTTGTACACGGGAAACCGCTTCTTCAGATAGCTGTATACCCGCACGTCAAGGAACTGGCTGATAAAATAGGCGCATAAGCTGCCGGCAGCCAGCCGCGGCATTAAGCCGAAGATCTTCTCCAGCGAGCTCTGCGCGATGTCGCTTTCCTGCGGCGTAAACACGAGCGACATCTGCATGATGACCGTTGAAGCGACCAAGCTGAAAAAGCCAAACCATACCGCCTGCTTGGCTTCTTTCGTCCCGTACTTCTCGTTGAGCAGGTCCGTCGACATGTAGATGGATGTGTAGACGGTGTTGCCGAGGGTCATCACGATGCCGAGTAGCTCGATCGTTTTGACGACTTGGATGTTGGCCAGCACAGTGGCGAAGCCGATCCAGGCGTACAGTCCTTTCTTCCCGAAAAAACGATAGCAAAGCAGAAACAAAGCAAAATTCACGACAACAAACAAAATTCCCCATGCCAAATTAAACACTTAACGTTTCCTCCCCTTAGTTTTGATAACGCGGGATGGTCTCGAACCGCGGATGGGCCGGAAGCCCAATCGAATAACAGAATAGCAGAAACGTTCGGGAAAAGGAATGGAACGATTTTACATAAAAATCCCCTGAAGAAGCCGCAGTATCGTTCAGGGCAGCCGGTTCAGGGGATTTTCCATTGGCAAAGCATACCCCGGTTCCGTAGAGGGGGCCTCTTACTCTTACTTCTTAGCGGCGAGCCAATCGCTGACGGCGCCGGTATCGGCATCGGACAGCTTGCCTTTGAACGCAGGCATTCCTCCTCTGCCATTGGCAACAATGGCCGCGATCTGGTCCCTGGAGTACTTGCCGCCTACCTTCGTCAGGTCAGGGCCGACCCCGCCTTCAAAATTGGCGCCGTGACAGCTGATGCAATTTTGCTTATAGATCGCTTGCGCATCCACGGTAGCGGTTCCGCCTCCCGGGGCGGGGGTTGCGGCTCCTTGATCCACGGGCGGCGGCGTTTTGGCGGGTTGATTACAAGCAGACAGTGAAACGGCAAGGAGAAGGGCGACGCATACGAATGTTTTGTTCATCTGGCGGGCTCCTTTGTAAGAATGCTGGAACTTGTCGACCGAGGACCCCCGGCCATAATCAAACTCCCATCCCTGTGCATTCAGGGATGTCGAACCTAGGTTTTCCTGCGAGGTTTTTTTTCATGCACAGGCCGCGGCGGACAGGGCACTCGATCCCAACTGCGGCCCTTGCTATAATAGAGCTGGAACGGGGAGCTGTCCGTTCGAACAGGAGAAGGGGGAAAAGCCCATGCTTTTCATTGACAATAACGGCATTACCGATCCCGCATTGAACCTGGCGCTGGAGGAATATGCCCTGAAGCAGCTTCCGGCGGACCATGATTATTTGTTGTTTTATATCAACGAACCGTCGATCATTATCGGGAAAAACCAGAATACGGCCGAGGAAATCAACCGGGAGTACGTCGAGGCCCGCGGCATTCATGTCGTGCGGCGTCTGTCCGGCGGCGGGGCGGTATACCACGATCTCGGGAACTTGAATTTCAGCTTCATTACGAAGGATGACGGCAAGTCCTTCCACAACTACCGCAAGTTTACCGAGCCGGTGATTAGCGCACTGCATCGGCTTGGCGTTGAGGCGGAGCTGACGGGACGCAACGACATTCAAGTCGGGGAGCGGAAAATATCCGGCAATGCGCAGTTTGCTACCAAAGGGCGGATGTTTACCCACGGCACGCTGCTGTTCGATTCGCAGATGGACCATGTCGCATCTGCGCTAAACGTCAATCCGGAGAAGTTCAAGTCGAAGGGAGTGAAGTCGGTCCGCAGCCGGGTGGCGAACATTGCGGAATTTTTGAGCGGGCCAATGACGATTGAGGCGTTCAGGCAGCATTTGCTGGACTCGATCTTCGAAGGATCGGAGGTTCAGCGGTATGAGCTGAGCGCAGCCGATTGGGAAGCGGTACGGCAGCTTGCGGACGAACGGTACCGGAGCTGGGATTGGAACTACGGCCGGTCCCCGGCGTTCAACGTTCACCGCGTGAAGCGCCTGTCTGCCGGCACGTTCGACGTCCGGCTGTACGTGGAAGCGGGAGTAATCCGCGAGGCTGCAATATATGGCGATTTCTTCGGCCAAGGGGATGCGTCCGAGTTTGCCGCCAAGCTGGAAGGTGTCCGTTACGATACGGCTGCGCTGGCTGGGGTGCTGGATGATGTGAATCTGCAGCACTACTTCGGTCAGGTGACCAAGGACGAGTGGCTGGAGCTGCTGTTATAAGCGGTGGATTTTGGCTGGATGCTTCGGGAAAAAATGATTGTAAACCAATCATTATCCGCTGGAGCCTTCTCTACGACTGTATACTGAAGATAAAATGGTAACGAAGTGGAGGAAGCGGATTGAAATTGATGGAGAAACAAGGACTCTCGGAGCAAGAATTGCGCGATATTCGGACACTCGCAGACCTGTGCAACACGAAAGATGGCATTACGCTGAAGCTAAACTGGGACATGCTTTCCGCAAGGCCGGCCGGGGTGACGAACGACTTTTTGATGTATGAAGGGGAAGAGCTTATCAGTTTTCTGGGGATCTACTCCTTCGGGTCGACGGAAGCGGAGATCAGCGGCATGGTGCATCCGCGTCATCGACGGAAGGGCGTGTTCACCAGACTGGCCGATGCGGCGACCGAAGAATGCAGACGCCGCGGGATTCCGAAGCTGATCTTTATATGTCAGGAGCGTTCGGCTTCAGGCAAAGCGTTCCTGCAGGCCCGGGGAGCGGTCTATTCGTTCTCCGAGCACTGGATGGAGATGCGGGTGCCGAACGGGCAACCGCCGCAAGTTCCGGATACGCGGCAAGCGGAAGCGCTGGAGCTCCGATTGGCGACGGCGGACGATATCGAATTGCTGACGGAGCTCAACCGGCAGGGGTTCGATATGACGTTTGAGGATGCCAAAGTATTCGTAGAGACGACTGTAGCGGACGAGAAAGAGAAAACGTATGTCGCGGAGCTGGGCGGTAAGCCGATCGGTAAGCTGACTGTACGTGTGAATGAAGGCGTCGCCTTTATTTTCGGGTTCTGTGTATTAAAGGAGTACCGGGGACGCGGATGCGGGCGGGAAACGTTGGCCCGGACGATAGAGCGCATATACCGGGAAGACGGGACGAGCCGCTTCGAGCTGGAGGTTGCGGCGGACAATCCCCGGGCGCTCGGGCTGTACGAGTCGTGCGGCTTCCGGGCGCTGAACGCGAACGATTATTATACGATGGAGCTCGGCGAATAGGCGAGATCGATCGGCAGCAGAACGCAGGTGCCTCGGAACGAGAGGCTGCTTGCGTTTTTTTCTGAATAAGGGTTAGAAAGCACGGCTTAAACGCATCGTCAGCCGCAGCTGCTGCTCGTATTTTGCATTGACTTTCAAACCTACATGTAACTATAATTGTTACAACAAGGGGCTGCATATTAGGGGGAACATGCCTCTGTCCCAACTACGGATAAGAAAGAGATGTGTCGCTGAATGAATCGGGGAGGAAAGGTTGTGTTTGACCAAAATCGGGTGATGATGCCGATGACGGAGCATGAGGATCGGACGCAGAACGGAGGCTTGGGCCTATGAGCCGGATCGAAGCTTCGGCGCAAGGCTCCGTGCCGTCGCGCCGGATATGGATGGTGTTCATCTTAGGCTCGTTGTCCGCTTTCGGGCCGCTCTCGCTAGATATGTATTTGCCTGCACTGCCGAAGCTGGCGGGCGATCTGAACAGCAGCACGTCGATGGCTCAGCTTAGCCTGACGGCTTGTCTGCTCGGGCTGGCGCTCGGCCAGCTGTATGCCGGGCCGGTCAGCGACGTGCGCGGCCGGCGGCTGCCGCTGCTGATCGGCCTGATCCTCTACGGCGTGTCCTCCGTGCTTTGCGCTATCGCTCCGTCCGCCGAGCTGCTGGTGCTGCTGCGCTTTATCCAAGGGATGGCGGGCTCCGCGGGGATCGTTATTTCGCGGGCGATTGTGCGGGATATGTACTCGGGGACGGAGCTGACGAAGTTTTTCTCGCTGCTGATGCTGGTGAACGGGGCGGCGCCGATTCTCGCGCCCATCGTGGGCGGGCAGCTGCTGGAAGTCACCTCTTGGCGCGGCGTGTTTGTCGTGCTCGGCCTGCTCGGCGTGCTGATGCTGATCGCAGTCGTGCTGGCGCTGCCGGAGACGCTGCCGCAGGAGCGGCGGTCCAAGGGAGGCCTGGGAAATACGCTCACGACGTTCCGCCGCCTTCTGAGCGACCGGATGTTCATAGGCTACGCTCTGGCGCAGGGCTTCGTTGTTGCCGCCATGTTCGCCTACATTTCGGGCTCGCCCTTCGTGCTTCAGGATATTTTCGGCGTGTCGCCGCAGATGTTCAGCGTTTGCTTCGCGATTAACGGCTTTGGTATCATTCTCGCAGGGCAGGTCGCGGGGCGGCTGGCCGGACGGGTCAGCGACAAGCGGCTGCTAGTTAGCGGGCTGGCGCTCGCTTCCGTCGCCGGTGTGGCGCTGCTGCTTGCGATCGTGTCGGGAGCCGGGCTGTATGCGATTCTGGTGCCTCTGTTCTTCGTTGTATCCAGCGTCGGGATCGTGTCCACGGCTGGCTTCTCGCTAGCGATGCGCAACCAGAGCGAATCGGCGGGAAGTGCCTCGGCTCTGCTCGGCGTGCTGTCGTTCATCTTCGGCGGGATCGTGGCGCCGCTGGTCGGCATCGCAGGCAATCAGACCGCTGTGCCGATGGGGATTGTGATCGCCGCAGCCGATGTCAGCTCTGTGCTATGCTATTGGCTGCTCGTGCGGCGGTATGAAAAAAAGGCTTGATCGTTTGCGGTCCTCCGCAATCTTTGCGACCTTCCAGTGTGGGAAGGTCTTTTTTGCGTTTCGCGCAGAGAAGGAAAGGGGCGTTAGTTCGATGCTTGCTTGCATGCAGCGTTACGGTTTGTATCTAAAATGAAAAAATAGTTTCTAAAATTTGCTTAATAATACTCGTGTTTAAATCGTTTTGTGAGTAAAATAGCAAAACAGATACAAAATGTATCCAAATTGTTGGGGGGTGCTATGCCTACTATGTCAACTATATCCTTGAATGTTCGTCGTTTTATCATTGCTCTGTTGTTCATTATTTTACTTGTTTCTCATCCGGCGTACTTGCCATTCTCGGAATCGGCTGCGGCGGCGGATTCTCCAATCCGCATTACCGGGTATTATCCGGGGAGGGATGAGCTTGTCGGGGACGAGTTTCGCGTAGCTGCCAGTGTGGACAGCACGTACGAAGTCAAGCAGCTTTCCGCCGAGGTTGAAACGGTCAGGGTGGACTTGACCCAGCCGGATTATCCATTCTGCACTCGGATAAGATGCTACGATTGGACCGGCCAGCTTCGGATTGCGGGTCTGTCCAAAGGCAAAAAAACGGTTACGCTAACCGCTATCGATTCCAGAGGGAATAGGGATACGAAAAGCTTTCAAGTGATTTACGACGAGAAGCCTGTTATCCATATTGCCAGCCCGCTGAACAAAGCGGTGGCGACGCCCAAGCTGCGGATCCAAGCTTCTTGTACGGACGATGATGTCGCAATTGGCTGTACGTCGCTAACGGTTAAGATTGGGGGGTTAGAAAAAACAATTAACGGTGTAGACCGGATCGATGAGGAAGTTTCTTTTGCTTCGTTGGACGGGAGGACGATCCGGCTGGATTTTTGGGCAAAGGACTCTAGAGGGCAGGAGACCCTGAAGCAGCGGGATATCAGTATCGATTCCAGCGATAAGCTTTCCCGGATGGATACGGTTGACGGAATAGCGATTCTGGATATTAGTCCGGACCGTATCTTGTACGCCAAGCCGGATAAGGATAAGCCATTTACCGATTACGTACAACTGGAAATCAAAAATCGGCTAACGGGCCAAGTGACACCTATTCCTACCTTGCGGGATAAAGCGCCTAATAACAATTCCCCGGGTTATTTAACCCCTCAAGGCGCAATCTTTATTGCGAATGACGTGGAAAATCATCACAACAACGTGGTGGAGTGGCGAGACGGACAACTGCTTGTACTGGGCAAACCGGATTCTATCGGTAGCTTGAAAGTTAAAGGGGATTATGCCTTATTCACTAACGCTTTAGGGGACTATGTAGTTGACGGATACACGCTAGTACTCCGGAACCTGGTTTCCGGTACAAACCAGGAAGTGATTCCCAAGGGGCGTTTTGCCGGCATAGATGTAACGGCTAACGGAGAAGTTGTTTTCTCGGCAACGATGAATCAAGGCACTCACAATATTTATAAGTGGGCCCAAGGCACCCTAACTCAGATTACAAATGATACGGTTAACAGCAATATCAATCCGCTAACCGACGGAAGCTCGATTGTATATGCTCGTCGAATAGATCCTAATCCAATGAAGCAAGCCGAATCCATCATCGTTCAGGGTCCGGCAGGGTCTCAGACCTTGAGTACGTTCGACAAATCGACGATGGAAGGCACCGACTATCAGATTAATCAAGGATGGGTCGCTTTTACAAAGGAAGAAGGATCGAAACGAATTCGACAAACCTGGGTTCAAGCCCCGGATGGCACGAAGCGGCAAGTATCCGATCTCGGTTCCGATAGCAGTATTGTTACGCTGACGAGCCGCGGAGACGTCGTTTTTAAAAACTCCCAGAAGTTCATAAAAGATAATCTGTACTTGAGCGAAAATCCCGCTGCCGGTCGGGGCGACTACATGTATATCTCGTCGGGTCTGTTAAAGCCGCTATGGTTGCAGGGAAAATGGATCGGGGCGATCAACGGGACATTGTTCGCCGTCCGTACGGGAACGGCCGACTCCACTCCGCCGACTTGGCCGAAGGCAAGCCGCTTGAATGCCTCGGATGTGACGTCAAGCAGTGTCCGCTTGTCCTGGAACGCCGCGGAGGACGATAAGGCAGTGACGGGCTTACAAGCTGTATAAAGGCGCGGATTTAATCGCAACCGTCACAGGGACGACGTATGACGTTGTAGGGCTGACGCCTGCGACGGCGTACCGGTTCAAGGTGGAAGCGGGGGATGAGGCAGGCAACTGGAGCACAACGGGGCCAGCTGTGGACGTCACGACGAAGCCAAGGCCGGTGAAGGATACGCCGCCGCCGGCAGTCGTTGCGATGAGCCCGCATCATGGTCAGATGGTGTATACGTCTCATCTCGCAGCATAGCGGCACGCGCGCCGGACAGCCGGGATACGACAGCATGTACGACTTGAACAACGACGGCGTCATCGACAACACGGACTTGCAGTATGTGGCGAATAAAGTTGCGGGTTGACCGCTTGATTGTTGAAGAAGGATAGTATGTGCGGGGATGTGAGCATAAACGATAAATCGCGCAGCTTCGCTCCTTTTCGACACTGAAAAAGCGTTTCACGGGGAACATTGTATAAAAAAGTCCTTTCCGGTCGAACGAAAGGCGGCGGACCGGTAACGGCGACGCCGGTACGTCCGCTTAGAACAAACAACCCCTTCTTCCGCTGCGGATCGAAGGGGTTGTCTATAGGGCAAACCGATTACCCGCGAGAAGACGCCAGGCTCGGAATCAGTTCACCCACTGCACGACTTGCTCAAGCGATTGTCTTGTTTTGGGCCGGGGTTCGGCCACGCGGTAGCCGAAAGCGGCCATGCAGGAAATGCCGAAGTTGCCTTGAAGAATCCCTTCTTCTCGAAGCACCTGCTCTACTTTAGCCTTGTCGAATCCTTCGATCGGGCAAGAATCGATGCCGATTTGTGCGGCTGCCGTCATCATGTTGCCCAAAGCAATATAGGTCTGCCGGGCTGCCCATTCGAACATCACGCGTTCGTTGTCGAGCAGGTCGAAATCTACTTCCAGAAACTTGTGATAGATATTGGTAAAGTAGGCGCGGATCTCTTCCGGGTACTGCTTGACGTTCGTCAGCATGTTTTGAATATAGTCGGAATCGGCGACCATATCGGCTTTCGTGCGGGAGAGGATGACGACAAAATGGCTGGAGGTCGGCAACTGCTTGGACGCTCCCCAAGTGACTGGCAGCAGCTTTTCGCGAATTGCGGGATTCTGCACGACGACAAATTTCCACGGCTCAAAGCCGAAGGAGCTTGGCGACAGCCGTCCCGTCTCCAGAATGAACTGGAAATCGGCGTCGCTGATCTTTTGGCTGCTATCGAATTCCTTGCACGCATGTCTGAACTGAAACGCCTCTAAAATTTGCTGTTTTCTTGCTTCCATTGGTAACGCCTCGCTTTCAATGATTTCGATGAGTTCCTGTTTAGCATTATAACCTCCAGCATCCAAATACGTAAGTACGCACATTTTTGTTATATAGTTCTCATTTGTATACTGTGATGGCAAAGAGGCCGCGGGCAACATAAGGGTTAAGATGCGGCGGCCTTCGCTTCCCGGACAAACTCGACGCGCACCTTGAAATAGTCTCCGTCGATGTCGATGCGAAGCTGTCCGCCTTGCAGCTCGACGATGCTTTTCGCAATAGCAAGCCCGAGGCCCGAGCCTTCGGTATTCCGCGACGGGTCCCCCCGCTTGAACCGCTCGAAAATTTCGTCCACATCGAAATTAAGCTCGTAGGCGGCTACGTTGCTGATCGTGAAGACGACTTTGTCCGCTTCTTCGGTTAACGTGAGGTGAACCCGGGTATGCGGCATCGCGTATTTGAGCGCATTGCTGATCAGGTTCTCGAAGACGCGCCATGTCTTGCGCCCGTCCAGCGGAGCGGTTACCTTCGGGTTTTCCACCCGGACGCGAAAGGTGAGCGTGGAAGCCTCGATTTTATCGCTGAATTCGGCCAATGCCTGCTCCAGCAGGTCGGTGACATTGATGTTTTCCACCGCCAGTTCCACGGACCCGCTTGCCATTTTAGACGCTTCGAACAAATCGTCGATCAGCACCTTCAGCCGCTGCGTTTTCCGGTCCAGGATCTCGACATAGCTCGCTACGGTCTCTGGTGGCAGGTCCTTATGCTTGAGCAAATCGACATAGTTCATGATTGAGGTGAGCGGCGTTTTCAGATCGTGGGATACGTTCGTAATCAGCTCGGATTTCAACCGTTCGCTCTTTGTCTCTCGTTCGACGAAAGTCTTAATGCTCTGCTTGATGTTGTTCAGCAGGTGCGCCAGCCGGGCCAGATTGCCGCGGCCCTTCTCCTCGATCGTATAGTCGAACCGGCCGGAGGCGATGGCTTCCGCGCCGGTCAGGATGCGGAGAGACTTTTATCAAAAAAGCTACCCGTTTTCTTACGAATTTCTTACGAAGGGAAATTGGAGAACCGCGCAGGCTAGTTCCGGCAGGTTTATTGCTTCCCCGCTATTGACCTTCACCTCAATTAAATTTATACTAAGTCTAAATACTATTCAAGGGGTGAGCCTGATGAGCAGATTGAATTTAACCACGCAGCGCAAAACGATTCTGGATCTGATCCAAAGCTGCGAGGATCATCCGACGGCGGCCGAGATTATGGAGCGGCTGCGTACGAACGGCCACCAATTTGCTTATGGCACGGTGTACAACTCGCTTCGGTACTTGACGGACGCGGGGCTGATTCGAGAACTTAAGCTAGGGGAGACCGCCTGTCGTTACGATGGACGAACGGAAGACCATTACCATATCGTGTGTAAAAAGTGCGGGCGGGTCGATGAAGTGCTGTCCGCGCCGCCTGCCGAATGGATTCGGGAGGTTGCCGCGAAAACGAACTACGACGTGCATCACAGCCAAGTCGTCTTCGAGGGGGTATGCAATTCATGCAAACATCCGAACGCATAATGAAGCCGCTCATGCAAGCGGGTTATTCGCAAACGGAGGGCGCCGGAATGGCCGACGCGGATCGGCTTGCCGAACGCCCGGCGGCGTCTATGGCTTCAAGCACAGGAGAGACGGGCGGGACGAGGCCTTTCCTGTGCATCTCAACGAAGCGCGTAGCCGTCATCAGTCCGTTCCCGGGCTCGCTGCATCCGCTGATCAACGGACTGGCGGGCGAGTGCTACGACGTTCTCGTATTTCACCGGTTCGAAGCCCAGGTCATGAATGCGTTGGCTGTCGATCTGTTCGTGTTCGACGTGACAACAGCGGACTGGGAAGGCGTGGCCGGCATTCGGGAGGCGTTAGCTTCCGATCCGAAGAAGCAGGCCCGTTCGGTGCTGCTGGTCGGCGAGCGGGAGATGGCGGATAACGGCTTCGCCGGACTCGGGGAGCTGCTGCCGTGGCCGACGGGTCTACAGGAGGCGATGTACCGTATTGAGTGCAAGCTCAGCGGTCTGGCCGATGCGGAAGAAGGGAACAGCGTCGGCAGCTTCAAGGATTTGCAGATCGACATCAAGAAAATGACGGTCCAGCGCGGCGGTGTTCGTATCGAATGCACGAAGACGGAATACGAGATTTTGCTGATGCTACTCGAAGCGCAAGGGGCCGTGATGTCGCGCGACGAGATCATGGACCGCATCTGGGGCAGCTCGTTTGCCGGCGGCAGCAACGTCGTCGACGTTCATGTGAAAAGCTTACGCAAAAAACTGGGCGACAATCCCGCCGCACCGCAGTACATCGCAACGGTGCGCGGGGTCGGGTACAGGCTGGCCGACTAACAAGTCGGCCGCCCGCTTCATCCGATCTTCATGAAAAACTCACGGGATGCTCATGATTCCGTCATGCAGCGATGGTACAATGAGGTCATAACTTAGATCAAGTCTAAATATAAATGGAAGGTGAGATCAAGATATGAACCATCGTTTGACGACCAATCAAGGCGCTCCCGTGGGAGATAACCAGAATTCGCGTACGGCCGGCCGCCGCGGACCGACACTGTTGGAGGATTACCATCTACTGGAGAAGCTGGCCCATTTTGACCGGGAGCGTATCCCGGAGCGGGTCGTACATGCTCGCGGCGCAGGAGCGCACGGGGTATTCCGCGTCGAGCAGAGCATGAAGCCTTACACGAAGGCGCATTTTCTGCAAGAGCCCGGGCAGGAGACGCCCGTATTCGTTCGGTTCTCCACCGTGATCCACGGTACCGGCTCGCCGGAGACGGCCCGTGATCCGCGCGGATTCGCCGTGAAGCTGTATACGGAAGAAGGCAATTATGACATTGTCGGCAACCATTTGCCGGTATTTTTTATCCGCGACGCGCTGAAATTCCCGGATATGGTCCATTCGCTTAAGCCCGCACCGGACACCAATATTCAGGACCCTGCAAGGTACTGGGACTTCATGACGCTGTCGCCGGAATCGACGCATATGCTGACCTGGTTGTTTTCGGATCACGGCACCCCCGCCAATTACCGGCAAATGGACGGCTTCAGCGTACATGCGTTCAAATGGGTGAATGCGGAAGGGAAAGTAACGTACGTCAAATACCACTGGAAATCGCTGCAAGGCGTTGTGACTTTGTCGGCTGACGAGGCCCAGGACGTGCAGGGCAGGGACTTCAACCACGCGACGAGGGATTTGTTCGAACGGATAAGGGAAGGGGACTTCCCGCAGTGGGCGCTGCATGTGCAGCTGATGCCGCCGGAGGACTTGGACCGGTGGGGCTTCGACCCGCTCGACGCGACGAAAGTATGGCCCGAGGATGCGTACCCGCTGCACCGGATCGGCACCATGACGCTGAAGTGGAACCCGGATAATTTCTTCGCCGAGGTCGAGCAGTCCGCCTTCTCGCCGAGCGCCTTGGTGCCGGGGATTGAGCCTTCCGAGGATAAGCTGCTGCAAGGCCGTCTGTTCTCCTACCCCGATACGCAGCGGTACCGGCTCGGCGCGAACTATCTGCAGATTCCAATCAACTGCCCGTATGCGCTGGTCCGCAACGATCAGCGGGACGGAGCGATGAACGTGAAGCAGGATAAGTCCACGGTCAACTACGAGCCGAACAGCGCTTCCGGCAGTCCGCAGGAAGACCCGGCCTATGCGGAAAGCGAAGCGCCGCTGACAGGCCCCGCGCTCCGGCAAAAAATCGAGAAGACCGAAGATTTCACGCAGGCCGGCGAGCGGTACCGCAGCTATACGAAGCAGGAACAGGACAACCTGATCCGCAATCTGGTCAACGATCTGAAGCAGACGAGCCAGGACATCCAGCTGCGCGCGATCTGCAACTTTTACCGGGCGGACGCCGAGTACGGGATGCGGCTCGCGCAGGGGCTCGGTATCGAGATCGAAAGCTTCCTTCCGCGCTCGAACTAATGGGCAGGCAGACATCGCGAGCATAGGCGCAAGGAGCGCACCGAAGGGGTGAAATGGAAACGAAGTCCCGTCCGTGGAGAAAATGCCGTCGAATGCTGCCGTAGAACTTTGTCCTTACCGGTTTACATGCGCTGAGAAGCTTTGCCTTGTCCATCTTGGCCGGAGCTTAGAAATACGACCCCTTTACCGCAGGCAGATGCCTGCTGAGCAAGGGGTTTTTGTGTGTTCAGCCGGACAAGGTGGGCGGCAAGCCGATGCGTATTTATGCACATAATTTTCGGCAGACGAGGGATAATGACTCCTAGCTGACAAAAACAAGAAGGAGTGAGCCCAACCCTTGAAACGTATTGCAATCGCCACCATCCTGCTGGCCGGTCTGCTGGCCGCCGTCCCGGTCCAAGCGGCTGCCGCAGGGGACGGCGCCTATCATTTCGGGTTCAAGAAGAGCAAGAACGGCAGCCGTCCCTCCATCAACGAAGAAGGCTTTAAGCCCACTGTGGAGAAGCATGGGGCTATTTTTCTCGGGGATACGACGCAGAAGGAGCTGTATCTCACCTTCGATAACGGCTACGAGAACGGGTATACCGCCCGCGTGCTCGACGTGCTGAAGGAAAAGAAGGTCCCCGCGATCTTCTTCGTCACCGGGCATTACATCAAGGATCAGCCGGAGCTGCTGCGGCGCATGGCGGCCGAAGGCCACTTGATCGGCAACCATTCCTGGAGCCATCCCGATATGACCCAGATTTCGAGCGACAAAATCAAGGACGAGCTGGAGAAAGTAAAGGCGGACGCGACCCAAATTACCGGACGACAAACGATGACTTATCTGCGCCCGCCACGGGGCATTTTCAACGACCGCAGCCTCGCCGTAAGCAAGGAGCTCGGGTATACGAGCGTGTTCTGGTCGGTCGCGTACAAGGACTGGGATACGAGGGCGCAAAAGGGGGCCGACTACGCCTACAACCAAGTCATGGCTCAGCTCCACCCCGGGGCCGTTATCCTGCTGCACACGGTATCCAAGGACAACGCGGACGCGCTAGGGAGAATCATCGACGGGGCCCGGCAGCAGGGCTACGAATTCAAAAGCCTGGATCAGTTGACGGTCAAGTCTTACTAGCGGAGGGATGTCGGAACGTCCCGTGCCGTGCGGGGAGCCGCTCCCGCCGCAGCAAGCGTCTCGGAGCGCGAGTTTCGGCGGGATGAAGGCTTATTTGCCGTTCCGACTCACCTCTTATTCGGGAAATGACTATTTTTTTCTAACTAAAGGCATTTCAAATCGCTTTTATCGCAAAAAATCCGAACAATCACTTGCGGAATCGTAAATTCTTATGTATTATTAAACTGCGTCTCATCACAAAAAGCCGGTTGCTCTTGAAGGTGAACGAATGCCCCTGATCGACACGAATGAGAATAAAAAGAAGCTGTGCCACCTGTACAACGAAATCTCGAAGAGCTTGTTCGGCTTCGGGACGACATTGCTGCGGGTTACGATCGACGACCGGATCATCACGTATTATGCCAAGCATCGTCGTTCGCCGCGCTCGGATGCGCTCGAAGGTGAAGCGCCTACGTTGAAGCACGAGGTCGACTTTTACATGTCTTCGATTTATAAGAAGAAGCTTCGGGAGAAGCTGGAGCAGGAGTTCGGGCTGGAGATCGAAGCGCTGCTGAGGGATTACGACCCGGCGACGCAGTGGGCGATTACGAACGTGATTCTGCACGAACCGAAATAACAGGCCGGAGCCGCGGCGTTGATCTATCATCGAGCGGACCGCATGCATTGCCATAGATGCCGCTTATCTTTGTTTACGAAGAAAAAGCGCTCTTACGTAGAAGACTTATTTCTATTTAAGGGCGTTTTTTCTTTTTTAAAATAGTATACTGCTAAACGTTTCTACAAATCTTAAATCATGGATACAGGGATGTTTCCCACTGGAGGATGAACACGATGATGAAAAAACGAATGATTCGCAGCTTGCTTTCCGTTTCGCTGATTGGATTGGCTCTGACCGGATGCGGCCAAGCGGGAGGAAACAAAGAGCAGGGCGCTGCGCCGGGAGCGGGCGGCGGGGAGCCGACCAAGCTGGTCATTTCCACCTGGGGCTTCTCCGAGGACTTCTTCAAGAAAGAAGTATATGCGCCATTCGAGAAACAGCATAACGTGAAGATCGTGCTGGAAATCGGCAACAACGCCGAGCGCCTGAATAAAGTGAAGCAGGGCAGCTCGAGCGTCGATCTGATCTATCTCTCGGACTATTACGCGCAGCAGGGCATCGAAGCGGGGCTGTTCGAGAAGATTGACCGCAGCCGCATCACGAACCTGAAGGATATTTACGACATCGCCAAAGCGCCGCTCGGCGAGGACTACGGTCCAGCCTACACGATCGGCCAGTTCGGCATCGCCTATAACCCGAAAGCGGCGGGTAAGGAAATCAAATCGTGGAGCGATCTGTGGAGCCCCGAGCTGGCGAAGAAGCTGACGCTGCCGAACATTACGTCGACGAGCGGCCCGATGATTCTGGATGCGGCTTCGACCGTGGCCGGCAGCTCGACGTTCAACGTGGATCAAGCGTTCGAGAAGCTGAAGACGCTGAATAAAAGCGTCGTGAAATACTACGGCCAAACGTCGGAGTTCGTGAACATGTTCGCCCAAGGCGAAATCGCCGCCGGACCGATCATGGAAATGTACGTGAAGGACTTGAAGGCCGCCGTGCCGGATACGAAGTTCGTTACGCCGCAGGAAGGCGCATACGCGATTATGAACACGGTGAACGTCGTGAAGGGCAGCAAAAACAAGCAGCTGGCGGAAGACTTCATCAACTGGCACCTGAGCAAGGAAGTGCAGGAGAAATCGGCCAAGTCCAAAATCGATTCGCCGGTGAACACGACGCTGCAGCTCAAGCCGGAGGAAGCGCAAGGCATTACGTACGGCGCGGACGTGGTGAACAAGCTGCGTAAGCTGGATATGAAGTTTGTCAACCAGAATCTCAAGGGCTGGATCGACCGCTGGAACCGCGAAGTAACGCAATAAGTAACGCAATAAGTAACGCAATAAGTAACGCAATAAGCAACGCGATAGCATGACCATAATCGAAACGCTGGACAAGGGTATATGATCCACATGTACCCTTGTTTTCTTATCGGGAGTAAGGAAAGGAGCTAACGGAGCGCATGAAACGAAAAGTAATCCTCGATGTCGATACGGGAGTGGACGACGCGTTAGGCATTCTGCTCGCAGTCAAGAGCGGGCAGTTCGACGTACTCGGCATTACGACCGTCAACGGCAACGTATCGCTGGATCAAGCAACAGCCAATACCTGCAAAATTTTGCAGCTGCTGGGCGCGGAAGCGAGTATCCCGGTCATCCGGGGGGCCGATCGGCCCTTGCTGCGTCCCCATTATTTCGAGCACCGGATTCACGGGGCGGACGGCCTCGGCGGGGCGCTGGGGGACATGGAGGTCCGCCGAGGCGCGGCCGAGGGGTTTGGGCCGGACTACATCATAGACCGCGTACGTGAAAACCCGGGCGAAGTGACGCTGATTATGACAGCCCCGCTGACCAATCTGGCGCTCGCGTTGACGAAATATCCCCCCCTTGTACACGACGTGAAAGAGGTCGTCGTCATGGGCGGCGTCGTCGCGGGCTTCGGGAACGTGACCCCGACGGCGGAATACAACATGTATGTCGATCCGGAAGCGTCCAAGCTCGTGCTGCGTGCCGGGTTCCCTTCCCTGACGCTTGTCGGGCTGGATGTGACCCGGCGCGCGCTGCTGAAGGATGAACATATCGCCGCTCTCGGCGATACGCCGATCGGCCGCTACGTGAAGGAGAGCACGGCCGATTACATGCAGCGCTACGCCGAACGCAACGGCGTCCGCGCCTGCGCGCTGCACGATCCGTTGGCCGTCGGGGTAGCCTTGACCCGCGAGGTGATCACGACGAAGCCCTATTACGTCGATGTGGAAACCCGCAGCGAGCTGTGCGACGGCCAGACGGTCTGCGATTTTCAGAACCGGCTCGGACAGCAGCCGAACGTTCAGGTCTGTACCGATGTGGACGCGGACGCCTTTCTCCGGCTGTTCGTGCAGACGCTGAGCCGGTAGCCCCCAATCCAGGAACAGGAGAACCGTTCGATGAAGAAATCGTATCTGTATTTGCTATTGCTGCCGGGACTGTTGTTCCTGACGGTATTTATGGCGGCTCCGATCCTCATTACGATCGGGTCCACCTTTTTCCAGAAAGGGACGGTGACGTTCGATGGGTACCTGCACTTTTTCAAGGACCCGTATTTTCTCAAAATTTTGCTGACCACGTTGCAGGTCAGTCTGGTGACGACGGCGATCTGCATTCTGCTCGGCTTTCCGGTCGCGTACTATATTTCCCGGCAAAGCCTGAAGAAAAAGAGCGTGCTGCTTGCGCTCGCGATCTTCCCGCTGCTCACCAGCTCGGTCGTCCGTTCGTTTAGCTGGATGATCGTGCTCGGCAAGAAGGGGCTGCTCAACACGGCGCTGCTCGCGCTGGGGATCGTACAGGACCCGCTGGATATTTTGTATACGCCGACCGCGATGATGATCGGTCTGATCCATCTGTTTCTGCCGCTGATCATCATCACGCTCGTCGGGGTGATGGAGAACATCGACGCCGATCTGATCAAAGCGGCAGAGAGCCTCGGGGCGTCCCGGTTCACCGCGTTCCGTAAGGTCGTGATCCCGCTCAGCGTGCCGGGTCTCATTATCGGGAGCATTCTCGTCTTCGTCGGCAGCTTGACCGCGTACACGACTCCGGCGCTGCTCGGCGGGAAACAGCGCGTCATCTCGACGTTCCTGTACCAGAACGCGATTACGCTGAACGATTGGTATTCGGCTTCCGTCATCGCGACGATCATGATGGCGATTACGTTCGTGGTCATCAGCCTGATGAACAAACTGGCCAACACTTTAAATCCGAAGGGGTAGAAGGGATGAAGGAGAACAACCGGGGCCTCGGCCTGTTTACGCTGCTTGTCTATATCTTTTTGCTCGGTCCGCTGGTCATTATCGCCTTCGCTTCGTTCGAGCCGGGAACGGTGCTGAAATTTCCGCCGCAGGGCTTTTCGCTCAAGTGGTACGAGAAAATCTTCGAAGTGGAAATGTTCATGAGCACGTTCAAAACGTCGATCATCGTCTCGATCCTGGGCAACCTGTTCGCGCTCTTGCTTGGCGTGCCTGCGGCCTATGCGCTCAGCCGCTTCGATTTCAAGGGAAAAGACGCCCTGAACAGCTTCTTTATTTCCCCTATACTCATCCCGGGCATCGTGCTCGGGTTTACGATGCTGAAGTATCTGATCGTCACGTACCATCTGCCGATCTACACGGCGCTGCTCGTCGGTCATACGGTCATCATGCTTCCGTTCATTATTCGCGTCATCGCCTCCAGCTTGTCGAACTTCGACTTCGCCATCGAAGAGGCTGCGCTCAGTCTCGGCGGCGGACGGCTCGGGACGTTCTTCAAGGTCGTCCTCCCGAACATCAAGTCGGGGATTATCGCGGCGATTCTGATCGCTTTTCTGGAGTCGTTCAACAATGTGGACATTTCCGTCTTTATGACGGGCCCGGGCATCAGCACGCTGCCGATTCAGATGCTGACCTATGTGGAAAATTATTTCGATCCGACCATCGCCGCCATTTCCGTGCTGCTCATGCTGTTCACGGCGGTGTTCATGTTCCTGATCGAAAGGCTGATGGGCCTTTCTTACTTTACCAAACGATAACGGAGGCTCGTACCCATGGCATTGCTATCCTTGGAAAATGTGTCGGTCGCCTATGATCACCAATATATTTTGCAAAACTTCAACCTGACGGTCGAGAAGGGGCAGCTCATTTCCCTGCTCGGCCCAAGCGGCTGTGGCAAAACGACGACGCTGCGGCTCATCGCCGGCTTCCTCGAAGCCAAAGACGGCAAGTTCATGCTGAACGGCAAAGATTACACGCGGGTACCGGTCAACAAGCGGAACTTCGGGTTCGTGTTCCAGAGCTACGCGCTGTTCCCGCATCTGTCCGTCTACGATAACGTCGCCTTCGGCCTCCGCCTGCGGAAGGTGCCGGAAGCCGAGATCAAGCAGCGCGTGCTTCGCATTCTGGAGGTCGTGAGCTTGACGGGCTTCGAGCAGCGGTTCCCCAAAGCGCTGTCCGGCGGGCAGAAGCAGCGGGTGGCCATCGCCCGCGCGCTCGTCATCGAGCCGGACCTGCTGCTGTTCGACGAGCCGCTCAGCAATCTGGACGCGAACCTGCGCGTGAATATGCGCGTCGAAATTCGCCGCATTCAGCAGGAGCTCGGCATTACGACCGTCTACGTCTCGCACGATCAGGAGGAGTGCTTCTCGATCTCCGACCGCGTCGCGATTATGAACAAAGGCATTATCGAGCAGTTGGACCGGCCTTCCACGATCTACAAATACCCGAAAACCGAATTCGTCGCCCGGTTCATCGGCTTCAATAATTTCATCGCGTTCGAGGAACGCCGCGAAGCCAGCGATGGCATCGAGCTCAAGGTGAAGGGCTATACGTTCCATGCCGCCCGACAGCCGGGTGCGGAAGGAACCGCAAGCCGGAAGGGCGCGATTCGCCCGGACGATATGCAGCTTGGCACCGCGGAGGAGATCGGACACGGGCCGAACCGGGTGAAGGGCAGCGTCAAGGTAAGCACGTTTTTGGGCAGAAGCTACCAGTACGTCGTGGAGACGGAGCTGGGGGATTTTACGGTCAACAAGGAAATGGAAGTCCCTTATAACAGCGGGCAAGAGGTGCATTTGCTGTTCCCTGCGGACAGATTGGTTCTTGTAGACTAACGACTTGGAGGTACCGGCATCATGCGAGTGGATTTACTGATCGAGAAGGTACACGTATACAACAGTTATTTTAAAAGGTTCGTTCAAGGCAACGTCGCCGTCTTGGACGGAGCGTTCCTCTATATCGGCGGGCGCGGGACGGAGACGTTCGAAGCGGGCGAGATCGTGGACGGCCAAGGCCGTTACATGATCCCCGGTCTGGTTGACATTCATCTGCATATCGAGAGCACGATGATCACGCCGGAGACGTTCTCGTATGGGCTGATCCGCAGCGGCGTGACGACCATCGTGCCTGAGCCGCATGAGATCGCGAACGTTTTCGGCCTGAACGGCGTGAAGCAGATGATTGAAGCCAGCCGCGACTGCGTGGCGGACATGTTCTACGCGATTCCGAGCTCGGTTCCGGCCACGTCGATGGAATCGACCGGCGGCACGATCGAGATCGAGGATATGGACGAACTGCTGCGTACGGAAGACATCATTTGTCTTGGCGAAATTATGAACTACGTGGACGTTATCACGGACCCGGATTGCAAAACGAACCGGATTCTGGCGCATATCCGCAAGCATTATCCGAAGCTCGTTATTGAGGGGCATGTTCCGAAGCTGCTCGATCTGGATCTGCACCGGGTCATCTATGCCGGGGTCGATTCGGACCATACGCATCAGACGATCGAAGGGATGGAAGCGCGCATCGGCGCGGGCATGTTCATCGAGATTCAGGAAAAATCTATGACGGACGAAGTCATGAACTATTTGATCCAAAACGACGTCTCCGAGCACTTCTGCTTCGTCACGGACGACGTCATGGCTGATTCGTTCCAGCGGCGCGGCCATCTGGACCATATCGTCCGCAAAGCGATTCGCATGGGCATGACGCCGGAGAAGGCGATCTACGCCGCGACGTTCACCCCGGCGCGCCGGATGCGGATGCACGACCGGGGCGCCATCGCCCCCGGCAAAATCGGCGACTTCGTGCTGCTGTCGGACCTGCGGGAGCTGACGATCGATCAAGTGTACAAGCAGGGCCGCAAGGTGTACGACGTGCGCGAGGCGTATGTTCAGAAAGAACACGGCCACGCATTCCCGGCGCACTACTACCATAGCGTGCAATTGCCTCTGCTGACGGAAGCGGACTTTGTCGTGCGTCCGGACGGCGCGACGGACGGCCGCCATGCGTGCCGCGTGATGCTGGTCAAGGACGGCTCCACCTTCACGGAGGATGCGCGGGGCGAGGTCGAAGTCCGGAACGGCGAGCTATGCTGGCAAGAAAGCCCGTACGCGCTCATCGCGACGTTCGAGCGGTACGGCAAGAACGGGAATCGGGCGTACGGCTTGATCGGCGGCGATACGATTCAGCGCGGCGCGGTGGCGACGACGTATTCGCACGACAACCACAACCTGCTTGTGGTCGGGCATAGCCCGGCCGATATGGCGCTTGCGGCTAACGAAGTGATCCGCGGCCAAGGCGGCTTCTGCGTCGTGGAAGCGGGCCAGGTGCTGGCGCACCTGCCGCTGCCGGTCGGCGGCATCCTGACCGAAGCGCCGCTCGACGAGACGGCGAAGGAAGTGGAGAAGCTGCGTAAAGCGATGGAGTCGCTCGGGTACAAGCACTACAACCCGATCATGTCGATCAGCACGCATACGCTCCCGGTCAGCCCGGCGCTCAAAATTACCGATCTAGGCCTGATCGACGTGAACGCGGGTAAGGTCGTGCCGCTGCTGGTCGAGGCGTAGCTGATAGCATATTGAAACCTCTTGTATGACGAAAAAACGGCTCTTGCCGCCAAGCTGCGGTCAAGGGCCGTTATGTTTGTACAGGTTCCGCAAAACGTTCATTGCGAAGCTCAAAGGATAATTAAGACTCAATGTCACCGTCCCCCTTCGTCTCTGACTCCAGTTGGAACGAGCCTGATCCCGGTAAGTTATCAACTTTGGCTGGTATCGGGCAGAGTTTTCTTTAACTCAGCATGTAATCTAGCATTCTCTCTCAACAAGCTTGCATTCTCTTCCAATAACTTTTGTACGTCTGGTATATTCTTGCCGGAAACCCAGCCATCCAAATCATTTTTTCCTTTATACTCTTTCAATTTTTCATGAATGACCCACCTAACGTGCCATTCTTCCGCAATATGAAATATGGATACATCTTCTATTACGGATTGCTTAAACTCTTGGAACTTCTGATAGTCTGCCGCTATTACAAAGTCGTATGGCTTTTGTCTTAATGCTTCATCTGTTAAAACAAGAGCGAATCTTGGTTTACCTAGTTCGCCGGCATAATCATATTCCCAATGCGTATAACTCTTCGAGTCATCGGGAAGCATTGTTCCATAGATTCCTCCGAGAATGAGGATATATACATCGGATTCATCGATCCATCTCCTAATCGTTTCCATTGGACTTTCCAAAAAGAATGGCTCTATTCCAATTCCAGCAGGAATGTGACCAGCTTTAAGTACAGCTTCTACAGCGACTTGACGTTCTGCAACTAGGTCAGCAAAAGTAGACGATATGAAGATTTGCAATTTTTTTCTCATGGGCCACCTATACTCAATGAAATTAATATAAATCATACCGTCGGCTCACTTTATTTGTCAATTTCGGCGCTGGGTCTTGAGTTATAATGTGGGGTAAATAAAAGATCAAGCTCCTTTTACAAGGAACTTGATCTATAAAAATTATTTTGTAAAGTTTACATTAATATCCATTGGATCAAACAAATGCCCAAGTGTCTTCTTATAGAATCTGTAGAGTTCTACAGGAGTTTCTCCATCGATTCGTTTATAAATCTCATGATTAGGATAACCGTCGTGCTGTCCAATAAACGTTACTTGCCCACTATTTCTATCAACAGAAATGTTGTATTCCCAGTCAATTGGAGGAGAGCCTGGAATAGCAGGATTATTTGACGAACCTCGGATATATAAAGACGCAGACGTAGGGGTTAAAACTGTGTTGTTATACGTGATGTTCTGGTCACTAGTCAACGGAAAACTCTGAATTGTTTCCGTTCCGGTTCTCCAATCTAAGGTTTTCATCCTAGTTGGTCCCACCGCTTTGTATACGTTAATTAAGGAAGTGTTCCAATTGATTACAATATGTTGGACCTGTTTAATTAGTTTATTATCATTTTCCGTCCAGTAGGTAAAATCACGGTTATTTCCTTCAAAAAAATAATGGTAATAAGGGTCGGTATGAGAGTGAATCCAATCTTCATTAATAAACGCTGCTACGCGTAACTCCATAATATTTGCCATTTGCACCATCTCCTATTTGGATTAAGATGAGTGATAAGGGCGCATAACATAAAGGTCGCCCACCCTAAAATGTTATGTTGATATCAATCACCTTCACCAATATAGGTAATCAGGTTTGGTTTTCTACAACCAGACGTTGAATTTTTCAATAGATTATTGCAATCCGTTTAGTGATAATAAAGTATTAGATCGAAGCCAAATTCTACACCTACTGTTCGATCTGCTGGGCCAAGTAATTGACATTCAGCGTCAGAAGCAAAAAAGATACCTAAATAAACAAAGAAATCGCAATCGCACTAATGGAGTGTTCACTTTTGTTTGATGATATGCGGAATGTGGTTTTAGTTACAAAATAATGTTATATTAACACTTATTCTCTTTATCGTATTGTCCATCACAAACTGCACTATTCTACATTATTAGTTATAGGGAGGGATTAAACATTAATATTAAAATGCGCTCTACATTAGTAGGTCTTATTTATGGTTTGGTGACTATGTTTTTTTTGAGTTTTATCATTACTTTGTTCGTGAATACTGCAGCTGGTGGCATGTCATTTGGGGGATGGATGTGGTATTTATTAACATCTATTTTCCCTGTCTCCATTATTGCCGGTATTTCAGGTTACTTCCAGGCTTTCAGAAACGTTCGTTTATGGGTATATTGGATTTTATGTGCTTTTCTAGGTTTTCTAATTCCCCTATTCATGGGTTCAGTTGGTGCTGCATTGATGCTGATTTTAGAATATGGCTTTGAGAGTGTGATGTACTCGTCAGCGAATAAAATCATGCACGATTACTTTAAACTAGCACCCAAATATGCCTTAATGGTACTACCAGTTGTGACCCCTTTTTTGGCTCTTTGGCTTAAAGGAATGCAAACTTTGCTGGCATACGTTGAAAATAAATTATAAGGCGTTTTATACGAATTTCTCAATGATTACAAAAATAAGACCCCAACTCTTGTATTTCCCCATGTCCATTAGAAAAACAGTATAAGGGGCAAGTAAAGGGCCTATTCAAAAGTAGTTATATCTGCTTTTGAAGGCTCTTTTTTTGCGGAAATTTCGGAAAATTTTATGTGGTTTAACGTCACGCCTGTTGATTAACCAGATACTGGTTTTTTGAGGTTTGACAAATAGACATGTTTTTCCAACACTTTGGTAGTGG
>NZ_JANAVJ010000141.1 GCF_024213375.1 Paenibacillus sp. MZ04-78.2 | reverse complement strand
GGGGCTGACTGCGCTCATTCCTGCGGCTTAATTCAGGTTCACTATTCTAGCTTTTCGAGCAAAGCAGCAGAGGTACCTTTCGCTGTTTTCAAGGAGCTTTTTCATCTGCTTACCCAAAAATGTAGTCGTAAGACACGTCGGAAATTGGCTTTCCCTAAAGAATTGCTTCTTATTGATTCCACAACGATGACCGTTGGCAAAACCCGTCTGCCTTGGGCACCTTATCATGGAGAACGAGCAGGCGTAAAATTACATGTGGCCTTGCAGGCAGAAAATCTTCAGCCACTGAAGGCCATCGAGAGCATTGGCTCTAAGCATGACGGGCCGATGAGCGAGAGCTTGACTCATACGGACTACATTATGGTCATGGACAGGGCTTACGGAAAACTCGAACGTTTGGATGGCTATAAACAAAACGGACAGTCATTCGTCGTTCGGTTAAGAGATAACGTTCACCTTGAAAAACCGCGTCCTTTGCGTCGTCAAATCGAGGAAGATTCGCCAATTATCCGTGATAT
>NZ_JANAVJ010000022.1 GCF_024213375.1 Paenibacillus sp. MZ04-78.2 | reverse complement strand
GTGCGCGTCGTAATCAGTTACGTATATGATCTCATGAATCCCGTCGTTTTTCTAGGTGTGGAGGATTTGACGCTTACGTAACTACAGGTGGATTATCGATAAATGTATGCTTACCTACATCAATTTCGATTATTTTACCTGCGATTTCCATATCATCTTGGCTTAAATTAAATGGGTCATAGCCTGATCCACCATCTCCGGTTGTCAAAATAAGATTTCCTGTTTCAGGTGAAAAGTTTAAGCTATTGACACCATTATGGTTTAAAAATGGTCTTCTTATATGAAGTAATGTCCGCCGTTTTTGAGGTTGACCATTCGGATGTAGAATACATTCTTCAACTGTATCAATATGATCGTATTGAATTTCTCTATTTATCCACTTTAGGTTTAAGGTTCTGGAATCACAAGGGTTAGGCTTAAAAGATTCAGGAGGAGCACCTGGAAAAGCTCCTGGACCTTGGGTTCCAGCTACTGAATAATGCAGATAAAACAAACCATTATAATAGAATTTGGGATGAAATGCCAGCCCTAGCAAGCCCCGTTCATCATATCCACCACTAGAAAGACCTAGTTGATTCGCGGGCTAATATTAAAAAAAGTTCTTATAACTCCGTTTCGTATGTAAAAGATCTCTCCTACCTGGGCTGTAATAAATAAGCTTTCAATTGAATCACCCGGAAGTATAGTTGTTTTCAAAACAGTAGGTAAATTGATCTTACTTACAATGGGCCTTAAACTAACCTTAACTTTTATCAACTTAACTTTACCCTCCTTCCTATTTTTTTCTTTTATAAGGATATGATTAAAACTGCTCTATTAGTACCAATTAAGGCCGGTATTCATATCCTTCACCACTCCAAAGATGGTAAGTAAGTCCTTAGTCACCGAACAGTCCTTTGTGGAAATAAATAAGGGGCACAACACGGTGTTGTGCCCCCCTCTTAATTTTGAGGAAAGTTTTGGTTTACTGGTATTATACACCAATTATTAAGCATTTCGGCATGTTACTGTATGCCGCTCCGCCGCGATCCGATGGAGGATAGCGCGAAGAGTGTCCGCATTCGCTTCCATATGATCAGGAGCAAAAATGGTAACATGTTCTCCCGCTAATTTATACTCCGTATATCGCTGTGTTGTTGACCGTTCCCATCCCCGCTCCACCCTATTCAACTCTTCGCACAACAAATGGTGAATACTAGCACGGACTAGGCCGGAATTGACCAGTTGATTGTGATAGGCTAAATAACTTCTAATTTTATTGTGAATCAAAGGTATCGTGAGTAACTCTTGGTAATACTCCGGGATGATGTCCATATTCAAATAGACAATCTCTTGAATCTCTTCCTCTGATAAATAAGTAACCGAAGCGGTGATCTTGGAATCCAGCATGATGATATCCGACACGGCATATCCGCGCCGCTCCAAAGCTTGGGCCACCTCAAATGCCAGATTGGCTCCGGAAGAGTATCCGAGCAGCATATAAGGCCCTTCTTTTTGAATGCTTACGATATGCTCTACATAACGCTCAATCAACTGCTCCTCCAACAGCATTTCTTCGATAAAGTCAGCAGCATAGAAGACGCAGTCCCCGTCGAGTCTGCCCGCCAGTTCATTATAGACTAAGCCAAAGCCAAGCAGCGGCGGAAAACAAAAAACAGGGAACAAACCGTCTGAATTCAACCGGATAAAAGGATTGTCATTGCTCGAGTCTAATGCTGCAGAGGCTTGAATGAAGCGAGCCAGCGTTTCGATCGTCGGATATTCATAGATGACATGATACTTTAAGCTCAGTTCCAGATCCGTATTGATCTGATGAATGAGCTGCAAGACTTTCAGCGAATGGCCTCCCACATCAAAGAAATTATCCTGAACCCCTAGCTTCGGATGAGCTAATACCTGCGTCCAAATGTCGGTTAGCCGCTGTTCGAGCCAAGTGCTAGGCGCCAAATAGTCGGTTCCGGTCGACATATGTCCATGGGGTGCCGGTAAAGCTTTGCGGTCAACCTTGCCATTGGCGGTTAAAGGCATGGCCTCGACCTGTACAAAATGGGTGGGAACCATGTACTCTGGCAGTCTTTGCAATAGCTGGCGCTTGAGCTGCACGGTTTGCAACCCTTCATTACCTACCAGGTAAGCGCATAATTGCTTGGACCCTTCACCGTCATATGCGACGACCGCCACTTCCTTGATCGATTCCATGCGCAAAAGCGCCGCTTCGACTTCACCGATTTCGATGCGATAACCGCGAATTTTTACTTGATGATCAACACGCCCCACATACTCCAGCTGTCCATCCGGCAGCCAACGGGCGATATCTCCGGTTTTGTACATCTTCTGATCAGGCGCAAAAGGATGGTCTACAAATCTCTCGGCCGTCAAATCCGGCCTGTTCAAATATCCTCGTGCCAGCCCCTCCCCCGCTACATACAACTCGCCGGGAACACCCAGAGGCTGAAGCTGCCGGTATTCATTCAATACATAAACCTGAAGGGTAGGAATCGGTTGTCCGATCGTGCTCCTGCTCTCTTCGATTTCCCTTTCCGTGATTTCTTTATACGTAACGTGGACGGTAGTTTCCGTGATTCCATACATGTTGATTAGCTGTGTAGAGGGATACTTGTGCTTCCAATCCTTCAACAAGGACGGACTTAACGCTTCACCGCCGAAAATAATTTTACGGATGGCCAAATCGGACTCAGAATTGCCTTTGTCTAACTGCTGTAACTGGTAAAAATAACTAGGCGTCTGGTTCAAGACGGTGACCGCTTCCGAACGCAGCAATTGCATATAACTCTCCGGGCTTCTTGCCGTTTTTTTCGGAACGATGACGAGCTTGCCCCCATGCAGTAAAGCCCCAAACATTTCCCATACGGAGAAATCAAAGCAAAAGGAGTGAAACAAGGTCCAAGTATCCGATTCGTTAAAATCAAAAAGATTACGGCTGTTCATCAATAAACGAACCACATTTTTGTGCTCAATGAGCGTTCCTTTCGGATTCCCGGTCGTTCCTGACGTATAGATGACATAGGCTAACTGGTTGGAAGGTACATTTGTCCTTGGACGGGCCGGATCGACATCGTAGGAAGCCGGGTCATCCAGGAAAATGACTTGTCCTTGATAAACAACGTTTTCCAGCAAGTGAATTTGCGTGAGCACGATAGAAGCGGCCGAATCCTCAAGCATGTATTGGATGCGTTCATTCGGATAATCGGGATCGATCGGGACATAGACACCGCCTGCTTTTAAAATGGCAAGAATACCGATCACCATCTCCAGCGAGCGCTCCGCTATGATCCCGACGAGCTGCTCAGGTTGCAGCCCCTTCGCAAGCAAGGTCCGTGCCAGCCGATTCGCCCGTTCGTCTAACGCATGATACGTCAGCACCTGCTGCTCATATTTAACAGCCGGATGATCCGGCGTGCGTCTCGCCTGCTCCTCGAACAAGTGATGGATCGTTTCTTGTCTCGGATATTCGGCTGCCGTGTCGTTCCATGTCTCGGTAAGAAGCGTTCGCTCCTCTTCCCCTAGCAGATTCAATTCACAAATACGGGCCATGGGTTCGCTCAGCATGTGCCGAATAAGCTCCATCAAGTGGCTCTGCATCCGTTCGACACTGGGCCGATCATACGCTTCCGCATTGTAGACAAAATGGATTTCCATTTCTTCAGCCGGTATGACGATACAAGTAAAATCATAATGCGTATGTTCTTCCATATAAAAGTCGGTGATTTCCAATACCTTGTCATTCCGGTTAAGCTGCTCCATCTGTTTCTCGACCGGATAATTCTCAAACACCATGATGTGACTGATCAGCTGCTGCTTTTGCGGGGTTTGAGCCTGAATCTCATACAGGGGATAAGTATCGTACTCTTGAGAGGCCAGCGCCTGCTCCTGATTTCGTTTCACCAACTCGGCAACCGTCATTTCCGTCTGTGCCTGAACGCGCACGGGAATGGTGTTGATAAACAAACCGATCATGGCTTCAATCCCCGGAATTTCAGCCGGCCGGCCTGATACGACTGTACCGAACACGACATCGGTACTTGAGTTGTACCTTTGCAGCAGTAACCCCCAAGCGGTCTGAATCCACGTATTTACCGTGACCTGGTGGTCGCTTGCGGTTCTTTGAAGCTGCTCGGTGAGGGCTTTCCCTAATCTGCCGATATGCCTTTGCTTCCGATAGGTTCCGGAGGCGGACGCGCCCGGATCTTTCAACAGAACGGTTTGTCCTTCGTAACCGTCCAGATAATTCCGCCAATAAGCCGCTGCCCGCTCATGCTCCTGTTCGCCCAGCCACTCGATATAACGGCTGTACGGCGTCAAAGCTCCGCGTGCCGGCTGCCTCCGTTCAAGAAGCGCATAGTAGGCATCAAATACTTCCTTGGTAATAAGCGGCAAGCACCAGCCGTCCATGAGAATATGATGAAAGCTCCAAATGATTCTCGTCCGCTCTTCCCCGGTTCGCAGAATCGTTACGCGCATTAAAGCGTCGCAAGTGAGATCGAGCCCCCGCGCCTTATCCTCTTGGATAAAAGCGTCGATAGAGTTGCAGCGTTCCTGATCGTTCAGGCCGCGAATATCTCGAACGACCGTCTCCACCGGTTTCTCCCGGAACACGAGCTGCAAGGGCTGCTGCCATTGGGCATAAAAATTCGTCCGCAGGATGTCGTGTCTTTCTGTTAACTGTTCCAAGCTTTTGACGAATGCCCCGATATCGAGATGTCCCCGCAGCTCGAACGCCGCTTGCTCAAAATAAGCACCGGAGGCCGAATCGATCAGACTGTGGAACAGCATTCCCTTTTGCATTGGAGTTAACGGATAAACATTCTCCACCACTCCGAGATTCTCGGATTGCCGGACCAGGTGATCCAACGCTTCCATCGACATTCCCTTCAGCACTATGTCGCTCGGCGTCAGCTGAATACGGTCCTGCTCCACGCAATGATCGACGACTTGCCGTAAGCTAGTTCTCAGAAGCTCAGCGAAGCGCTCTATCGTTTCTTTTCGGTATTGCTTGCCGCTGTAGCTAATCGCGAGCGACAACCGGCCGGCGGCTATCATGCCGTTCATATCAAGCGAATAAAGCAAGGGCTGCCGCCTGCTCGATAGGGCTCCGCTGGAGTACGGAGATACCTCCACGGCTCCGCTGCTCCATTCCTGCTCGAATTGACCAAGGTAATTAAAGCTAATTTCGGGATGCTTCGCCGGTTCGAAGACGTCGGAAGAAGCCAACCCATATCGGAGCAGACCGAAGCCGATTCCTTTCTGGGGAATTTGGCGCAGCTGTTCCTTCACGGAGCGAATCCGCTGAGACGTGCCCTGATTAGCTCCGATGGAAAGAATAACCGGGTACTGGCTTGTGAACCAGCCCACGGTACGCGAAATATCGAGGTCCGGAATAATCGGTTCCCTGCCGTGGCCTTCGAGCTGAATAAGGATTTCTTCATGCCCCGTCCATTGATGGATGGCGATCCCCAATCCGGTCAGCAATAAGTCATTCATTTCGGTCGTATAAGCCCGGTTCGCTTGGGTTACCAAACGTTCGGTTTCCTCCGTTGTCCACTGCACGACAACCGTTTCCTGGTCCTGGATAAGGCCGGCGTCCTCCTCCGTGTCCTTGGGCAATGCAGGAGCCGACGCATAGGGTTGCCGGTGCCAATACGACTTGCTTTTGTCAAATTCTACGCTTCGCGTATAACGCTCCAGCTCTTCAGCCCATAGCTGGTAGGAGTCTGTTTTCTTCGGAAGCTGGATCGATTCTCCCTTCATTAGCTGCTCGTAGGCAGTCGCCAAATCCTCAAATAAAATCCGCCAGGAGATCCCGTCGATGAGGAGATGATGGACGACAATTAGCAAATGCTCGCCCTCTTGGCATTGAAACAATCCCAGCTTAACCAGCGGGCCCTCGGCCAAATGAATAGATCGTTGAATCTCTTCCGCTCGTGCTTCGACCTCTTCGGCAATCTCTTGTTCTTCCGACAAGGCAAACACGTCGAGGCTGAACAATTCGCCTTCGTCGATGCCGCGGTTTCTGGCTTCATATCCTTGAGCGGTTGGAACAAATACCGTGCGCAAAGCATCATGATGCTCCACAAGTTTGGTCATCATGGCTCGAAGCTTGTCTTCCTCAAGCCCATCCTTCCAATAAAGCAGAACCGCTTGATTATAATGGTGCTGATCGGGAAACGGCTGGGCGAAAAACCAACGCTGAATCGGAGTCAGCGCTACCGTACCCCGGATTTCTCCCTGCTCGGCCAACCGGGTAACCGGCTCTACATAAGGAATAAGCTCCGCGATGGTCGGATATTTAAACAAATGTTTAATTTCAAATTTGTATCCGGCTTGGTATAGCCTGGAGGTCACTTGAATCGATTTGATGGAGTCGCCGCCCAGTTGAAAAAAATGATCCGTGATCCCCACCCGCTTGACGCCCAGCACCGATTCCCATACGGCGGCGAGCAGCTGCTCCAGCTTTGTCCGCGGCGCGGTGTAATCGGTCCCTTCTTGTACTTTCTCAGACGGCGAAGGCAAGGCGCGGCGGTCCAATTTTCCGTTAGCCGTCAGCGGAAGAGCCTCCAATGCAATCAAATAAGACGGAATCATAAAGGCGGGAAGGCTCTGCGATAATTGCTCTTCAATCTCCTTGCGGCTCAACGCCTTGCTTGCGACATAATAAGCGCACAAGCTTGCGTCGTGGGGATGGTCTGCAGCGAGAACGGCGGCTTTCTGAATGCCGTCTATCCGCAATAACGCGGCTTCCACCTCGGCCGTTTCAATCCGGTATCCCCGGATTTTCACTTGTTGATCGATTCGCCCCATATACTCGATCGTTCCGTCCGGCAGCCATCTGGCCAGATCGCCTGTCCGGTACATGCGCTGCCCTGCGCCAATAGGGGGCTCTACGAATTTCTCCTCCGTTAGTTCGGGACGATTGTAATACCCCATGGCTACTCCGTCGCCGGCAATATACATTTCGCCGGGTACGCCCACCGGCACAAGATTTTGCTGCGCATCGAGCAAATAAATGCTGACGTTGGCAGCAGGAGTCCCGATCGGCACCGACTCCCGCGTGTCTTTTGTCGGATCGTAACGGTGAATCATGCAGCCGACGACCGTTTCCGTCGGGCCGTATTCGTTAAAAATCACAATGTTCCCGCCAAATTGCTCATGAATGCTTTTGGCCAGGCTGACGCTTAGATTTTCCCCGCCTACAATCAGCTTGCGGATTCTCGTGCCTTGAGGCTCCTTCCATTCTGAAATCAGGCTTAGATGGGTCGGAGTTAGCTTAATGATGTCCACTTGGTTCTCCTCGACGATACGACGGATGAAGGAGACAGCGTCCTCTCCTTCGTATATACGTACCCTATTGCCGGTAATCAAGGGCGTAAATATCGAAGTTACCGTCAAGTCGAAAGAAATGGAGGAATAAAGCGGGAAATCCAGCCGATCCTCCCCCACATACACCTCTTTGGCCCACCAGATGTAGTTGACCAGCCCTTGGTGGGTAATCATAGCCCCTTTCGGCCTTCCTGTCGTGCCGGAGGTGTAAATGACATAAGCAAGTCCAAGCGGATTTACGGTCAAATTCACGTTCGAACCGTCCTGGTCGAAAGCCGCGCTGTCGTTCAGATCCACTCGTATCCCGGCAAAAGCAGTCCGCTCCTGCAAATGCTTCTGAATCAGTAGCAGCCGCGCTCCAGAATCCTCCAGCATGTAACGCACGCGATCCTCCGGATAGTCTGGATCGATGGGCACATAGGCTCCTCCGGCTTTCAAAACAGCCAGAACCGCAATCAGCATTTCGCAAGACCGCTCCGCCATGATACCCACAAACTGTTCGGCCTGCAGTCCCTTAGCCAGCAGCGACCTTGCCAGTTGGTTGGAACGCTCATTCAATTGCCGGTATGTCAACGGCTCATGCTCCCCCAGAACGGCGATCTGATCCGGCGTTCTTGCGACCTGTTCCTCGAACAGCCGATAAATCGGCTTATTCTTCGGATAGTCGGCCGAGGTATTCTTGAATGCTTGCAGAAAGTGGTTGGTTTCCTGTTCAGTCAGTATGTCCAGCTGCCGAATGGCAAGATCGGGCTGAAACAATATAATCGAATAGATGCGATGCAAATGCCGGGTCACTTGCTTAATAAACGAATGGTCATATGCGGATGTATCATAGGTCAGTTTCAAGCCAATCGAATCGCCGCTCAGATCGAATTGAAACCAGATCTCCGATGCCGCCGTTTCCTTGAAACGCGTCGTATGAATGTTATCCAAGGAAACGATCGTGCGGATGACCGGCCGCTGCTCAGAATCATAGTTCACATCTAATGGCCCGATCATCTTATGGAAAGGGATATGCTGATGTGTAACCGCTGGACCGATGGTTTGATTCAACGCCTGAAATACGGTTTTAAACGTACTGTCTGCCTCTAGCTGTTGCTTAATCAGGATAACCTGATCCAGACGAAGGCTCTCATCCGTTTCGTCCTCAACGGTAGGCATGCCCACAATCAGGCTTTCTTCCCCTGTATATTTATACAGGAGGAACTCTACGCCGACCAAAAGCACTAGATAGACAGCTATAGGAGATCCGCCCGTCATAGTCATAATGCGCTGCGAGATTTCAGCCGGTAAGGGAGCCGACATGCTTGCAGAAGTGCTTCCAGAGTCGGACTCTTCGGAAGAATCCGATAGTTTGAACGAGGGCAATGAGATCAGGTGATCTTCCGGTTCAAACCTACTGCTCCAAAACCGTTCTCGTTGTTGATACTCTGACACGGACATCCCACATCCCTCCAATAGGTTTGAACTTCTGCTCCGAAGGCGCCGCTATGCTCCCCGCTCACTTGAGCAATGAGCGGGGATAACCGGCGACAGTTTACACTTCTTCGTCTAGAATTGAAGTTCAATGACGCTCGCGAAGTGGTCGCTTTTCGCTGTTTTCTGACTTAATGAAAGCTCGTTTAACGGAATGGCCGGGTTCTCGATAACTGCCGTCAGCATCAGCATATAGTCGCTCGCCATGGCGGCAATCGTCTTCTTTTTGAACAGCTTCGTGCAGTAATCGAAGCTGCCCTGCAGCCCTTCTTGCGCTGGCGCGAAGTTTAGCTGCAGATCGAACTTGGCTACCGTATGCGTTTGTTCGTAAGGCTTAACCGCAATCGTTTCAAGGGTCATTTCCGTTTGCTCCGTATTTTGGAAGACGAACATTGTATCGAACAAGGGATTGCGGCTTAAATCCCTTTTCACTCCAAGCTTTTCGACCAACTGCTCAAATGGATACTCTTGATGCTCGTAAGCCTCCAGCATCGTTTCCCGGAGCTCGTGGACATACTCGATAAACGTCTTTTCCCCAACCGGGGCCGTTCGTATCGCTAAGGTATTCACAAACATACCGATGATGTTCTGCACATCTTCATGGACTCTGCCCGCAATGGGCGTCCCTATGACGAGATCGTCCTGACCGCTATATTTCGCCAGCATCGAGGCATAAACGGCCAGCAGAACCATATACGTGGTGGAGCCGGTCATGTCTTCGATTTGCTTAACGCCTTCAATCAGCGACGCATCGAGCACAAAGTCATAACGCTGTCCCTCGAAGCTTCGAATGGGCGGCCGCGGAAGGTCGTTCGGCAGTTCCAGTGGCGAAACCTCCGTATGGAATACCTGCAGCCAGTAGTTCTCCTGGTTTCGGATACGCTCCTTCTGTTTCTCTTGCTGCTGCCATACCGTGAAGTCTTTGAACTGAATCCGCAGAGGTATCAGCTCTCGTCCTTCATACAACTGCATCAGTTCCTCAACAAAGATCGTCATCGAAGCGCCGTCCGTGATCATATGGTGCATGTCAAACATGAAGATATGCTGCTCTGGGTTCCATTCAATGAGTCCGCATCGAAGCAGCGGAGCGCGGCTAAGGTCAAATGCCCGTATGAAGCTGCGAATGATGGACTCGGTCTCCTCTTCTGTGGCACGGTACATCTCGATGAAAAATTCCACTTCGGGATGTATCACCTGCATCGGCTCCCCTTGGATCATTTCAAAACCGGTACGCAGCGATTCATGACGCTGGATTAACGCTTCGAACGCCATTCGCAGCCGATCCACGTCGATCTTTCCTTCCAGCATCAAGATTCCCGGCATGTTGTAGCCTAATTCCCCGCCTTCGATTTGCGCCGAAAGGTAAATCAGCTTTTGAACGGAGGTCACGGGATAAGCGGCTTTCACCTCGGCAGCCGGAATATGGCTCGGTCCGTGAACCTCTGAGCTTGCCAAGAGAGTAGCCATCTCTTCAATCGTGGGATATTGAAACACGTCTCTCAAGGAAAAATTTCGCTTGAATTGCGTATGAATTCTGGAAATTAGAGTCATTCCACGCAGCGAGTGTCCTCCCAGATCGAAAAAGCTGTCGGTCACGCCGACGTTCTCCAGCTTCAACACTTCTTCCCAAATATGAGCCAGTTGTTTCTCCAGCTCCGTTCTTGGGGCAACGAATCCCTCCCCCGCTTGGGAACTCGCCTCAGGCAGCGGCAAAACGGATCGGTTGACTTTCCCGTTTGAAGTCAACGGCATTTGCTCCAACTGCATCATATATAGCGGAATCATATAACCCGGAAGCTGCGCGGAAAGCTTCTCTCGGAGCTGACGGGCGGACACGGAATGATCCGCCACAAAGTAGGCGTACAAATCGCTTTGTCCGTCTGCGCCGGTCCGGGCCAGAACGACCGCTTCCCGAACCTCCCCGGTACGAAGCAGCGCGGCTTCAACCTCAGCAAGCTCGATTCGGTAACCGCGGATTTTCACCTGATGGTCCATTCTTCCGGCGTATTCAATCGTTCCATCGGGCAAATAGCGGGCAAGATCGCCTGTTTTGTACATGCGATGATTCGCCGAATACGGGTGCGGAATAAATTTGTCACGTGTTAAAGCTTCTTGGTTATGGTATCCTCTGGCAAGACTCACGCCGGCAATACAAAGCTCTCCGACAACACCGATAGGCTGAAGCTTTCCGGATTCATTCGCGATGAATAGCTCCGTATTGGAAATTGGTTTTCCAATCGGTGGCAGCTCCCGTCGGCTCTCCGGATCGACGGTATGCATCGTAACGACATGCGTTTCCGAAGGGCCGTAATGGTTGTGCAGCATAACCTTGTGCTCGGCCAGCATGTCGCGGACCAAGCTCGTCACGACAAGCTGTTCTCCCGCCACGATAATATGATCCACGTTTTCGGCCAACGGCTCCAAATTCATTTTCTCCGATGCGAGAAGCTTGAAGAACGCCGTCGGTAAAAAGACCGTCCGGACGCCATGGACTCTAACGAAATCGTGCAGCCGGCGAATGTCCCGCTTCGCCTCTTCGTCGATGATATATAAGGTTCCGCCGCATAAAATCGTAGAGAAGATTTCCTGGTAGCAGACATCAAAGCTCATCGCCGCAAATTGCAGTACATGGTCAAACCGCACCGGAGTATATGCCCATTCGTAAGCGAGCAGGTTCACCAGCGTTTTGTGCTCCAGCTCCACCCCTTTGGGCTGCCCTGTTGTTCCGGAGGTATAAATAATGTATAACAAGTCTTTTTCGCTATATGAGAGGGAAAGATTGCTTGTATCCCCCTGATAAACAGACGAGTCGTCAAGGCGGATCACGGTTCCTTTAAAGGAAGGAGGCACCGTAAGACCGGCACGAATCAGAAGTACACCGGCGCCGCTGTCTTGCAGCATAAAGCTGCGGCGTTCCTCCGGCAGCTCCGGAGCTATCGGAAGAAAAGCGCCGCCGGCCTTGAGAATCGCCATCATTCCGATGATCAGGTTGGCGGAGCGCTCGGTCATCACGGCAACGGCCCGATCGGTGCCCACGCCAGCCCCGCGCAGCGCGCGCGCCAACTGATTGGACCTTTCGTTCAACTCCCGGTAAGTCCAAATCTCTTCGTTAAACCATACGGCACCCTGATCGGGCGTACGTTCAGCCTGCTCCTCGAACCGCTGATGAATCGTCGAGAAACGTTCATGGTTCGTTGTTGGGCCATTAAACCGTTCCCGGATTTCCGTTTTCTCGCTCAGGGACATCATATCCAGGGAAGCCAAGCTCGCTTCCGGCCGCTCAAGAACCGCATCAATGAGCTGCGCGTAATGCTGCATCATCCGCTCGATCGTTTGCGGGTTGAACAGGGACGTCAAATATTCCATCGTGAAGTGAATACGGCCCTCGTCTTCCACTGCGGTCAAGGTCAAGTCGAATTTTGCCATCGTATGTTCGCTGTGGTAAGGCTCAAAAGCTACGTCTTGTGCCTGCAAGGCCGCTTGCTCGTTATTTTGCAAGACCAGCATCGTGTCAAAAAGCGGATTACGGCTTAAATCCCGGGTCAAATCCAAGCGCTCCACAAGTTTTTCGAACGGATAATCTTGATGCTCATAGGCCTGCAGCGCATGCTCTTTGACTTCGGCGAGAAGTTGAGTAAATGATTTTTCTTTGGCCGGGTAATTCCGCAGGGCCAGCGTATTCACGAACATCCCGATGACGAAGTCCAAGTCGGCGTGCGGTCTGCCCGCTATTGGAGTGCCCACGATAATGTCTTCTTGGCCGCTGTATTTAGAGAGCAGGACGGTATAGGTCGCAAGCAGCAGCATGAATAACGTAGAATCGGTTTCCAAAGCCAGCCGCCTCAATCCCGAGCTTCTTCGTTCATCCAGCGAGAAATGCAGCGTGGCTCCCACAAAGCTTCGATGGGTTGGCCGTCCCTCGTCCGTCGGCATATGCAGCACGGGAAGATCCCCGCGGAATACGTCCAGCCAATAGGCTTCCTGCTTCTGGAGTTGCAAAGTTCGGGCTTCTCCGGTTTGCCAGGCCGCGTAGTCTTTATACTGAATTCTGAGCGGGTCCAATGCACTGCCCTCGTACAGCCTTACAAATTCCTGAATGAGGATGCTGATCGACGTTCCGTCCGAAATGATGTGATGCATATCAAACAGCAGGATCATTTCGTCCGGCTGAAGCTCAAGGAGACCGACGCGTAACAGCGGAGGCTGTTCGAGCTCAAAGGCGCGGACAAACCGGCGGATGACGCCGTCCGCATCCTGTGCGCTGTCCTGGTAGTAGTCTATCGAAAAATTCACCTGATCAAGAACGAATTGTACAGGCTCCCCGTCCGCCATTCGAAATCCGGTACGCAAAGATTCATGGCGCCGGACCAGCTGAGCGAAGGCTTGATACAGCCTGTCCTTGTCCGGCCTTCCCTTCACTTTGAAGAAAGCTGGCATGTTATAGCTAAGCTGGCCGCCTTCCAATTGCCCCAGAATAAACAGCCTTTTTTGCGCCGAAGAAACCGGATAATACGGTCTCTTCGCAATGACCGGGATGGAAGCGTAGGCCGAATGCTCCAATGACATGATCTCTTGCGCAAGCCGCTCAATGGTCGGAAGCTCGAATACTTTGCGCAGCGGGATTTGAACGTTCAGCCGCTTTTGGATTGCGGCGACAAGCGCCGTCGCCCGCAGCGAGTGTCCTCCGATATCAAAGAAATGATCTCGCACGCCGATCTCCGATACGCCAAGAATCCCCTTCCAAATTTCTTCCAATTGCTGCTCGGTCTCATTTCGCGGCGCCATATATTCGGTGACTGCGCTCCTCTGTCCGTCCGGAGCTGGCAGCCCCTTTCGATTCAGCTTTCCGTTCGCAGTAAGCGGAATCCGCTCCACTTGGACCAAGGACGTCGGGACCATGTAGGCAGGCAGCCGCTCGGCCAGCGCTGCCCTGAGCTCGCCGGGCGGCAAAGCGGCTTCCGCCACAAAATACCCGCATAACTCAGGCTCGCCTAAGGCGTCCTCCCAAACCACCACAACGGCTTCTTGAATCAAAGGCTGGTTCAACATCACGGCCTCGATTTCCCCTGGTTCAATCCGAAACCCGCGGATTTTCACCTGATGATCGATTCGACCGAGATAGTCAAGATTCCCGTCCGGCAGCAGGCAAGCCAAGTCCCCGGTTTTGTACATCCGGCTCAAGGGGACAAACGGATCTTCAAGAAAAGTCGCATTCGTCAATTCGTGCAGATTCAGGTAACCGCGTCCCACGCCGTCTCCGGCAATGTATAACTCGCCCGGAACGCCGACAGGCTGGAGCCTCAGCTGCGAATCGAGAACGTACATTCGGTTGTTGCCAATAGGTTTCCCGATCAGCAGATAAGCTTGACCTCGTTGCCAATCCGGCGCAGCCGGTATGATGTGGAACAAGGAAGCATCCACGCAAGTTTCGGTAGGTCCGTAAACGTTGGTAATGACCGGCAGGTGATCATGAAACGCGAACAATTGCAAAAACCTGGTAACCGTCGTTTCCGGAAGCGCCTCTCCGCCGATGAGAAGATGCCGCAGCAGCACGCCATCCATAGAACCGCCTGCTGCCAACAGCTTTAGGTGCGAAGGCGTGCCGTCCGATACGTCAATCCGATGCTCCCGGTAGTACCGGCATAAGGCCGCTGCGTCGGATACCGTCGCTTTAGGAACCACGAACAAGGTATGGCCCAGCAGCAAAGTCGCAAATATTTGCTGAACCGATGCGTCAAAGTAGTACGGAGCCAGCATAGCGACACGCAAAGCTTCATCGTAAGCGGCAAAAATCTCACTTCGCAGCCCTTCCACCAGATGAACCACTTGGCGGTGTTCGATCATAACCCCTTTTGGTTTGCCTGTCGTTCCTGACGTATAGATCACGTAAGCCAGTTGACCGGGCTGACACGGCAGCATCAGATTATCATCCGCTTGGAGATAGGCATGTTCCGCTCGCAGGTTCAGGCAAGTTCCGGAAAAAGCAGCTTGTTCTGTCCAATCATCCTGGACGAGCAGTACTTGGATATCCGAATCCTGCAGTATATATTGAAAACGTTCCGCCGGAATATCGGGGTCGATCGGCAGATAAGCCCCTCCCGCTTTGAGAACAGCTAGAATCCCTACCATCATCTCAATAGAACGTTCGACCCTGATGCCGACAAGCTGCTGATCCTTCACCCCTGCATTCCGCAACGTTCGGGCAAGCTGGTTGGCGCGTTTGTTCAACTCATCATAAGTGACCCGCTCTTCCTCGTATACAACGGCCGTTTGCATCGGCGTACGCGCCGCCTGTTCCTCGAACCATTGATGAATCGCTCTCGTTGCGTCAGACGGATCGTTCATACGCCAGTGCAGAACACCTTCGAGCAGTCGTTCTTTTTCTTGAGGCGTCAACAGCTCCATGTCCTTGATTTGAAGATGAGGCTGATGCGCTGCTTGATCCAAGAGCCGTTGCAAATGCCCGCCAATCCGTTCCACTTCGGAAGGCTCATACACGTTTTGATTAAAACCAAAATGAATTTCCAGTTGTTCATGCGGAATCACAAGCACATTAAAATCGTAGTGCGAATGCTCCTCCATATGGAAATTCGCAATGCTGAGCTGTGCGACATCATGGCCTGCTTGCTCGATCCGTTCGCCTACAGGGTAATTCTCGAAGATAACAAGATGATCGATCAAAGCCTGCTTTTGCTCAGTCTGCGCTTGAATTTCGTACAAGGGATACGTGTCGAAGGAGCGGGAAGCCAGAGCTTTTTCTTGATTCACTTTCATCGCTTCAACAAACGTACATTGTTCCTCATGAACGACCCGAACCGGAACGGTATTGATAAACAGCCCGATCATTTGTTCCACACCGGGAATATCCGCCGGTCTTCCGGACACGACGCTGCCGAATACGACATCATTCGTGCCGTTATACTTTTGCAATAAAATGCCCCATAAGGTTTGGACCAGTATATTTAACGTGACTTGATGCCGGCTGGCGATCTGCTGCAAAAGTCTGGTCTGATCGCGGTCTACCCGGCAGGTGACGCTGGCGTACGCATAGGCTCTCTGAGCTTGCGGGGTGCTTTTGCGAAGTATCCGGGTTTGCCCCTCATAGCCCTCCAAATATTCGTTCCAATACCGTTTCGCCGCCTCAACGTCTTGCCGCTGCAGCCATTCGATGTATTCGCTGAATGGAGGCGTGTAAGCAGACTCCGCTTCCTGCCCCTTCAGCAGAGTGAAGTAATGATTAAACACTTCACGGGTCACAAGCGGCAGGCACCAGCCGTCCATGACAATATGATGAAAGCTCCAGATCAAATGATACCGCCGGTCTTGAACGCGGAAAATCGCCACCCGCATCAAAGGACCTTGAGTTAAATCAAATCCCCGTTCCCGGTCCTCGCTTCGGAACGCTTGCAAGGCCGCGTCGCGTTGAGCCTCTTCGATGCCGCGCAAATCCGAAACGTAGATCTCCGGTTTTTGCTTCCGGTACACAATTTGCAGAGGGACATCGTTCCAGCCGTTATAAAAACGGGTCCGAAGCACGGCATATTGGTCAAAAACACGCTCCAGACTTGCCCCTAGCGCTTCGATCCGCACCTCTCCGTCCAAATCGAACGATGCTTGTTCAAAATAGGCGCCGGATTCTGCATTCAGCAAGCTGTGGAACAGCATTCCCTTCTGCATGGGAGTCAGCGGATAAATGTTCTCAATAGCCCCGGAGTCCGGCAGCTGATCCAGAAGCTGATCCAATTCGTTCACAGTCAAGCCTTGGAGCAAAATATCGCTTGGCGTGAGTTCGGGCTGCTCTTTGCTCATGCAGTGAGCTACGACAGCCCGAAGCTCTTGATGAAGAAAGGCCGACAACCGTTCGATCGTCTCCCTGGCGTACTGCTTATGGCTGTAATTGATCGTCAGCCTTAGTTGTCCTCCGGTTATCATTCCGTTCACATTGAGCACGTACGGCCTGCGCTGATTGCCGCTTGAATCCGAGCCGGCGGAGTACTGAGATAGCCGAATCTCATGCTGCTGCAAATCTTGATCGAACTGACCCAAGTAATTAAAGCTTATTTCCGGCTGCAGACCGGATCGCGGCACCTCCGTTTTGGCTAAATACTTCAGAATGCCATACCCGATTCCTTTATGGGGAATATGCCTTAGTTCCTCTTTCACCGCTTTGATCGAAGCGGATAATGGTTTGCCCGGCGGCAGTTGGAGAACAACGGGAAACAAGCTTGTAAACCAGCCCACCGTGCGGGAAATATCGAGATCCGGGATAATCGGTTCCCTTCCGTGCCCTTCCAAATGAAGCGCAATCCGTTCAAGTCCCGACCATCGCGAAACAGAAAGGCCGAGGGACGTGATCAATAGATCGTTCATGTCGGTGTTATAGGCACGGTGGGCATGCTTGATAAGCTGGTCCGTCTCTTCCTTGCTCCATTCGACCGTTACCGTCTCGCTGTCTCGGCTGAATCCATCCTGTTCGGGGAAGTCCTTGGGCAGGCATTCGAAGCCGCGCTGCTCCAGTTGGCTCCAATACGCCGCTTCCTTGCTCATCGCTTCACTCTGTGCATAAGCGGTCAAACGCTCGGACCATAGTCGGAAGGAGTCCGTTTTTAGAGGAAGCCGGATGGCTTGTCCCCTTTCGGCCTGCTTGTATCCGCTGGCGATATCTTCAAGCAGGATGCGCCAGGATATGCCGTCTACCGCCAGATGATGAATGGCGATGAACAAATGATCTCCATCTGCACAACGGAACAAAGCGGCTTTCATCCAAGGTCCGTCGCTTAAGCGAATACTGCCTTGGATCTCGTTCGCCTTCGCTTCAATGTCCGGCCCGGGAGCGGGGTTTTCTTGCAAATCGAAGACTTCCAGCTGATACAAGCTGCTTCGGGCAATCTCCAAATTCCAGGCCTCGTAGCCGTTTTCCGTTTGGACAGCCACCATGCGCAGGGCATCGTGATGCTCGGCAAGCTTGTGCAGCGTTTGACGAAGCGGCATTTCCTTCAATCCGTCCGGCGCATGCAGCATGACCGCTTGATTGTAATAATGCGGATCTACAGTAAATTGTTCGAAAAACCAATACTGTATCGGAGTCAGCATCACACGGCCCACGGCCTCGCCTTGCTCCGCGGCTCTTCTGCTTAGCTCAACATGCGGACTTAATTCAGCGATCGTCGGAAACTTAAACAAATGTTTAATTTCCAGGCGATAACCAAGCTGATTCAGCCTGGATGACAGTTGAATCGATTTAATGGAGTCTCCGCCCAGATCGAAGAAATGGTCACCTATCCCGATGCCTTCCGTACCCAAGATGGCTTCCCAGATCGAAACAAGCATTTCCTCCACTTTCGTCCGTGGCGCCCTGTACGCTGCGCGCTCCTGATGCCGAAGATCGGGGACAGGCAGCGCCTTCCGGTTCAATTTGCCATTGGACGTTAACGGCATTTGCTCCAAATGGACAAAATAGGCCGGAACCATGAAGCCGGGCAGCCCGCGAGACAGATGCTCCCTCAGCTGCGATGATGGCAGCGGGCGATCGCTTACGTAATAGGCGCATAACTGCTGAAACCCATGGGCATCGGTTTGGGCCGCAACAACGGCTTCTTTGATTTCAGCCATTTGCTGTAGAGCAGCTTCAATCTCGCCGATTTCGATGCGGTAACCTCGGATTTTGACCTGCTCGTCCATCCGGCCTAGATACTCCATCTTTCCGTCCGGTAGCCACTGGGCCAAGTCCCCTGTTCTGTACATGCGGGTTCCGGGAACAAACGGGTGATCGATGAATTTCTCCGCCGTCAGCTCCGGCCGGTTCCAATAGCCTCTGGCTACACCGGCTCCGCTGATAAAAAGCTCTCCGGGAACGCCGACCGGCACCGGCTTCAAGCCGTGATTCAGCAGGAACAGACTTGTATTGGCCGCAGCCTTGCCGATCGGCACCGATTCACGTTTATCAAGCGCTGCATCATAGCGATGAATCATACAGCCGACAACCGTCTCCGTCGGCCCGTATTCATTAAATATTTCAATTTCTCCGTGTAATTGTTCGTGGATGCTTTGAGCGAGCCGAGTGCTTAAATTCTCTCCTCCCACAATTAGCTTCCGAACGGTTGTCGGGCCAGCGATGTTCATTTCTTTCCATGCCTGCAAATGGGCAGGAGTCAACTTGATAATATCCACTCTGGGGTCCTGTACGATAGAGGCCAGCAATGCGGCTTTATCGGCTCCGCTGAATACGATAATGGCATTTCCTGTGACCAGCGGAGTGAAGATGGAAGTTACCGTCAGGTCGAAGGAAATCGATGAGTACAGCGGAAAATTAGTTGGCTCGCCCTTGACATAAACCTCTCTCGCCCACCAGATATAATTCGTCAAGCCCCGGTGCTCAATGAGTACTCCCTTCGGTTTTCCGGTGGAACCGGAGGTGTAGATCATATAAGCCAAATCATTCGCTCCGCCGACCTCTTCAAGGTTCGAGCAATCTTGGTCGTATGAGCTTTCCTCATCCAGCAGCACGGTCATTCCTTCAAAGTCAAACTTTCGCCGGAGATGGGACTGCGTAAGGACTAAGCAGGCTTTGGAATCGTCCAGCATGTAGCGGATACGGTCCTCCGGGTAGTCGGGATCGATGGGCACGTACGCGCCGCCGGCTTTGAGAACGGCCAAAATTCCGATCACCAGTTCAATACTATGTTCGCTAATGACAGCAACGAACGGATTCGCTTGTCCGCTTCGAGCTCTTACATGCCGGGCCAGTTGGTTGGCCCGCTCGTTGAGCTGTACGTACGTGAGCTGCTGTCCGTGAGCGATAACCGCCGGACGATCCGGCGTTTGCAGCGACTGCGCTTCAAACAATCGATAAACCAGAGCCTGCGGGAACTCCGCTGCCGTGTCGTTCCAGGTATGAAGAAGCGTTGTTCGTTCTTGGTCTGTTAAGATGTCCAGCTCGCTCACCCGAACATCCGCATCCCTTGCGACCTGCTGCAAAATGTGCAGCAAATGCCCTTGCATTCGCTCAATGGTAGCCCGGTTGTATACCCTGGCATTGTAAGTGAATTGTAATCTGATGGTTTCCCCCGGGATAACGATCACATTCAAATCATAATTGGTCTGTTCTTCCATTTGTACCTTGGAAATCTCGATCGGCGAACCGTATTCGCCTCCGATGCTTTCCATGTACTGGCCGACCGGATAATTTTCGAAAACCATCAGGTGCGTAATTAAATGCTGCTTCTGGATCGTGCGGGCTTGAATTTCGTACAAAGGGTAGGTTTCATAATGTTGGGAGGCGATGGCTTTCTCCTGCGTTCTTCTCATAAGCTCGGCAAACGTGATACTGGCCTCCCCTTGTATTCGTACAGGAATCGTATTGATAAATAAACCGATCATCGTTTCCACGTTCGGAATGGCCGCCGGCCTGCCCGACACAACGCTGCCGAATACGGCGTCCTGGCTGGAATTATAGGTGTGCAGCAGAACTCCCCACGCCGTCTGCAGCAAGGTATTCAGGGTGACATGATGCCTACTGGCACTCTCTTTCAACCGCAAGGCAAGCTCCGCGTCGATGACGCCTGTTACTTGCTCCGGCAGGTAAGGTTCATCTTCGGCCGGCTGACCGTCTTTCGGCAGAAGCGTTTGTTCGCTGTAAGCGTCCAAATATTGATCCCAGTAGCGCCGGGCCTCTTCCTCATTTTGCTCGTCAAGCCACTCCATGTACACTCGGTAAGGAGTTAGGCGTGACGGCGGGAGCTGCTTCTGCTGCATCCGCGCAAAATAATCACCAAAAATTTCCTCCGTAATCAGAGGTAGGCACCAGCCATCCATCAAGATATGATGAAAGCTCCATATGAAATGATAACGGGTATCGGACATGTGAAGAATCGAAACGCGCATTAAGGCGTCCTTAGCCAAATCAAATCCCCGCAGCCGATCTTGCCGGGCGTATTCGCGGACCGATCGTTCTTGCCCGGTCTCGTCCATCTCGCGCAAATCTACGCTGGACAAGCCGATTTTTTTGTCTTTCCAAACCATTTGCAAAGGCTGATCCTTCCAGCCTCTGTAGAAATTGGTGCGAAAAATCTCATACTTTTGCGCTAAAGCCTCCAAGCTCTCGGTAAATCGTTGGATGTCCAGCCATCCGTTCAGATCAAATCGGGTTTGCTGAAAATAAGCCGCTGAGCTTGGATCAAGCAGACTGTGAAATAACATGCCTTTCTGCATGGGGGTCAGAGGATAAATCTGTTCGGCTATGCCGAATTCACGCGTTTGCTCCAATAACTGATCCAATTCGTCGATCGTAATATCTTTCAATAAAACATCGCTTGGTGTCAGCGAGCTATGCGGCTGGTCTACGCAATGCGTAACGATTTGCTGCAAACTGTCTCTCAGCAGCTGGGCGAATTGTTCGATGGACGATGAGTTGTACTGCTTGCGGCTGTAACTAAGCGACAGAGTCAATACTCCTTCGGCAATCATGCCGTTTAGCTCCAGGGCTGCCGTTCTCCTTTGTTGTCCGTTCATCGAGGACCCTGATGAATAGGGCGACAGCTGGTAAGCATGATCTTCGAAGGACTGGTCAAACTGGCCCAAGTAATTAAAGCTGATATCCGGTTCCATATGCAGGAGGCCCGCTTCGGAGCGCCCGGACACCTGCTTCAAGATACCGTAATTCATGCCTTTCGCAGGGACCCGCCTGAGCGTTTCCTTCACGGATTTAATATGCTGCGGCAGCGATTTTCCAGCCTCGATATGCAGGATGACGGGGTATTGACTCGTAAACCAGCCCACCGTGCGACTAATATCCAAATCCGGCAGTATCGGCTCCCGTCCATGCCCTTCCAGATTCACCGCCATTTTTTCCATTCCGGTCCAAAGATGAACAGCCCGTCCAAGCGAGGTAAGCAGCAGATCGTTCATTTCCGTGTTGTAGGCCCGGTTCGCTTGCATGAGCAACCTCTCGGTTTCTTCCTGAGTCCACTGAACCGTAATAACGTCGCTATCCTCCACGAAGGAGGTTGGGTGATCGTAGTCTTTGGGCAATGCCCGGATCGGCTCACCTGCGAGCTCCACCCAATAAGCCAGCTCCTGCTCTATCGCGGTGCCCGATGCATATTGCTCTACTTGCTCTGCCCAGAACGAGAAAGAATCGGTTTTCTGCGGAAGCCGGATCGACTGACCCTGTACGGCTTGCTCATAACCGCTGGCAAAGTCCTCTAAAAGAATTCTCCAAGACACGCCGTCAATCACCAGATGATGAACGACAAAAAGCAAATGATCCCCGTCCGCACACCGGAACAAACCGACTTTCAGTAAAGGCCCGCGACTTACATCGATGCTGCTTTGAATTCGGTTCGCGTGGCTTTCGATTACATGGCCCGGATCGGTGTCTTCTTGACAAGACACGATCTCAAGCTCAAACAGCTTGCTCTCGTCAATAGCGGCAATACGGGCGCTGTAACCGCCCGACTGCTCTTCTACGATCATCCGCAGCGCATCGTGATGCTTGGCGATCTCGCTCAGAGCCGACCGAAGCGGAGCTTCTTGAAAGCCGTGAGGCGAATGGATCATCACCGCCTGATTATAATGGTGGAAATTCGGCATTTTTTGTTCAAAAAACCAGTGCTGAATCGGGCTGAACCTCGTGCTTCCCTTGACTTCCCCTTGCTCGGCTATTCGGCTGACCGGTTCGATCCATGGGCTTAGCTCAGCGATGGTAGGATAGTTAAACATATATTTCATGTCTACTTTGTAGCCGGCTTGATACAACCGCGAGGAGACCTGAAGCGATTTAATGGAATCCCCTCCGAAGTCAAAGAAACTATCCTGAATTCCGATCTTTTCCGCGCCAAGCACCGTTTGCCAAATGGAGCTGAGCAGCTCCTCCACCTCGTTGCGAGGCGCTACGTATTCCCTTTCAGCGCGTGTTTTGTCTTCGGCATCCGGCAAAGCTTTCCTATCCAGCTTCCCATTGGTCGTAAGCGGGATTTGCTCCAGATGAATAAAGACGGAAGGAATCATGTAATCGGGTAATTTATGCGAGAGCAGGTCTCGAAACTGACTTACCGTCCCGTTAAACTCCCCGGTATAATAGGCGACCAATTGATCGGCCCCGTCCTTGTCCTTTCGCGTAGTGACAACCGCCTCATGAACCGCATCCAGACTGAGCAGCGCCGTCTCCACGTCGCCAAGTTCGATGCGGAAACCGCGAATTTTCACCTGCTGGTCGATTCGGCCCAAATATTCGATCGTACCGTTCGGCAGCCAACGGGCGCTATCCCCTGTTTGATACATGGTCTGCCCGTTCGCCAGCAGATGCGGAACAAATTTTTGCTTCGTTAGCTCCGGCTGGTGAAGATAACCGCGAGCTACCCCCGCTCCTGCCACGAACAGCTCTCCCGGCACGCCAATCGGCTGGATATGCCCGTGGGTTCCCAGGATATAGACCTGGTTATTGGCCACCGGCTTACCGATGGTAATCCGCTCATGGACGGTGTGAACGGGGTGAAACGTCGTGATGACGCTATTTTCCGTCGGGCCATATTCATTAATGAGCCGAATCTGCGGCCGCAAAGCAAACAGCCTTTCAACCGTGGCCGGTTCAAGCTGTTCTCCGCCGACGACCACATGTTGAACGTAACGGAGGTCTTCCGCTTTCATTTGTGCTATCATCGCGCTTAGCAAGCGTGGCGAAGTTGTGAACCGAGTAATTTTCTCCTCGGTCAACACCTTTTGAATGGCGAAAAGGTCTTTGTTCTCTTCTTCAGGAAGAAGATACAACGTAGCGCCCGATACCAACGGACCGAAGAAATTTAAGATGAAAGCATCGAATACATAAGGATACAATACAAGCACACGATCCTGCTCGGGAAAATGGAACAAAGCTTTCTTCCATTGGAGCGCGTTCGCAATCCCGCTATGCTCGATCATGACCCCTTTCGGCTTCCCTGTCGTACCGGAGGTATAGATGACATAGGCCAAATGATGATGCTGCGCAATGGGCAGCAATGCACTTCCGTCCGGATGATACGATGCTTCGTCGTTCAAATCGAGTACGGTTCCCGCAAAGCGGAGATCGCCTTCTACATCGCCTTGAACCAAGAGAAGACCAGCCTTGGCAACCTGCAGCATATGCTGAAGCCGCTCTTGCGGATACTGAGGGTCCAGAGGCACATAAGCTCCGCCCGCTTTCCAGACCGCGAGCATGGCGACGACCATCTCCAGCGAACGCTCCGTCATGATCGCTACCAGCGTATCGGGCTGGACCCCGTAATTTCGGAGTATTCTTGCCAGTTGATTGGCTTTCGTATCCAATTCGCGGTAGGTCAGCTGCTGGCTTCCAAGCTTAACGGCCGTATGATTCGGTGTCCGCTTCACTTGCTCTTCGAAGAGTTGAAACGTCGTTCGGCTTTCGGAAAAATCGACGGCCGTATCGTTAAAATGAAATAATATTTGTTGTTTCTCCGCTTCGCGCAGCATCTCGATTCCGTGAAGCGGAGCATTCGGCTGGAACAAAGCTGCGGCGAGCATCCGGTCAAGATGCGCCACGACTTGCTCCAGGTAGGGCCTGTCATAGAGACTGCCGTTATAATAGACCTTCACATTCAAGCTGTTGTTTTCCAAATCAAAATGAAATAGCGTGTCGGCGAAAATTTCTTCTTTAAACGTGAAACCATGCAGTTCATTTAGCGAAATGACGATTGGAAATAACGGGGTATGCTCATCCGGGTACAGCATATCTAAGTGCTGAACCATTTTGGGAAAGGGAACGTTCTGATGCCTGAGCACCTGAGCCACCCCTTCCTTTAACTGGGTAAACAACGCCGAGAACGTGCTCCCGCTGTTCAGCACATGCTTGAAAGGAACGATGGGATTAATTACCGAGGAGCTGCCCTTCTTCTTCGTGGTTGTCGGAATGCCCACAATGACGCTCGACCTATCGGTATAGTGGGATAATAAACACTGCATCCCTGCTGCGACAAGTAAATAAACAGCCATCTCCGAGCCATTGGCCAAGTCCGTTATTCGCTTCGATACCGCTTGAGATAAAGAGCCGTTCCAACACTCTTCCCGGTAGGCTTCACGGTTCCATGATACGGAGTCCGCTGCTTTAAAGGGTGGAAGCACGCTTAACCGATCTTCTTCGTCAAACACGTTCACCCAATACTCTTCTTGACTGGTATTCCCCGACATGCGAGCACCTCACTCTGCTAAGGATCTAAACCGTGATGCTGGTCCGGCCTTGTTCATTTGGCTAAAAATTCAACTGGAGCGAATCCAATCCGTTATCCTCTTCTTCGAGGCCATTGCCCGATTCGATAGCATCGATCAGAACGCCGGAATGTTGGCTGATTGCCGATAAGATGCGGATATAATCTGTCGATAAAAGCTCGATTCTGTTTTTCTTAAATAGCTTCTTGGAATATTCAAACAGCCCGTAATAGGTCTCCTGGTCCGTTTGGATCGACAATGTCAGGTCCAGCTTAGCCACCGTGTCCGTTAGCTTATACGGGGTGATGGAAATCGAATTCATGGTTACCTGCGCTTGATCCTGATTTTGCATCACGAACATCGTATCGAACAACGGATTACGGCTTGGGTCCTTCGGAACCGGCAAATGACGGATCAATTCGTCTAGCGGATATTCTTGATTTTGATAGGCCCGGATGAGCTCCTCCTTGAGTTCCGCTAAGTATGCATCGAAGGATTTGCGCCCGGACGGCTGACTGCGGATAACCAAGGTATTGACGAACATTCCCACCACATGTTCGAGATCCAGATGAGTCCGGCCGGCGATTGGCGTGCCTACGACAATATCATCTTGTCCGCTGTATTTGGATAAAAGAATCATGTAGGCGGACAGCATAATCATATAAAGCGTCGTACCTGTGGCCTCCGCCAATTGATGCAAACGCTGCTGCAGTTCCGGCGGAATATGGAATTCAAACGCTTCTCCTTCGTAACTGCGTGTTGAAGGCCGCTTGTAATCCGTGGGCAGATCCAGAGCAGGAGTGTCATCGCGATAGCGTTCAAGCCAATACGCCTCTTGACTGCGGTATCGCTTGCCTCGAGCCTCTGACTGCTGCCAAACCGCATAATCCTTATATTGAACCGGAAGAGGCTCCAACTCTCTTCCCTCGTAGAGCAGGCTCAAATCGTTCATCAAAATATTCATGGACATCCCGTCCGAGATGATATGATGCATGTCAACGACCAGCACATATCTCTCGGGTCCAAGCTCGATCAGTCCGACGCGCATCAGAGGCGGCTTGGTTAAATCAAAGTGCCGGACAAACCGGCGTATCGCTTCATTGACTTGTTCTTCGCTCGCTTGAATGCTTTCGATCACAAGCTCCGCTTGGGGATCTACACGCTGAACGGGTTCGCCGCCGTCTAACACAAAGCCGGTCCGCAAAGCTTCGTGACGGTGGATCAACTGTTGGAGCGCCGCAGCCAGTCGGGCTGTATCGACGGTTCCTTCCAGATGTAAAGCGCCGGTCATATTGTAGGCCAGCTCGCCGCCCTGGGCATGACTTAACAGATACATCCGTTTCTGAGCGAAAGAAACCGGATAATACGGCATTTCTTTAGCGACCGGAACCGGCTCGTAGCGGTTTTTTTCCATTTTTCCTATGACGCTAGCCAATTGCTCTATGGTTGGAAACTTAAATAAATCTTGCAAGGACACATGGACTCTCAATTCTTTCTGAAGTCTAACTACCAAGCCTGTCCCCCGAATCGAATTTCCCCCAAGCTCAAAGAAATTGTGCGTAACTCCAACACCGCCGATTTTCAAAACCTCTTCCCACAAGGAGGCCAGCTTAGCTTCGATTTCATTGCCGGGCGGGACATATTCGGTCATTTGCTGTACGGTTGGCTGCGGGGCAGGCAGCGCCTTTCGATTGACTTTTCCGTTCACCGTTAACGGGATGCTTTCCAGCCGGATAAAGTAGGACGGAACCATGTAGCTTGGCAGCGCCAGAGTCAGCTGCTCTCGAAGCTGGACAGGCGTAAAGGATGTACCGCTCACATAATAAGCGCACAGCTGCTTCAAGCCGTCCTCGGCATCTGTTGTTATAACCACGGCTCTTTGAACGGACGCTAGATTCAGCAATGCGGCTTCGATCTCGCCAAGCTCGATCCGGTGGCCTCTGATTTTGACCTGTTCATCCGCCCTGCCCACGTATTCAAGCTTCCCATTGCGCAGCCATTTGGCCAAATCTCCCGTTTTATACATCCTCATCCTGGGGACGAACGGGTTCGGAACAAACTTGTCCTGCGTTAAATCCGGACGATTCCAATATCCCCTAGCTACACCAGCTCCGCTTATATAGATTTCTCCCGTAACCCCAAGAGGTGTCGGATTCCTTTCGCCATCGAGCACATAAACGGCGGTATTGGCCGCTGGCGTGCCGATGGGCACAAATTCTCCCTGATCCCGCTCGGGATCGAACCGGTGAATCATACATCCGACAACGGTTTCGGTCGGACCGTATTCGTTAAACAATTGGAGCCGGCCCTGAAATTGCTCCGTGATACTTCGGGCCAAGCGCGTGCTTAACTGTTCTCCGCCTACAATCATTTTGCGTATGGCTGTGGCAGGATTGATGTTCATCTCTTGCAGTACGTGCAGGTGCGCCGGAGTCAATTTAATCAGATCGATGGCCGGGTCCTGTACCATCTCCGATAACAGGGTGCTTTTGTCTGCTCCGGCATAGATGATCATTGTATTTCCCGAGATCAGCGGCGTAAACATGGAGGTGACCGTTAAATCAAAAGAGATCGAGGAGTACAGAGCGAAGTTCGTCTTCTCCCCTTGCACATAAACCTCTTTGGCCCACCAAATATAATTGGCTAACGCGCGATGCTCGACAGCTACTCCCTTCGGCATCCCCGTAGAGCCTGAGGTATAGATCATATAGGCCAAATCCTCGGGACCGCTGACGGATTGTAAATTCGAACGGTCTTCCTGATAAGCTTCTTGTTCATCCAGGAGGATGACACTGCCTTCAAAGGGTAGCCGGTCGTGCACAGAGCGCTGTGTCAATACGACCTGCGTCTCGGAATCCCGGAGCATAAAGCGTATCCGGTCTTCCGGATATTCCGGGTCAATCGGAACGTAGGCGCCGCCTGCTTTCCCTACCGCCAAAATGCCGACAATCAGCTCCAGACTGTGATGACAAACAATGGCAGCGAAGCGGTCAACGCCCACTCCCTCTGCCCGTAACGTCCGTGCTAACTGATTGGACCGCTCGTTAAGCTGACGATAGGTGAGCGAAGTATCTCCAAATCGAACGGCTTCGTGATCCGGCAGCCGCTCGGCTTGCCGTTCTATCCATTGATATACGGTTTCGTCAAGCGGGTATGCTGAGGCGGTATCATTAAATTGAGTTACCACTTGATCCCGTTCGCTGTCGGATAATAGCGGAAAAGAGGCCAAAGGCAACCCCGGCTCTTTACCGATCGTTTGCAAAATTCGAAGGTAATGTCTGAACAGCTGTTCGATCGTTTCTTCTTCAAACGCCTTGGGCTGAAAGTCAAAGTGCAGTTCCAGCTGCTCTCCATCATCCTCGGCAGTTAACATGAGCTCATACAGGGAAACTCCCGCATTGCGCTCCTTCACTGTAAACGTACAATCGCTCCTTCGATTCGTATGAAATTCGATATTTTGAAACACAAACATCGTGGAAAACAGCGAATGTCCGGTGGTCCCCCGCCGCTTGTTTATTTTGTCAACCAACCAATCGAATGGATAATCCTGATGCTCGAAGGCTCCGAGCGTTTGCTGCTTGACCTGCTCCAAGAAATCCAGAAAGCTTGTTCGCCCCACAGGCTTCGTACGAATTCCGACCGTTTGGATGAACGCGCCGATGATTTGTTCGGTGCTCGCATGATTTCGTCCGGAAACAGGCGTACCCACAACGATGTCGTTTTGACCCGTATATCTGTGCAGGAGCACCTTATAGGCTGCCAGAAGCACCATATACAAAGTAGCTCCCGTTTTTTGCGCCACTTGTTTAAGTGAACGGATCAGATCCGGCTGCAAGGAAGAAGTCCGGCGCTTTCCTTCGGCAGACCATCCCTCGGCCTTGCTATGGTCTGCCGGCAGCTGAAGCGCGGGAAGGTCATCGTCAAACTGCTCCAGCCAGTATTGTTCATGCCGCTTCATCGTCTCCTCGGTGAACCAGCGACTGTACCACTCGACGTAGTCCTTATAATCAAATGAAATATCGGGCAGCGGCTCTTGATCATAGATGGCTAGCAGCTCGCTCATCAGCAGGCCGATGGAATAACCGTCCGAAACGATATGATGCATATCGATCAGCAGCTCTGCCTGTTCGTCGCCGGTTTGGACAATCTCCGCACGTAGTAACGGGGCTTGCTCCAGATCGAAAGGTTGGACGAACCGCTTGGCATAAGCCTCAAACTGCTCACGCTCCATCACCCGGACAGGAACTTCAAAATCAATCGAATCGGCAATCCTCTGCACGATTTCCCCGTCAACTAGCTGGAAAGAAGTTCGAAAGCCTTCGTGCCGCTGAACCAACTGCCGGAGCGCGCCTGCCAAGGCCTGCACATGAAGCGGCCCGGTTATCGAGATTTGACCGAACAGGTTTTGCGAAATGGGGTTCGGCTCCATTTGATGGAGGACATAAATTCTTTGCTGCGTCGGCGAAGTCCGATAATAGGCTCTCTTGTCTAAAGCAACGATCGGAGGAGCCGTTACTTGTTGTTCCTTGCCAAGCAGGCTCGCCAAGCCCTCGATCGTCTGATGCTCGAAAAATTGACGAATGGACAGTTTCTGTTGGAAGCTTTCTTGAATTTGGGAGAGCAGGAGCGTCGCTTTTAACGAATTTCCTCCACTGGCCAAGAAGGGATCGGACCTGCCCACCCGCTCCACTCCTAGCAGCTCCCCCCACATCCTCGTCAGTTGACGCTCGGTTTCATTTTGCGGCTCATCGTACTTCACGGCTCCGAGCAACGAGTCGTTCCCGGGCATGGAAAGCCTGTTGCGGTGAAGCTCATACAGCCTTTCTAAGTCCCCCTGCTCTTCCTTAGAGAACATGGCCAGGGCGGAAAGTGGCAGCGAAGCTTCTGCTTCCACCATGCCGCGAAGCAATTTGGCAAAGCCCGCCGCCCACACTTCCATCATTTCCATGCTGATGACGTTCGCTCTGAAATCAAAATCAAGAACATAGTGCTGTCCCGCATCGGTCACGTTCAGAAATAAATCGTACGGCAGATACGGGAGCGGGCAAGACATAGGCTTGACATTTAAATTGCCGAAACGCAATGGCCGAAACGGTCTGTCCAAGTTAAAAATAATCCGCATGTCCGGAACTTGTCCTGGCGATAGGCGTTTGGCAACCAGTGTCATCGGCACCGCCTGGTACCGCATCACTTGGTTTACCTGTTCCCTTGTAAGGGTAAGGTATTCGGTTAAGGTGCCGGTTTCGGGCACCGCACTTTTGACCGGGATCATATTGACGCAATTGCCGATTAAGCGATGGCGGTTCATATGAAGCTGACCTGCGGTCGGGATGCCGACGACTAAACCGGTCTGATTGGTAATCTGATGCAGAAACAGATGAAAAGCTCCCAGCAACGTTGCAAACACGCTGTTTTTCAAACGGATGCTCAGCGACTTGATTCCCTCGCTTAAGGAAGGCTCCAAAGTAACCGTATGCCGTTTTGCCTCATAAGATTGAGGACCGGCAGCAAGCGAATTTCCGGGGAAGAGGGCCTGCGGTGCCGGCTCCGAGAAATACTCGCCCCAGTATCGGATGCCTTCCTCATATAGACCGCTGTCGATCTGCGCTTGCCGCCAGTCCAAATATTGTCCAAACGAAGTGATTTCCTGCTCCGGAAGCTGCTCTCCCCGTACGATAGCAGCGTACGCGCTCTCCAGCTCTTGCACAAATACCGCGATCGACCAGCCGTCCGCGATGATATGGTGAAAGGTAAGAACCAGCAAATAGTCAGCTTCGGCAAGCTGGAGCAGCCGAACTCTGAATAATGGCTTCTGCTCATGCAGAGGAAAAGGCTGCTTAACCTCTTCCTCCAGCCATTTCTTAACCTGTGCCTCTCTCCCTTCATCCGAATACGCGGTAAAGTCGACGAGCGGAATTTCGATGAGCATCCGGTCTAACACTTGCTGCTCCTCGGTATCGAGATCCATTACCGTGCGCAAGGCATCGTGCCTGTCGGTTACATGCTGTACGGCTTGCTGCAAGGCCTGAGGCCGAACGTCTCCTTTCATGCGCAGCGAAATGGACTGATTGAATGCCGCCGATGCTTCATCTCCGAATTGGGCTGCCAGCGCCAATTGTTTTTGCTCGGGGGAGAGCTCGTAACGCTTGGGTGCCGCGTGGCTTCCGTCGTCGGGAGAATCAGGCCCGTCCGGAAGAAATCCGCCCCGGCGAAGATCCTCCACCGTTTGTTGAACGGCTCGGATAATGGTATGAATATCGTCCATCGTGTGGGCGGTTGACAGGAAGCAGTTGCGGCCTTCCCAGACATAAATCCCTCGATAATTTAAATGGTAGAAAAACAAGTCGTTATCGACAGACGAAACAAATCGGAACAAGGAGCCGAATTGCACCGTGCGAATCGGTACTCGCGATTGCTCAAAGTAGCGGTTTAATTCATCAACGAGGTAAGTCGTGTTTTGATTCAATTGGTCGTAAAGAGCGTTTCCTTCGGACTCAAGCTTTCGAAGCACGGCCAGTGACAATCTCATCGTGAGAGGATGGGTATTGAACGTACCAGCCACAAAGGTACGCTTGGACTCATCCTGCGGATAGGAATCGTCCCCATACTGCCAGGTTCCGCCGTCGATGGCATTCATGAACTCGGCTCTTCCGGCAACAATGCCTAACGGCTGCCCGCCGCCAATAATTTTTCCATACGTAACCAAGTCCGCTTGAACGTCAAACCACTGCTGAGCGCCGCCCAAGCCGATGCGGAACCCTGTAATAATCTCGTCCATAATAAGAGCCGTTCCAGATTGCTTAGTGATCGACCGCAGCTCTTGCAAAAAGTGCTTCGGCTGCAAGTCAGGTCTGCGGCTTTGGACCGGTTCTACCAGAACGGCGGCCAGCTCAGGACCCAGACGCCGGATCGTCTCCAATGAATTCGGATGATTGTAGTGCAGCACGAGTAAATCGTTCATGTAACTGGACAGGATCCCCGGCGCCAGGGCACTGGCCGGTGCGGCTCCTCCCTTGGCATTCGCTACCCCTAACACCCCATCGAACGTACCGTGATAGGAGCCTGCAAATACGACAATTTTCGCTCTTCCTGTAGCTGCCCTCGCTAAACGAATGGCCACCATGACAGCTTCCGTTCCGGAGTTATAGAAAGCGACGCGTTCTACGCCCGTATGGGCGCGAATCCGATCCGCCACTTCCCCGGCCACGTTAGACATCGGCCCGAGAGGCGGCAGGAGCGAATGCGTAGAATCGCGGATCGTCTGTGAGATAAAGGGCGGATTATGTCCAAAAAGATTAACCCCAAAGCCCATCGTAATATCCACGTATTCGTTTCCGTCCACATCCCAGAGCTTAGACCCGTCAGAGCGTTCGGCTACAATGGGATAAACCATGTCCTTCCAATAAGAGCGGAAGCTGGATAAGTTGCGGTTATTTGCGTGAGCAAATCTTGTTTGGTCCGTGTATTGCCGGGAACCTTTGGTTTTGGCTACGTATTTCTGTATAAATTCTTCCAAATACCCCCTCTGCCGGGCGTTGAAATTTCCATTCTCGTGCAGACTTTGGGTTTGAAATGGAACAAAAGGCTTGGCGTCCGAAGCAACTGTTTGCTTCGGGGCTGTGATCGATTCCGTTGACGACAACGGAGCCGCCTGCCCGGTAGGCAAAGCAGGGTACTCCGGCCCGCTCTGGAGCATTCCCTGAACCTGACTGGAGGAATGCGTCCTTAGCAGATTAAAGCTGTGTAGTTGAGCTTGCAGCATACGCTCGATTAATTGATTCTGGGAAGTAACGATACTTTCAAGCGTATGCTCTTGATGACTAGGCAAGGAATGAATTTTCCGTTCAGGCTCGCTCCCAGATTCGAGCTGAGCTTGCCAGCCGCGCGGTTGCGGATCGCGTGCTTGCATTTCCGTTTGAACGGCAGCTTGCGCTGGAGCGACCTCCGTTACATAATCCACGATGGATTGAAGATTATTCATGGAATCAAAGAAGCGCTCCATCGGAATGTCTACGCCAAACTCGTCCACAATCGCTTTTTTCACTTGAGCCAGCATGATCGAATCCATCCCGAATCCAATAAAGTGGGCATTGGAATCGATCTCGTCGACCTTGAGTCCGGAGGCGTTGCTGACCATCGTTTTTAGGACGGATTCGATATGCGTCTTCGTAGGATTCAACTTCACCGGCATCTCAACTCCTTCTCTGCCTGCTTCGTTAGCTGGTGTATGAATGACATCAATCCAACACCGATTTCGTTCAAACGGATATAAAGGCAATGAAATCTTCTGCACTTGCTGCCCGAAATAAATGGATTCCCAATCCAGTGAAGCTCCTTGCACGAATAGCTCGGCGGCTTGCGTCAGCCATGCCATTCGTTCCTCTTTGTTCAAAGCAGGACGCTGCATCAGTGCAGAGGTTTGTTGATTCATTCTCTCCTGTTCGTCCGGTTTTATGTCTTTTAGCTTTCGGTAGCCGAAATAAACTCGAGTCACATCTTTTTCCCCTTGGATCATCCGGGACAGTTTCTCCGCAATCTCTTGCCTGCTCGTCACAACCATAGCTACGCTATGATCCAGATGTGCCCTTCCGGTCCCCGCCGTATAACAAATCTGCTTTAAAGAAGCCTGAGCATTATCCGATATAAACTGCAGGTAACGTTGAGCCAATTCATTGAGCGAGGCTTCGCTTTGAGCCGACAGGACGAAAAGCTGCGGCTCATGGTCATTGTCATTCTCAGGCGCATCCGCGGGCGCCGCTTCAGGCCTATATTCCTCCAGAACAACATGCGCATTGGTTCCGCTAAAACCATACGAACTGATCCCGCCCCGCACCGGTCGGTCCTTCGGTCCGAAATCGCCAGCCTCCTGATTGACGTAAAAGGGAGAGGCTGCAAAGTTTATTAACGGATTCGGTGAAGTAAAATGGACTAATGGCGGGATTTTCAGGTGGTTCAGCATCAGCACCGATTTGATGAAGCCTGCTATTCCCGCTGCCTCAAACAAATGTCCGATATTCGCTTTGACCGAGCCGATCGCACAAAATTGCCGCTTCGCGGTGTACTTCTCGAATGCCTTGCAAAGCCCGTTAAACTCTACCGGATCGCCCAGCTTCGTTCCGGTGCCGTGCGCTTCAATGAAAGACAGCGTCTCAGGAGCGATCCCTGCGTCTTTCCATGCGATCTCAATGACTTCAGCTTGGGCCGCCGGGTTCGGCGCTGTAATGCCAACGGTCGTTCCATCTTGGTTCACCGCGCTTCCCTTGATCACGCCATAAATATGATCCCGATCCCGGATTGCCTCCTGTAGAGGCTTTAACAGAACAACCCCTGCTCCTTCACTGGAGCTTGTACCGTCCGAACCTTCGCTGAACGTTCTCGTAAACCCGTCCGAGGATTCCATATCGAGCCCGATCCGCATAGGCAATAGCGCGGTTCGTATTCCGCCGGCGAGTGCCATGCTGCATTCCCCGGCCAGCAAGGCTTTGCATGCCATATGTACGGCGACCAGGGAAGACGAGCATGCCGTATCAATCGTGATGGCCGGTCCTTTCAAATTTAAGAAGTATGCGATCCGGCTCGCAAGCACCGAAGGGAGATTACCGACAATATAGTGGTGAAGCTCTTCGGGATAATTGGCAGATAAGAGCCGTTCATAGTCGTAGCCTACCTTCGAAAAGCCTGCATACACCCCTACGTGACTTCCGCTGATCCGATCTCCGGCATACCCCGCATCTTCAATCGCATGCCAGGCGTTTTGCAGAAACAGTCTTTGATTAGGGTCCATAAACCGGGCGGCTTTGGGGGTGATGCCGAAAAACGAATTATCAAACTTATCGATTTCTTCCAAATACCCGCCTTTGGTAAAATGCCCTTCATGAAACCCACTGTCCACAGATCGCAAATAGTCCGTCGCATCTTTGACTCTGGCCTCGGGATAAGGACGAACGCAGTGCTCGCCTTTTTCCAGCAGCCGCCAAAACTCTTCCTTATCCGATGCTCCCGGGGCCTGAATCGACATCCCGATGACGGCAATGTCTTTGGAGGGCTGGACATTTGGGATCACCTCAGCCGACTGCTTCTCCGCTGTCTTGCCTGCCGCAAGGAATGCCGCCAAATCGGTTATGGTAGGATAGGTAAACAAATCCGACACCGCAAGCTCGCATCCGAAACGCTGTTCAATCCGTTCGGCAAACTGAGACAGCTCCAGGGAATTGGCTCCTATATCAAAATAACTGTCGCTTCTGCGAGGCTGCTTTCCTGTCAGCACTTCAGACAAAAGAGCCAGCAGCTCCGCTTCAACCTTATGGATGGAGACCAGTTCCTCTTCTTCCCTCCGATCATTCTTCAGCCACTCCGCAATGGTTGCCGATTCGGCAGCAAACTTTCCCGATTCATACCGATTGGCCAGCTCGTAGCGCTGAATTTTTCCGCTTGTCGTTTTGGGCAGCTTTCGGATGGGGAGTACTTCTTTTATGCTCCAGCCTCCCCGTCGGTACAAATGCTTCTGAATATCCTTTACTAAGGGAGCGAAGTGTTCCGCCGATTTTTTGAACACAACAAACAATACAATGTCCCAGCTTTGAGCAGCTTGATCGTATACACCGCAAGCGGCGACTCTTCCTAAATCAATTCCCTCCAATTCGGTAGCAACTCGTTCAATGTCATGGGGGTATACATTCTTCCCGTTGACAAAAATAATATCTTTGGCCCGTCCGGTGACGACAAGCTTCCCCTTTCTTATAAAGCCAAGGTCACCCGTCTTCACCCATCCATCCGGTGTTATCGCTTTGCTCGTGCTCTCGGGGTTGTTGTAGTACCCCTGGGTCACGTTCTCCCCCTTGATCTGAATGTGGCCGATATATCCGTCTTCCAGCATGCCGTTCTCTTCATCGCATATCCGAATCTGACAAAAATCAATCGGCTCTCCCACTTCAACGAAAGAAGCGCAACGCTCGTCTTCACGGCTGACCTCTATAGGCTTTTCGCCCGCTTTTAGATGGTCGCGATGCAAATAGACAGGCACAAATTCTTCCCCTGTTTTCGAGAAGGCAACCCCGACCGAAGCTTCCGCCAAACCGTATACATTCAAGATGGCCGATCGTTTCACACCGAAAGCGGAGCATTTTGTTAAAAATTCATCGCACAGCTCCGGCAGGATCGGCTCCGCGCCGTTTGCGATGACACGGATGTGAGAGAGATCCCATTCCGAAGCCTGCTCGTCTTTTAAATAACTAAGAAAATATTTATACCCGAAGTTAGGCGAAGAAAGGATTGTCGCTTGATGCTCATTCGCTTTTTTCATCCAAAGAACAGGCTTTCGGATAAACAATTCGGTTGGCATTAAATGTTGGGGGATTCCTACCAGGATCGGAACAAGGTGGCAAGCGATGAGTCCCATATCATGGGTCAAAGGCATCCAGGATAAAAATGAATCCTTGAGGTCCATCTTTAACGCATTTCGAATGGCACACGTGTTATGGATTAAGTTATGATGCGTTAGCATGACCCCCTTGGGATTTCCTGTTGATCCCGAAGAGAACTGAATAAATGCGAGTTCTGAGGCTTCAGGCTGGTGCAGCGAAGCCGGCATATCGTAGACTTGATCTTCGAACGTCAAAGAATTCAGGCTTACTTGCTGATAGAAATCCGGCAATTCGTGCTCCAAAGCGAATCTTTTGATTTTATCCAGCACTCGCGGGGATGCAATCAGGAACGGGTGATGTAACGTTTGCCAAATATGCCATACCTTGAGCTTATGCTCAACGTCTTCCCCGATGCTGACGGGGACCGGGATCATCCCGCCTAACAGACATGCCCAAAAAGCAATGACAAACGATCGGTTATTTTGAAGTTGAAAGACAATCTCCTGTTTTGGCCGAATGCCGAGTTGTTGTAAATAGCCTAGAAATCCCTGCGCTTCGTTAAACAACTGGGAGTAAGAAAGAAACGTTTCTTTCCGGTCCGACTCAATAAAACGAATTCCTTGATCCAATACGCTGCTTCTTTTCTGAATGACGTCCACTAGGGTCTCAAATTGATTCCTCACCATGGGTCCTCCTTCAAGGATGCCTTAAGATGTACTTAAGAGCGCAAATTTGCTGCTTCTTGGGGCGGTGCTTGTTTGGCTTCCAAAATCAATTTGCAAATCCGGATCGACTGATCCAGTTCTTCTTCCGAGCATTCCATGTCATTGGTGTTGATTCGCTCTGCGGCCAGCTTTAATTGAGCAAATAATGGGGTAACCCGTTGGGAGTACGCGTTCGTATCCTCGTTATAATTTCGGGCGATGATGGATTTTACCGTCAGATCCTGAAAGATTTTTTTACGCAACCGGATGAGCGTTTTTTGCCTTTCAAATGAATTCGACAGCGACAGCAAATCGGAGGGCTGACTTAGGGAGTAGGCTGCAGCGTGGGTAGTTATTTTTCTTATGAGCGTGCTGAGTACGTTCTTGGGACCCATTTCGATGATCTCGAGGATGCCATGTCCCAGCATGTAGTTCATGGATTCCAGCCATCTGACGGGCATCGTCAATTGCTGCTGCAAGTGTTCTGCGACCGAGTTTCCGCTTTGATACGGGGCAGCCGTGACATTGGAAATGATCGGCCACTCGGCATCCGCAAAGGTTAATGATTGCAGGTGGTCCGGGAATTGTTCGGCTGCCGGGATCATCATGGGGCTATGGAAAGCGGCGCTCACATTCAAGTGAGTGTGCTTGGCCCCTAATCGTTCCGCTTGCTTGACGACATGCCCAACGGCTTGCCGGTGACCCGCTACAACATGCTGCCGTTCGGAATTCAAGCAGGCAATGTCTACGGGATAATGATCGGTGGAAATTTCAGCACATATCTTCCGCAAAGCTTGAGCAGGAATATCCGTAACGGCGACCATGGTTCCAACCTGCTGCGGATCGGCATGCTGCATCAAAACTCCCCGTTGTCTGACCAGCCTGACGGCATCTTGAAAGGGAATGACGCCGGCACAAACAAGTGCTGCGTACTCTCCCACGCTATGTCCCGCTGCATAATGTGGTTTTTCGCCTATTTCCTGTAAGTATACTTGATAAGCAATGACACTTACGGTTAATATTGCAGGCTGCGCATTCTGGGTTTGCGTGAGTTCATGTATGGGACTATCCCAACACAGTTTTTTTACGTCCAAATGAATCGCATCGCTTGCTTCTTCAAACAACCTCTTTGCTATTGTGAAATCATTCCAGAAGCTTCGACCCATTCCAACGACCTGAGATCCTTGTCCGGGAAAAACAAAGGCGAGTCCCTTCATTGCACACCTCCTGTTATTTGTACAGAAAATCTATTTATATACATTAAATTACTTTAAATTCCAATATAGTATAACATAATAACAAATTATTGTGTCGCTGTCGAATATAAAACTATGTATGTCACAGAAAATTCAATAGTTATGTACTCCTTTAGTGAAATAAAGTTTATATAAAAAAGAAGTGCTGATGCTGCTAACATCAACACTCCCGCAACTATGCCTACTGTATAGGCTTCTCCTTATACTCCTCTACCCAATACGGGTAATACGGATTCTCCCACTTGGAACCGTCGTAATACTCAACTTCCTTCACACTGGCCTTAAACGTAACCGCATCCGTTCCTTTATTGAATCCTCCTGTCAGCCGCCAACCGCTGTCTCCACCGCCGGTTTTACCAGGCTGTATATTTTCTTCCGAATTGCCTTGCTTCAGAAAATCCGGAGAAAGCCATCCGCTTTTTACCGGATAACCGTTCTTATCATATCCCAGCCAACCGACTACATATTTTTTTACAACTTTAGAAGTGTTGTTTTTAACTGCTACGGAAAGATAAGTGTCGTCTACCCAACCATCCCCTACAACTCCGGACCTATTCCTCTCCATTCCATCCATGATTGCTAGCCATATCATACCATAATATAACAGTCGCCGACATTTTTTTAAATTCCTATGACTTTAGTAGGATACTTCACTTCCGGATGATTCTTCGTCAACAAAACACAAATTAAAAAAGTCCCTCTTAAGGGACTTTTTCTCTCTCCGACGACAATAAGTTTTATTACTACTATAGAGCAGGCGGTTTACAATCTCCCTCAGGGTTAGAATGAATCAGATTTACGATTTCGATTTGATTTGTGTCAATAGCTCTGTCCAGAGGACTTCCATTATAAGATAGCATTTTACCTTTAAATTTCACCTTTGTTTTAAAGTCAACGCCTAGTTCTAATAATAGTTGAACGATCTCCTTATATCCTAAACCGCAAATCCAAAACAACAACTCTGATTTAGGGGTTGTCTCTTTTTTATAATCCGCCCCATTCGCTAATAAATATTCAGCAATTTTGAGATTGTTTCTCCAACAAGCCCACTTAAACGCTGTTGAAAAATACTTTGTATCGATTCCGTTTTCTACTAGTGTTTTAGTCGCTTCTAAATTCCCTCCATTAAGATTCGTCGTAAAATCAAGCAGAGAGCTTTTTAGACTATCGACTAGATTTATATCGACGCCCCGGGATAGTAGCAATTCAATGATCTTCCTACTTCCGTGAGCACATGCAAAATGAATTGGTTGAAGATTGTTAGGACCTTTAGAATGGATGTCTGCTCCAACTTCAATTAAGTATTTGGTTATATCATAGTGGTTGATAGTAATAGCAATTGATAAAGGCGATTTTCTTCCAACATCTTTAATTTCCTTGTCTGCTCCTGCTTCAACTAAAAGTTTCACAATATCCAGATTCCCGTTTTTGCAACAAATTTGTAGCGGAGTCCCTTGAATTGGATTTGAATAGTCAGTAAGTTTTTTATTGAGCATACTTGGCTTAACTTTAATCAAAAGTTTTTGAACCAAATCTTTATTTTGGTCGTAACAAGCGGAATGTAAAGTTTCTTCAATTATCATTTTTGTCATTTTAACATCCTCTCGAATCATATATTTCCCAATATAAATATTCTTCCTTTATTTAGCTTTTTCCTGCACATTGCCAATACGATTTACTAAGGCTCCATACTGCACTAAACTGCCCGTTCTAAGTGGACATTCTATTCATAACTTATACTAGGCGCTTGTATGTAGGGTATAGAACGAGGGGTGTAAATGATTATGGAAATCGAAAAACGGAATGGATATATACCGCAGCCGATAAGGAATGATGGTGCTGGTTGGTGGGATTTTGGTCCACGGGACGTTATGCGAGACCTTGAGAACCCTGACATGTTAGTTCCGCCCGTCACCGATGCTGGGTCGTTGCCCAATCTGAAGTTCTCTTTCTCTGACTCTCATATGCAGTTAAATCAAGGCGGCTGGTCGCGGGAAGTGACGGTTAGAGAGTTGCCGATAGCAACCACGATTGCGGGGGTGAATATGGCTCTGACTCCGGGCGGTATACGTGAGTTACATTGGCATCAGCAAGCGGAATGGGCAATCATGCTTGTGGGGCGAGCACGCATTACAGCAGTTGACCAGAACGGAAGGAACTTCATTGCTGATATTGCTGTAGGCGACCTATGGTACTTCCCTCCCGGAATTCCGCATTCTATTCAAGGGTTAGAAGAAGGTTGTGAGTTTTTGCTCGTCTTTCCTGACGGTAAATTCTCTGACCTCAATACTTTATCCATCTCCGATTGGTTCGCACATACGCCACAGGATGTACTATCGGCGAATTTTGGTGTTCCAACAAACGTTTTCGCCCATATCCCGAACCATCAGCGATACATTTTTCAAGCAAACGTTCCCGGTCCACTCGAAAGTCAACAGGTAGCAGACCCACAAGGTACGGTCCCAAAAACCTTTACACATCGACTACTTGCACAAGAGCCGATTGTAACTCCGGGCGGGAGTACCGTGCGTATAGCGGATTCAACCAACTTTCCTATTTCCGCTCAAATTGCCGCATCGTTATTGGAAATCAAACCGGGTGCAATGAGAGAAATGCATTGGCATCCAAACAACGACGAATGGCAATATTATATCTCAGGTACGGCACGTATGACGGTTTTAGCACCCAATGGTACGGCTCGTACTTTCGATTATCGTGCTGGGGATGTTGGATATGTACCGTTTGCATTTGGTCACTATATTCAGAATACCGGTAATCAAACCGTGTGGGTATTGGAGATGTTTAAGAGTGACCGCTTTGAAGATGTTTCGCTAAATCAGTGGATGGCGCTTACACCCCATCAACTAGTACAGGAGAACCTAAATGTAGGACCAGAATTCATGAGCGCATTACGAAAGGAAAAATTGTTTATAGTAAAATAAGCCTGCGGTCGCGACCCGAGCTCGGCCGCGACCTCTCCTGCGGGCCTACCTGCCTTGCGCTTTATCGCCCCTTAATGTCATACAAGTGCTTGAGGCATGAGCGATGAGTTTATCGTTCTCGTCTGTAATATTGCACTGGACGAACCCGATGGTCTGTCCACGCTTGTACATCGTAGCATGGGCCCTTATTTTGGCGTTCCATACAGGTCTGAAAAAGTTTACTTTCATCTCAATCGTGGTGAAGGTTTCGTCTTGTTGCAAGGTAGAGCCGTAGGCAATGCCCATGGCCATGTCGGCAAGAATGCCGATGATGCCGCCGTTGCATGTGCCTTGCGGATTCGCGTGTTGCTCCGAAGCCTGCATTTCATACGTGGCCTCGCCCTCTTCTACGCTAATCAGCTTCAATCCCATAAAGCGCTCAACGGGGGACTGATCCAATTCTCCGTTCAGCACTTTCCGATAATGTTCAAGAATGGTCATTTTACATATTCATTCCGACCCTGCGCTTCCGATCCTCTCCGCGCTTGGCATCGTCAAGGCTCCGAAAACCGTTGCCGACAGCACGATTAAAATATTCATCAAGGACCCGAAGCATGTTGTCAAAGCAGTGTAGCGAAGCGGCGACCAGCCTGCAAATTGACTGCCGCCCATCGTATAAACGACCCAGCATAGAGCACCGAGCATAATCAGCAGACTGGCGCCAATGTGATCTTTGGTTTGAACGATTAGGGAGGGATCTCCATTCGTTATGACCAACAGTGCGCCTGAAAGCGCAATGAAAATTGAAATAAAAGTAGACGGCTTGGGTTTACGTTTATGCACAGCCCAATTTACGCATGTCGTCATTAGTGGCATTAACGCCATAATAACGGAGGCAATGATTGCGCCTGACGGTCCGCTGAGCTGTTGTCCGACAAAGGTAAGAAAGCCGAATCCCGAAAACCCTACAGCGCCAAAAAATAGTAACTTCCACGATTTCCCTTCCAATCGGAGGACATTCTTCCCCTCGAAAACAATCAGCATTCCCAGAAGAATGAGGCCAGCCCATATGTAGCGAATCGTTGTGAAATAGAACGGATCGAGAACCTTCAAGGCAACCTGCATGACGGGAAACATGCCTCCCCACGCCAGCGCAGGAATCAAACAGTAGGAGATACCTGTTAGTAAAGTGTTTCTGTTCATATCTAGAACCTTCTTTCATGAGCTACGCGGATTTTCCGGCGGACTTGATCAGAACCTCCTTTTTTCCCATCATAAACGAAGGTGAATAGAACAGATCGAATGGACCAGAACAGAAAGCGGGAGTTTCCTGTATAATAGAGGCACACGCGCAAGTGCGTATTTGCGGGATAATGGGCCTGGGGGCAAAAATATATGAAAAAAACAGTTCTTTCAAGCGGATATGCAGGCAAACTGTTTGAACAAGTCTATGACTATATTGTGGATCGAATCCGTCGCTGCGAATGGAAGCCGCATGATAAGCTTCCCTCCCTCCGCTCGCTGGCGATGGAATTCAATGTGCATCATCTGACGGTCTTTAAAGCCTATCAGCTGCTGAAGGAAAATCGGATCGTGGAAGCGAAGGACAAATCCGGCTATTATGTAAGACCGGACGGCAGTCTTTCTGCGGACTCGCTGCATAATCCGATCATTTCCGCTTACGTGCATGAAAGCCATCTTTCTGAAATCCATCAGGTGCCAGCCGAGTATGTTCTGTCCAGATCGCTGCTCGACCCGAACCTACTCCCTAATCTTTATTTTTCGGAATATGTGAAGCAAGTGTTCGATTTGTATCCCAAAATGCTCGGCACCTACTTTACCGCGCAAGGGGACCAGGAGCTGCGGGATGCGTTGAGCCGCTACTTTACCGATTACCACCGGTTTCACTTATCTGCAGACGAATTGTTGATCACTTGCGGATCGCAGGAGGCCATGGATTTGGTCGCGAGAGCGCTGGTCAAGCCGAGAGACGCCGTTATGTTGGAGTGTCCTACCTACAGCACGGCGATTGACATTTTCAGAAGACAAGGCGCAGCTATCGTTCCGGTCGAGATTCACCCGGACGGCTACGATCTGGAGCAGGTAGAGAAGCTGATGCAAGCCTACAAGCCGCGGCTGTTTTATCTCAATCCCACCTTTCAAAGTCCAACAGGCTATGTTGTTCCCGCCGAACAAAGGAAAAGGCTCGTTGAGCTTGCCGAGCGGTATCAATGTCTGCTGCTAGAGGACGATCCTTACCGTGACATTTATTTTGGCGAAGAGCCGCCGCTGCCTCTTTTTGCTTACGATACAGCAGGCTGGGTCATTTATCTTCGCAGCTTCAGCAAATATATCGCTCCCGGCCTCGGCATCGCCATCGTTGCGTGCCGCCCTTCCATCATGAACTACCTGATCAAAGCCAAATTGTTGTCGGACAGCGGGACGCCTTTGGTGAATCAGAAAATTTTTCTGCATTATTTTTTCTCCGAGCGGCTGCAGCAGCATATGGAGAAGCTTCGCATTGCGCTCGCGGTCCGCAAGGATATCGTAGAACAGGAATTGTCCGCTACCGACTGGCAATGGAACTCCCCCGCAGGCGGATTCAACTTGTGGGTGAAGCTGCCGGAAACGGTGGAGATTGAACGTTTGCTCAGTACATGCATCAAGCAATCCATCACCTTTGTGCCTGGAGCAATTTGCGATCCGCTCAAGGAGTACAAATCATGGATACGCCTCAGCTATTCGTATCTGAATGAGCAGCTATTGAGAGAAGGCATCCTGAGGCTTGTCGAATTGGTAGACGGCGGCAGCGGTTCATCTCAGTAACAAGAACCATTTTTCGGTTAAGCCTACGGATGCGGATGACGAACGTACGTTTGCCATTCATGTCGTACCGCCATCCGATGTCAAACGACCGAGAAAGCCTTTTCACTCGATCGGGTTTATAGTATGCTAGCCGTATAAGGGAGGAGAGGACATCTATGGTGAAACAACTGATCGTCGGAGACGCGATGCATGAGTTGGCCACTACGCGCCGCATCCTGGAGCGCTTGCCCGAGGAGCATATGACGTGGAAGCCGCATGTGAAATCGATGACGTTGGGCGGGCTGGCCACGCACCTGATCAACCTGCTGAACTGGCAAGTCGCGATTTTTCTTTACCCGGAATTCGATCTTTCGACCGTGCCGCATCGGCGGAAAGACGCGAAGACGTGCTGGAGGAATTCGACGCGAACGTCGTCAAGCTTGAAAAGCTGTTAGCCGAATGCGACGAGAAAACGCTGGGCGAGGAATGGACCTTGCGAAACGGCGACCATATCATCCTGCGCCAACCGCGGGCGATCGCGCTTCGCACCTTCGGATTAAGCCACATGGTCCACCACCGGGCGCAGCTTGGGGTTTATTTGCGGCTGCTTGATATTCCGGTGCCGGGCCTTTACGGTCCTTCGGCTGACGAGGAAGGCAAATGATGTTCAAAGAAAATAAATTATTTTCTTAGTGCTTACATTAAGCAAGGGCTCCTTTTTTAGCATTACATGCTACCTGCGTACGTTCTTTAATTTATAATTGGAAATGGATTATAATGAGGAGGACGCTCCCAAGCGAAGGCTTGGGAGCGTCCTTTTTGTTGAACTAACACGAAAAACCCTACAAAATCGTGCAGAAAAAGTCGGGAAGGAAAAAACCTTCTCTGCTATCCTTTGATTAACGAGGGGAGGCAACGTCATGAATATGCTGGCACAACTGAACAACGCTTTAAACTATATTGAGGAGAACCTGACAAATCCTGTTGATTATCAGGAGGTTGTGAAAATAGCCTGCTGTTCGGAATACCATTTTACTCGCATGTTCTCATTCCTAGCAGGCATTACTCTGTCGGAATACATCCGTCGTCGACGTCTAACTTTGGCAGCACTCGAGCTTTCACAAAGTGATATCAAAATTATTGATGCCGCTCTGAAATATGGTTATAATTCGCCTGATTCCTTTTCCAGGGCTTTCCATAGCATGCATGGGGTTAGCCCTTCGGAAGCTCGGGTCCATGGACATTCCCTTAAGGCTTTCCCTCGGATGGTGTTTCAGCTGACTATCAAAGGAGGAAATGAAATGAATTACCGTATTGAAAACAAAGAATCTTTTCGCATCGTGGGGATAAAAAAACGGGTACCAATCATTTTCCAAGGGGTCAATCCGGAGATTGCGTCGATGTATGAAGGGTTGACGCCGGAAATGATTGATGAGATGAAGAGATTTTCTGATGTTGAGCCTTCAGGGTTTATAAGCGCCTCTACAAATTTCTCTGAAGGGCGTATGGAGGAAAAAGGAGAGCTCGATCATTATATTGGCGTTGCCACTACGAAAGACGCATGGAATGGCTTAGATCAGCTGGAAGTGGCGGCCTCTACGTGGGCTGTATTCACAGTTGTCGGCTCTTTTCCGAGTGCGCTACAAGAGATTTGGGGGCGAATATATTCGGAATGGTTTCCGTCATCGGGATACGAGCTAAGTAAAGGGCCTGAAATTCTTTGGAATGAGCACAAAGATATCACATCGCCAAATTTTAAAAGCGAAATATGGATGCCTATCAAAAAGAAATAAAAGCGTTTGTTGGACTAATGAGAACGAGGGATGAATACCCTTTCACCATGAAGCTGCCGCGAAATAATTCCGGCAGCTTCCGTTCCTATCGATATACTTCCCGCTAACCTCATGCCAAGGAGCCTTTTTATGTGGATTAAACGACTATGCCAACACCTTTTCAAGCTCGCCACACCATTTACCCCAGCCATACCTTGCGCCTTCGACTCCTTGAGCATTGGAGAATCCGGTTTGTTCGAGATGAAGGTTAACCTTTCCGTCCCCTAAATCTTGCAGCGTCCAGGTGACCGTATGCTTTTCCCCTCCGCTTGCCCAGGTATAGGACAACCGGTTTGGTGCGTCCACGATAAGCACTTCGCCGTCAATAATTCCATCCCACCATTCGGACGGCTGAGTGCGAAACTGAAAACGATGTCCTACTATGGGCTTAAAATCATTTTCCATCGCCTGACCGGTGTGGATGTTGACCACCCACTTGGCAAGCTTACTTGAATCGGTTAAGGCGGACCAAAGCTTCTCGATCGATGTTGTGTACTGAAAATCCAAGGTTAATGATAAACTCATTCTTCTTCCTCCTCTAGTAGTTGGTTCAAGCGCAACATATTCGTACTCCAGAACTTGCTGTAGAAAGCCACCCAATCTTGAATTTCTCTGAGTGGAGAGGCGTTTAGCCTAAATCGCGTTTCTCTGCCGACCTTTCGGTCAAGTACCAGTCCGGCCTCTTTAAGAATTGTCAAATGCTTGGATACCGCTGTCCGGCCCATTGGAAACTGTGCCGTTAACTCATGAAGCGGTATCTCCTCTTTCTCTGCTAACAGACGAATGAGTCGGCGCCTGGTTGGATCTGCAATTGCGTCAAACACATCCCGCAACGGGTTGTTCTCGCTCACAACACTCTCTCCTAACTATTATTACCAAGAAACGGCCGTTAATTTCACCTTTTAAACAAGATAAAAAACCGCGCACTGCGCGGAACTTCATGACTAGATCTAATTTAATTATTTTGGTTTTTTACTCCCCACTCACATAACTTTTCCAGAACGGGTAATAGGGTTTCCGCTTTATCTGTGAGACTGTACTCGACTTTAGGGGGAACTTGAGGATACTCTTTCCGTTTCACGAGACCATCCGCTTCCAATTCTTTTAGTTGTGAACTCAACATTTTAAATGTAATAGCTCCTATTTGTCTTTTCAGATCGTTAAAGCGAATCGGTTGGTTTTCTGCTAAAAGGTAAATAATAACCATTTTCCATTTACCGCCAATCACTGACATTGTATAACCAAAAGGTGTATCTTGAATATTTCTAACTTTACCTTTATATTCAGCCATACTCATATTTACACTATCCTTTCGGGTATGGACAATTTTCCCACGATATGCAGGGTGCGTTCGTTGGCGAGGGCGATATCGAGGCGCAGACCCGGCAGTCGCTGGAGAACCTCGATCGCGTGCTGGCGGGATTTGGTGTCACGAGGTCGAACATTGCTGAGATGGAGGTCTTTCTAACAAACCCGCAAGAGCATTTCGAGCAGTTCATCGTTCTGTACAAGGAGTATGTGGGCGACCATCGGCCGGCCGTCACTCTTATCGGCGTGTCGGGTATGGCGTTCCCTCATCAACTGATTGAAATTCGCGCCGTCGCACACACCGACTAACTCAGCCTCCGAGGTCGGCGCAGCGCCGGGCGGTCGGGCTTCGAAAAGACGCGACCGCTATTGGCGATCGGCACACATTCTTGGCCTCAAACAATATTACGCGGTGTTTAATCGGCCTATGTTCTTGTCGAGCACAAAGGCTGCCAGATGGATCTGCCGGCAGCCTTTGCTTGTCGTTTATTGAGCTATCGTACCCGTTAAGTTACTCTATTGCCTAACATGTTATGCTTTTCCACTTGAATTAACAGTTATAATCAAGATGGCATGTATCGTTTAATTTTGAAACGTTTTTGTTCTCTGACCATTCGATAATGTTAAGTAAAGTTATGCTGCATGGAGCTATATCAAATGATACTTTTGAAATCAGTTCTTTATCAAACTCCAGCCACCAGTGTATTATTGAATTAATTGTATTTGAATGAGTCACAATCACAGTCGTTTCATGCACTTCGTTCTTAATTCGCTCCATGAATCGCGTCACCCTATCGTGCATCATTGTCCAACTCTCTGCCTCTGGATAAGGTATCCAGTCAAGTATCGGGTAGGTGATGGGTCGCTTTAATTCTTCTGCTTGTTCCTTGGTTTTGTTCGCTGCCAGTCCATTGCTTAATTCCCTGAGATCTTTAACAACAATAGGGCTTTTCGAAATGATTTGGCCTATGATTTCAGCTGTATCGCTTGCTCTTGTAAGGTCGCTGGAATAAAAATTTATCGGTTTACCGCTCAGCAACGAACACAATCTTTCTCCTGTTAATTTCGCTTGAACGCGTCCATTTTCGGTTAAAGGGGTATCTGACCATCCGCCGACTACACCTTTCAATAAGTGTTCCGCTTCTCCGTGTCTGATTAAGTACAATTCCTTTAACAATTTCAATCCCCTTTTTTCGCACGCCCTTGTTCAATTACTCGGCATCATTATCATTTGAAGTTGCAATCCTGAAAAATTACTCTACCGGCTCCACATGATCCAGCGGAACCCAGCCCCATTCTGCTTCTTCCCCTTCCCGCTGGCACCATACCCATTGGTTCAGCTCCCGATGCCCATTCACGATATCGCCGGGGTCCACATTCAATTCGTTGGCGGAATACGATTCCCGAATGATGCCTTCCTGATCGCGCTTCTCGATAATCTGCTCGGGCACCCAGCCCTCCTGCTTCCGGTCGAGCGTATAACAGTAGCGCCAGTTGGGCCAGCCTTCCGGGCCATCATACAATTCTCGCAGAATCACACGCTCTCCGGCTGACAACCGGATCGGCTGGGGGTATTCGGAACGATGGGGCTTGATCACGTTGTATCTACGGTTCATCCTGCTCTCCTCCCTTCTTCCTAGAACATATATTCCTATCATAACAGAAATCGTCTCCTATAAAAATTCCCAATGGCCCACGCGAACCATCGGGAACAAAGCTTTAATATCTTAGAGGGGTTCCGCCAACATTTTAACGAAAAGCTAGATGGGGGAGGGTAGATTTGAGGAGCTTCAAGAGATTGTCGGCATGACTTTTCAATGCTACGCGCATTATGGCACCATTAATTTCCCTTACAGAGGTGTCTACTTTCTAGACTGAGGTTCAGAGTTTCCCTTCGGGCGAGCATTACTGAAACAGGTAATGAAATATGGCAGACCGCAAAAAACTACGTTGCTTTCGTGTATTTGCTGCAAGTTATATTTCGACACCTGAGGATCCAAATGATGAATATGGTGGAAGCCGATATTCCCCGTCATCCATTGCAAAATTCTCGGCAGCTTATAATAGGAACTGAAGTGTACCGGGCGCTCACGTAATCCCATTCGTCCGCATGCTCGTAATACGCACCCTCGAATTGATGCTGCACGTAGAAAAGCCATTTGCCCGCAACGCCGGACAGATAAAGAATCAACCCTTGAATCAGAAGGACCTCTTTCCAGCCCAGCGTCCAGCAGAGCAATCCCATCAAACCGGCCAGCGTCGCGTTCGTGAAGTACGTGTTCATGCGCTCTTTACGTTTAGCGCCTTTCCGGTTCATTCGGTATTCAATCATAAAAAGAAAAATAGGGCCAAGTCCGAACATAACAAACGGGTTGCGGTATAAACGGTATCCCAGACACCTCCATGGGGAGAGCGCGGCATATTCCTTTGTAGTCAACGTCCAAATATCGCCCGTGCCTCTACGGGTTAAATTCCCGCTCGTCGCATGATGAATGGAATGCTCATTTTTCCATTGGTCAAATGGGAAAAAGGTGAGGATTCCCGTTATCGTCCCTATAATTGCATTCGTTTTTTTTCCGGAGAAAAATGACTGATGACAGCAATCATGGAAAATAATGAAGATCCGGACCAGAAATCCGGCAGCCGGAATTACTAGCGCCAATGCGATCCAGATAGAGACCGTCATACTTGCATAAGCGAGAACCCAGAGCAGGATGAAAGGAACGATGCTATTGACCAACTGCCAAACACTCTTCCTCAAATCCGATTTACCATGAGGAGTCATGCCCTTCTTCCAGCGGGTTGAAGTGATTTCATAGTAATCCCCTCTTCTTGGAGACCACTCGCAGCAATGGATTTCCTGAACTCACCAAGAGGTTTTTGACCTTTCGATTCGAAAAGGCAATGTAAAGGAGGCAGCCAAGCAAAAGGCATACGCCCCAAACGGTGAAGATAAATGAAGAAAAAACGCAGAAAATCATTATCAACCACGAACTCTTCTTAATTGTCTTTACAGGTCGATTGTAAAGAATCATTTCTCCACCCCCCCCTTTCCTTGCTTGTGTGATTCTTTAAATTGTTCAGATCGTCCACTTTGCTCTGCAAACTCTGTTTGTTGGAATAAAAATTAATAATGTCATCAATGGTAGAAAATACGACACTAACGTTCGAATCATGTGTACTTGTTTTGATAAAAAACCGCTTTTCTGATGTGGTCACATCTTTATTTTATATTAGCATTTGGTGGCGTTAAGCTTAATTTAAAGCTTCTTTCAGAGTGATTCCTGCCGTGAATACAGGAACTTTACCTGCCGGAAGTTCCACCTCTTCACCGGTTTTGCGGCTTCTTCCCATGCGTGCTTCACGACTACGGACATCAAATTTTCCGAAGCCAACTAATTGAACTTCTTTGCCTTGCTTTAAAGCTTCAAAAATCGAATCCAGTACATGCGTTACTGCTTTTTCAGCATTCTTTTTTGAAAATCCACTAGATTTAGCCACTTCTTCCACTAATTGTTCTTTATTCATTTGCGATACCTCCACTTATATTATTTGAATTACGAAAATGACAGCCTTCGTGCATGGATGCAAGCACGAATAAACAAAAAGCTGCCCGACGTTAAGGGCAACTTGAAAGATTTAATAAACTTTAGAAACGTTCTCAGCCTGCGGTCCACGATTACCTTGGGCCACATTGAACTGGACGCGTTGACCTTCATCCAATGATTTGTAACCATCCCCGACAATCGCGCTGAAATGAACGAATACATCGTTTCCGTCTTCGATTTCGATAAAACCGAAGCCTTTTTCAGCATTAAACCATTTAACTGTACCTGTTTGCATAGAATTCCTCCAAAAATGAATTTATTAACACGATCATTTCAACGACCGCTAATGAAGATTAGCGGTCGTTAGACATTTTCAAACGCATAATTGATGTCCGCTAATGTTTCGGTTAAGATAAGAATACCATGTCCGCTAATGTAAGTCAAGATTTGGAGGATTTGCTAATGAGAGAGACAACCGGGATTTCGGAACAGGGTGAGCAGACTATACAGGATTTCATTCACGCTCTCACTACCCACGAAGATTTGAATCCCAAGACACTAAGGGAATACGCAAGCGACATGAAACATTTTATCAGTTGGTTTGAGACAGCCGAACACCAGGAGGAAGAAGTGATATTTCGAATTGCAGATGTGGCTACTCCAACATTAACGCGGTACCGAGAAGCTTCACAAAAAGTGATGGAATTGAAACCGGCCACCATTAACCGGCGACTTATAACACTGAAACGTTTTTTTGATTGGGCCGTGTCGGAATCTACAATTCGCCGTGATCCTTCAAAGCCGGTCAAATTGGTTCCAGAAGGAAAGGTAAGCCCTCGGCACATGACAGACAAGGAAGAGGCTGCATTAATCGCTGCGGCCGAGCATGGCGGTTCTCTTCGGGATCAGACGATCCTCATTGTCATGCTTCATACCGGCCTCCGAACGATGGAGATTTGTGACCTGGCTCCCAGCGATATTCAAATCGGTAAGCGTAGCGGCCAGCTTACGGTACGATCCGGAAAACGAAATAAACAACGGGAAGTACCGCTTAACGCGACGTGCAGGACCGCTTTGGAAAAATACTTGGCAGTTCTCCCCACGGAAAGTCCTTATCTTTTTCCCTCGGAGAAAACCGGTGATCGATTAACGGAACGGGCTTTGCGTCATTTAATACAAAAATACATGAAAGCGGCCTGGCTCGAAAGATTGAGCGCCCACGATTTACGACACCGGTTCGGCTATGTGATGGCAGAAAACACGCCGTTGCACCGCTTGGCGCAAATTATGGGACACGATAGTCTGGACACAACGATGATTTACGTCAAGGCAACCCGTGCGGATCTGCAAGCGGAAGTCGAAAAAATAGCTTGGCAATAGGGGGATGAAGTACGATGTACGCGAGAGTAAGGGAACTGCTGACTCTAGAGGAACGGCTGCAATATTTACAAATACCGCCTGATCTCGGCGAATGGGAATTGGGCACCTATTTCACATTTACCCAGCATGACCTTGAAATCATCCAGCAGTGGCGAAGAGAATATAATCGACTCGGTTTTGCCGTGCAGTTGTGCGTACTTCGTTATCTCGGCTGGCGCGGCCCGTTGATTACGACTATTTGGACTTATTGGAAAAGAAATTCTATGCGCTCCGGAAATACACGCCAACGCTGCTAAAATCGTTGGAGTTTCGGTCAACCAAGTCCGCAGAGCCGCTAATGAAGGCGGTCGATATCATCCGGGATATGAATGAAATGGGAAAGCGAAAAGTTCCAGAAGGCGCGCCGCTGAATTTCGTTTCGAACCGCTGGCAAAAGCACGTTTACGATGATGACGGAACGATCAACCGGCATTACTACGAAATGGCTGTCCTGACAGAGCTGCGGAATTACGTTCGTTCTGGGGACGTATCCATTGTCGGAAGCCGTCAACATAAGGATTTCGAGGAATACCTTGTACCGAAATCTGAGTATCGATCCTAACGCTACAAAGCTTGCCGTCAGCTTGTCCGCAAAGGAATATCTTGAAGAACGGACTGAATCACTTCTTCAAAGATTAAACTGGGTTTCGGACCACATCGACGAGCTGAACGGCGTTAATTTGGAGAACGGGAAATTGCACATCGAGCGATTGGAGAAAGATGTTCCCGATGAATCCAGGAATTTCAGCCTTTCCCTCTATGAGCTGCTGCCACGAATCAAGCTAACGGATCTGCTCATGGAAGTAGCCAACTGGACGAATTTTCATGAGCAGTTTATTCACGCTTCCAGTAACCGCGCTCCGAACGAGGAAGAAACGAAAATCCTAATGGCTACCCTTATGGCAATGGGAACGAACATTGGGCTTACAAAGATGGCTGAAGCCACGCCGAGCATTTCATATCGGCAAATGGCCAATACAGCGCAATGGCGGCTGTACGAAGACGCAATGAATAAAGCGCAGGCTGTTCTTGTCAATTTTCATCACAAACTGGCGCTGCCCTCTTATTGGGGGAATGGAACGACTTCATCATCTGATGGAATGCGCGTCCAGATCGGAGTTTCGGCGCTTCACGCAGATGCGAATCCCCACTACGGGACCGGAAAAGGAGCTACGATTTATCGGTTCGTGAGCGACCAATTTTCCACGTTCTACGCGAAAGTCATCAATACGAACGCTCGGGATGCCGTACACGTCATCGACGGTTTGCTCCACCATGAAACGGATTTGGTCATCGAGGAGCATTATACGGATACAGCCGGTTACACCGATCAAGTCTTTGGTTTAACACATCTGCTTCGATTTCGCTTTGCGCCGCGCTTACGCGACTTGGTTGATTCCAAGCTCTACGCTATCGGGAAACCCTCCGATTTTCCTAAAATGGAGAAGCTGCTGCGCGGACAGATTCATACAAAGATCATTCAGGAAATCTACGATGATGTTCTCCGACTGGCTCACTCCATCCGAGAAGGCACCGTTTCAGCATCACTCATTATGGGGAAGATCGGTTCCTATGCAAGACAAAACAGTTTGGCTACCGCGTTGCGAGAAATGGGGCGGATCGAGAAAACGATCTTCATCCTGGATTACCTTTCAAGCGAGGCGCTGCGACGAAAAATCCATCGGGGGTTGAACAAAGGGGAAGCCATGAATGCATTGGCCAGAGCGATCTTCTTCGGCAAACATGGCGAGCTGCGAGAACGTGCGCTACAAGACCAGCTCCAACGGGCAAGTGCATTGAACATTATCATCAATGCAATTAGTGTTTGGAATACCGTCTATCTTCAGCAAGCAACAGAACACCGCAAAAAGCAAGGAAAGCTTCAGGAACAACTACTAAACCACATTTCTCCCCTTGGATGGGAGCACATCAATTTCTTAGGCGAATACAAATTCAATTTCAGGCAGAATACGTCTCTAAATTCATTACGACCGCTGAAACAACAGGAGGTTGAATGACCAGTGGTCCGGGCTATACAGCCCGGACTATTGGGCTTAGAGTAAGAAAAAACGCCAAGTCGGTTACATCTGAATGCTTAGCGTATATTTTCGTTAAAATGTTGGCTGGACCCCTTAGAGCTAAAAAGACGCACAACGACGCTTCCGCGATCTATATGATCAGGCTTCGCCGATCATTTGCAGCTCTATTTGCTTCAGTTCATAAAAATATCCCTTTTGCTCCATCAGCTCTGAATACGTTCCCGCTTCAATGACTCTTCCTTGGTCCATGACCAAAATCCGGTCCATCCATTCCAAGCCGGTCAGCCGATGGCTGATCAGAAGAAGCGTATCGCCCTCCGCCTGTGTCAACAGATTCCGGAAAACGCGTTGCTCCGTCACGTAATCCAGAGAAGACGTCGGTTCGTCCAGTAGCCATAGCCGTCCTTTCCTCAACATCACCCGGGCCAAGGCCAAGCGTTGCTTCTCTCCCTCCGACAGGTTCTCCCCTTTTTCGTACACCGTATCGTCCAGCGATCTATTCGGCAGCTGCGCTTTATCCAGCATAGCCAACAACGCTTCGTCGGAATGACGTTCCTCATTCAGCAACAGGTTCTCCCGAAGGGTACCCCGAAAGAAATGGCTGTGCTGCAGCACCACATTCGACGCTTGCCAAATGCTCGCTTCATCCAGTTCCTCAACCGCAGCGCCATTTAAAAGAATCTGGCCGTCTGTCGGTGTACGAAGCTTGAGCAGCAATTCAATAATGGTTGTTTTTCCTGATCCGCTCGGCCCGACAATAGCGGTTTTAGAACCGGCTGGAATATGAAGGGAAATCTCTCTCAGCGCCGGGCGCCCTTCATCTTCATATTGAAACGAAACGCCGCTTAGCTCAATCGAAATGCCCTGATTGACGGAAAGGACGCCGCTTGGCTGCGGCGATTGCCTATCGGCGGCATGAACCGTTTCCGCAAGCCGTTGGGCCGCATGTTCGCTATCCTGCTTATAGGCTGGCAGCGTAGCCATTGGTGCAGCTTCTTCAAACACCGTAAGCGAAGCCATAATCAACATGGCGAGATACACGCCGGCAAGCGAGCCGCCCATAATCAAATAGGCGCCAAGTACGAGCACCCCCCAGGAAATGAGATACGTTGCAAAAGTATGGAGCGATTGCCCGCGCAGCAAGTGCCTGGCTGCTGCTTGCTGTTCGTCCGCCAGTGCGGCGGAGGCATGGTGCAGCTGCTGCTCGCGCTTATTCAATTGTCCGTATACTTTTAGATCGCGGAAGCCATAAAGCAGCTCCGTCACTTCAGTAGACAGTACCGCCCGCTGCCGACGAACACGGCCATGAATCTTTCTCTGCCCAAGCAGAACAAGTCCCGGAACCACAAAGGCCGTTATCAGCATCCCGAGCACAACCAAACAGGCCATCCAGAATGAAAAGGTGGAAGTAAACAAAACCGTGGCCAAAAAAACCATAACGACAATGACAGGCGGATAAGCGACACGCAAAAAATAATGCTGCAAGCTTTCTACATCCCCAACGATTCGTGCCAGCAGCTCTCCACTTCGTTTTTTGCTCAATATCCCCGGCGTCAAAGGTACGAGCTTGGCAAAAAAGGAGGTGCGCAAATTACTGAGCAGAGAGAACGTCGCCCGATGGGAATACAAGCGTTCAGCGTAGCGGCTTGCCGCCCGCAGCAGGCCAAGTATTTTAACCAGGGACGTCAGCACAATCAAGGTATAGAGCGGCGGGGCAAACACGGTCTGGGAGATCAGATACCCGCTTGCGGCAAAAAGGCATACACCGGCGATGCCGGCAATGAATCCGCCGATGATCGCGATGGCGATATCCTTCCGTTCCTGAATCATCGCCTTTGTTAAAATAGCCAGCTCATTCATGCAAATCCTCCCTTCCGCCCGACATCTACCATCTCGGCATATTGGGGCAGACGCGCAAGAAGCTCCTCATGGCTCCCGCAGTCCAGCAGTACGCCATTGTCCATAAACAAGATGCGATCGGCATGTCGTATCGTGTACAAGCGGTGAGCCACGGTAATCATGGTCGCCTTGCTTGCAAGGTCCGCAATGGAGCGCTGCAGGACGCGTTCGGTCTGCAAATCCAATCCGACCGTGGGCTCATCGAACAAAATGACAGCAGGTCGTTTTAAAAAAGCCCGTGCCAGCGCGAGCCGTTGCTTCTCGCCACCCGACAATCCCCTGCCGCCTTCACCGACGAAGGTATCGTAGCCCTGCTCCAATTCGGCTGCAACGGCAGCCAGACCGGCGGCCTCTGCAGCCTGTGCGATATCCGCTCTGGAAACATCCCGGCCCGCGCCAATCGCAATATTGTCGGAAAATGTGCCGGCAAAAATATACGGATGCTGGGTAATATAGCTGACATGATCAAACCATGAAGCTTCATCGTATTGCGCAAGCGGACGTCCGTTCACTAGCACTTCTCCCGACAACGGCTTCAGCAACCCGGCAATAAGATGCAGCAAGGTGGTTTTGCCGGAGCCGCTTTTTCCGACAATGGCGATCTGCTCCCCCGGTCGAAACGACAGGGAACCGACTGCAAGCTCGAACGAATCCGGCGCATACCGAAACCGGATATTCCTCAGTTCGATGGATGGCGGCATCCGGAACAAACCCGAATCGGCTGTTCCACGCTTGTCCGCCTTATCCGTCCTATCGACCTCGTCTGTCCCGTCCGTTTTTCCGGCCCCCTCCCGACTATCCATCGCGCGCTCTTCCCTTGTGTCCGCAAGCATTTCTTCCACTTTACGCACAGCCCCCATACTGGTGCGACCGTTGTGAAAAGCAGTTCCCGTGTTTTTTAACAGACTGTAATACTCAGGCACCAGCAGCAGGATCAAAAAAGCCGTGTGGAAGGAAAGCGATTTGAAAACCAGCAGCTGAAGCGCCAGCTCAAGGGCAACCATGCCAATGCTCAACATCACGATGGTTTCCAGCATGAAGGTGTTGGTAAACGCAATCCGCAAAATGCCCATCGTCGCATCCCGATAGCCAAGGCTGCTGCGTTCAATTTCCTGCTGCTGGCGATGAGCCCGGCCAAATAGCTTCAATGAGACAAGCCCTTGTAGAGAGTCCAGAAATGTACCGGAAAATTCGGCAAGCTGCGCAAATTTCTCCTCCGATTTGTTCTTCGTTTTCAGCCCCACAAGCACCATAAAGATCGGGATAAAGGGGGCGGTAACAAGCATAATCCAGCCGGAATTCGTATGCTGGGTAAACACAACGGCTAAGATCAGGATCGGAATGATAGCAGCTTCCATCATACGTGGCATATACTGGCTGAAATAACTGTCCGCCTCATCCACCGCATCCAGCGCCACACTCACCTTTCCGCCCGTTTGCCCACGAAGCGCCGAAGGTACGGAAGCATTGGCCAGCTTTCGCAGCACTGCTGCCCGCATCTCTGTCTTGGCGCTGGCCGCCATCTGCAAGCCGATTCGTCCGTTTCCGTACGACAGCAGCGTACGCGCAGCCATGACGGCTAGCAATACGCCAAATATAGCAACAACCGACGAAAAGGAAGCGCGCTGCACAAAAATCCTTTCGACGGCTTCTGCGAGCAGTGCGGCCTGACCAGATATGGCTGCGCCGAGCGCAAGCGACATCCCGCCCAAGAGAACAAGACGTTTCCGTTGTACGGACATGAGCTCAGACATAAGACCGTTTTTCCCCTTCACGCAGGCTCCCCTCCTTTAACCAAACGCCTGTAAGCTACTCTCAACATGCATTCATGCACATACCCGCTTATTTTTTGCCTTTGACATAATCCGCATCAAACAGGAATAGCCTGAAGACCAGAATAAGGGACGGAATCAGCAGGCACAGGCCGCCGATAAAGGCAACCACAAGCGCAAGGCCCATCGACTCATGCGTGGCGCCGCTTTGAATGGTAATGTACGGCTCCAGAATATAAGGATATTGCCCTATACCGTAGGCAAAAAAGGCACAGAAAAATTGCAGCATCACACAAATAAAGGCCAGCCCGTAGCGACGCCCGTTGTACAGCAGCCACAAGGCGATCATAAAAAATCCAACGGAAAGCGCCAGCAGCCACCATAAATCCATCATGTTTTGAAAATGCCGCTCATTGTGTTGACTGAGATAAATAAATGCCGTAAGAGCGGCGATAATCGTTGGCGTCCCCCAAAAAAGGGCATAGGTCCGCGTCAGCTTGAGTGCTGACTGATCGTTCGCCCGGGAAGCGTAGAAGGCCAGGAACGAACCGCTGATGAACAGCACCGATACGATGGCCAAGGCGACGATGCTCCACGACAACGGGCTTGACATCAGCGTCCAATATTCCAGAGAAACCGCTCCGCCTTGCTCCACAATAAAACCGCCTTCGGAAAGCGTCAGGGCTACCGACAAAGAAGCCGGAATGAGTAAACCCGTTGCCCCGTATAAGAACAGATACACGATGTTTTCTTTGGAGCCGTAATTTTCAAACGCGTAAAACGAGCCGCGAATGGCCAGCAAAATAATGGCGATGCTTCCCGGTACAAGCAGCGCAGAGCCATAATAATAGGCCGTGTCGGGGAAAAAACCGATGATCCCGACGAAGAAAAAGACAAGAAACACATTGGTAATCTCCCAGACCGGCGATAAATAACGGGATATCAAACGATTGATAAGGTGGTCCTGTTTCGTCAGACGGGCATAGAAGGCAATAAAACCGGCGCCGTAATCAATGGAGGCCACAATTAAATAGCCGTACAAAAACAGCCAAAGCACGGTGATGCCTATCAACTCGTAACTGATCATACCGGATCACCCTTTTCCATGGACTGAACATGATTCTTTTTCACAAACGGTTCCAGCTCAATTTCTGCCGGTTTATCGCGGAACAAGCGCCTGAGTACAAAGACACACATGATCCCCAGTACAATATACAAAAGAAGGAAGAGAAAAAAGAGAATCCTCACATTCGGCGATGAAGTCGCTGCTTCCTCTACTCGCATATATCCGCGGATCATCCACGGCTGCCGCCCGACTTCCGCATAAAACCAGCCCAGTTCAACGCCCAAAAACGCCAGCGGCGCACTAAAAACAATCGCCCGAAGCAGCCACTTGTTGAGCTCATTGCGTTTCTTCCAGAACAAAAACAGGAAATACAGGAGCGCAACGACCAAAATAACAAAGCCGGTCCCGGCCATCAAATCGAACAAATAGTGCACAAGGAGCGGCGGGCGTTCATCAAGGGGAAACTCCTCCAGCCCCTTTACCTCGGCATCAAAGTCCCCAAAGGCCAGGAAGCTGAGAACCTTCGGAAGGTGAATCGCTCCCATTACTTTCTGTTCGGCGTTTAGCCACCCCAATAAAATCAAATCCGCTCCGCTTTCCGTTTTAAAATGCCATTCTGCGGCCGCCAGCTTCTCCGGTTGATGCTCCGCCAAAAACTTAGCCGATATATCACCGGCGATGGTTGTCAGCAAGCTGAAGACGAGAACAACTCCCATCATGAGCTTCAATGCTTTCTTGTAATACGTCGATGCCCCTTTTCTTAGAATAACGTAGGCAGCGATTCCCGCCAGCAAGGCTGCCCCCGTCAAATAGGCCGAGGATAGGATATGGAATACTTTTGAGGGCGTCGCCGTATTAAACATCGCTTGCAACGGATTCACTGCCGTAAAGTGGCCATCTTCCATGACAAAGCCTCCGGGCTGATTCATAAATCCGTTCACTGTCGTAATAAAAAAAGCGGACATGCTTGCCCCGGCAACAATCGGTAACGTCAGCAGCCAATGGATATACGGATTGCGGAACCGGTCCCACGTGTACAAATAAATCCCCAAGAAGATGGCCTCAAAAAAGAACGCAAAAACCTCCATAAATAACGGAAGGGCGATCACATTTCCTGCCAATTGCATAAAGTTCGGCCAAACCAACGCTAGCTGCAAGGCAATCGCCGTTCCGGTCACCACGCCCACTGCCACGGAAATGATAAATCCTCGCGTCCATCTTTTGGCCATGAGCATGTAATGGGGGTCCTTCTTGCGTATACCGACGAATTCGGCAATTGCAATCATTAACGGAACACCAACGCCAACCGTGGCAAAAATAACATGAAATGTCAAGGTCAGCCCCGTTAACCATCTGCTCCACAGCACCGTATCTAGATCCATGCCAGACTATCTCCTTTCAAACCTGTTCATTCGTATCAGAATGTAAAAGTAATTATAACGAAGCATTGACTCAAATTTTCACGAAAGCTTCTCCTTTCAAAAAAAAATTAAAACTTTCCGAAAACTCGGTGAAAAACGCAAAAAACACTCCATCGGGTCATTGTTTCAGTAGCCGATGTGTGGTATGTGATCAATATCACAAGTTGTTTGGAACGCAAATGGTAGAAAAAAGATCGACTTTTCTGTGGAATCGTTTGTACCACCAAACCGATTCAAGAAAGAGACGATCTCATGAAAAATGGTATCCGTGAAAAAATTGACGGTTAAGTAAACGCGGCATCACTCGTCATAGTAGCCTTTGCCTTCTCCGGCCGTAAACGTGGCGATGTACCGAATGACTTGTCATCCAAACGTTTGGTTTAGGAAGCACACCTAGATCGTGAAAAAAGCGTGCTATAACGCGGCACGCTTTATTCTGTATTTTTTACTGACATTCGGCTAGAAACTTTTCGATACGGGACTTAACGGCATCCCGGACCACTCGAAATTGGCTCATGATTTCTTCCTCGGTGCCGGTGGCCTTGCTGAGTCCTCCTGTTTATGTTAGGATGCTTCCTTTGAAAAATACTTTCGCTGAAATCGGAGAGCGACGTTGACCAAGGCAATCATCACGGGGACTTCCACAAGAGGCCCGATCACGGCCGCAAATGCTGCGCCGGAATGAATGCCAAACACCCCAACGGCAACAGCGATCGCCAGTTCGAAGTTATTCCCGGAGGCGGTAAATGCCAGTGTAGAAGTCACCGGGTAATCAGCTCCGGTTTTTTTGCCCATGAAAAACGAAATCAGGAACATGACGACAAAGTAAATCAAGAGCGGAATCGCGATCCTCACGACATCCAAAGGCAATTGGATGATCATTTCGCCTTTCAGCGAGAACATGATGATAATCGTAAACAGTAATGCGATGAGTGTAATAGGACTGATTTTCGGAATAAAGACTGTTTCGTACCATGAACGCCCTTTTGCTTTTACAAGCGAATAACGCGTAATCATCCCGGCCAGAAACGGTATACCTAAATAAATAAACACGCTCTTGGCGACTTCGGCCATCGTAATATCAACAACGACGCCTTCCAAGCCAAACCATCCCGGAAAATCGTGACAAAGACATAGGTGTAGACGGAGTAAAACAAAACTTGGAAGATCGAGTTGAAAGCAACGAGTCCCGCCGCGTACTCGGCATCCCCTCTGCACAAATCGTTCCAAACGATGACCATGGCAATACAACGGGCTAAACCGATCATAATAAGGCCGACCATGTATTCGGGATAGCCTTGGAGAAAAATAATCGCCAAGAAAAACATTAAGATCGGGCCGATGAGCCAATTTTGAATCAATGAAATGGTTAACACCTTTCCATTTCGGAAGACACGGCCGATTTCTTCGTATCGTACCTTCGCCAGTGGCGGATACATCATTAAAATAAGGCCAAGCGCAATCGGGATCGAAGTGGTTCCGACTTGAAATTCATTCAAACCGGCGACAAAGTTAGGAAATACGTAACCGAGGCCAATCCCTAACGCCATCGCAACAAAAATCCATAACGTCAAATAGCGGTCCAGAAAAGAAAGCCGCTTTTTCTCTTGCTTGCTCACCTGCTGTAAACCCCCTTTACTCGCAAGTAACCGTCAGTCCTTGTTGCTCCAATTTCCGCAGCTCCTCGGACAGATCGGGCAGATTGGACAAGGCATACCCAATTTCGTCTAATCGTTTCTCGTTGATCGAATAGAACACCCATTGCCCCTTTCGCGTTTCGCGGACCAGTTCAGCCGTTTTCAGACGGCTTACATGTTTAGAAATGGCTGGTTGGGAAATGTTAAAGATGGGAACAAGCTCGCACACGCAGCAATCGCGAGTACGGAGCAAAGAAAGGATTTTCAGCCTTGTCGGATCGGCAAGAGCTTTCAGAATATCCGCTAACTTTTCAAATTCCATTGTCTCTTAAATCACCTCACATCAAAAACCATATAACCATATTGTTATATGTATATAAGGAAAAGTCAATATGGAAATCCAGATATATAACTCCAAAAAATAAAAAGGCAGTGCCTGAGTGAACAGGCGTGCCTACAATTCATCCCGCATATATTCCGTAAATTCCCACAGCAGTTGTTCATTTCTTCGATAATAGGTCCACTGACCGTAACGTCTGGACTCCAATAGTCCGGCACAACGGCCTGCGGGCAGCCGCTGTTCATCATCCCGGTTGATTCGGCGGATTGGCCTGAATATAGGTAATAAACTCCCGGGCGGCATAAGAAAGGTATTTATCCCGGGGATAAATAAGCGCCAGCTCCCAAGCCATCTGCGGGTGGGAAATCGAAACGGGATGAACGGCAAGATGATGCAAACGGCTCGCCATCGATCGGGGGATCAATGAAATTCCTAGTTGAGACGCCACCATCTCGCAGCAGAAATCCCACAGGGAGGTCATATGAGCCACCTCAGGCTTGAACCCGGCTTGCAGGCATGCTTGCCGAACGACGTCATGAAGGGCGAATTCCTCGGTGAACAGAATAAACGGTTCATGCTTTAATTCGGCTAAATTGACGGACGTTCTTCCGGCCAGCCAGTGCTGACGGCTTACAATGATGACCAGCTCTTCAGCTAACAAGGAAACGGTTTCATACCGCCGCGTGTTCACCGGCAGCACCGTGACTCCAAAATCAATATTTCCTTGCTCCATCTGCGTCTCTACCTGTTTCGCGCTGTATTCTACCATTTGAATCTCAATCCCGGGATATCCCTCCTTGAATCCGGCAATGATTTTCGGGAAAAGCAATGCGCTGATGCTAGGCATAATTCCCATTTTTACGGTTCCTCTTTGTACTTGAACCAGCTCATTAACAGAAGACGATAACTCCTCCAGCAGTTGCAAAACTTGCAATGCCTTCTCGTTAACCAGCTTACCCGCATCCGTGAGCACAACCTCCCTCTCTGAACGGTCAAGCAGCGTAACACCCAATTCGTCTTCGAGGGTCTTGATCATCTTGCTGATCGATGGCTGAGAAACAAACAGCACCTGCGAAGCTTTTGTAAAATTTTTATGCTTGGCGACTTCTGCAAAATATTGAAGCTGTCTAATATCCATCTGATCCGGATCTGCCTCCTTCTTCCCCTATAGGCAAAGCGGTATCCAAACCAATTCCTTTATCTTAAGATTATACCATTATATGCCTTTCGCGCAAAAAAACAGCACCGACGCGCCGCTAAACGCCTGGTGCTGTTCGGGAATGCGAGCGAATTAAACCGGGTATACCGGGTGCTTCCGCTCAGAGAAGACGACCACCTTGGACGAATAAGCCTCGAATCGATTCACTAGCTCGTCACGTAACGAATCGGCCGGAATAATCCCGTCGATAATCATTTCGGACGCCAGCCGGTAAATATCGATATCCTGCTTATATTCCTCCCGCTTTTGTTCGATAAAAGACGCTCGCTCGTTTTCGGGCAGCTGAGCAATTTTATTGGCATAGACGGCGTTGACCGCCGCTTCCGGTCCCATCACCGCAATTTGAGCCGTTGGCAAGGCGAGACAGCAATCCGGTTCAAACGCAGGACCGGCCATCGCATAGAGGCCTGCTCCGTAGGCTTTGCGGACGATTACCGAGATTTTAGGTACGCTTGCTTCGGACATGGCCGAAATCATTTTCGCGCCATGGCGGATAATGCCTGCCCGCTCCACCTTCGTGCCGATCATAAAGCCGGGGACGTCGGCGAGAAACAGAAGCGGGATATGAAACGCGTCGCAAAGGGTAATAAATCTGGCGGCCTTATCCGCCGAATCGTGAAACAGCACGCCTCCCTTCACCCGCGGCTGATTGGCAACGATCCCAAGCGGTTTTCCGTTCATTCGGGCCAATCCCGTAATCAGTTCGCCGGCAAACAGCTTCTTGATCTCAAAGAATGACCCCTCGTCAATAATCCGGTCAATCAGGTCATACATATTGAACGGGGCATTCTGATTGGACGGGATGATCTCTTCTAACGATTTCTCAAAGGATTGCGGCGCCGCTGCTTCTATAACCGGCGGTTTTTCGGCATAATTGGCGGGAAAATAAGCGAGATAGCGTCGTGCCATCGAGATGGCTTCTTCCTCATTTTGGGCCAGCACATCGCCGCAGCCGGATACCGAGCAATGCATGCGCGCGCCACCCATTTCTTCGAGCGTAACCTTTTCTCCGATAACCATCTCCGCCATCCGCGGGGAACCGAGATACATGGATGCATTTCCATCCACCATAATCACGATATCGCAAAATGCCGGTATGTAGGCCCCGCCCGCAGCCGAAGGACCGAAGAGCAAGCAGATTTGAGGAATTTTACCCGACAATTTGACCTGATTGTAAAAAATACGGCCGGCCCCGCGCCGTCCGGGGAACATCTCGACCTGGTCCGTAATGCGGGCGCCTGCTGAATCGACGAGGTAAATCAACGGCACTCTCATTTTTTCGGCCGTCTCTTGGATTCGAATGATCTTCTCTACCGTACGCGATCCCCAAGAACCGGCTTTTACGGTGGAATCGTTGGCCATCACACAAACGGTTCTCCCGTTAATCTTTCCGATCGCCGTAACTACGCCATCCGCCGGAAGGTCTTCGGCCGCGCAGTTGGCAAATAACGCATCCTCCAGCTCGAAGCCCGGATCAAACAATAGCTTCAAACGGTCGCGGACAAATCGTTTTCCTTGCTCCGTATTCTTTTGATGATAATTTTGCGCCCCCCCTTTGAGGACCCGTGAAATACGCTCCTGCAGCTCTTCCGGATTCATTCCTATAGTCATCCCCTATTCCTCCTTCTTTCCAAAATGCTAGTTATTCGCCCTTAAATATAGGGGGACGCTTCTCTTTGAACGCTTGCAGTCCTTCCAAGCGATCCTTTGTCGGAATCGTGACTTCATAGGCATTTTGCTCAATCGCAAGCCCGGTGCTCAGGTCTACATCTAATCCCTTATCGATGGCGAACTTGGCCTGCGCCACGGCGACAGGAGCATTTCGAACAATATGGCCCGCGATTTCCAGCGCTTTATCGAGAAGGGACTCAGGCGGCGTCACATACTCTACCAGCCCGATATCCCTTGCCTCTTGGGCATCGATTTTTCTTGCGGTAAAAATAAGCTCCTTGGCGCGCCCCTTCCCGATCAGCCTCGGCAGCCTTTGCGTTCCGCCTGCGCCGGGAATAATCCCAAGCGAAGTTTCCGTAAGGGCGAATGCTGCCGTTTCGGAGGCGATCCGAATGTCGCAGGCCAACGCCAATTCCGTTCCCCCGCCAAAAGCGGCTCCGTTCACGGCGGCAATGACCGGCTGGGGCAAGGCTTCCAACTCATGGATGCACTCGCGAATCAATGAAACCGTCCTGCGCACCTGGCTCATGTCCATGCCTGCGCGCTCTTTTAAATCGGCGCCTGCGCAAAAGGCTTTCTCTCCCGCCCCGGTGACCACGATACAGCGAACGGAAAGGTCAAATTTACAGGCCGCTGCCGCTGCCCGCAATTGTTCCAGCATCTTGATCGATAGCGCATTCGCGGCTTCCGGCCGGTTTAACGTTAGGAGCACGATGCCATTTCCGATGTTGGCGGACAATACAGTTTTTTCCACAATCCCCCTCCTTTCCTGAACCGAACCCTGCGCCCGCTTATCCGTTTTCGTTCGAGCTGCCGACCTGAAGATGACGGCTTGGCAAAGCTCTTCCGATCTTGTCCTGAATAAAACGGGCCGCGGAGAGCAGCTTTTCCGGATGGACCCCCGTTTGAATCCCCATCGCATCCAGCATGTAAAGCAGATCGTCCGAAGCCACATTGCCCGCAGCCCCAGGCGCGTACGGGCATCCGCCTAAACCGCCGACGGAGGCATCAAACGTCGTGATCCCCATATCCATCGACACCAAAATATTAGCCAGAGCCGTGCCGCGCGTATCGTGAAAGTGCAGAGCCAGTTTCCCGGCATCAAAACGCTTTAACAAAATATCCAATACGTCTTGCACCTGCTTCGGATTGGCAATGCCAATCGTATCCCCGAGCGATAACTCGCCAATCCCCATCTCGAACAACGCTTCCGATACCCGGATTACCTCGTCGATGGAAACCGGACCTTCATAGGGACAACCGAAGACGGTGGACACATAACCGCGCACGGACTTTCCTGCGGAAAGAGCTTCTTCCGCCACTTCTCTTAAAATAGGAAAAGTAGCGCTAATCGACTTGTTGATGTTCCTTTGATTATGGGTTTCGCTGGCAGACATAAAGACGGCTGCTTCATCCACATCAACTTCCAACGCTCGTTCCAGACCTTGACGATTCGGAACGAGAGCCGAATAAAGGACGCCGGGCATCCGTTCAATTCCTTTCGCAACCTCAGCGGCATCGGCCAGCGCCGGAATCCACTTTGGATTCACAAACGAAGTGATTTCAATAGACTTCATTCCGGTGCCGGACAATTGGTTGATCCAAGCTATTTTATCCTCTGTCGAAACAAAGACCTTCTCATTCTGTAGTCCATCCCTCGGACCAACCTCTTTGAGCGTCACACTCGCCGGCCAGTTCATCTCCCCGACCCCCAGCATACGTATTAATCCAGCTCGATCAATAAATCTCCTTCATCCACAAAGTCGCCTTCGTTCACCTTTACTTCTTTTACCGTCCCGCCGGAACCAACCGTAACCGGGATTTCCATTTTCATCGATTCCAAAATGGCTACATCTTGTCCCGCTTCGACATGATCCCCAGGCTTGACAAGAATTTTATACACATTCCCCGCCATAAACGCCACGATTTTGCTCATCTGAATCACCTCCTGTTTTACGATCGTAAATGCTTGGCAACGAAGCCTGTTGTCGTATCGCCTGAACGGAACGCGGGATGCGCGATGACTTCTTGCAGCATCGGGATGTTTGTTTTGATTCCCTGAACGTGATAATGGGCTAACGCCTCTTGAAGCCGGTCAATCGCCTCGTCGCGATCCTTCCCTCGGACCACGAGCTTGGCAATCATCGGATCATAGTAAGGAGTGACCACAGAGCCCTCCCGCACAGCGAGCTCATGGCGGATTCCCGGTCCTTCGGGTACGGCAAACGTCGTAATCGTTCCCGGAGACGGGAAGAACGTCTTCGGATCTTCCGCATAAATCCGCACTTCGATCGCATGACCGTTGCGTTTCACATCGGATTGACCGAAATTCAAGGAATGTCCGGCTGCAATTCGCAACTGCTCTGCAACCAAGTCCAAGCCGGTAATCTCTTCTGTAATCGTATGCTCCACCTGTAGACGAGTATTCATTTCAAGAAAATAGAAATTTTTGTGCTCGTCAACTAAAAACTCGATGGTTCCCGCATTCCGGTAGCCGATGGATGTAGCCGCCTTTACTGCCGCTTCTCCCATTTTGCCGCGCGTAAGTTCATCCAAATAGGTGGACGGGGCTTCCTCCACGACTTTTTGATGGCGGCGTTGAATGGAGCATTCCCGTTCCCCTAAGTAAACGGTATGCCCATAGGCATCGGCCAAAATCTGAATTTCGATGTGCCGGGGATTTTCCACAACCTTCTCGACATACATGGCCCCATCTCCGAAGAAATCGGAGGCGCGTTTCCGGTTCCCTTCAAATGCTTTGTGAAGCTCCGCTTCGCTGTGAACGATCTGCATGCCGATCCCGCCACCGCCGGCCGAAGCCTTGAGCATGACCGGATAGCCGATACGGCTGGCTGCCTGCGCCGCTTCTTCCGCATCCGCTAACGGATAGGAAATGCCGGGGACGACAGGCACACCTGCCTTTTCCATCCTATTCCGGGCTTCAATTTTACTGCCCATGCGGGAGATGACATCCGCCGACGGACCGATGAAGACGATACCGGCTTCCTCGCAGCGGCGGGCAAATTCGGCATTTTCCGAGAGAAGGCCATATCCGGGGTGAATCGCATCCGCTTTGGAAAGACGGGCGATTTCCAATATTTTGTCAATATTCAAGTAGCTCTCCGCTACTTTGGGACCTCCCACCCCGTAGGCCTCATCCGCCATCGCGACATGAGGGGCATTCTTATCCGCTTCCGAGTAAATACAGACGGTGGCAATGCCCAGCGATTGGCAAGTACGGATCACGCGGGCAGCAATTTCTCCCCGGTTAGCGACTAGAATCTTCTTGAACATAGAATCAATCCCCTTTAACAGCCGATCTGGCGTGCAATGACCATTCGTTGGATTTCCGAAGTACCTTCCCCGATCTCCAGAAGCTTGACGTCCCGGAAAAACCGCTCCACCTGATATTCCTTCATATAACCATACCCGCCATGGATCTGAACGGCTTGATCGCAAACCTTCATCCCCATTTCCGAAGCAAATAATTTGGCCATCGCCGCTTCCTTCTTAAAGCCTTTTCCTTGATCCTTCAGCCAGGCCGCTTTATAAACCATGTTGCGCGCGACTTCAATATTCATGGCCATGTCGGCCAGTTTGAATTGGATGGCTTGAAAGGCAGATAAGCTGCGGCCAAATTGTTTTCTTTCTTTGGCGTATTGGAGCGATTTGTCGTAAGCCCCTTGGGCAATCCCGACCGCCATGGCCCCGATCCCGATTCTTCCTCCGTCAAGCGTAGCTAAAAATTGCTTGTACCCGTTTCCTTCTTTCCCCAGAAGATTCTCTTTGGGAACGGTTACATTTTCCAAAACCAGCTCCGTTGTATTCGAAGCGTGAAGACCCATCTTTTCATAATTGCTCATGACCGTAAATCCCGGCGCATCAGTAGGTACGATAAACGCACTGATGCCGTCCGTCCCTTTGGAGCGATCCGTTACGGCCGTGAGCGCCAGATTTTTGGCATAGCTTGCGTTGGTAATAAAGCATTTGGAACCGGAAATGATCCACTGATCGTCATGCCGCTGCGCTGTCGTTTGGGTTCCGCCTGCGTCGGAACCAGCATTCGGTTCTGTCAGCCCAAACGCGCCCAAATATTCTCCTTGACAAAGTGGGGTTAAATATTTTTCCTTTTGCTCGTGCGTTCCGAATAAATGGATCGGCGCCCCGCCCAACGAAACATGGGCAGAATAGGTAATCCCTGTGGATGCGCATACCCGGCTTAATTCTTCTACAGCAATCGCAAAGCTTATCGTATCGGCTCCCCCGCCGCCATATTGCTCGGGAAAAGGCAAACCCATGACGCCCAGCTTCGATAATTTATCGAACACATCCTCCGGAAATTGCTTGGTGCGATCCCGTTCATCCGCGCCCGGAGCCACCTCGCCTTCCGCAAAATCACGCATCATCTTCTTGATCAGCGCTTGTTCTTCGGTTAAATCAAAATGCATGATGTCATCGCCCCTAACTTCAACATTCTGAATCGTTAATAGAGTCTGGTGTCCGTACCGTAGCCTTCAATCTTTTGCTTGACGCTCTGCAAGAAGCGGCCGCACACAAGACCGTCCAAAACCCGGTGATCCAAGGAAAGACAAATGTTCATCATATCGCGGACGGCAATCATGTGATCGATGACGACCGGACGTTTTACGATGGCCTCAACACTTAAAATGGCCACTTGCGGAGGAGTGACGATTGGGGCTGAAAGAACGGAACCGAAAGAGCCCGTATTATTCACGGTAAACGTTCCACCGGTGATATCCTCTAACCCTAACCTGCCCTCCCTTGTCTTCTTGACCAATTCATCTATGGCTTTGGCAAGACCGTAAATGCTTTTTTGGTCCGCGTCCTTAATGACGGGAACGAATAACGATTGATCGGTGGCTACGGCAATCGAGAGATGAATCGCTTTTTTAACGATCATGTGATCGTCTGCCCACTGCGAATTTAAGATGGGGAATTCCTTCAAGGCTTCTACAACCGACTTGATAAAGAATGGCAAATACGTTAATTGGATGCCTTCTTTTTTCTTAAACTCCTCTTTGATCTGGTTTCGATGACGTACCAGATTGGTGACATCGCATTCAATCGTAAGCCAGGCGTGGGGAATCTCCTGCTTGCTTTTTACCATTCGTGCGGCTATCGTTCTGCGGATGGCGGTAACCGGGATCGTCTCGTCGGCTTGGGTTAACGGAGAATGGACGGCAGGCAGGTCATCGACCGGAACGGACGGCTTCGGAATGTCGCGGGCCGGTTCTGCTACCGGTTGGGACGGCTTCGACGGAGGTTCTGCTATTGAAGCGAAGGCGGCTGCGGCCTGCCTCTTTCCTTGCAAAATCTCCAAAATGTCTTTTCTGGTGATGCGTCCGGCAACGCCCGATCCTTCCATACGGGAAAGATCCAAATTGTTTTCTTGCGCCAGTTTAAGCACGGCCGGCGAATAGCGTGGGTTCATGGCTGCTTGCGTTGTCACATCGTCGGCTTGCTGGGCTTGAGCGGCGGCCGACGTCTTGGCTTCAACCGGCGCGATCGCTTGATCTTCCACCGCAATACGGCAAATCAAAGTTCCTACCGCTACCGTTTCGCCTTCTTGAACGATAATTTCGGATACCGTACCGCTAAACGTAGAAGGAACCTCCGCATTCACTTTATCTGTAATCACTTCGCATACGGGGTCGTATTTTTTAATTTGATCTCCGATGTTGACGAGCCACTTGGAAATCGTTCCTTCTGTTACACTTTCCCCTAACTGGGGCATAACGATGTTCTCAGCCATACTCTCCTCCCGGTCGGATCAAAATTGGGCCAATTCTTTCATAGCCTGGTATACTTTATCCGGATTGAGCATGAAAAATTTCTCCATTGCTGAACTATACGGCATAGCGGGAACGTCCGGACCGCAAAGGCGCTGAATCGGGGCATCCAATTCAAAAAGGCATTCCTCTGCGAGCACCGCTGCGACTTCCGCCCCCACGCCTCCCTCTTTGTTGTCTTCATGAATAATTAACACTTTACCGGTTTTACGGGCAGCCTCCACAATCGATTCCTTATCCAGAGGATAGAGGGTACGCAAATCGAGAATGTGAGCGCTGTATCCTTCTCGGGCAAGCCTTTCTGCCGCGTCCAACGCAAAATGCAAGGTAAGTCCGTAAGAAATAACCGTGAAGTCTTCGCCTTGCCGCTTCATATCCGCCTTCCCGATGGGAACGATGTACTCCGAGTCCGGCACTTCTCCTTTGATCGAGCGGTAACATCGCTTATGTTCAAAGAAAAGCACGGGATCTTCATCGCGGATGGCCGCTATGAGCAGTCCTTTGGCATCATAAGGCGTGGAAGGCGTGACCACTTTTAAACCGGGAATGTTGCAGAACATGGCTTCGACGCTTTGCGAATGATAGAGAGCGCCGTGAACGCCTCCTCCATAAGGAGCACGAATGACCACGGGACAGGTCCAATCTCCGTTCGAGCGGTATCTCATTTTGGCGGCTTCATTCACAATTTGGTTGACGGCAGGCATGATGTACTCGGCAAACTGAATTTCGGCTACAGGCCGTAGACCATAAGCGGCTGCTCCAACCGATACACCTGCGATGGCCGCTTCCGATAGCGGCGTATCGATAACCCGCTGTTCGCCAAATTCCTCGTGGAATCCCTGTGTAACCCGAAACACACCCCCGCGTACCCCAACGTCTTCTCCTAATACAAATACCCTTTCATCTCGCTGCATTTCCTCTCGAAGCGCTTGGGACACGGCATCGAGATACGAAATCACGGCCATTTCTCATTCCCCCTATTCTGCATAAACGTGCTTAAGGGCATCTTCCGGAGCCGAATCCGGGGCATTCTCCGCATATTCCGTGGCCTCATCGACTTCCATAAGCATCCGGTCATGAATTTCCTTCTCTTTGGCTTCATCCAATATCCCCAAATCTTTGAGATAATGGCTGAAGGATAAGAGTGGGTCCTTCTTCCGGGCTTCTTCCACTTCTTCGCGGGAACGGTAGGTGCGATCATCGTCGTCGCTTGAATGAGGAACTAAACGATAGACGACCGCCTCGATAAGCGTCGGCCCTTCCCCTCTTTCGGCCCGATCGACCGCCTCTTTCGTGACCTTATACACTTCCAAGGGATCATTGCCATCCACACTGACGCCGGAAAACCCGTAACCGATTGCCCGATCCGCGATACTTTCACAAGCCACCTGCTTGGAAAGAGGGACAGAGATGGCATACTTGTTATTCTCGCAGAAGAAAATGACGGGAAGCTTGTGCACTCCCGCAAAGTTCGCCGCTTCGTGAAACTCCCCTTGATTGCTGGACCCTTCCCCAAAGGCTGTTAATACGACAAGGTTTTTCCTCTCAATTTTACCAGATAAAGCGATTCCAACAGCATGCGGCACTTGACTCGTTACGACACTGGACCCCGAAAGAATGTTCAGTCTTTTACTCCCGAAATGCCCCGGCATTTGGCGTCCGCCGCTGTTCGGATCTCCCGCCTTGGCAAAAGCGGAAAGCATCAATTCCTTTGCCGTCATTCCGAAAACAATGACCATTCCCATGTCCCGATAATACGGACAAAGAAAATCTTTCGTCGGTTCCAACGCATAAGCCGCTCCTACCTGTGCTGCTTCATGACCTTGGCAAGAAACGAGAAAAGGGATCTTTCCCGCACGATTTAGAAGCCACATCCGTTCATCTACTTTTCGCGCCAAAACCATATTCTGATACATTTCAAGAACCTGTTGATCCGACAAACCTAGTGCCTGGTGCCGGTCCTTGACTTGACCATTTCCGGTTTTATTCATAATCGTATCCCTCCGACAATTGTGCCGCTTCACACTGCGGTTTCCTTAATTTTACATCCCATCCCTCCCATCGTGAAATATATATTGTGCATAGAAACTATGCAAAAAAAATATAGCGGGAGGCCTGCACGCTTGTGCATAGGCCTCCCCGATTTGTTCCATTGCTCTCTGTGCCTATATTCCATTGCACCCCCGCGGATGCTTAATCACTCGTAAATTTCGCCAACAGAACGTCATAATTGCCGTTAGCGCTGTCCTTTTGGAACGAACCCGTAACGATATATCCGCCATCATTGGTCGTTGCCACACGCTTGCCTATTTCGCCTGTGTTGCCAAAATCATACATATTCGACCACATTGCATTTCCCGCGTTGTTAATTTTCATCAGCACCAAATCTTCTTTACCCACTTGCGGACTCGTCAGCCCGGTCACGATATAATTGCCGTCCTTGGCCGCTTTGACATCATTGGCAAAATCGCCATTCGTTGAATGAAACTGGTTCGTCCACAGCTTGGCCCCCGAAGTGCTGACCTTGGTTACAAAGATGTTATACCCCTGAGAACTGTTCGGTTGATCGAAGTTGTTGATGGCCCCTGCGGCCACATAGCCGCTGCTCGTTGCGGCAACACCTTGCAGCGTGGCATATCTGTCCAGAGTAGAATCGAATTCCGTCCCTCCGGAGCCGGATACTTTTACCATCAGCCCGTACATCAGCAGCAGCATAGCAGCCAAAGAAGAAAGTAAAGGAATCGATTTTTTCATAATGACCTCCTTTTTTCTTGTAAATATTATATTTGAGTATATTTAACATATTAGCATATTTTTTGATATCTAAATAGTTAATATATTACAAAAAAGTTAACTTTTTTCTCTTTGTTTAACGGCTGTGCCATGGTAATACTATTTAAGAGAGGATGTTGTAAGCGAGAACAATGGAGTAACCAAAAATAGCAGATCAAAAATACTTGTAAAGGAAGGTACTATGACCCAAGAATATATAGAAATCCGCGGCGCTAGGGAAAATAACCTGAAAGATGTAGCTTTGCGCATTCCCAAGCGCAAAATCACCATTTTTACCGGTGTATCCGGTTCCGGCAAATCGTCGATCGTTTTTGACACCATCGCCGCCGAATCCCAACGTCTGCTGAACGAAAACTTCAGTACGTTCGTCCGCAACTTTCTGCCGCGTCTTCCGCAGCCGGATGCCGACGCGATTGAAAATCTTAGCATGGCGGTGATCGTCGACCAGAAACGCTTGGGTGGCGGCGCTCATTCGACCGTAGGCACGATTACCGATATTGCGCCTATACTGCGGCTGTTGTACTCACGTGTAGGTCAGCCTTACGCAGGTAAAGCCAATGCCTTTTCCTTCAACGACCAGCAAGGCATGTGCCCGGAATGTAAGTAAGCGTCAAATCCTCCACACCTAGAAAAACGACGGGATTCATGAGATCATATACGTAACTGATTACGACGCACACGCGAAAAGGTATGGATCAATGAAGGAACGTCAAATAGCCCCGGTTTGAGTGGGACGGGGCTGGACGGTTCTTAT
>NZ_JANAVJ010000021.1 GCF_024213375.1 Paenibacillus sp. MZ04-78.2 | reverse complement strand
CGAACACGACCGTTAAGCCTTCCAGCGCCGATGGTACTTGGACCGCAGGGTCCCGGGAGAGTAGGACGTCGCCAAGCACAGAAGATGAACCTCAACAGGAGGTTCTTTTTTTGTGTTTTCTTTTAGCCATAGCAGAAGATATTCGGTAACACGCTTCATCATGATGAAATATAATTTTGCAATAAATAATTTTATTGAAAATTATATTTCTGAGCGTCTATAATGAGCTGTGATTGGTCGTTTGTAATTATGTGGAAGTTATTTGTTTTCCAAAACATGACGGCTAAATAACATGGGAAGGGGAGGGATGTGAGTAAATCGAGAATGAAATTAGGCGATGATCAGAAAGTTCGGTTTATTATCAAGGCTGCGGAGGGGATTCGATGAAAAGCATACGCTTTTTTATAAGTATGATTGGGATCGCTTTCATTTCGATTTCATTGATTGTTACTATGATGTTTCCTGCGGTACGTGGGGATAATAATTTTGCTTATGCAGAAGGGAAAAACGAAGCTGCATCTCTGACGACCAGTTCCAACGTATCGATTGAGGATTTCGAGAACGGGGCAAACCTTTATGCCTCCTCGGTCAGGGCGAATGCGGTTGCCTTGACAATGTCCGGGAGACCGGGGCCCGTGAGAAACGGCTACCGATCCGGGGCGCTTACTTATGATTTTACCGGGACGATTGGCACCTCTGCGGCCTATATTAATCTTAAGGACGCCGATGGCTCAACAGGGCGCATGCTGGAAGGTTCCCCACAAAAGCTCGGCATGTGGGTATACGGGGACGGAAACAATCACTGGCTGCGTGCCCAGCTTCAAGATGCTTCCGGTAAAAAGACGACAACCGATTTTGCGGGGAGCGGCGGATTAAGCTGGACCGGCTGGAAATACGTAACGGCATCCGTTCCTGCGGGTATGCAGCTGCCTATGAAGCTAACCCAAATCTATATCGTCGAAACGAACGACAATAATAAGAACGGAGGCACCTTGTATTTTGACCGGTTGAATGCATTTTATGCGGACTTAAGTATGTATACACTGGATTTTCGCGGGTTGATGCCGATGAAAAGCGGAGATACCTTGCAGGCTAAGGTATTCGGAACGTATAGCGGGAGTACAGAGCCGGTTGAAGTTACGGATGGGGTCGTCTACGCGAGCAGCGATCCAACCATAGCGACGATAGACGGGTCCGGCATAGTAAAGGCGCTGCAGCCCGGGACGACGAGGATCTCGGCTACTGCGGCTAACGCGCCGAAAGGTCAATTCCCTTTGACAGTGACGGCAGAGGCCCCAGTGCCGCGGAGCATCGAGCTATCGGCATCCGGCACGCTGACGGTGGGGGACAGCGATACGGTTAAAGCATTTGCCGCGTACCCTTCCAACAGCGAGCCTGTAGAGATCGTCAGCGGCGTTTTCTATCAGAGCAGCAATCCTGAGGTAGCAGCAATCGACATGACCGGGAAGCTCAAGGCGATGAAGGACGGGAAAGCCGTTATTACGGCAAGCTTCGGCGGCCAGAGATCGAGCTACACCCTTACGGTGAAAAAGCCGGTATCCATACTGCAAAAAATTGAGCTTGCCGAAATCAAGGCGATGAACGTAGGACAAACGCAGCAAGCCAAAGTATCCGCTACCTATTCCTTAATGAATGAGCCGGTCGACGTTACAGGCAGCTCGGCCTATACGAGCAGCAATCCCGAGATAGCGCGGGTCGATTCGAAAGGTACGGTAACGGCATTGAAAGTAGGAGCCACGCGAATTACGGCCAGCTACGGGGGAAAAACAAGCGACAAAATGCTCGTCGTCAACCAACCGGCCGCTATGCCGAAACGGGAGTTAAGAGCGGCTTGGATTGCCTCGGTTGAAAATATCGACTGGCCGAAAAAAGGGGTCGTAACACCAGAGGAACAGAAGCGCGATTTTATCCGGATGCTGGATGCGCTTCAAGCCCTCGGAATGAACGCCGTGATCGTGCAGGTGAAGCCGACGGCCGATGCGTTCTATCCGTCGAAATACGGGCCATGGTCGGAGTGGCTGACCGGCGTTCAAGGCAAAGATCCCGGGTACGATCCTTTGGCTTTTATGGTCGAGGAAGCTCATAAGCGAAACCTGGAGTTTCACGCGTGGTTCAATCCTTACCGGGTCAGCATGCAGGACCGGATCGATAAGCTGGTGGCGGACCATCCGGCCCGGCAGCATCCGGATTGGGTCGTACCCTACGGAGGAAGGCTGCTGTACAATCCCGGGATTCCGGCGGTGAAAGATTTTGTCATCGGAAGCGTGCTGGAGGTGGTGAAAAATTACGACATCGACGGCGTTCATATGGATGACTATTTTTATCCATATCCGGTAGCCGGCGTCGATTTTCCCGATGAAGCCACGTATCGGCAATACGCCGGAGGATTCGACAATAAGGCCGATTGGCGGAGAAGCAATGTCAATGGGCTTGTTCAGCAATTAAGCTCGGCCATCCATCGTGAAAAAAGTCATGTCAAATTCGGGATCAGTCCATTCGGAATATGGAGAAATAAAGTGGATGATCCTACGGGCTCGGACACGAACGGTTTGCGGAACTATGACGATTTGTACGCGGACACGAGAACTTGGATACAGCAAGGCTGGTTGGACTACATCGTTCCGCAAATTTACTGGAACTTTGGTTATTCGCCTGCCGCATATGAGAAGCTGATCGATTGGTGGACAAAGGAAACGCAAGGGAAGAACGTTCACTTGTACATCGGGCAAGCGCCTTACCGGATCGGTTCGGCGGACCCGGCATGGCAGAAGCCGGACGAACTGCCCAACCAGCTTGTCTTTAACCGCAACTTTGAAACGATTCGCGGCAGCATGTTTTTCTCGGCTAAAGATTTGCTTGCCAATTCGCTCGGGTTTAGAAATCGCCTGAAGCAAGACTTGTACCCGCATCAAGCGCTCATACCCGCTATGCCTTGGCTGGATGCGCGGGCGCCTTCGCCGCCGGTTCTGCAAGCTGCCGTGCGTCAAGCGGGCGGAGTGGAGCTGACCTGGGAAGGTAGCGGTTCACGGGATGAGGCCTATGATGTGATTTACCGATTCAAGGGGAAGGAAGTCCTCGGACTGGAGCATTCCGAGGCGATTGTCGCAACGGTACGCAAGGTTGGAAATGCAGCGACGCGGAAGTTCGTAGACCCGATAGCGGCTGACGGTAAAACGTACACCTACGTGGTCACGACCAGCGACAGATTGCATAACGAAAGCGCAGCGAGCAATAAAATAACGGTGACCAACTAGACGGACCGGGAAGCGCTTATCACGACGGCAAAGCTGGAGGGGGAGCGACGGGGCGGTTGATTTATATCCGACGTGACGCTAAAGCTGACGGCCGCAGACGAACAGTCGGGTATCGAACGGACGGAATACAGTCTGAACGGCGGAGCCCAGTGGCAGCTTTACCGGGACTCGCTGCTCCTAAACAAGGAAGGAGCGCAAACGGTGTCGTTCCGTTCCAACGATAAAGCAGGCAATACGGAGCCGCCGCGATCGCCTGTCGTCTCCATCAACAAAACGCCGCCAGTTGTACAGTGGATCGGTACTGGCAGTTATACGGTCGATCAAAGGGTACTGGTCGTTTGTACGGCCACGGATACGGTATCTGGTGTCGTGTACAGCTCTTGCGGCGGGCCGCTGGTCGATCAAAGGGTACTGGTCGTTTGTACGGGCACGGATACGGTATCTGGTGTCATGTACAGTTCTTGCGGCGGGCCGCTGGTCGATCAGTGGGTATTGGTCGTTTGTACGGCCACGGATACGGTATCCGACGTCGTGTACAGCTCTTGCGGCGGGCCGCTGGTCGATCAACGTGTATTGGTCGTTTGTACGGCCACGGATACGATATCTGGTGTTATGTACAGTTCTTGCGGCGGGCCGCTGGTCGATCAACGTGTATTGGTCGTTTGTACGGCCACGGATACGGTATCTGGTGTCATGTACAGCTCTTGCGGCGGGCCGCTGGTCGATCAACGGGTAATGGTCGTTTGTACGGTCACGGATACGGTATCTGGTGTCGTGTACAGCTCTTGCGGCGGGCCGCTGGTCGATCAGCCGGGATATAAGCTTCCGCTTGGAACAGACACCGTGACGGCTACGGCCCAGGATCAAGCGGGCCATACGACGGTCGCCTCCGCAACGTATACGGTACAAGTGACCTAGGGGAGCCTTGCGAACGTGACGCGCCATTGGTGATAGGACCGGGTAGCCATGGTGTAGTCAATTCGTTGGTAATAAAGCTTGAGCATAAGCAAATTCACGCCTATATCCATGAAGTTTCGGCATTACGAGAACAGAAAATCCCGGCAGAGGTTGGCGATCAGGTTATTCGTCCGGCACAAGCTTTAAACTGAAAATCAAGGGCATCCAGACATGAACTAGCTGGATGCCCTTCCTATTTTTAGGCCTCAGGGGCAATGAAAAATGTGTTCAATGACCCAGACATAGTTCGTTTTACAGGGAGGAGCGCACGGGTTTGCATTTTTCCAATTTGAACCAAGCCATTGGGTGTTTTTACCTGTACTCAACCCAAAGTCCTAAAATCGACCAAATTTTGTATTCCAAATATACCCAAGGAAGGGGATTCATATTTTGTTAATAATACTCGCGAGGCCTTTTGTTGAAAGAAGTCTTCTCCATTTTCACGAAACATTAAAACGCTTTCATTCTTTAAAAAACTATGAATGTTAATTTTTATATAATTTAAATAAAGTTTATGCAATACGTTACATTTAATTGGTAAAACCTTTTTCAAAGTGTATATTTTATCACAGTAAAAGCCTGTTAAATCCTGTATCCCTGATTGAAAAATAATCATTTTTAACTAATCAAATACACAACTCTGTTCCCTCATCGTTCGCTTTGAAAGTGTGCCATAATTTACATTAGCCTGGATAGAGCAGGAGGAAGCAGACATTGATCGACATACATAGTCACGTTCTTCATGGTTTGGATGATGGCCCTGCCAGCTTGGAGCAGTCGCTTGAGCTTGCCCGCTTGGCCGTGCTGGAAGGAATTTCGACGATCGTCGCCACACCTCATCATCGAAAGGGCAGCTATTACAATCCTGCGCAAACTGTCGAAACGGCGGTGTCGTTTTTTCAGGAACAGCTTTTGCGGCATCAAATTCCTTTAACGGTTTGCAGCGGTCAAGAGATTCATACTCACCCGCAGTGGCTTGACGATTTTTATGCCAATCAATTGTTGACTCTGAACGGGTCGTCCTACATCTTGATCGAATTTCCATCGTCCAAGCTTCCCGAACGGGTCGAGGAGATTCTTCACGAGCTGTCGATTCGACATCTGACGGCGGTCATCGCCCATCCGGAACGCAATAAGGAAATTGCGGAGCAGCCGGACAAGCTGCTGAAGCTGATAGAGTACGGGGCTCTCGCGCAAGTGACTTCCCATTCCATAACAGGGTATTTCGGACCGCAGGTCCGTTCGGTTGCTTTAGAGCTATGCCGAAGAAATCTGGTGCATTTTATCGCGTCAGATGCGCATGATGCCGTTCGCCGCCCGTTTCATTTGCGGCGGGCCTACGACATCGTGACTGAAAAGCTCGGAGGTGATTATGTGAAGTATTACCGGCATAATGCGGAATGCTTGCTCAAGGACCGGAGCTTTGAGATTTGGAGGCCGGTTCCGCAAGTTCGCAAGAGCTTTTTCTTTACCCAATTACCGCGTTTTTTTAGGAGGAATCGTTCGTTATAAAGAATAATCGGGAAAATGTCATTAAACGAAAGCGAGGCTATTTATAACGTGACTATGGATTTCGATTTAAAAGCGGTGATGAGCATATTGCGCAAACGTCTATGGTTGATTGTTCTCATCGTCGCGATAAGTTGTGCGGCTGCCGGTATCGTAAGTTATTTTTTCATGAAGCCCGTGTATGAAGCTTCGACGAAACTGATTATTAACTCGTCGCCGGATCAAGCCGGTGTGGTGAAGTTGGACTTGAATTCCGTAAATACGAATATTTCGCTCGTCACGACCTACAAGGAAATTATTAAGACTCCGGCCGTTATGGACATTGTGGCGAAGGAGCATCCGGAGTTCGGCATGACCTCCGAGCAGTTGATCAACAAGATCAAGCTGAGCTCGGTAAATGAGACCCAGGTACTCACTATCTCGATTCAGGATTCGTCCTACGAGAAGGCGGCCCATGTAGTCAATGCCGTGTTCCAGGTGTTTCAAAACCAAATTCCGAAAATCATGAAGGTCGATAACGTGATTTTGTTGAACCAAGCCGATCCGGCCAAGCAGTCTCAGCCCGTTAAGCCGGACCCGTTATTGAATATCGCGCTAGGTTTTCTGGCTTCGCTTATGCTATCCGTCGGGCTCGCCTTTTTGCTGGAATATATGGACGATACGGTCAAAACGGAAGCGGACGTCCAACGCTACCTGGGCTTGCCGACGCTTGCTTTAATTACTCAAATCGACGAACAGCATCTGGAAACGAACAAAGGGTCCTTATCCTCCGAGCGAAAGGTAGGTGAACTATCCAATGTCCAGATCCGCTAAGCGGCGTCCCGTCGTTGCGCACAGCCATCCCAAATCGCCGATTTCCGAGTCCTACCGGACGCTGCGCACGAATATTCAATTCTCATCCGTTGACCGGCTGTACCGGACGTTGATGGTGACATCTTCCAGCCCGATGGAGGGGAAATCGACGACGATCAATAATCTAGCGGTCGTATACGCCCAATCGAATAAGAAGGTGCTGCTGATCGATGCCGACCTGCGCAAGCCGACGGCGCATCATACGTTCCATCTGTCGAACAGGTACGGACTGACGGATATACTTACCTCTCAATGCACGCTGGACGCGGCGGTCAAGGTAACCGATATCCCGAACCTGGAGGTGATGACCTCGGGCTCTATTCCGCCTAATCCGTCGGAGATGCTCGCTTCGCAAAAAATGACCGGGCTCCTGGATGAGCTAAGACGGCAATATGACATCGTCCTGCTCGATACGCCTCCGGTGCTTGCGGTAACCGACGCGCAAATTATTGCAGCCAAGTGCGACGGCGTCATTCTCGTGATCGATTCCGGGAAAATCAAACGGGATTTGGCGCAGAAAGCGAAAAACGCATTGGAGTTAGTGCAGGCCAACCTTCTCGGCGTCGTACTGAACCGAATCGCCCGGCCATCCAGCAATGCCTATTATTACTATGGCAACGAATAAAACCTGTGGGAGGAAGAATGATGAATTATTCCAAAAGAACGGGAATTTTGGTCGGAATTGATCTCTGTATGGTATGGCTTAGCGTCTACTTTGCCTTTTACTTCTCGTATAAAAGCTCTATTCCGGCCGATCAGGTGCAGCTGTGGCTGCTGTATGGGACGATTTCTTCCATCGCCAGCACGGCGTTTATGTTTCTGTTCAAACTGTATAACCGGATCTGGCAGTATGCGAGTGTCGGCGAGTTGATTTCGATGACGAAAACGGTGGCGGTCAGCAGTCTGGTATCTTACTTGGCGACGAATGTGATCTCGACCCAGCCGGTATCGTTAACGATAGCTCTGCATACCGCCGAAACGATGCTGCTGCTGCTCGGCGGAAGCCGATTCGTGTGGAGAGTGTTCTGCGACAAGTTCGGCGGCAAGCGGCAAGGAGCCGACGAGCCGAAGAAGGCGCTCATCGTCGGAGCGGGAAGCTGCGGAATGCTGTTTGCCAAGGAGCTGAGAAGCAATGAGCATTACGACACGATGCCGTTTGCTTTCGTCGATGACGACCCATATAAGCAAAAGCTTCAGGTGTACGGTCTCCCTGTGCTCGGCGGCCGGGAACAGATTCCGGCGATTGTCGAAAAACACGGCATCGACGAGGTGATTATTGCGATGCCTTCGGTGTCCAAGACGCAAGTCACTGACATTATTAACATTTGCAAGCAATCGAAAGCCCGCTTGAAAATTATTCCTCATCTTCAGGAAATTATTGCAGGCAAAACTACTTTAAACCAAGTGCGGGACGTGCAGGTGGAGGATTTGCTCGGGAGAGATCCGATCAAGACGGATTTGGACGGCATCGCCAATTACGTGGAGGATAAGATCGTTCTCGTTACGGGCGCAGGCGGCTCGATCGGTTCGGAGCTGTGCCGGCAGATTGCCCCTTTCCGCCCCCGGAAGCTGCTGCTGCTGGGACATGGCGAAAACAGCATTTATACGATTGAGATGGAAATGCGTCGGCTTGTGCCGGAGCTCGAATTGGTGACGGTTATTGCCGATGTGCAGGATCGGACAAGGCTGGAGGAGATGTTCAGCCAGCATCGCCCGCAGGTTGTTTTCCATGCAGCGGCCCATAAGCACGTGCCGTTGATGGAGCGAAATCCTTCCGAGGCGGTCAAAAATAACGTATTCGGCACGAAAAATGTCGCCGAGTGCGCCGATCAGTTCCAAGCGGAGCGGTTCGTCTTAATCTCTACGGACAAGGCGGTCAATCCGACGAGCGTGATGGGGACGACGAAGCGGATCGCCGAAATGTTCATTCAAAGTCTGGACAAGCAGAGCCAAACGAAGTTCGTCGCCGTCCGCTTCGGCAACGTGCTGGGCTCCCGGGGCAGTGTCATTCCCCGATTTAAGGAGCAGATTCGGCAGGGCGGCCCGGTGACGGTAACCCATCCGGAGATGGTACGTTACTTCATGACGATTCCGGAGGCGGTGCAGCTTGTCATTCAGGCGGGCGCTTTTGCCAAGGGCGGCGAGGTGTTCATTCTCGATATGGGCGCGCCCGTGAAGATTTACGATCTGGCGGCCGACTTGATCCGCTTGTCCGGCTTCGAGCCGAATGTCGACATCAACATCGAATTTACGGGCATGCGGGAAGGCGAGAAGTTATACGAGGAGCTGTTAACGAACGAAGAAGGTATCAGTTCGACGATGCACGACCGGATATTCATCGGCAAGCCGATGAATATCAACCGGACGGAGTTGGAATTCGAGATCCGCAAGCTGGAGCGGGTGCTCGGCAAAGGGCAGCAGGAAATCCGCGAGGTGCTCAAGCATCTGGTGCCTACGTACAGAAACGTTTCCTAACCGGTCCGGAAACAACCGGAGACGTTCCCGGGATTCAGACTAACGAAGAAGAAGGTAACTATGAAACAGACGACGTTACATCGGACGGAAACGAACGTTTCCCGAATTCTCGCGAAAAGCGGCTCCCTCTCGTTCATGATGAACGTGGCCGGCGTCGGGCTTGCCGTATTGATGCAGGTCGTGCTGGCCAGGCTGCTCGGGGTCGTCAGCTACGGATATTATGCTTTTGTGATGACGGTCATCACCTTCATAGCTTTTCCAGCTAACCTCGGCTTCGATACGGCGATTGTCCGGTTCGTGTCCTCTTACAAGGCGGACCGGCTGTGGGGCGAAGTCAAAGGCTTGCTGCGTCGGGCGAACCAGCTGACCTTGCTCGTGTCGCTCGTGCTGATGGGAATTAGCGGAGTCGTCATTTACGCGATGTACAGGAACAGCGAAGGCGAGTTCTATTACACCTTTTTGACCGGCTTGCTGATCATTCCTTTGATGGCGACGGCGACTTTAAGGCAAAACTCGTTGCTGGCGCTCAAGGAAGTGCTGGTAGCCCAACTGCCGGAGAAGGTGCTGCGCCCTGTATTCGTCATCGTCATTGTGTACGCCTACACCGTCGTATTTCACGTCAAAGCTGGCGCATTCGAAGCGATGGTCATCTTTGTCGGGTCGATGCTGCTGTCGTATTTGTTCGGGGCCTGGGTGCTTAACCGGAAGCTGACGCCGCATACGCGAGACTATCCGCACCGGTTTCAAACGAAGCATTGGCTGTCGGAATCGTTGACCTTGATGGTGAATTCGGGCATGTATCTGATTCTGGGACAGCTTAGCGTCGTCATGATCGGCATGATGCACAGCACGAGCGAGTCTGGTATTTTCTCGGCGGCCGTGCGGATCGCAACGATGGTTTCGTTTGCGATCACATCGATTAATATGATTGCGGCCCCGATGATTTCGGAGTCGTATGCCAAGGGCGACTTGAAGCAAATGCAAAAGGTATGCACGTTATCCGGCCGATCGGGGTTCGCCTTTGCCGGTCTGGTATTCGTGACGATTCTGCTGCTGGGCGAGTGGATTCTGGGCTTGTTCGGAGAAGCGTTCAAAGCGGGGACAACCGCGCTGATTCTGTTGTCGCTGAGCCATCTCGTTCATTCCTATTGCGGGCAATCCGGAACGGTCATGACGATGACCGGGCAGCAGCGCGCATCCAGCCGCATCTTGATGATTTCTACCGTTCTGAATGTGGCGTTTAATCTGCTGCTGATTCCGAGCCTTGGCATGATCGGAGCGGCTTTGGCGAACTTGCTGTCGACGGCGTTCTGTTATTTCAGCATGATGTTCAAGGTCAAGCGATCCATGCAGATCGTGACCGGTGTGTGGATGCCGGGACGTATCGGAAGCAAATCATAGCCAAAGGATACAGTCATCCGGGAGGGTAAGATGAGCGCGATTAAAATATTGCATGTTGTCGGAAAAATGGACCCCGGCGGTGTCGAAACACTGCTGATGAATATTTACAGGAACATCGACCGGGAGCGGTTCGAGTTTCATTTCGCGGTCCAGCTGGAAGGCGAAGGGTTCTACGACCGCGAGATTCGCGAGCTCGGCGGGAAAATACTGCTGCAGCCGCATCCACGGAAAGGGCTTGGCCCGTTCCGGGAGCAATTCCTGCGTAACGTGAGAGAAAATGGTCCCTATGCCGCCATTCACAGCCATATTTTCCAATTCAGCGGGTATGTCCTGAAGCTGGCCAAGGAGATCGGCGTCCCGGTTCGCGTGTGCCACAGTCATACGGTGAATGCCGAACAGCGGACGACGCTGTTTCGCACCTTGTACCGCCATTACATGAAATCGCTGATTTTAAAGCACAGCACGCATCTGATCGGCTGTTCCAGGCCGGCATGCGAATCGCTCTTCGGGGCCCGCTGCTGGAGAGATACCCGCACGGAGCTGCTTCCGAATGCGATCAATCTGCTGCCCTACGAGCAGCTGCCCACGGATCGGAACGGGCTCAGGCAGCGGATCGGCGTGACCGACCCGTCGATTCCGGTGGTGGGGCATATCGGCCGGTTCAGCGAAGAGAAGAATCACCGTTTCCTGCTGGAGACGTTCTCCTTACTGGTTAAGGCCGTCCCCGAGGCGCAGCTCGTACTTGTCGGAGACGGGAGATTGCGCGAGGAGATGGAGCGGCTTGCCGAAACGATGGGCATTCGGCGACAGGTCCGTTTCCTGGGCGCCCGCAGAGATATTCCGGAAATTATCGGCGCATTCGATGTATTCCTGCTGCCGTCGTTATTCGAAGGCTTGGGCATTGTCGTCATCGAAGCGCAGGCCGGCGGCGTGCCCAGCCTCGTGTCGGAGCATGTGCCGGCGGAAGCCGACCTGAGCTTCGGCATGGTGGAGCATCTCAAGCTGCAGCCTGAGGTATGGGTCGATAAGATTACGGGAATACTGGGCCGTTCGGCTGCGCCGGATTGGCCGACGAGGCATCGTTTCTTGAAAAAGCACGGCTACGATATCCGCGAAAGCATCCGGCGGCTGGAGAACATTTATCATGCTTGAGCGGAAGGTAGAGCTGCCGCTTGCAAGGGATAACCCCTTGGCGCAAACAATGCTGTTGTGGATGTACGCCATCCTGTTGATGTTGACGACCAAATGGGTAACCCAGTGGGACCTCGATGTCGGGCTTGTCTTTTTCTTTATTTTGTTGCTTCCCTTTTTCGCCATGCTGAAATGGCCCCACCAGCCGGCCGTGCTCTACATTGGGCTCATGGTGATGCTGATCGGCAAAGGGATTTATGCCCTGACGACGGACCCTTTATTCGGTCCGGACGCCAGAGGCTATTTCCGGCAGGTGACGTTCTATTCGCAGCTGGACGATTTTATCCGTTATGCAACGGAGCACATTACGACCAAGTGGCTGGATTCTTCGGCATATCCGGTGTTCGGGCTCATGTACATGCCGTTTTATAAATTTCTGGATTTGGCCGATCCGCTGGTCATTATTACGTTTAATTCCTTTTTGCTCGTGCTGTGTTGCAATATGACGTACCGGCTGAACGACAGGTTTTTCACGTACGAGCTTTCGGAGGCGGGCAAACGAACGTATAACGCGGTGCTGATTATCGGGCTGCTCGCAAGTCCGGCGCTGATGTATATGTCCTCCGTGTTCGGCAAGGACATCACGTGCGCCTTCTTGGGATTGCTGTGCACCCAGCTTTTATTAAACCGCAGATACCTTTTGTTCATCATCGTCTTGTTCTACACGACCATGCTCCGAGATTATTCGATCGTTTATATTTTATCCTTTTACTTGCTGTTCCGCCGAAGCTTCAAAATCTCCTTGTGCATGCTCATGGGTGCGCTGGGCGTGGTGTTTTTGAAAGTGGGGCCGACCGGGCTTCTGAATTCCTTCATGCTCACGGTCTTTCTGTTCATCTCTCCGAATCCGTTCAAAGCGTTCAATTGGGATATGGAGTTTGTGATGCGTACGGCGGAGGCGGTCTATATGATGATTTCGTTCGGGCTGTCCGCGACGGTGTTTTTGCGCCATAAGGAAACGCGTTCGTTTTTTGCGATGTGCCTTATTCTACTGCTCACCTTCGGCTGCACGCTGGTAATGGTCGGCTTCGTCACCGTGACCGAGCGGAACCTGGAGTACGGGGTAGGGACGATCGGGGATAACATGGTTCGGAAAAAAGTACCTATCGTGCCCATTCTGTACATGATGAACGCGTATACGCTCGCGTGGTTATTCAGGCCAAAAGCGGTTCATTCCAAGAAAGGAGAGGCTTGCCATCCGAGGAAGGGACAAATTTCATCGCTACAAAGGATTTCTGAACCTGCTAACGGCGCTGTTCTCGATCGTTCCGAAGCCTCTGCTCAAGAGCTCGTGGCACGCGACTGACCTGCTGCCGGAGCCCCTGGGGCTCGCCACGCGCTACTGCCTTCTCAAACGGTTGATTCCGAAGTGCGGCGATAACGTATTCGTCGGCCGGTCCGTTGAGATTAAGCATTGGGAGAAGCTCTCCATCGGCAGCAATGTAAGCATACATAAACAATGTTATCTGGATGCGGGCGGCGGCATTGCGATCGATAACGACGTATCGGTCGCGCATCAGACCTCGATGATTTCATTCGAGCACGCTTGGGATGACGCCGCCTTGCCGATTCGCGACAACCCGGTCAAATACGCGCCGATCACGATTCAATCGGACGTCTGGATCGGCTGCGGCTGCCGCATTCTGGCAGGCGTGGACATCGGCAGCAGGGCGGTGGTGGCCGCCGGAGCGGTCGTAACCAAGCCGGTGCCCCCGCATACCGTTGTCGGCGGCGTCCCGGCAAAACCTATTAAATCTATCTGAGAGGGTCGAGGACCATGAAGGTATTATGGGCGCATGACCATACGTTTTATTTTAACGATTCCGGGAAATTTTTTTCCAGCGGAAAGCTGCCCTACTCGGTGTGGGAACGGTATTTGACCGTATTTGACGAAATTACGGTGGCGTCCCGGGCGAAAAAAATATCTTCGGACACGGAAATTGCGAATAAAAGCTTATCAAGCGGCAAAAATGTGGAATTTGTCGTGCTGCCTTCCCTCAGCAATCCGGTGAACAAGCTGACGAAAAAAGGCTATATCGAGCGTGTGCTGACCGAATCGATCGCGCAGTCGGATGCGGTAATCGCCCGGCTGCCAAGCGAAATTGGCTCGGAAGCGGTGGCGATCGCCAAGAAGCTGAAGAAGCCTTTTGCCGTGGAGATGGTCGCCTGCGCTTGGGATGCGCTGTGGAATTACGGCAATCTGCAAGGGAAGGCGTACGCGCCCATTGCGACGCTGAAGACGAAAGCGCAGGTGAAGGAAGCGCCGTTTGCGATCTACGTGACGAAGCAATTTTTGCAGCACCGCTATCCGAATACGAGCGGATATACCGAAGGCTGCTCGGACGTGGAAATTCCGGATCTATGCCCTGAGGTAATGGAACGGCGTCTCCGTAAAATCGAGGCCGGGGCGAAGCCCGTTATTCTGGGGCTGATTGGCAATCTGAACGGCAAGACGAAAGGCATTGCGACGGCGCTGGCGGCGTTGGCCCGAGTGAAGCCGAAGCTGCCGGCGTTCGAATTCCGGGTGCTCGGCGGAGGCGACAAGGAGCCGTGGGAAGCGCTGGCGGCCAACTTCGGCCTGCGGGAACACGTCCGGTTCGACGGCGTTCTGCAGAGCGGCGATGCCGTCTTCGAGTGGCTGGATCAAGTGGATCTTTACTTGCAGCCGAGCTTCCAGGAAGGCTTGCCGAGAGCGACGGTCGAGGCGATGAGCCGGGGATGTCCGGTCATCGGGTCGACCGCCGGGGGCATCCCGGAGCTTATCGATCCGCAGTATCTGCATAAGCCCGGCAATGACAAGCAGCTGGCCCGGCTGATCGAGCAATATATCTCTGACACACGCTGGATGACCGAACAAGCGCAAGCCAACTATCGGAAAGCAGGGAACTATACGAAAAACCAGCTGGATCAGGAACGGCAGGAATTTTGGGAGAAGTTCTCTCAATTCGTGAAGGAAGGGAAGGCGCAGCGATGAAAATTTTAGTCACCGGCTCCGCAGGCTTTATCGGGTATCATCTATCGGCGAAGCTGCTTCAAGAAGGCTTCTCCGTGGTGGGAGTAGACTGCTTAAATGACTATTACGACGTCAGACTGAAGGAAGACCGGTTAAATGGATTGCTGGAGTATGATGCCTATGCTCATTACAACTTCGACCTGCGCGATCAGAAGTCGCTCGATGCGCTGTTCGCTTCCCATGATTTTGCGGCGGTCGTTCATCTTGCGGCCCAAGCGGGCGTGCGGTATTCCATGGTCAATCCGGGGGCGTACATCGACTCCAACATTACCGGCTTCCTGCATATGCTGGAGAGCTCCCGCAAGCATCGCATTCCGCATCTTATCTATGCGTCCTCCAGCTCGGTCTACGGGGCGAATGTGAAAATGCCGTTTTCCGCGACCGATGCGGTCAATCATCCCGTCAGTCTGTATGCGGCCACGAAAAAAGCGAACGAGCTGATGGCCCATACGTACAGCCATTTGTACGGATTGCCGACGACGGGCTTGCGCTTCTTCACGGTATACGGGCCTTGGGGAAGACCGGACATGGCATATTTCTCGTTCACGAAGGCGATTATGGAGGGCAAGCCGATCCAAGTGTTTAACGAAGGCCAGATGATGCGCGATTTCACCTACATCGACGATATCGTGCAAGGCATCGTGCGTCTGCTCTTCCGTCCTCCGGCGCATAACGACAGCTGGAACCGGATGGAGCCGGACCCGTCCTCCTCGTACGCGCCCTATAAAATTTATAATATCGGCAATAACCGGCCTATTCCCTTGATGAAGTTCATTCATACGATTGAGGAGTGTCTCGGCAAAGAGGCGGTGATCGAATTCAAGCCGATGCAGCCCGGCGACGTGCAGGCGACGTATGCCGATATCGACGAGCTGGCGCAGGAGGTCGGCTTCACGCCCAAGACCAGCATCGAGACCGGAATTAAGGCCTTTACCGATTGGTACTGCCAATATTATCACGAGGTAACCGTATGAAAAAGGTCGCTCATATTTGCACAAGCGCCATCTCCCATAAAATTTTGGCGGACAAGATGGCGGTGCTGCAGAAGGCGGAATATGAGGTTCATCTGATTTCGTCTCCCGACGGTTATGACGAGGAATTCATGAAACGATACCGCCTGAAGCTCCATTTCGTACCGATGAACCGGAAAATTCATGTTTTGGACGATCTGCGTTCGATCCTTCAGATGCGTTCGCTGCTTCGGCGCGAGCAGTTCGATATCGTCCATACGCATACGGCGAAGGCCGGACTGATCGGCCGGGTGGCCGGGTGGCTGGCCCGGACGCCGATGATCCTGCATACGAGCCACGGCCTGCCGTTTTTCGACGGACAGAAATGGGTGATAAGCTTCATCTACCGCAGCCTGGAGAGGCTGGGCGCGCTGTTCTGCGACGCGCTTTCCTCGCAAAACCGCGAGGATATGGAGAAGCTGCAGGAGCTGGCGCCGGGCAAGCCGGTCTACTACGAGGGGAACGGCGTCGATTTGAACCGGCTGGACGAGTTCCGCTACCGCATCGATCAGGCCGAACTGGACCGGGTGCGGCAGGAGGCGCTCATCCCCGAAGGAAAGAAAATCATCCTGATGGCGGCCCGGCTGGAGCCGGTAAAAGATCACGCCTTTCTGCTGGAATCGCTTCGTCTGCTCAAAGACAAGCACGCGCATGACTTCTGCTGCGTCCTGGCCGGGAAAGGTCCGCTCGAAGCGGAAATCCGGAGAAAGATCATGGAGCTGGGCCTTGAGGAGGACGTGAGGCTGATCGGGCATCAGAGCTATATTTACCCTTGGATCAAGCTGGCGGATATCGTCGTCCTCTCTTCCGAGAAGGAAGGAATCCCCCGTTTCCTGATGGAAGCGATGGCCTTCTCCAAGCCGGCGGTAGCCAGCGACGTTCTCGGAACAAGGGAGCTGGTGAAGCATAGCGAGACCGGATTTTTGGTCCCTTATAAGCAGCCCGAGCCGTTTGCCGACGCTCTGCACAAGCTGCTCGGAAGCGATGAGCTGCTGAAGCAATTCGGCAGCGAGGCGCGCAGCGTGATCGAGCGCGAATATACGGAGCAGGCGGTCGTTGGGAGGCTGCACCGCATATACAGGGAGATCGAGCAAAAGAAAACGGCCCGGAAACGAAAATCCGTGCAGCGCATCAAGCGCGTGCTCGATTTCACCGCTGCTCTGACGGCGGTCATCGCGTTCGCTCCGCTGCTCGTCCTTGTCGCGCTGCTGGTCCGCCTGAATCTGGGCTCGCCGGTGCTGTTCCGACAACAGCGCCCCGGGCTTCGCGGCAAGCCGTTTCACGTGTACAAGTTCCGCACGATGAACGACCGGAAGGATAGCAAGGGCGAGCTGCTGCCGGATGCCGAACGGCTGACCGCCTTCGGCAAGCTGCTGCGCAAAACAAGCATGGACGAGCTGCCTCAGCTGTTCAACGTGCTGCGTGGAGATATGAGTCTGATCGGGCCGAGGCCGCTCCTGATGGAATATTTGCCGTTGTATACGGAGGAGCAGCAGAAGCGGCATTGGGTTCGTCCGGGCATTACCGGCTGGGCTCAGGTGAACGGAAGAAACGCGATCTCCTGGGAGGAGAAATTCGCGCTGGACGTCTGGTACACCGACCACCCGTCGCTGATGCTGGACGCGAAAATCCTATGGATGACGGTGAAAAAAGTATTCCGCGCCGACGGCGTTCAGCAGGCGGGACATGTCACGACGAGTAAATTTACAGGCAACCGGAAGGTGGAGGGGTTCTAGCATGAAGAAGCTCGTCCTGATCGGCGGAGGCGGTCATGGAAAGGTCGTCCTCGATGTGATGCGGGCCCAGGGGGAATATGAACTGGCCGGGATCGGCGACGACAAGTATACGCACAGCTTTAGGCAGGACGGCATCCTCCATGGTCCGGTGGCGGACATGGCGGAGCTGCTGCGGGAAGACGATTGCCGGCTGTTCATCGCCATCGGCAACAATCGCACCCGCCATACCGTCATGGAGCGGCTCGGGTACCCCGAATCCCGCTACGCGGTGCTGATTCATCCGAGGGCGACGCTCGGAAGCGAGGTGACGATCGGCGGCGGTACGGTCGTCATGCCGGGAGCCGTCATCAATCATGGCGCCCGGATCGGCGCTCAATGCATCATCAACACCGGCGCCATCGTCGAGCACGAGAACAGGCTCGGAAGCTTCGTGCATATTTCTCCCTCCGCAGCCTTAGCGGGCGATGTCACGGTAGGAGACGGAACGCATATCGGGCTTGGCGCGAAAGTGATCGAAGGATTAACGATAGGCGGCTGGAGCACGCTCGGAGCGGGAGCGGTTGCCGTTCACGACATGCCGGCTCAATGCACGGCCGTAGGCGTACCCGCCAAACCAATCAAATACGCTGATCAGCCGGATCAGCTTGCACAGAGGAGGGCGTAGCGAAATGTCGCTGAATCAAAGGATTTACCTGTCTCCCCCGCATATGGGGCAAGAAGAGCAGCAATGGGTGCAGCAAGCTTTCGCCACCAACTGGATCGCGCCCTTAGGGCCCAACGTCGATGTCTTTGAGAAGGAGATTGCCGGGTATGTCGGAGCCGACGGAGCTTTGGCGCTCGGCTCCGGTACGGCGGCCATCCACCTAGCTTTGCGTTTGCTCGGAGTTGGCGCCGGAGATACGGTGTTCTGCTCAAGCTTAACGTTTGTCGCCAGCGTGAATCCGGTGATGTATCAAGGGGCGGAGCCGGTCTTCATCGACTCTGAGCCGGAGAGCTGGAATATGTCTCCGCAAGCGCTGGAGCGTGCGCTGTCCGAAGCCAAGCGTGCCGGGAAGCTTCCGAAAGCGGTCGTTGTCGTCAATCTGTACGGGCAAAGCGCAGACATGGACCCGCTGCTTGATTTATGCGACCAATACGGCGTTCCCGTCATCGAGGATGCCGCCGAATCGCTGGGCGCGACGTACAAAGGGCGGGCCAGCGGAACGCTGGGCAGGTTCGGAGTCTACTCGTTCAACGGCAACAAAATCATCACCACCTCCGGCGGAGGCATGCTGGTGTCGGACGACCTTGAAGCTTTGGAGAAGGCCAGATATTGGGCGACTCAGGCCCGGGACCCCGCACCGTATTACGAGCACAGCGAGGTCGGGTTCAACTACCGGATGAGCAACGTGCTCGCCGGCATCGGCATCGGTCAGCTTCATCAGCTTCCCGAACGAATCGAAGCGAGGCGCGCCATCTTTGCAAACTACGCCGAAGCGCTTGGTTCTATGGAGGGCATCGAGTTTATGCCGGAGGCGTCCTTCGGCCAAGCGACCCGTTGGCTGACGGCATTGACCGTCGACCCGCAAGCTGCGACAACGACGGTGGGGGACATCATCCAAGCGCTCGCGGAGGCGAACATCGAGTCCAGACCGGTGTGGAAGCCAATGCATCTGCAACCGCTCTTCCAAGGCTGCGCCTATTATCCGCATCAGGAGGGGCACAGCGTATCCGACCAGCTGTTCGGGCAGGGCATTTGCCTGCCTTCCGGCTCCAGTCTGACCGAAACCGAGCAAGCGAAAGTGATTGAGATCGTCAAAACACTCGTATGCGGAGGTATGACTCATGAAATTGCGTAAAGCGATCATTCCGGCAGCAGGACTGGGAACGCGCTTCCTGCCTGCAACCAAAGCCCAACCGAAAGAAATGCTGCCGATTGTGGACAAGCCGACGATTCAATACATTATTGAAGAGGCGATTGCCTCCGGGATCGAAGATATTCTGATTATTAGCGGACGCGGAAAGCGGGCCATCGAAGATCACTTCGACAAGTCGTTCGAGCTGGAGGAGACGCTGTCGAAGAAGGGCAAGAACAAGGAGCTGGAGCAAATTCAAGCCATTTCCGAGATGGCGAATATCCACTATATCCGACAAAAAGAGCCGAAGGGTCTCGGTCACGCGATCTGGTGCGCGCGCAGCTTTGTCGGCGACGAGCCGTTTGCCGTTCTCCTCGGCGACGACATCGTGCAATCGAGCGAGCCGTGCCTGAGCCAGCTCATTCGCGTGCATTCCCGGTATTCCTCCTCGGTCGTCGGCGTGCAAAAAGTGAACGACGAGGACGTGTCCAAATACGGGATCATCGCTCCCCGGGGATCGTCGATCGAGCCGGAGGTGTTCTTCTTGGAGACACTGGTCGAGAAGCCTTCGAAAAAAGCGGCTCCATCCAACTATGCCATCATGGGCCGGTACATTTTGACGCCGGACATTTTCGATATTTTGGAGAGTCTCCCGGCCGGTGCGGGCGGCGAAATCCAGTTGACGGACGCGCTGAAGCGGTTGAACGAGAAAAAGCCGGTCATCGCCTACAATTTCCAAGGGGCCCGGCATGATGTAGGGGACAAATTCGGCTTTATCAAAGCGACGTTGGACTTCGCGCTGCAGCGCGACGATTTGCGCAATGACGTGATGAACTATATCCGGACGATGTACGAAAGTGAGCCTTCATTTTACAGTAAGGTGGCGAAATAAGTTATGCACAATATAACAGTGATTGGTACGGGATATGTCGGTCTGGTGTCGGGAACGTGCTTTGCCGAAATGGGCAACCGCATCATCTGCTGCGATGTGAACAAGGACAAAATCGCCATGCTGCAAAACGGAGAGATTCCCATCTACGAGCCGGGCTTAAAGGAGCTTGTCGCGAAGAACGTGGCGGAAAACCGTCTCTTCTTCACCTCCGAAGTCGGCGAGGCCATTGAAGATTCCGACATCATTTATATTGCGGTTGGCACGCCTATGGCGGAGAACGGCGAAGCCGATATGCGCTACGTGAAGGAAGTAGCCAAGACAATCGGCAAGCATTTGAACACGTACAAAATTATCGTCAACAAAAGTACGGTGCCGGTCGGTACGGGAGAGCTGGTGCGGACGATCGTCGCCAACAACCGAATCAACGAACGTGTTCATTTTGACGTCGTGTCCAACCCCGAATTTCTGCGCGAAGGTTCGGCGATTGCGGATTGCATGAACATGGAGCGGGCGGTGATCGGGGCGACGAGCGACAAGGCGGCCAAAGTCATTGCGAAGCTGCACGAACCGCTGCAGACGAAAATTTTCATTACGGACCTGCAAAGCGCGGAGATGATCAAATATGCGGCCAACGCCTTTCTGGCCACGAAAATTTCGTTTATCAACGCCATCGCCAATCTGTGCGAGCGGGTCGGGGCCGACGTGACTCAAGTGTCGGAAGGCATGGGGATGGACAGCCGGATCGGCGGGAAATTTTTGCAGGCCGGTATCGGCTACGGAGGCTCCTGCTTCCCGAAGGATACGTTTGCGCTTGCCCATATGGCCGATCAGGCCGGGTATGATTTTACGCTGCTGAAATCCGTCATTTCAACGAATGAGGCGCAGCCGTACGTGATGCTGAAGAAGCTGCAGGATTTGTTCGGTGACTATGCCGGAAGGCGGATTGCGGTGCTTGGGCTTGCCTTTAAACCGAACACGGACGATATGCGCTGCGCTCCGTCGCTTGTTATTATCGACGAGCTGGTGAAAAAAGGTGCTATCGTACAAGCGTACGATCCGATCGCCATTCCGAACGCCCGGGCGCTGCTGCCTGCCGAGGTGGCCTATTTTGACAGCGTTGAGGCGGCAGTGACGGACTGCGACGCCTGCCTGATTTTAACCGAATGGGATGAGATTGCGGGCATGGATCTTGCTTCCGTTCGCAGGCTGCTGAAATATCCGTTCCTGGTGGACGGGCGCAACTGCTTCTCGCTCCAGGAAATATACGAACACGGCTTTGTTTACCATTCGGTTGGCAGGCCGGCAGTATTGACGGCTAGGAGTGAATCCCATCCGGTCAATTACTAAGCTCCTTATCCTTGTTCCTGTGTTGCTGTGGACGCTGCTTATTTTTAACTTCTCTTCCCAGTCCTACCATAAGCAGAGTATACATCCAATTTTACATAAATGGTTCACGAAGGAGGGGATGCTTAACGTCGTACCTGAAATGACCATTCACTATCATCATTCTACGATTGAAGCCAGGAAGCAGCCGTTTGAATTTATCGAGTTTTTGTTTCGTAAAGGTGCGCATTTGTTCATGTATGCGATGCTGGCAGTTTGTGCTTGGTTCGCGTTGATTCAAGCCCGATGGAAGCTTGGCTTCAAGCTATTGCTTGCGATCGTTTATGTGATTGGCATAGCTTCGGTGGACGAATGGAATCAAGCGAGAAGTGTGGAGCGTACCAGCGCAATGCAGGATATTGTATTGGATTCAATCGGCGGATTCCTTGGCTTGGTGGTTCTCATCCTATGCCTGGCGATGTTCCGCAAAATCAGACGGAACAGTGCGCTTCGAAGAGGGGAGGTTCCATGAAGGCGAGAATGAAAAAGGCCTTAGTAGTCGGGACAGTGGTTGTATTGCTGCTGCTTGCCGGCGGATATTGGGCGCTTCATGCGGTGCAGGAACGGATGACAGCGGCTCTTGCCAGTCTGGCGGAAGAAGCGCCAGCAAAAAGCCGGCTGGTGAACGATCCGGAGAAGCGGACCGAAGCGGCGCGCCAAGCTCCGGCCTCCGAGCAGCCTTCGGTATCGCAGCAGAAGCCGGCGGAGGCCCCGAAGCCGGGCGATTCCCCGGCACCGTCGGGGAAAGCAGAGCAGGCTCAGTCGCCAGCGCAGGCACCGGCCACGGTCCCGCAGGCAACCGGCAAGCCGTCCGACCCGAAGTCGGGCAGTACAGGCTACAAGGCTGAAATATCCGAAAGCAAAGCGAAGGAAGTGCAGGATCAAATTTCGCTGGCCGAGCAAGTCAAAATCACAACTGTGCTGCTTAAAAAGTTAGATGGAAATGATTTAAAACAATTACAGAGTATGTTCGACAAAGGCGTTTCCTTGGAGGATAAAAGGAAAGCCAAGGTCATGATCTTGGAAAAGCTTTCGGAAGAGGAGTACGACGAGCTGATTGCAATTGCTTCGAAATATGGTTTGAGCAAGGGCAAAAGCTACGAGGAGTCTCTTCAGGAGAAAAAATGAGCTCTGCATAACTTTATAAAACTAAGGGAGAGAAAACTATGAAAAAAAGGAAAGCCACCTTGACAAAGTTTCTTGCAGTCGTGATCGCGGCAGCCTTGACGACGCCGGCACTATCTGCGCCGAAAGCCGAAGCGGCATCGCTAACATTTGAGAACCAGTCGCCGCTGGTTAACTTCAACGGACCTACCGTGATCAACTTGAATGTGCTCCTCGGAGAAAAGTTTAATATGGACAAATGGTTCGAGACGAATTTCGGCTGGAGCACTCCAAAACCGTCAAAGAGCGATAAGGAAAAGGAACAGCAGGAGAAAGAGAAGCAGGAGAGAGAGAAGCGGGAAAAGGAACGGCTAGAGAAAGAGAAGCAAGAGAAAGAAAAGCAGGAGAAGGAGCGGTTAGAGAAGGAAAAGCAGGAAAAAGAAAAGCAGGAAAAAGAAAAGCAAGAGAAGGAAAAACAGGAGAAAGAGAAGCAAGAAAAGGAAAAGCAGGATAAGGAAAACGGCAATGGAAACGGCAACGGCAATGGTAATGGCAACGGGAATGGTAACGGCAACGGCAACGGCAACGGCAACGGCAATGGCAATGGCAACGGTAATGGTAACGACAACGACAACGACAATGGAAATGGTAAAGGTAACGGCGATAAGGAGAAGGATAAAGAGTACAAGGAAATCACGAAAAATGCGACTCAGCAGCTCATCCATCTCCGTAATGAAAGCAAGCAGGAATTGATGGGGATCGCCATTCAAGCCAAGCAGGCGAAAAACTCCAAGGAAAGAGCAAGTATTTACCAGCAGGGAGAAAGCACGTTTAACGAAAAAACAGCTCAATTCAACGCCATTCTCGATAGCGTAAGAAGCGAGTTGGAGTCTAAAGGCTTCAGCACGGATATCATCAACGAATATCAAGAAGAGTTTAACAAAGAAGTTGAATTGGGACAAAGTCTGCTGCAAGCTCTCGTGCATTAACCATCGGGAACCGGCGATCGCCTACGGGTATCGCCGGTTTTTTCGTATCCGGCCGGAAAGCAGACGCTTTTCAGGTATGAAATGTCAGCGCAAACCGCAAAATACAGGTAGTTCACAATAAGGAGGGAATTCGAATGAGCCAAGTGCATGATCATGCAGGTAATGCCGAACTGGAGGATCTGGGCACTCATGCGGCCGGGGCTACCGACCTGCACCAGACGCGTACGACCGAGCAGGCCGTGCAGATCGATCCGCCGGTTGCCGGAAGCCCGGGCCCAATTGACCGCCGCGAGGAACGCTTCAGCGTACAAAAGAATGAAGATTCCGTTTAGCGACGGTTCGAACCAGATCATCCCGCAAAAAAACGAAGAACAGTGTACCGGAACGAACCGGGCCTGTTCTTTTTTCGTTATTCCTCGTCGGCAAAAAGCTCTCTAAGCATGCGTTCCCGATTATGCAGAAATTGCTTCATAATGATATAGTGATCGGTTTCTTCCACATTGATGTGCTCGATTCCGTCCGGCGTCAAATAATAAGCCAGAGCATCCGGATAGCCCATCAGAATGGGCGAATGCGTCGAGATGATGAACTGCGAATTTTTCTTGACCAGCGCGTGGATGCGGGCGAGCATGGACATTTGCTTCAAGGGAGATAGCGCCGCTTCCGGCTCGTCCAGAATATATAGCCCGTTGCCTCCGAAACGGTGAAGGAAGGCCGCAAAAAACGATTCGCCGTGCGACTGCTCGTGCAGCGATTTGCCCCCGTATGAATTGATGATGGGAGGGGCGGGCGACAGTTCGCTATCCAGCCGATCGATATTGGTCGCGAGATTGTAGTAGGTTTCCGCCCGGAAGAAGAAGCCGTCCCTTGGCCTATCGATCCCGCGCACCAGACGGATATGCCGGTGCAACTCCGAGTGGGATTCGTGCGTCGCGAAATTGAAGTTCAAGCTGCCGCCTTCGGGATTGAAGCCCCAGGCAACGGCGATGGCTTCAAGCAGGGTGGACTTGCCCATGCCATTCTCGCCGATGATGTAGGTGACCTTGGGATGGAAGTGCAGGGTGGTCAACTGGCGCAAAGCCGGGAGGTGAAACGGATATTCGGCAAAAGACGGCACGTTCTCCCGCCTCAGCTCCATACTTCTCACGAACGGATCTTTATCGTATATCCCCATAAGGTAATGCCTCCTTCCAGTTGATCATTGACTCTATTATACAGAAAAGCCGGCAAGTCGCGAACTATGCCAGCAAAACGTACGAATAATAAGATATAAACCGAAAAAAAGCAGCCGTCCCGCTTTGAAGTGAGACGACTGCTTTTTTTCGGTTTGGATGAGAATCAAGCTTGATTAAGGATTAAGTACGTATACCTGCACATTCTGCATACCGAAGAGCTTGGCTTGAGCGCGGCTCTCGGGAAGGAAAATATCGACCCTGTTGCCTTTTATCGCTCCTCCGGTATCCGTCGCTGTGGCGTACAAGCCGTCAGCGGGCAGGCCCTTATAGGAGTAGCCTTTGATCAATACCTTGGAACCGAGCGGAATGACCGAAGGATCTACGGCGATCGTTCCAAGTTTCAAGGGGTTGCCCATATAATCGACTGGGCCATATCCGCCGTTCTCTGCAGGAGACGCGGTGTAGGCTGTCGCTTTGACTTCGATCATTTTGCTGTAAGCCGGCGCGGGCGCCTTGGAAGCCGTTTGAACGGCTGCGCTTGGGCGATACCAGGCAGGCGCATGATAATTGCCGTCAGCGCCGAGAATCGCGATGCGGTTTTGATTGTCCCATTGCGTCTGGATGTCGAACGAATCCGAGATTAAGCGGACCGGCACATAGACGCGGCCGTCGACGAATTCCGCGGCGCTTTCGAGCTGCTCGCGCTGCCCGTTGACCGTAACCGACTTATTCCCGGTTTGCAGCGACAGGCTGTTTTTATCGTCTTTGATTGTAATTTTGATCTCGGAACCGGCAGGCTCCCAATTCAGCTGGTAGCCGAGTTTGTCCGCGACGACGCGCGCCGGAACTTGAAGCTTGTGATTCTCATCCACAAACGGCTGGGCGTCCGGAAACTGCACCAGCTTGTCGTTCACCTGAACCTTGACGTCCTCCGCCAGACGCACCGGTTCATCGGCATAGGCCGCCGGAGTGTAGACGGGCAGTATCGCGGGCAGCGTGAACAGGCATGCAAGAAGCACGCTTTTCAAACCAAATTTCATATTCTTTTTCCCTCCTGTAAGCCTCCGAGGTTAGTTGTCGGGTTCGGGAAGAGGTAGGCTCCCTAGCTGCGAACCGTTGCGGTCCTGCGGCATTCACCCCATGTATTGCGTCCCCCGTACGTACACGAAATTTGCTGTGCGATTCGGCTTTTAAGAATTTACCACAGGCTCGTTGCTGGTATCAATACATAAAATCATCCAACAACTGCCGGAAAATAGCAGAGCTTTTTTCCTCCCAAGCAGGAATTGCGGTACAATAAAAGAGTGTTCGGGGGCATCCGTTGATTTGGGACGGTCCTGGTCCCGGGAAAGGAGCAGCGCCATGTATAAGCGGGATTATATTTTACGGATGATCGAACAAGCGGTGGAAATGCTGCATAAAGTGATGTTTCATCGGCGGAATCAACAGCTGCGGGAAGCGATGGAGCTGCTGAACCAAGCGATGCGGCAGCTGCTCGGCGTCGGCTCGAAGCTGGTCCATGCGCTATCGGTCAAAGATTTGCTGGCATTGCTGTCCAAAGACGGCGAGGTCGATCAGGGAAAAGTGCTTGTATGCGGAGACATGCTCAACGCCCAGGCGGCTTTGCACACGGACTCCGGAGAAGAGGCGGCGGCCAGAGCGGCGGCGGCTAAATCGCTGGAGCTGCTGTTAACGGCCAGAGAGCTGGATGCGCGCGATGAGCTGCGCGAGGAATTCACAGACCGGATCGAGTCCGCGCTTGCCTTGGTTGGACGGGCTCCTATGTCTGCGGGTTTGCTTAAAGTACTTATCCCTTATTATGAAGCAAGCGGCCGATATGGACGGGCGGAGGATGCGTTTTTCCATTTGCTGGCCGAGCTGGAACGGACGAAGGAAACCGAGGAGCGGCTTGAACAGCTAAGATTCGGTATTCGGATGTACGAACGATGGCTGGGCTTGGATTCAGCGGCGCTGGAGCAGGGAAATTTGTCGAAAGAAGAAGTGCAGGACGGGCTGAACGAGCTGATTCGCATAAAAAAGAGCATTTTGGAGCAAGGATAAGCTGTACGGTATTTTGTGCGAAAATGCGAACTATTTTTGCTTTAAATAAAAAAATGTTCGTCTTTTGGAGTTGACATGCGGTGTTTAAGACTGTTAAACTAAAGAGGATGAAAGCCTTAACAAAATCGAATAGTCTCGTATAATGTCGGGAATATGGCCCGAAAGTCTCTACCCGAAAACCTTAAATTTTTGGACTACGAGTGAGCGAAGTTTCAGGGGTCGGCATAAGCATGCCAGACCTTAGCTTGCGCTTGGGGAGTATTCTTGTCGTCCTGCCGATAGACTGCGCTTGTCAGTACTATCCAATGGGCGTTTTGTTTTTTTCTTCTATAAATATAGGGTCAAACATCGATGCGACCGACACGGAGGTTACCAATGTCTGTTCTTGTTGGAGTCATTATGGGCAGCCAGTCCGACTGGGAAACGATGAAGCATGCTTGCGACGTGCTGGACGAGCTCGAAGTGCCTTATGAAAAGAAAGTCGTCTCCGCTCACCGGACGCCCGACCTGATGTTCGATTACGCCGCGTCAGCGGCAGAACGCGGATTGAAGGTCATTATTGCCGGAGCCGGAGGCGCGGCGCATTTGCCGGGCATGGTGGCGGCGAAGACGGTGCTGCCGGTGATCGGCGTGCCGGTCAAATCGTCCACGCTGAACGGCCTCGATTCGCTGCTATCCATCGTTCAGATGCCGGGCGGCATTCCGGTCGGCACTGTGGCGATCGGACATGCCGGAGCGACGAATGCGGGGCTGTTGGCCGCTCAAATGCTCGGCGCCTTCGATCCGGCACTCCAGCGTAAAGTAGCGGAGCGCCGCGAAAAAATCGCGCAAACCGTTATTGAAAAGAGCGTGCTGGAATGACGCGGCAGACGGATCAAAACCGAACGTACGACCCATCGAAAGTATGGCTCCCCGGCGCTGCGATTGGCGTGCTTGGGGGAGGGCAGCTTGGACGGATGATGGCTCTGGCGGGAAGCGCTATGGGCTACCGGTTCGTGACGTTGGACCCGACGCCGGATTCGCCTTGCGGCCAAGTGGCGGACCGGCAAATTGTCGCGCCTTATGATGACGTCGATGCCGCGCGGCAGCTTGCGGAGCTGGCCGATGTCATCACATACGAGTTCGAGAACGTGGACGCCGATGTTACCAAGCTGCTGATGGCCGAGTCGTACGTGCCGCAGGGCAGCAAGCTGCTGTACACAACGCAGCATCGGCTGCGCGAGAAGCGGGCGATTGAAGCCGCAGGCGTCAAGGTCGCGCCGTATGCCGAAATCGGCAGCGCGGAAGAGCTGCGCGAAGCGGTCCGCCGCTTCGGTACGCCGTGCGTGCTAAAGACGGCGACGGGCGGGTACGACGGCAAAGGGCAGTGGGTCATTCGCTCGCTGGACGAAGTGCAGGAGGCGTACGATACGTTAAGCCGGGCCCGGACGGAGCTTGTGCTGGAGCAGTTCGTTCATTTCACGAAGGAACTGTCGGTCATTGCGGCCCGCAGCCCGCGCGGGGAAGTCAGAGCTTTTCCCGCTGCGGAGAATGTGCATGTGAACAACATCTTGCACTTGTCCATCGTACCGGCGAGAGTGCCGGAAGAGGTGCAGCGGGAAGCGGAGCGGATGGCGCTGCGGATCGCCGAGGAGCTGGATGTGATCGGGCTCATTGCCGTCGAGCTGTTCCTTTCCGCAGATGGCGAGCTGTTCGTCAACGAGCTGGCGCCGCGTCCGCATAACTCCGGGCACTATACGATGGAGGCGTGCCGGACGTCGCAGTTTGAGCAGCACGTACGGGCGATCGCGAACCTGCCGCTTGGAGACCCCGCGCTGATGACGCCGGTCGTCATGGTCAATGTGCTGGGCGAGCATGTGCAGCCGCTGCTGGACTGGATCGTCAAGCCGGAAGCGGAGCAGGTGCCGGGCGTGACGGCGAAGGTGCATTTGTACGGGAAGCATGAAGCCAAAGCCGGCCGCAAGATGGGGCATGTGAACTTGCTCGCGGCCTCGCATGAGGCGGCATTCGATTGGATAGAGGCTTCAAAAATATGGGAAGCTATAAAATAGAAAGATAAAAGCGGAGGATGGAGAAACCATGATCGAACGTTATACGAGACCTGAGATGGGCGGCATTTGGACGGAAGAAAACAAATTTAGGGCGTGGCTCGAAGTCGAGATTCTTTCCTGCGAAGCGTGGGCGGAACTGGGTGTAATCCCGAAGGAAGACGTAGCCGAGCTGCGCAAAAACGCAGACTTCAACATCGACCGCGTCTACGAAATCGAGCAGGAGACGCGCCACGATGTGATCGCCTTCACGCGTGCGGTATCCGAGACGCTCGGACCGGAGCGGAAATGGGTACACTACGGCTTGACTTCCACGGACGTGGTCGATACCGCGCTCGGTTACTTGCTGAAGCAGGCCAACACGATTTTGGAGAAGGACCTGCTGAACTTCATTGAGATTTTGAAGGACAAGGCGGTTGCTTACAAAGATACGCCGATGATGGGACGGACGCACGGCGTGCATGCCGAGCCGACGACGTTCGGGCTGAAAATGGCGCTGTGGTACGAGGAAATGAAGCGCAACCTGGAGCGTTTCCGCTTTGCGGCGGACGGCGTGCAGTACGGCAAAATTTCCGGCGCGGTCGGCACATATGCGAACATTGATCCTTTTGTGGAGGAATACGTATGCGGCAAGCTTGGCACGAAGCCGGCGCCAATCTCCACGCAGACGCTGCAGCGCGACCGTCACGCGGAGTACATGGCGACGCTGGCGCTGGTCGCGACCTCGCTCGACAAGTTTGCGACGGAAATCCGCGGGCTGCAGAAGAGCGAATTCCGCGAGGTGGAGGAGCCGTTCGCCAAAGGGCAAAAAGGCTCGTCCGCGATGCCGCACAAGCGCAATCCGATCGGCTGCGAGAGCATCTCCGGAATGGCACGGGTCATCCGCGGCCATATGGTTTCCGCTTACGAGAACGTGACGCTGTGGCACGAGCGCGATATTTCGCACTCCTCGGTCGAGCGGATCATTTTGCCGGATGCGACGATCCTGCTCAACTATATGCTGAACCGCCTCGGCAACATCGTGAAGAACCTGACGGTGTTCCCGGAAAATATGAAGCGCAACATGCAAAGCACGTACGGCGTGCCGTTTTCCGGCCGCGTCATGACGAAGCTGATCGACAAAGGCTTCAGCCGCGAGCAAGCGTACGATACGGTGCAGCCGCGCGCGATGCAGGCGTGGGAGGAGCAGCGTTCGTTCCGCGACATCGTCGAGAATACGCCTGCGATCCGGGAGCATCTAAGTCTGGAAGAGATCGAGGATGCGTTCAACCCGAGCTGGCATTTGAAGCATGTGGATACGATTTTCAAGCGTCTCGGCTTGAGCTGATCTAAACGGGGGAGGCCTGACGAAGCGATGAGTGGAACGACGACAACGGCCATTTCGAGTGCCGAGCCTTACGTAAAGGCGCCGCTGCTCTACAAAGGCAAAGTCCGGGAGCTGTACGATCTCGGCGAGCACTACCTGATCGCGGTCACCGACCGCATCTCCGCGTTCGACTGGGTGCTGAGCCCGGCGGTGCCGGACAAAGGCAACGTGCTGAATTCGCTCAGCCGCTTCTGGTTCGAGCAGACGGCAGGCATCCAGCCGAATCATCTGGTGCACGCTGACGTGGATCGGCTCGGGGAGCTGGTCATGGACCGCGAGATTATGAAGGACCGGTTCATGGTCACGAAAAAGGCGCAGCGGATCGACATCGAATGCGTCGTGCGCGGCTACATTACCGGCGGCGGCTGGCGGCAGTACCAGAAAACTGGCGAGGTAAACGGACACAAGCTGCCGGCGGGCATGCGCAAGAACGAGCGGTTTCCGCAGCCGATTTTCACCCCCGCCGCGAAGAACGACGTCGGCCATGACGAGGACATCACGATCGAGCGCATGACCGAGCTGGTCGGCGTGGAGCTGACGCAGCAGCTTCAAGAGATAAGCATCCGGCTGTACGAGTTTGCGCGGGAGTTTTGCGAGGCGCGCGGCATTATTTTGGCGGATACGAAGTTCGAATTCGGTCTGATCGACGGCGAAATCATCCTGATTGACGAAATTTTTACGCCGGATTCCTCCCGCTTCTGGGACAAAAGCAAATACGAGCTCGACATCGAGATCGACGGCATGGACAAAGAGCCGGTCCGGACGTATTTGTCCGGCACCGATTGGGACAAAAACAGCGAGCCGGACCCGCTGCCTCCGCATGTGGTGGAGGAGACTTCCCGGCGTTACCGCGATATCTATAACCGTTTGGCGCAAGGGTAAGCTGGCTTGCCGGGGCGGCAAGCCGCCGCTCCGCGGATAACGCGCTTCAGGATAGGCCCAAAATGATTAACTTAATGTGGGAGGTACTTTTCCTAATGTTCAAAGCAACGGTATACGTAACGATCAAGCAAAGCGTTCTGGATGTGCAAGGAACCGCCGTACAGGGCGCGCTCCACTCGATGGGCTTCGACGAAGTGGAGAAGGTGAGAATCGGCAAATATTTGGAAGTGGAACTGAACACAAACGACCGGGCTGCGGCGGAAGAGCGGTTGAAAGCGATGTGCGAAAAGCTGCTCGCAAACACCGTGATCGAGGATTACCGTTTCGAGCTGGTACAGGGTTAATCAAAAGGAGGCGCGCGTGATGAATTTCGCGGTGTTGGTATTCCCCGGCTCCAACTGCGATATCGACTGCTATAAAGCGGTAGAGGATACGATCGGACAGCCAGTGGATTACGTGTGGCATACGGAAACGGACTTATCGAAGTATGATTGCATTCTTATTCCCGGCGGCTTCTCGTACGGCGACTACCTGCGCTGCGGCGCGATTGCCCGCTTTGCCCCGGTCATGAACGCCTTGGTGAAAGCGGCGGCGGAAGGAAAATACATTCTGGGTATTTGCAACGGATTCCAGATTTTGCTGGAATCGGGTCTGCTGCCAGGAGGCATGCTGCGCAACCGGTCGCTCAAATTCCGCTGCCACGCAGCCATGCTGCAGGTGGAAAATACGAACACACCGTTTACTTCGGATTACACGAAGGGCGAGCTGATCAACATTCCGATCGCCCATGGCGAAGGCAACTATTACTGTGATGAGACAACGCTGGCGGAGCTGAAAGCGAACAACCAGATCGTGTTCCGTTACGAAGCGGGCAACAATCCGAACGGTTCGGTCGACGATATTGCCGGCATTTGCAACCGGGCGGGCAACGTGCTGGGCATGATGCCGCATCCGGAGCGAGCGGTGCATGAGCTGCTCGGCTCGGCGGACGGACGGAAGATGTTTACATCGATTTTGAGCACCTGGAGGGAGAAGCATGGCGCAGCAGCTATCGGCTAAGGAACCAACGGCAGAGCAAATTGCCGAGCAGCAGATTTACAAGCAGTTCGGCGTATCGGATGCGGAGTATGACAAAATTTGCGGGTTTTTGGGCCGGAAGCCGAACTACGTCGAGATCGGCGTATTCAGCGTCATGTGGTCCGAGCACTGCTCCTATAAAAATTCGAAAGCGGTTCTCCGCAAATTCCCGACAAGCGGACCCCGTGTCCTGATGGGGCCGGGCGAAGGCGCAGGCATCGTCGATATCGGCGACAACCAGGCGGTGGTGTTCAAAATCGAAAGCCATAACCATCCTTCGGCGGTCGAGCCGTATCAAGGCGCGGCGACGGGAGTCGGCGGCATTATCCGCGACATTTTCTCGATGGGCGCAAGACCGGTGGCGGTCTTGAACAGCTTGCGTTTCGGCCGTCTCACGAATGACCGTGTCAAATATTTGTTCGAGCATGTCGTTTCAGGGATTGCTGGATACGGCAACTGTATCGGCATCCCGACGGTTGGCGGCGAAGTCATGTTCGACGAGAGCTACGAAGGCAATCCGCTCGTCAATGCGATGTGCGTCGGTCTGATCGATCACGACAAAATCCAAAAGGGCGTCGCCAAAGGCGTCGGCAACCCGGTCTTCTACGTCGGCCCGGCGACGGGACGCGACGGCATTCACGGCGCGACGTTTGCCTCCGAGGACTTGACGGCGGAGTCCGAAGCGAAGCGTTCGGCGGTGCAGGTCGGCGATCCGTTCATGGAGAAGCTCGTGCTGGAAGCATGCCTTGAGCTGATCGATTCCGGCATCGTCGTCGGCATTCAGGATATGGGCGCCGCAGGCTTGACCTGCTCCAGCTCGGAGATGGCCAGCAAGGCCGGCAACGGCATGGAGCTGTATCTGGACGAGGTGCCGCAGCGCGAGGAAGGCATGACGCCTTACGAGATGATGCTGTCCGAGTCGCAGGAGCGGATGCTGTTCGTTGTGAAGCCGGAGCACGAAGCTCAGGCGAAAGCGATTTTCGAGCGTTGGGGGCTGCACTGCGCGAAGGTGGGCAAAGTGACTGACGACGGCAACCTGAAGCTGTTCCATAAGGGCGAGCTGGTCGGTGACATGCCGGTCAAAGCGCTTGTAGACGACTGCCCGATGTATCACAAGCCTTCCGCGGTACCGGCTTATTATGAGGAGAACGGCAAGATCGACACGCTTCGTTACCCGGAAGTGACGGATTTGAACGGCGCGCTCAAGCAGGTGCTGGCTTCCCCTACGGTAGCGAACAAAGAGTGGATTTATAACCAATACGATTATATGGTGCGTACCAGCACGGCGGTTCAGCCGGGCTCCGACGCGGCGGTCGTGACGATTCGCGGCTCCCGCAAGGCGCTGTCCATGTCCACGGACTGCAACGGACGCTATGTCTACCTCGATCCGGAAGTCGGCGGCCGCATCGCTGTAGCGGAAGCGGCGCGCAACAACGTCTGCTCCGGCGCGGAGCCGCTGGCGATTACGGACAACCTGAACTTCGGCAGCCCGGAAAAGCCGGACATTTTCTGGCAGCTGGAGAAATCGGTCGACGGCATGGCCGAAGCTTGCCGCAAGCTGAATACGCCGGTGATCGGCGGCAACGTCAGCTTGTACAACGAGAACGCCAAAGGCGCGATTTATCCGACGCCGGTCGTCGGGATGGTCGGCTTGGTGCATGACACCGACCATATTACGACGCAGGGCTTCAAGCGCGAAGGCGACGTGATCCTGCTGCTCGGCGAGACAAAAGCAGAGCTGGGCGGCAGCGAGTTCCAATATGTCGTTCACGGCGTCACGGAAGGCCGTCCGCCGCAAATCGATTTGGACGTGGAAAAAACGCTGCTGGATGCGGTGCTGACGGCGATTCAGCAGGGGCTGGTCGCTTCCGCGCACGACTTGTCCGAAGGCGGACTGGCCGTCGCGCTGGCCGAGAGCTGCATGAGCGGTCGTCTCGGGGCGAAGGCGAACTTCGCTTCGGAGCTGCGCCCGGATATCGCGCTGTTCAGCGAAAGCCAATCCCGCCTTCTGCTAAGCGCAGCCCCGGACAAAGCCGAAGCGCTGCAGAAGCTGCTGACAGAGCGCGGCGTGCCGGTGCAAGCGCTCGGTACGGTCGGCGGCGGCTCGCTGCAGCTTCAAGTCAATGGAAAACCGGTTATTGATGCATCTGTGACGGAACTAGAAAAGGTTTGGAAGGATGCGATTCCATGTCTGATGAACAGCTGATCGGCGGACAGGGAGAAGAGGCAGCAAAAATCATTCGTTCGGCTTCCGGAGTGGCAATGCCTCTCTGGACCGGGCGCTACTATAACGAAGGCCATACCGGCCAGGACAGCTTTATGGACAAGCTGGGGGAAGAGTGCGGGGTTTTCGGCGTGTTCGGTCATCCCGAAGCCGCTTCGCTTTCGTACTACGGCCTCCATGCGCTGCAGCACCGCGGACAGGAAAGCGCGGGCATCTGCGTAGCGACCGGGGAGTCGTTTCATTATCACCGCGGCATGGGGCTTGTGAAGGAAGTGTTCAACAACGATAACCTCGCCCCCATGACCGGAAATGCATCGATTGGACACGTGCGTTATTCGACAGCGGGCGAAAGCAAGCTGGCCAATGCGCAGCCGCTCGTGTTCAAATACCGCGGAGGCGACCTGGCGATTGCTACGAATGGCAACTTGACCAATGCGCCTCAAATCAAGGATCAGTTGGAAAAGGAAGGGTCGATTTTCCAAACGACCAGCGATACGGAAGTGGTAGCGCACTTGATCGCCCGCTCGAAGCAGAACGATATCGTCTCCGCCGTAAAGGAGACGCTGCTCCGGGTGGAGGGCGCGTATGCGTTTATGTTTTTGACGAAGGACAAGCTGATCGTCGCGCGGGACCCGCACGGCTTACGGCCTTATGTGATGGGCCGTCTTGGCAACGCGTGGCTGTTTGCTTCCGAATCCTGTGCGTTCGACACGGTCGGGGGCAAATATTACCGCGACATCGAGCCGGGCGAGCTGCTGGTGTTTGACTTCAAGACCGGCGCAATGACGGAAGATCGCTTCTCGCCGATCAAGCAGCGTGCGATCTGCGCGATGGAATACGTTTATTTTGCCCGGCCGGACAGCGATATCGACGAGACGAACATCCATTCTGCGCGCAAGCGGATGGGACGCCAGCTGGCAATTGAAGCGTTCGTCGATGGCGACATCGTTACCGGCGTGCCGGATTCCAGCATTTCCGCTGCGATCGGCTACGCGGAGCAAACAGGCATTCCATACGAGCTGGGCCTGATCAAAAACCGCTATACCGGCCGGACGTTCATCCAGCCGAGTCAGGAGCTGCGCGAGCAGGGCGTCAAGATGAAGCTGTCGGCGGTGCGCAGCATCGTCGAAGGCAAGCGCGTCGTCATGATCGACGACTCGATCGTGCGCGGCACGACCTCGCTGCGCATCGTCAACCTGCTGCGCGAGGCCGGCGCGAAGGAAGTGCACGTGCGCATCAGCTCGCCGCCGTTTGCGAACCCATGCTTCTACGGCATTGATACGCCGAGCCGCACGGAGCTGATTGCGGCGGTCAAGTCGGTGGAGGGAATCCGCCAAGCGATCAATGCCGACTCGCTGTATTTTCTCAGCAAAGAGGGACTACTTGCGGCGATCGGACGTCCGAACGTGGAAGTCAACCGCGGGCTGTGCACGGCCTGCTTCGACAACAGCTACCCGACGCCGATTCCCGACGAAGCCGCTCTTGGCTGCGGCTGCGATTGATTGTGGCCAGCAGCAGGCTGGCGGCGCGAGTGTAGTGGCTACAGTGAGGCCGCGTTAAGCGGGAGAATGCCAATACCTTTTAAACGCGCCAGCTTGCTTTTGACCTAACCCGGCGGTCCCGGGCTGCCCGGACCGCCTTTTTACGATAGCGCAGATTTTCCTGCGCAAAATTTTTGACGGAGCGCTTAGGCGGAGGTTCGTGTGTCTGCTGGGGCTTATGCTTACGAAGCAGTTTTCCCGAGGGAAAACTCTTAGTCTACGTGCCGCCTTTGAAAACGGGTTATTCCCACTACTAATATCAAATAAGATAACCCGTTTTCAAGAGCGGCCGCAGGCAGACAGCACGAACTGGAGCCGTAACAAGCGCAGTCAACCACTTTTGGGGAGGAACAATCCAAGTGTCCGATGCATATAAACAAGCCGGTGTCGATATCGCGGCCGGCAACGAAGCGGTAGAGCGCATGAAGAAGCACGTCAAGACGACCTTCCGTCCGGAAGTGCTGACAGACCTCGGCGGCTTTGGCGCGCTGTTCGGCCTGAACAAGGACAAATACGAAGAGCCGGTGCTCGTTTCCGGTACGGACGGTGTCGGCACGAAGCTGAAAATCGCTTTTGCGATGGACAAGCACGACACCATTGGCATCGATGCCGTGGCGATGTGTGTGAACGATATTGTCGTGCAGGGCGCGGAGCCGCTCTTTTTCCTCGACTATCTTGCCTGCGATAAAGTGATTCCGGAAAAAATCGAAGCGATCGTCAAAGGCATCAGCGACGGCTGCGTGCAGTCGGGCTGTGCGCTGATCGGCGGCGAAACGGCGGAAATGCCGGGCATGTACAGCGAAGGCGAGTACGATATCGCGGGCTTTACGGTCGGCATCGTCGACAAGAAGAAGATCATCGACGGCTCCACGATCCGTCCGGGCGACGTTGTCCTGGGGCTCGCTTCGAGCGGCGTTCACAGCAACGGCTTTTCGCTCGTGCGCAAGCTGCTGCTGGAAGACAAGGGTTACACTCTGCACGATACGATCGACGAGTTGGGCGGCCGTCTGGGCGACACGCTGCTCGTGCCGACGAAGCTTTACGTCAAGCCGGTGCTGGCGGTGCTTGAAGTATTGCCGATTAAAGGGATGGCTCACATTACAGGCGGCGGTTTCCTGGAGAACATTCCGCGTGTGCTGCCGGAGAGCGTCAATGTCGAGATCGATTACGGCTCTTGGCCAATTTTGCCGATTTTCCAGTTGATGCAGCGGGAAGGCGGTATCAGCAACAACGATATGTTCCGCACGTTCAACATGGGGATCGGCATGGTCGTTATCGTGGCGGAGGATCAGGCCGCACGGGCTGCCGAGCTATTCGCGCAGCATGGCGAGAAAGCCTATACGCTTGGCCGCGTAACGGCAGGGGAGCGTAAAGTTACGTTTACCGGGGCGGTCGTATGAGAACCGAACCGTTGCGTATTGCCGTATTTGCCTCGGGCAGCGGAAGCAACTTCCAGGCGATTGCGGATGCGGCAATAGCAGGCCGGCTCGATGCGCGCATCGAGCTTTTGGTCTGCGACCGGCCAAAGGCCGGAGTGGTGGAGCGGGCCAAGCAGGCCGGCGTGCCTGTTCATACGTTTCGTCCGAAGGATTACGATTCGCGCGAAACGTATGAGCGGGAAATTTTGACGATGCTACAGCAAAAGCAAGTCGAGCTTGTCGTTCTTGCAGGGTACATGCGCATTGTGACGAATGTGCTGGTGGACGCGTATTGGGGACGCATGCTCAATATTCACCCTTCGCTGCTGCCGTCGTTCCCGGGTCTTGATGCCGTAGGACAGGCGCTGCGGCACGGGGTCAAGGTGACTGGCGTGACCGTTCATCTTGTCGACGGGGGCCTCGACAGCGGACCGATTTTGGCGCAGCGCGCCTTGGACATTGAACCCGGCGATACGGAGACTTCCGTCGCCGAACGAATCCATCGCATCGAGCACCGGTTGTACCCCGAAGTGATACAGGCGATTGCTACGGGAAGCATCCGCTTGGAGGATGCCGCCAACAAATATAAGGAGGACGGGACCGCATCATGAGCCAAACGACGAATCAAACGCAAGTATTGGAGCTCCGTTACGGAATGAACCCGCATCAAAAGCAAGCGAAGCTGATTGGGGAAGGGACGCTGCCGATCAAAGTAGTGAACGGCGACCCCGGTTTTATCAATCTGCTGGACGCTTTTAACGGCTTCCAGCTCGCAAGGGAGCTGCGCCGCGCAACGGGGCTGCCTGCCGCCGCTTCGTTCAAGCATGTCAGTCCGGCAGGCGCAGCCGTAGCTGCGCCACTAACGCCTGAGCTGAAGAAAGCTTATTTCGTGGAAGGCCTGGAGCTGTCGCCGCTGGCAACCGCTTATGCACGAGCTCGTGGCGCCGACCGCATGTCCTCGTTCGGCGATGCCGCCGCGCTCAGCGATATTGTGGACGCCTCGACGGCATCACTGTTGAAGCGGGAGGTATCCGACTTGGTCGTGGCCCCGGGATATACCGACGAAGCGCTGGAGATTCTCCGCGCCAAGAAAAACGGCGGTTACCTGATTCTCCAAATCGATCCGGATTACGTTCCGAATCCGGTCGAAACCCGTACGCTGTTCGGCATGACGCTGCAGCAGGAGCGAAACGACGCCGTCATCGACGAAACGGCGCTGGAACGCATTGTGACGAACAACAAAGAGCTTCCGGAGAACGCGAAGCGCGACCTTCTCATTGCGCTCGTGACGCTGAAATATACGCAATCCAACTCGATCTGCTACACGCTGGACGGTCAAACGATCGGGATCGGCGCCGGCCAGCAATCGCGCATTCATTGTACCCGTCTGGCCGGAGACAAAGCGGACCGCTGGTTCCTTCGCCAGCATCCGACGGCGTTGAACATGGCTTTCCGTCAAGGGCTCTCCCGTGCGGAGCAAAACAACGCCATCGATCTGTGGCTGGAAGAAGAGCTGACGCCGGTGGAGCAGGCGGCTTGGGAAGCTTGCTTCGAGCAAGTACCGGCGCGTCTGACGCGCGAAGAGAAACGCGAATGGCTGAACAAGCTGCAGGGCGTTTCCTACGGCTCCGACGCTTTCCTGCCGTTCCGCGACAATCTGGACCGTGCCAGCCGCAGCGGCGTCAAGTACGTCGTGCAGGCAGGCAGCTCGATGCGCGACGAAGAAGTCGTGAAAGCAGCCAACGATTACGGCATGGTCATGGCTTACTCGGGAGTCCGTTTGTTCCACCATTAAGAAACGAAATGGCATTACTCCGTAGTGCCTAAGCCTATGCTTACGATGCGAACATTGCTTCCGCAATGTTCTGAGGAGGAGTATTACAAGTGTCAACGAATAGAGCCGCGCAAGCGGAGCAATATTTTCAAAGTTTGCGGCAAAATGTATACCCGGGCCGCGGCATCGTAATCGGCCAGACGCCGGACGGCACCCGACTCGTACAGGTGTACTGGATCATGGGGCGCAGCGAGAACAGCCGCAACCGTGTATTTATTCAGGAGGACAACGGATTTGTCCGCACCGAAGCGAAAGACCCGGCGAAGCTCACCGATCCGTCGCTCATCATCTACTACCCGGTGAAGCACGCGAACGGCGCGCATATCGTCACGAACGGCGATCAGACGGACACGATTCACGAGGCGCTGCTTTCCGGCAGCACGTTCGAAGCCGCGCTGTCCACGCGGACGTACGAGCCGGACGCGCCCAATTTTACGCCGCGTATCAGCGGCTTGATCGATGTGAACGACGGGCAATTTGCCTATAAGCTGTCGATCCTAAAATCGAGCGGCAATACGGAAGATCAAACTCTTCGTCATACGTATACGTACGAGAAGGCGCTGCCGGGCTACGGTCACTGCATCCATACGTATGCAGGCGATGGGAATCCGCTGCCTTCGTTCCAAGGAGAACCGGCGATTGTACCGATTGCCAGCGACGACATACGGCAGATCGCGGATGCCTACTGGCAGGCGCTGAACGACGAGAACCGCATCTCGCTGCTCGTCAAAACGGTACGGATCGGAAGCGGAGAAACCGAGCTGCTGATCGTCAACAAAGAATAGGAGGAGCCTGAACGTGCGGATACTGGTTGTAGGCGGCGGCGGCCGCGAGCATGCGATATGCTGGGCGTTGAAGAAAAGCCCTAAAGTCACGGAGCTGTACTGTGCGCCGGGGAACGGAGGCATCGCGTCGGTAGCCGAATGCGTCCCGATTCAAGTAAACCAATTCGAGGAGATTGCGCAGTTTGCCATCAACCATACGATTGATCTGGTCGTCATCGGTCCGGACGATCCGCTGTCTGAAGGCATCGTGGATCACTTGGAAGCGAAGGGCCTAACCGTGTTCGGACCCCGCCAAAATGCGGCGATTATCGAAGGCAGCAAAGTATTCACCAAGCAGCTGCTGAGAAAATATAACATCCCGACGGCTGCGTACGAATCGTTCGAGCAGTACGAGGACGCGGTCGCTTATCTGCGCCAGCAGCAAGCGCCGATCGTGATAAAAGCGGACGGCCTTGCGGCAGGCAAAGGGGTCGTCGTGGCGCAGACGCTGGACGAAGCGGAAAAAGCGCTGCACGACATTATGGTTGCCAAGGTGTTCGGCGAATCCGGCAATCAGGTCGTGATCGAGGAGTTCCTTACCGGTCAGGAAATGTCGATTCTTTCGTTCGTTGACGGCGAAACGGTATGCCCGATGGTTCCTGCACAGGACCATAAGGCTGTCTACGATAACGACAAAGGGCCGAACACCGGCGGTATGGGCACCTACAGTCCGCTGCCACACATCCCGCAAGCCGTGATCGACGAGTCGATCGAGACGATTATTAAGCCGACGGCTAAAGCGATGGTTGCCGAAGGTCGGCCGTTTCGCGGCGTATTGTTCGCCGGCCTGATGCTGACGCCGAACGGACCGAAGACCATCGAGTTCAACGCCCGCTTCGGCGACCCCGAGACGCAGGTCGTGCTGCCGCGGCTGAAAACCGATTTGCTGGATATTTTCCTCGCTGCGGTCAACGGTAGGCTGGATCAGATGGAGATCGAGTGGATCGAGGACGCGGCCGTTTGCGTCATTTTGGCGTCCGAAGGCTATCCCGCCTCGTATCCGAAGGGGCTTCCGATTGAAGGCTTGGAGGACGTGCAAGATTCGATCGTATTCCACGCGGGAACAGCTGTCAAGGATGGCGCAATTGTGACCAACGGCGGCCGCGTGCTTGGCGTGACCGCGCTTGGCCGCGATATTGCCGAGGCCCGCGCCAAAGCTTATGCGGATGCCGATCGCATCCGTTTCCAAGGCAAGCACAATCGTACGGACATTGCGAAGAAAGCGCTCGTGTAAATACGAACCGGGGTAAAGGAAACGTTCCTTTGCCCCGGTTTTTTTGCGTGCGGCGAAGCCTTGCCTACTTGCGTCCGCTTCCTTTAATCATAATTTTGTCCCAATTTCGATACACGTAAAAAACAGCCCCTATCGCTCCGACCACCAAAATACCCGACAGCCAATAGTTATGCACATAATAGGAAAAAGCGCGCAAGGCTATTCCTCCCAGTCCATTTTCGAATTAGTGTTCCCTAACCGCAGAAAAATAAAGCGCCTGACTCCATTGCAGGAGAGGCGCTTTCTTCGGTATCGATATTATTTCCCCGCCATCGTGAGCTTCGGAGCTGCTGCTTGCCTCTGCCGAAAGGAACAGACGGCCGGCTTTTCTGCATGCTGTAATTTATTGGTGCTATCCCGCTGAAAGTTCGTGTATAATGATGTCGAATATGTGGGGCAGGAGGAGCAACAATGATTTCATTTGAAAGGCCGATGGGGATCGGTGCGATTTTGGACAGGAGCTTTCAGATCTACCGCAAGCATTTTACGGTGACGTTTTTGCTGACGCTGCTGTTTTTCGGTCCGCTTTATCTTTTGCAAAACGTAGTGCTCTTCGATTTGAGCAGTGTTTCGCTTCTCCCGGAATCCGGGGAAACGATCACCGATTCGCTGGAACGATTCGCCGAAGCTGGAGGGTCGGGTGAAGAACTGAACATAGGACTGCTGTTGTTTTCGTTCCTGCTGCTGCCGATTTACGTGGTGGCTGTGTTGCCGGCAGCGGTCTCGTCGCAGCTTCACCTGGTCCGCGCCGCCGCCGAAGGAGCTTCCGTGGGCTTCAAGGAGCTGTTGAAAAGCTCATTCTCCCGTTTCTGGCCGATGGTAGGAAATACACTGCTGTTCGGATTGATCCTCGGAGGCGTGTACATGGCGATCTCGACCATTGTCGTGTTCGGGGTTATTATTGTCGGCGTGGTGTCGATCGGCATCGGCGCCGGCATTGCCGAGATCGGTTCCGACCCGTTCGGCGGCAGCATCGTGCTGATTGTTCTGCTGTTTGTCTTGTATTTGCTGATCGGGGTGCTGACGATGGCGGGAATCGGTTTTATTGCCATCCGATTCGGCTTTTATTTGCCGGTCGTCGCGCTGGAGGACGGCCGTTCGTCACTGGGCCGGAGCTGGAGGCTGACCAAAGGAAACTTTTGGCGCATATTCGGCATCTACTTCGTCCTGTCGATCATTTACGGTGTCTTTACGATGGGGACTTATGCGCTGCTGATCGCGGTATTCAAATTGTCTCTGCTCGGCCAGTTGATTTACATCGTGCTGTCGCTGCTGATCACGCCGATCTATATGATTCCTTATGCGGTGACGTACTTCGACTTGCGGGTGCGTAACGAGGGGGCCGATCTGGAGCAGATGCTTGCCGCCGGTCAGTCGTACGGTTCATACGGCAGCCAACCGGTGGAAACGGGAGATGCGGCCGGACGGGAAAACGGAAGTCTCGCGAAGCCGTCGCCGGAACGCGGGCCTGCCGATGCCAACCGTTCGGAGGAGCCCGAGAGGAAAAATGATTAACGAAGGTTGGAAAGCGGAAAAGAAACAGCTGGAGAGTATTCTGGAACGCGACGAGTACACGGCGTATTTGCGAGGCGACGGACGGAATCCCGTTATCGAGTGGCTGGAGCGGATGTGGTTGAAGGTGCTGGACCTGTTCCCGGACATGGCGGTTCCGCCCGGCACTCCGAAGGTGCTGGCCTACGTCTTGCTCGGCATCCTGCTCGCCGTCCTCGTGGCGGCTATCGTCTGGCTGGTACGCAGCCTGATTCTTCTTCGCCGCAGCCGACGGCGCAGCGTGTTCCGCAGCGCTGCGGAGCTGGATCGCTCCTTCGCCGCATTGCTCCGGGAAGCGGAGGAATGCGCAGCGGAGGGCAACTATCCGGAGGCGGTGCGCCGGACGTTTCTGGCGATGCTTCTGCTGATGGACGAACGCGATTGGGTGCGGGCGGAGCGGTGGAAGACGAACCGCGAATACGCGGAGGAGCTGTACGAACGGCAGCCGGGGGCGGTCGAGTCGTTCAAGCAGGCCGCTTCTTTGTTCGAGCTCGTTTATTACGGAGGCGGTACGGCGGGAGCGTACGAATACGGACGGATGACCGAGCTGTTGGCGCCGTACCGGCGGGAGGAGGCGGGCTATGCTTAAGCGGAACAAGCTGCAGATCGCTTTGGCGGTCAGCATCGTCGCCTTTCTGCTGTTCGGATACGTTCTGGTGAAGCCCGATCTGCCGGATCTTCCTCCGTATCTGTCGACGTCCGCAGACCGCGATGGGACCAAAGCGGTATTTACGCTGCTGAAGGAGCAGGGCGCACCCGTCAAAGCCTGGAAGCAGCCTTGGCGGTCTCTGCCAAGCGGGGGGCGTCATAAGCTGATCGTCATTCAGCCTTATACGCTGGCGGCCAAGGAATGGGAAGAGATTCGCACATGGGTAAGCGGGGGCAATGAGCTTGTGCTGTTTCATGACGCGCCGGCAGAATTGGATGAATTCTCCCTCACGAAGACAGGGAAAGCCGGATCGGCCGCTGTGGCGATCACCGACTTGACAGGGCAGCCGGGTACCGGGCTCAGCGGAAAGGTTGCGTCCGCTTACCGCCTGGAGGAAGCGCCGGGCATGAAGCCGCTGCTGAAGGATGAGCGCGGCATTATTGCCGGACGCGCGGCAATCGGGCAGGGCAGCATGACGTTGCTGCTCGTTCCGGAGTGGATGAGGAACGACGGCATTTTGGAGCATTCGCATTTTGAGCTGATCCGGCCGTACCTACAGACAAGCCCGGAGACCGTGGGGCTGTGGTTCGACGAGTACCATCACGGGCTTTACGAAAAACCGGGCCTGCTTGCGGTATATCCCGGCTGGCTGCTCGCCGTGCTGTTGCAGTTGACTCTGGGAGCGCTGCTGTGGCTCTGGATGAAGGGCGTGCGCTTCGGACCGGCTTACACGCCGCGCGCATGGACGGTGCGGCGCGGGGACGAGACGCTGCTCGCGGCCGCAGGGTGGTACGAGCGGCGCGGGCTGGCGCGGGAAGCGCTGGCGCACCAAGCGAGATACGTCCGCGGCCTCATGCGCGAGCGATGGGGCGTACGCCTTGATGCGACCGTAACGCAGGCGCTTGCGGCGGCCAAGCCGCATTTGAGCAAGGAGGAGCTGGAGCAGCTTGCGGCGGTGCTGCGAAGCTGGCAAGCCGCCGAGGAAGCGGCGAGCTATTCGCCGAAGCAGTTCGAGAAAGACAGCCGGATGGCCGATAGCGTGATCCGTAGACTGGAGAGGGAGTGAGCCGATTGCAGCAGTTGCTGGAACAGATGGAGAAGAGCGTGATCGGACAGCGGCACAATATTCGTCTGCTGCTGACCGCATTTTTGGCCGGGGGGCATGTGTTGCTGGAAGGAGTTCCCGGCCTTGGGAAAACGAAAATGGTACGCACGCTTGCCGAATTGACGGATGGTTCGTTCAGCCGGGTGCAGTTCACGCCGGACATGATGCCGAGCGATATTACCGGCAGCGTGATTTTCAATATGAAAGATAACGAATTCCAGACGATCCGCGGTCCGGTCTTTACGAACCTGCTGCTGGCTGACGAGATTAACCGTACGCCTCCGAAAACGCAAGCCGCCTTGCTCGAAGCGATGGAGGAGCGGCAGGTGACGATTCAGGGCACGACGTACCGGCTGCCCGATCCGTTCTTCGTCGTCGCGACGCAGAACCCGGTGGAGTACGAAGGCACGTATCCGCTGCCTGAAGCGCAGTTAGACCGCTTTTTATTCAAGCTGACCGTGTCTTACCCGAATTTGGAATCGGAGCTTGCGATTTTAAAAGAACACGTTCCTTTCTTCGCCACTGCGGAGCGGAAGGAAAACGCCGCGTTCTCGCTGGACCGTCTGAAGCAGCTTCGTGCGGAGCTGCAAGAGGTAGTCGTGCAGGACAGTCTGGTCGAATATATTGCCGTGATCATCCGCAAAACCCGCGAAGACAAGCGGCTTCTGCTCGGCGCGAGCCCGCGAGCGGGGATCGCGCTCATGATGGCAGCCCGCGCGTGGGCATTGCTGGACGGGCGCAGCTTCGTCACGCCGGATGATATCAAGACCGTAGCCGTTCCGGCGCTGCGGCACCGTCTGTTGCTGACGCCGCAGGTTGAATTGGAGGGAGAGACCGGTGACCACTTCATCCAGGAAACGCTGGCCACGATTCCGGTCCCTCGCTGACGCGATTGAGCGGAGGCTGATCGTGCCGACGCCACGCATGGCGCTGCTGACAGGCGCGGGGGCGGTTCTTGTAGGCGTGGGCTATGCCGCCGGGAACGGGGCTGGAGCCGCCGTGCAGTGGCTGGTCTGCGGCGCGCTGCTCGGGCTGAGCGCGCTCGATCTGTCGCTGCTTCCCAGGCGGCGCAGCTTGCGCGTCAGCCGCAGCCTGCCCGAACAGGCCGATATCGGCAGCCCGTTCGAGGTGACGGTGCGCGCGGAAGTCCCGCAGCCCGTATCCTTGAAGCTGACGTTAGCCGACGATTTGCCGCAAACGTTCCTTTCGCCGGAAGCCTCGCTGACGGCGGTCTGGGAAGGGAAGGCGGCCGAAGTTCGCTACACGACGCTGGGCCGAGAGCGGGGAGAATATCATTTTCGTTCGGTATGGCTTCGGCTGAGAGGGCGAATCGGGCTGTGGGAGAAGCAGGCGCGCGTGGAGCTGGAGCAGACGATCCGCATTTATCCCGATATGTCGGGGGTCCGCGGCATCTTAGCTTCGATGCAAAATCAGCTGACGCTGGAAGGCAGGCGGATTTACCGGAAGGAGCGGTCCGGCTCGGAATTTCACGCGATTCGCGAATACGTCCCCGACGACGACCCGAGGTTCGTCAACTGGAGAGCGTCGGCGCGGTCCCGCACGCTGATGACCAACGTATTCCGCCCCGAACGGGGCAAGGTCGTCACCATCCTGCTGGACTGCGGACGCATGATGGGGATCGAGCTGGACGGCCGGACCAAGCTGGACGTGTCGCTCGAAGCGGCGCTGGCGCTTGCCGCCGTAGCGCTTAAGCAGGGGGATAAGGTGGGACTGCTCGCCTTCTCGAACCGGGTGAAGGCGTACGTGCCGCCGGACAGTGGACTTCTCCATTTGCAGACGCTGACGGCGGCGGTCTACAACCTGCAGAGCGACTTCGTGGAGGCCAGCTACAGTACGGCTTTGCAGCATTTGCTGCGCGTGCAAAAGAAGCGGAGCCTGACCGTCCTGTTCTCCGATATGGACAATTATATGTTCGAGGACGGGCTGCGTCCGCTGCTGATGCGGCTGAAGCGCCAGCACCGGATTTTGCTGCTCGGCCTGCGGGACGAAGTGCTGCAGGGGTGGGCGTCGGCCGAGACGGCGGGCAGGCGTCAGGCTTATGTGAAAAGCGTGGCGCACAAGTTTGCCGTCGACCGGCAAACGGTCGCCGCCGAGATGGCGGCCGGCGGGATCGACATTGTGGACGTTCCCGTCGGGCAGCTGGCTTGGACGGCGGTTAACCGGTATCTGGACCTTAAATCGAACGATTCGATATAGAGGCCGGGGAAGAGAAGAGGTCCGCCGTGCTCGTCCCGGTTTCGTCCTTCGGGACAGCGCCTTCGGCCGCAAGCTGCGCATGCCTGCGTTCGTTCAAGCGGCCGTAAGCGACATACAGCGCCAGGGCAATCAATGTGGCGCCCGCGACGATATATTTCGTTTCCAGCGACAGGCCGGAAGGCGTAATATAGCCTTCGATGATCCCGGCAATGACGAACAGCGGAATCGTGCCGACCATCAGCAGCGCCGATTGCTTGACGGAGCGCAGAAGCATATATTTTCGCGTATACGGTCCGGGGTTGATCATCCGGTAGCCCATATACAAGCCGGAGCCCCCGGCAATGAAGATGGCGGTCAGCTCGATGACGCCGTGCGGCAAAATGTACGCCCAGAACACGTAGCTATTGCCGGATTGCCAGAAGACGGCGGTTAGCGCGCCGATCAGGATGCCGTTGTGGAACAGCACGTAGACCGTCAGGAGCCCGAAGGTGATGCCGCTGACGAACGCGAGAACGGCGACCCGGATGTTGTTGGTCATGATGGACGTGGACATGACGGCGCTTTGCACTTCGCCGTGGTTTTTGCCCAACGCTTGGGGATTGATGCCGTCGGCCATCTCGGGGGATACGAGTGCGTACAGGTTCAACGGGTCCTGCCAGACGGCGGCGAAGCCGGACAGCGCTCCGACCATAAACAGCAGAAATGCCAGCGCAATGAACCGTTTGCGTTCCAGAAGGAAGCCGATAAACCGGCGCTTGAAAAAGTCGCCGAGCCGATGGGACGTTTTCCACTGTTCGGCATGCAGGGCATGGTGCGCCCGCGCTACAAGCTGATTGAGGTAAAGCTCGATCTCATCGCCGGGGTAGTACGTTTGCGCGTAGGCCAGATGTGCGGAAGCCGTTCGGTACAAGAAAGTCAGCCGGTCAACCTGCGGGGCCTGTACCGTGCGGCGCCTTTTCTCGAATAAGGTCAGCAGTCCGTCGAGCTCGGTCCATACGGGCTTGTGCTCGCGGATAAAGCGCTGAATGTTCATAGGTGCGAACGATCTCCTTCCGTCTCTCGAATAGTTTCATATTACCACAATAATGGAAAGGGGGAGCGGGGAATTGAACGAGGTGAATATCAAGGAAGCGTCAATCGTGACGCCGGAGCATGTCCGGCTCCAGTTCCGGACGGCGGGCATCGGCAGCCGGACGGCCGCTCAGCTCATAGATAACGTGCTGCTGTTAGCAGCCTTCGGGGCCGTCAGCCTGCTTGTCGGTCTGATCCTGATGCTGCTGGATATTGGCTTGGACGAAGCGCTTGGGGAATATGCCGCTGCTTTCCTGATCGTGCTCGGCTTTGCATTGATCGGCGGCTACTACGTGTTGTCGGAATATTATATGGGCGGGCAAACGTTCGGCAAAAAATGGCTGGGCCTGCGCGTCATTCAAGAGAACGGCCAGCCGATGACGCTGCTGTCGGCCATCATCCGCAATTTTTTCCGGCTGATCGATTTCTTGCCGTCCTTTTATTTTGTCGGCATGCTGTGGATGTTCTTCCATCCGATGGACAAGCGGATCGGAGACCTGGCGGCAGGCACGCTCGTCATCCGCGATATGCAGCACGAGCGGCTTGCCCTGCGCAAGCGGACCCGGAAGTGGCTGGCCAATAATCGCATTCGACCGACATACGAACTCAAGCTGTCCGATGCGTTCCGCAGGCGGATCGAGCGGGAAGACTGGCTGCTGCTGTCCACGTTCGTGGAGCGTCTGCCCTCGCTGGATAAGTTCAAGCGCGAGGAGCTTGCCCGGCAGGTGGCCGATCGGCTCGGTGCCAAGCTGGAGGTAGAACGGGAACTGTATGCGGGCCAGCCGACGGCTTTTCTGATCGAGCTGTACGTGCAGTTGTCGGAGGAATGGACGCTGTAAGCGGAGCGGGAGCGGTGAAAAAATTTTGTGCAGGGATGCATAAGGATGGAGAGACGCATGCATACTAAAGTGGGCTGAAGGTGAAGCCAACTATTTCCAACAAGCATGCCAAGGAGGAATTCCGTCCATGTTCAACGCTACTCAGCAATTGAACCAATGCCAGCACATGATTCAACAATTGATCCAGCAAACGGATCAAGCAAGCGCGAACTACCAGCGTCTGCTTCAGCAAGAGCAGCAAAATGCGCAGCAGCTGCAAATTTTGTCCCAGCGCGAGCAGCAGGCGGTTCAAGTGATTCAAACGGCGCTGCAAGGTCACCAGACGGCGATTCAGCAAATGCAGCAAATGGCGCAAATTTGCAACCAGCTTGAGCAAACGGTCGCACAGTTTAATCAAGTGAGCTTTCAAGCGCAGCAAAATCAAAACTTTGCCCGGAGCAATTTCTATCAATAATCGGGCACATGCGGACGGAGCCGGCTCCCGGAAAGGGACGGCTCTGTTTTGTTGTTTGGAGGCGGGGATTCGCATTAAAACTCGTAAATAAATCGCTCGACCTGCCGCAGCTTTTCTTCCGAGAGCGGGCCCGCGTTATCAAACGAGAGAATCGATGAGGCCGGAAGCTTCCATCGATTTCACGAACCGCGAGGGAACGGCTGAATTCGTTCCAATTTTCCAGCTTCCATGCATCCAGAACCAAGCCCCGGTCCCGAATGCACTCGCGGTAATGCTGTTCGCCGGGAAGCGATACGAGGATCGCTTTGACGTCCACGTCGCGCAGCGACGCGCCGATCCGCAACAGTTCCTTCTCCGGCCATACCGGATCTTCAAGCTCCCGAGTAAAAGGACCGATGACGAACGCATTCACGCCAAGGTCCACGTTCTCCAGAGCGACGTCCATCGTGATGCGATAGCCCAGATCCCGGCAGCGCATTTTGTAAACGGAGGAATCGCGGTCGTTCGGGTCAAGCCCGGAGAGAGTCATAATCGCTTCCGAGGCGGGCCGGGCTAAGGTGTCCATATCGAACAAAGCCGCGTGGCGTCTGCGGACCAAGGCTTTGGCCAAGGTCGTCTTGCCCGCACCGGCGGGTCCCAGAAAAAACACGAGCTTGCGCATGTCATGCCTCCTGTCCGTCAAAGGTCTTGCCTTTTGCAGTCCCGGTTTCTTCTGCGATCTATCGTATCATAAAAGCGGCGGATAGCGGTAAAATCCGATTTCTTTTATAGGATACGTATTGCTTAGGATGCGATTGGCGAGTCATTCAAATCATTGAAATTTTGGGGATTTCAGGGTTTACGAAACGATGTGCGTATACTATAATAAAAATCACAAGTAAATCGTTTTGCTGTGAGAAGATGAGAACAGCCGTCATCCAAAGTGGAGCTTTCCACATTTCGGATCGTGGCTGTTTTTTGTCTTGTCCTGGAAAGGAGGGGCTCTTCATGCAAAGGCTTGGGTGCAGAACATATTGACCCATGATCAATGATGGCGGGGAAATCTTTCTTTAACTTTAAAGCAAAGGTTTGAAAGGGTTTACAAAACTCGATACCGGGAGGTAGGCCGATGACTCCGTTTATGGGGGAATTGCTGGGAACGATGCTTTTAATATTATTTGGTGACGGGGTATGCGCCGGAGTCAGCCTGAACAAATCCAAAGCGCAGAATTCGGGCTGGATTGTCATTGCGATGGGCTGGGGGCTTGCGCTCGCCATTGCGATTTTTGCGGTCGGCCGGTTCAGCGGCGCGCACTTGAATCCCGCCTTTACCTTCGGGCTGGCCATAGCCGGACATTTCCCTTGGGAGAAGGTTCCGTCTTATATTGCCGCACAATTCATCGGAGCGTTTCTGGGAGCTTGCCTCGTATGGCTGCAATACTTGCCGCACTGGAAAGCGACCGAGGATACCGGGGCGAAGCTCGGAACCTTCGCGACAGGACCTGCCATCCGCAGCCCGTTCGCGAACCTGATCAGCGAAGCTCTGGCCACGTTTATCCTGTTTGTTGGCATTTTGGCCATCGGCGCGAATAAATTTACGGACGGCTTGAATCCGTTTGTCGTCGGCTTCCTGCTGGTCGGCGTCGGCCTTTCGTTCGGAGGAACGACCGGCTATGCGATGAACCCGGCCCGCGATCTGAGTCCGCGTATCGCGCATGCGGTGCTGCCGCTCGGGAAGAAGGGCTCCTCGGACTGGGGCTATGCCTGGATTCCGGTCGTCGGTCCGCTGGTCGGCGGCTCGCTCGGAACGCTATTTTATTATGCGGTTTTCGGAAGCTGACGCATAGGCTACTATAGGTATATCCAACATTTTAACGATACGGGAGGACATCGTCATGGATAAAAAATATGTGCTTGCGCTCGATCAAGGAACGACCAGCTCGCGCGCCATTTTGTTCGACCATAGCGGCAGCATCGTCGGCTCCGCGCAAAAAGAATTTACGCAAATTTATCCCAAGGCCGGCTGGGTCGAGCATGACGCGATGGAAATTTGGGGGACGCAAAGCGGCGTTGCGCGAGAAGTGCTGGAAACGGTCGGCGTGCGACCGCAGGAAATCGCTTCGATCGGGATTACCAACCAGCGGGAGACGGCGGTCATCTGGGACAAAAATACGGGAAGGCCGATTCACAACGCCATCGTCTGGCAGGATCGCAGAACCGCCGAGCTTTGTGATGAGCTGAAGGCGAAAGGCTTGGAGCCTTACATCCGGGAGAGCACGGGGCTCGTTGTAGACGCTTACTTCTCCGGGACGAAAATCAAGTGGATGCTGGACCACGTCGAAGGGGCGAGGGAGAAGGCGAACCGCGGAGAGCTGCTGTTCGGCACCGTCGATACTTGGCTCATCTGGAATTTGACGCGGGGCAAAGTACACGCGACGGATTACACGAACGCTTCTCGTACGATGCTTTATAATATCAAGCAGCTCTGCTGGGACGAAAAGCTGCTGCAGGAGCTGGACATTCCGCATTCGATGCTGCCGGAGGTTAAGCCTTCGGTAAGCGTATACGGCGGAACTGATCCGCACACGTTCGGCGGTGCGGAAATCCCGATAGCGGGTGTGGCGGGGGACCAGCATGCGGCGCTGTTCGGACAAACGTGCTTCGAATCGGGAATGGCGAAAAATACGTACGGCACCGGCTGCTTCATGCTGATGAATACCGGCACGAAGGCTGTCGAATCGAAGTCGGGGCTATTGACGACGATCGCCTGGGGCATGGACGGCAAGGTGGAATACGCGCTGGAAGGAAGCATCTTTATCGCCGGTGCGGCGGTTCAATGGCTGCGCGACGGGCTGAAGCTGTTCGACTCGGCATCGGATTCGGAGTATTACGCGGGCAAAGTCAAGGACACGGACGGCGTTTATGTCGTGCCGGCCTTTGCGGGGCTCGGGGCGCCTTATTGGGATATGTACGCCAGAGGCGCGATTTTCGGCTTGACGCGCGGAACGAAGAAGGAGCATCTGATCCGGGCTACGCTGAATTCGCTGGCCTACCAAACGAAAGACGTATTGGGAGCGATGGAGATCGATTCCGGCTTGAAGCTGCAATCGCTGCGGGTGGACGGCGGAGCGACCGCGAACAACCTGCTGATGCAATTCCAGGCGGACATTCTCGGAGTGGCCGTGCAAAGACCGCAAATTACCGAAACGACTGCGCTTGGCGCCGCTTACATGGCGGGCATCGCCGTCGGCTTCTGGGACAAAGCGGAAATCGCGTCGCGCGCCGGTTCGGACACCGTATTCGAACCGGGCATCGATGAACCGACCCGTGCGAAATTGTACCGGGGCTGGAAAAAAGCCGTAGACCGTACGATGCATTGGGAGAAAGACGAAGAATAAGCAGTGACCGGACCGTGCTGTCGCCCCCTTCTTCTGGAGAAGGGAGACGGCACGGTTTCGCTTGTTTTCCGAAGCGGGAGTGGGTTTGATATGATAGTACCAAATCGTACCATAAGAGAATACAGATGCTTATCGAAAGGAAGGAGGATTTTATGCTGAAGCCCAACGCGATGATTCCGGCTGTCCGGGGTTTTAAAGAATTAGAGAAGGCGCTTGCTTCGCCGCATGAGGTTATTTTTCTGCTGGAGGGGGAATTAATCCAATTACAAAGCATCGTAGGGGCGGTCAAGCAAGCGAACAAAAAAATATTTCTTCATTTGGAGATGGTGAAGGGGATTAAAGACGATGAGGCTTCGATCCATTTTTTATCCAAGGTGATTAAAATCGACGGGATCATCAGCACCCGGACGTCGTGCCTGCTTCACGCCAAAAAATATGGGCTGAGCGCCATTCAGCGCGGCTTCATCATCGACTCCCACTCGATCCGCACGATTATCAATTCGGCCGCTCAAGTGAAGCCGGACTATATCGAGATTTTACCGAGCTTCTCTTATCCCAAATTAAACTTGATCAAAAATGAAACGGGGCTCGATATCATTTTGGGCGGATTTGTTGAAAAGAAGGAGGAGCTGCCCGTTCTGTTCAACGCTGGCGCGATTGCCGTATCGACCAGCCGGATCGAGCTGTGGAACTGAGGCGGATTGGCTCCTCTCCGTCAACAGATGAATACGATATAACGGATCTGGCATCACGCGGGGCGTAATACGGCAAGTGCCCCGGCAGCCGCAGGGCTCTGCCGTCCGGAGCAGCTCATCGAAAAGGAGAATGATGCGCGAATGTACCCGTCCTTTTTTCTCGCCCATGGCTTGCCGACGATTGTGACGGAGCCGCATGGTTATTCCCGTTTCTTGAGAGCGCTCGGGGCGCAGCTGCCGAAGCCCGAAGGGATTGTCGTATTCAGCGCCTATTGGCAAAGCGAGGTGCAGACGATCGGCGCGGCGTCCGAGCCGGAAACGCTGCACGATTTTTTCGGGTTTCCGGAGGAATTGTATGGTATTGCGTACCCTGCGAAAGGGAATATTTTACTTGCCATGGGCATTAGGCGGCTGCTCGATATCGAAGGGATCGCCTGCACTCTGGACGATAGCCGGGGACTCGATCACGGCGTATGGACGCTGCTCTCGCTCATGCACCCTGCGGCGGACGTGCCCGTCGTCCATCTGTCCGTAAATCCGCTGCTGGTGCCGGAAGAGCAGTACCGGATCGGCCGGGCGATCCAGGCTTTGCGCAGCAAGGGCATCATGATCGTCGGCAGCGGCGGGACGGTGCATCATCTCGGTAAGTTGCATTGGCAGGACGATGCCGCCGAGCTGTGGGCGAAGCAATTCGACGCCTGGTTGTACGACCGGATTACGGTGTGGGATTCGGATGCCTTGTTCGATTACGAGCGGCGGGCGCCGCATGCTTCTCTGGCTGTGCCGACGGTGGAGCACTTCGCGCCTCTGTTGATTGCCATGGGCGCGGCGGACCGCAGCCGACGGGCCAAGCTGCTGTACCAGAAGTACCAGTACGGGACGCTCAGTCTCGGCGCGTGGATGTTCAGTTAGCCTATTCGTGCGCCGAATGGATCAGAAACGATACTTCGTTACTGTTCGTATGAATCACGTAGTTGGCTCCGAGCCCTTTATAAATCAGGCGCGGGTTGTTCGACTGCGTAATAACATACAGCGGTTCCGAGGTCCAGGAGCGGCAAATGCGGATATAGCGGCAGCACAGGGTCAGACTGTTTTCGAACAAAAACACTTTGCCGACAGGCCATTCGGGGAGGAGCCATGTGTTCTCCTCGTTCGTATCCACCATCACAATCCGCTCGGTCCCAAGCTCCTGCAGCCGGGCCTGCTCCGCTTTGTTGTTGACGATGACCGCGAACGGAATGCTGCCGAATTGAAGCTGCCGGATAAACGCTTCGCCGGGCTTGTTGGGGGCCGATACCAAAATCGTTTGCTGTTCCTGTTCCATTGTTTTCTCTTCGCCTCTCTCGACTACGCTGACGAGGTTAGCTGACGGGTTCGGGCGGTGAGCGTCGCCCTACTCTGGCGCATGTGCGGCATGCGCGGTCAAGATTCACCCCAAAGCGATGGGCGGCACGGCTCTCACGGCGTGCGCCGCATCGCTTGTTTGGTTCCCCCGCTTTCCTGTTCAGGAAATTAAGCGATGTGCTTGGAAATTTCAAATCAACTTGAGTCGTATCATACGCCTGCGATTTAGCCGGTGTAAAGAAACGCCGCAGCGCATATTCGGCCATAGGATATATTTGGAAGAAGAAAGACAATGCCGATCTCCGTTATTCTGCATGAATCTCTGTATTTCTTCGATTTTCTTGAAAATAATGAAAATCGACGAATCAAACAGCTTTTGTATCGATAATCAACGCCGACCCCATATGAATCCGTTTCCACATGCAAAAAAAGCGAAAAGATCAAAAATAGCGTGCGGTTTCGGGTTTTACTTTGCGCCACAACCGGCGTATGATTCATGTCAACAACTTGATATGCCAAGCCAAACGCTGAATTCCCGAACCGGGAAGCGGGGGAACCAATCGAAACCGCCGATAGGAAGGACGGTTTCATGGGGTGAATCTCTTCGCGCTTGCTTTGCAAGCGCTGGGGTAGGGCGCTCTCAAGCCCGAATCCGACAGCTAACCTCGTAAGCGGATTGAGAGAGAACGACGATCGTGCCTCCGCAGCCTGCGTGATTTCCTGTGGTAGAAGCCCGAGAGTAGAGTTTCTCTGCTCTTCGGCTTCTTTTTGCATTCCTCCCAAATACCCCATTTTGTGAAAAAAGGAGAAGTTGTTCATGTTGAAATTAAGCGATCCCCTGCCCGAAGTGAACGAAGGTATCTTGTCGACAAGCCGGATCGGGCTTATCGAGGTATACCGGTTCGACTGCCGCCTGATTGAGGCGCGCATCGCAGGCAATTGCCGCGACTGCAACTGCGGGCTGCTTAAGCTGTCCTGCCACGGCGTGAATGGCTGGGCGGAATACGTCGTGCCGAACACGCAGCCGTATGCCGACATCGTACGGTGGACTTCGGTCTTTCTGAAGCTGAAGGGACTGTCCGTTTGTGAAGCCATCAGCTACGTACGGAGCCATGCCGAGGCGTGGGGGTCGGTGCGTACGGACATCGCGGAAGTCGCTATGGCCGATTTGACCGCACAGCTGCTGAACCCGTCGGCGGGACATGGTCATGAGGGGGCCGCCTTCGAGCGCTCGCGCTTGATCGACTGTTCGCAAGCCTACTGCTCATTCTGATAGGAGTCCGACGGACCGGGCAGAATGATCGTGAAGACCGTTCCGGCTCCCTTCTTGCTGTGCACTTCGGTTCGGCCGCCCATACTTCCGATAATGCCGAGCGCGACCATGGTACCGATGCCGGTGCCTTTTTCTTTGGTTGTATAAAACGGGGTGCCGAGCCGGTCGATCTCCGCCTGAGTCATGCCGACGCCTTGATCCGAAATTTCAATCAACAGCTTACTCTGTTTCCGGTACGCTTTGATTTCCAATGTTCCTCCGTCCGGCATCGCTTCAATGCCGTTCTTGACAATGTTGATCAGCGACTGGCTAAACCGGGAAGCATCGGCCTTGAGCTGAAGATTCTGCTCGATGGAGCTGGCGATGCTGACCGTGTTCATAAGCGCGTAAGGGGACATCAATTCGATGATTTGCCTCAGCAGAGGCTCGAGCTGGATAAGCTGGATGGAATCGTTCTTCGGCTTGGCAATCGCCAAATAATCCGATATGATCGCTTGGGCCCGCTCCAATTCGGTGATCATAATGCGCAAGTAATCGTGCTTGGCGTCTTCCGCAATCTGGTTTTTACCCATCATTTGTAAAAAGCCGCTGACAACGGTGAGCGGATTGCGGATTTCATGGGCAAACGAGGCGGCGAGCTCTCCGACAAGATACATTTTCTCCGCGCGTTCCACTTCTTTGCGCAGCTTCTTTTTTTCATAAATGCCTTCGATGAAAAGGATGGCCATGATCATGGAAAACGATGTGAATGTAATCAGGCTAGCCATGAACCAGCCATAGAGCAGGTCTGCTTGTCCCGTTCGGAAGCTGGAAAAGGCGACCGCTGCGACCGCCCAAAGGAGGGTTAATCCGGTGCCTTGTACGATCCGCTTCGATTTGGGCTGGTCCGGGTGAAAGGGCCCGAAGATGAACATGATCGGCAGCATGATCACATAGACGATTAAAGACGTGACAAAGCCTTCCCCGCCGAAGGAATACCGGTACGCGAGATAAAAAATTGAAATCAACAACAAATTGCGGTGGCCTCCGTATAAAAAGCAAACCAGAATCGGCACGTATCGCAAGTCGAAAAAATGCCCCGAGAAAAAATGAATCGGAAAAGCAATGCACATCGCCATCGCTACGGTGGAGAATAGGAGCAGGAACCACCGATTGGCGCGCTCCGACCTGTCTTTGTCGAGGCAAACGATTTGATAAAAAAAGATAGATATAATAATAATAAAGGTGTTCAGCAGCAAGGGAAGAACTTCAATCATAAGACACCTCCTGATAGCGATAGATAACCGACCCGCATGCGTAATCGGTCGTGACGATGACAACGGCGGCATCTTAAATGGTTATTTTCTACAAATTTTCCTGTTTCCCTGCTATCATTGATGTGAAGATTCGGATGGCGCTTGGAACCTTTGGGGAGAAAACACGTTTAATAATAATGAAAAGCGCTCATTTTTCGTCTTTTTGTGCGAAAACGCTTCTAAATCCAGCCTCGCTAGAATACAGATTCATAGAGGACATGCAGATGAGGTGACGTGTATGAAACGAAGTGGATGGAGAAGATGGAGTCGGTTCTGGCGGCAGGGGAGGCTCGCGCTGCTCGCGGGCTGCCTCGCCATGACGGCGGCGGGCTGCAGCCTGACGGGCGGCGATACGCAGGACAAGCCTGTCGCTGCGCCGGTCGAGCCGGAGAAGTCCGTCACGGACCAGAAGGCGCCGACGCCCCCCACCTTCCAGGCGCCACTGACCGGGATGATGCTGCCTCAGCCCAGCGAAGCCCGGCCGGTGATGGTCATGATCAACAATCACCCCGCGGCGCGGCCGCAAAGCGGGCTGTCGCAGGCGGACGTCTTGTTCGAGGTGCTTGCCGAAGGCGAGATGACGCGCCTTGTGGCGCTGTTCCAGAGCAGCGCGTTCGCGGAGCCGATCGGACCGGTGCGCAGCATCCGGCCATATTTTATCGATATCGGGAAAAGCTTCGGCGCCATCCAAGTTCATGCGGGCGGCAGTCCGGATGCCTACGAGCGGCTTCGGAAAGAGAAAATAGCCGATATGGACGAAATTACGAATGCCGGATCTTATTTCTGGCGGGAGAAGTCGCGGAAAGCTCCGCACAACCTGTATACGGATCTAAAGAACATCCGCGAAGGCGCGCAAATGCGGGGGCTCGACAAACAAGGCCCGACCGGACCGGTATACGCTTTTGCAAAGAATGAAGCGGAAGCGGTCAAGACGATGGGGGCGGCGGCGCAGGATGCTCCTAAGGTAGACATTACCTTTCTGTGGAAAACCTATGTTGTCTCTTACGAGTATGATGCGGCCGGGGGTAAGTACCAACGGTCGATCAACGGCAGCAAGCACGTCGATCTGAACAACGATCAGCCGCTGAGCGCCTCCAATGTAGTGGTGATGGGGACCGATCACAAGGTGCTGGATAAGGAAGGCCGCCTGAACGTCCGGCTGACCGGCAAAGGACCGGCGCTGCTGTTTCAGCAGGGCAAGGTGAAGCCGCTGGAGTGGAGGCGGGATAAGGTGAACGATCCGGTCCGCTATTACGAGCAAGGCCACGAAGCCGCATTTCGGCCCGGGCAGACGCACATCATGATCGTGCCGCTGAATCCGACGTTCGAGAGCCATGTGACGTACGGTGCCCCCGGCGGCGGCAAGGAAAAGCCGGACCCGGCTTAGCGGGACCGGAAGGGTTGTTAGCCTGCCTGAAGAAGAGAGGCCCCGGCCTCCGCATTCCTCTGTGGTCCAAGCCGCGTAAGCTTGGTGAAGAGGGAGCGGGAGCCGGGGCTTTTTTTGGCGCGTCACTTGGGTAATTGCGGTTGCAAGTAAGCTTTCACCTGCCGTTTCCACAGCTCGACGTAAGATCCCATAGCCCATTGAATCATGACGACCGATTCCTTCGGTTGAAGCGGCAGCGTCATGAGAGGGATCGGAATCCATTGGTCCGCATATGGGTAAATGATAATATTTTGCTCGGTGACGACGGCGACCATGTCGTGGTTCGGGGAGGAGAAGGCATCCACCGCACCCGGCTGCACCCGTACGATATCACGCCAGGGAACGGCCAGCTCGTCGTGGGAAACGACCGATTGGGGCAGCGCCAGCGGCACTTCTCGCAAGCGGTACGCCGTGCCTTCCGCTGTGCCGCTTGCCTGGCCGTCGTACGAAGCGAGCTGCGCCGTCCATTTCCCTTGCTTGCGGGCGATGGTCCAGCTCTCGCCGGAAAGCTCGGCTGCGGCGGGCTTCGCGTGTCCCGAGCCTGCCGGAGGCGCAGGCTTCAACTCCTTCAGCACGGGGGCGGCTGCAGCGGCGAATACGCTGCGCAGCGTGACGTGCGGCTCCGCTAGCGGGGCGGGTCCCTGCCGGCCCGAGGCGAGCTGCTCCAGCTCTTTCACCCACACATAGTCCTGCTGCGCCGGGGATTGGGCTGTGCTGCTTTTGGCTGCCGTCGTTTGTGCCACGGCAACGTAACGGTTGCCGGCGAACATCAGCTTCTCTGACCGGACGACGGTTTGTGTCGGGTTTCCACGGTCTGCGCTGCTGCTTGTCTTCGGCTTGGTTGAGGCCAAATGAGCCGTCAGCGTATGCGCGTCCTGCGGGCCGCTTGCTTTCCGCTCGTTCCCGATTTTCCAGAAATCAAGCTTATATGGCATCAGGATGCCTTCGCCTTCCGCCGTCTTTTGCAACCGGTTCCGATCCGGTGCGATAAGGACGGTGCGGTACGTGCTGGGAGCCTGAGGGTTTTCGGCTGCGGGCGCGTCGGAGCGCAGGCCGATCAACAGCGCCGACTGGATAGAGGTTTCCCAATCCGGGCCGTGGGGCGCGGGAGCGGCTGCGGAGGGCTGCTGCATCTCCGGCTTCTCCGCCGCTTCCTGCTGCATGAGAGGGAAAGGGCGGCCGTCCGTAACGAACAAGAATACGAGGGCCGTCGCCAGTACGGCAGAAACGCCGGTATTCCAAACGTTCCACCTGCGAGGCCTGCGAACGGCAACGTGGTTATCGATGCGGTCTTCGATGCGCTTGCGCAAGCTGTCGTTGAACCCGTTTTGGCTGAACGGCGCGCGGGCCAATTCTTTCTTGAGCTCGTTATCCATCGGATCCAAGGCGTCAACTCTCCTTCATCTTCGATATTTTCCCCCGTGCGTGAAACAGCCTCGATTTAATCGTTCCTTCGCTTACGCCGAGCACCTCCGCCATCTCTTTCATGGACAGTTGATGGTGCGCGTACAGGATCAGCACCTCGCGGTATTTGACGGGCAGCTTCAACACCATATCCCACATCTCGTTCACGGCCATTTTGCCAAGCACTTCGTGTTCCGTCGAAGCGGCCTGCTCGAACTCTCCGCGCGAGGCGAAGAAGTCGACGAGCGTCACCTTGCGGTAGAAGGCCGACTTGCGGTAATCGAGCGTCATGTTGCGGGTGATGGCGAGCAGCCACGTCTTCACCGAGGATTCGCTGCGGAACGTGCTCAAATTGCGGTAAACCTTGATGAAAACCTCTTGGGTTATATCGTCAGCCTGATCCCACTTCCGTGTGATGCTGTAGGCGTAATTCCATACGTCTTTTCCGTACGCGTTCATCAGCTCGTTCAAAATGGCTTTCTTGTCGGAGCTCGCGGAAAGGTATTTCAAATAGTCAAAATTGACATTCGAGTCCAAAGCTGCCACCTCTAAATTATTGACGATCTCCCCGACACTCCGGTTCAATCGGAACGGGACCGAACCTGCCAAGAGGCCTCGGCCCGTACCTTCTTTACCCAGTGTACTGCGATCGTCCGACGAAAGAAAGGGGCAAAATGGGATTATTCTTTCTGTGCCTGAAGCTCGGGTACCGTGACAAAAGCGTATCCGTCCTGCTTCAACGCTTCGATCATGAGCGGCAGCGCCTCTATCGTATTGTCCAGATTGCCGTTTTTGCCGCCGAAGCTGTGCATCAGGATGATGCCGCCGTTCTTCGTCCGCTTGCGTACGAGCTCCACCATGTCTCCCGAAGCCCTTCCGCTCCAATCCTTCGTATCGACCGTCCAATCGACGATCTGACGTCCCGCGGAGGTCAGGCCGCGTCTAGTCGAAGCGGTAATGGCGCCGTAAGGCGCCCGGACCATCGGAGTGGAGGCGCCGATAACTTTTTCGATCGCTTCATCCGTGCTTTTGATTTCTTTCTGAATCTGGGCGGAAGTCAGCTTGGTCAGGTTCGCATGATTCCAGGAATGATTGCCGATGGAGTGGCCTTCATCATGAATACGTTTCAGCACATCCGAGTGATGGGCGATCTGCCTGCCTACGACAAAGAAGGTGGCTTTCGCTTCATACTGCTTCAAAATATCCAGCACCTGCGGAGTATACTTCGTATCCGGGCCGTCGTCGAACGTCAGCGCCACTTGCTTCGTCGCTTTGACCGGCGCTTGCTTTCCTTGCTGCGCCCCAGCTTCCGGGTGACTCTCCGCCGTCCGTCCGTCAGCGGGCTGCACGCCCGGCGTTGCCGGGGAACCGGCTTCTTGAGAGGATTTCGGGTTTTCCGCAAGTTTTGGGTGGGTCGCCTGCTCGGGGACTCCCCCCGGGACAGACGCGCTGTCCGGCGTCCGGGCCTCGTGCTGGCCGGAAGAAAGCGGCTGCTGCGTCTCCGCCGCATGGATGCCAAACATTACAATTGTCGTGGCGCCGAGCAGCGAAGCGCCGAGTACGACGAGTTTTCGGTTGGATATAATTCGTATGGCCATGGTAGCATTCCTCTTTCACAAGTTCGTGCTTGCAAATCATTTGACGAGTCAAATCGACAAAAGGTTTAAGAAAGTTCTCCCATTTCGACAAAAATTTTAGGCACCGCCTGTCTGGCGCTCGGACAGGTGCCCGGACCAACCTCCGCTGCATGACATAGACTGGTGCAAAATCTTGCAAATGGAGATGAAGAGATGTCTCTCGCCCCCTCTCGTTCCCGGAGCGGCAGGATCAAAATCGATGTTCTGATCCCCGCCATTGACAAAGATTTGGAAACTCTGCCGTTCGTCATCGACGCGATCCGGAAGCAGGTTAAGCATCCGATCGGCAAAATCATGATCGTTTCTCCGAATAGTCCGAGAATCAAAGCGCTGTGCGCCAAAAAAAAATGTGCTTTCGTGCATGAGCGGACGGTGCTGCCGATCACCAAAAAGCAAATCCGTTACCGTTCGAAGCGATGGGAGCGCTCCGGGTGGATGCTTCAACAACTGCTTAAGCTAAGCGGCGATAAGCTGGGCTCAAGCCGGTATTTTTTGACGATGGATGCCGATACGGTGCTCATCCGCCCGCATGTATTCAGGCAAAAGGGGAAGCCCGTGTTTTACTGCCGCAACTGGAGCCATCCCGAATATTTCAGAGTCGGCCGGAAGCTGCTGGGTCGCAGACGCACCGCGCCTTCGTCGTTCGTCGCGCATTACATGCTGTTCGAGAAAGCGAAGCTGGCCCGGATGAAGAAGAAAATTGAAGCAAGACACGGGACGCGCTGGTACCAAGCTATTCTTCGAAGCGTCGACAGGTCGAAGCCGTTCGGCTTCTCGGAATTCGAATTGTATGGCAACTTCGTCTACGCTGCCAATCCGAGTGGCGTCGTGCTCAAAAAATGCTTGAACAAAAGCTTCAGCCAAAGCGTGAAGAGCATTTCGGCGAAACGCTTGAAAGCTTTGGCCCGCTCTTTCCGGTCGCTTTCCTTTCACAAGCGCGGAGGGTACTCGCTTAAGACGAAAGGACTGAGGAGATGAGTTCATATCAGGTCATATGGAAAGGGCCAATCCAGAGAAGCAGCGGGCTCGGAAGAGCCAGCCGGGAATACGCGGTTGCGTTAAGCCGACACGGGGTGAACGTCAAGGTGGAGGCGGGAAAGGCAAGGGGAAAGAAGCTTGCGGGCGGCGCCCCCTTTGCGCGCCTGGTGCGCAAGCCTTATGCCGCAGGCAAACGCAAAATTTTGATTTACCATTACCCGCCTAATAGGATACGGCTGCGGAAGGAACGCCAGAAATACGACCGCATCGTGTTGAATACCGTCTGGGAGACGACGCGCGTGCCCCGGAACTGGTTTCCGAACCTTAACCGCTTCGACGCCGTAATCGTGCCCTCCAGACATAACAAATCCGTCATGCTTCGCAGCGGGGTGAAGGTGCCGATCTATATCGTGCCGCACGGGGTCAATACGAAGAAGTTTACGCCCAAGAACAAGAAGCTGGCGGTAAAGGGGACAGCCGGGAGGTTCGTCTTCGTGTCCGTCTTCGGCTTCCAGCACCGCAAAAATCCGGAAGCCTTGCTGAGGGCGTATTGGGAGGAATTTGGCCCGTCCGAGAAGGTCGCACTGGTGATCAAGACGAACGGATACGGCTCCGGGCAAAACGAAAAGTGGATCAAAAATAAAATCAATAACTACAAAAAAAGGCTCGGGCTTCGTAAAACCGCTCCCCTGATTCTGATATCAAGCCACATGCCGGACCATCGTCTGAAGGGCCTGTATACGCTTGGCTCCGCGTTCGTTCTCCCGACGAGGGGGGAAGGGGTCGGTCTGCCGTTTCTCGAGTCGCTGGCGAGCAGTGTTCCGGTTATCGCGACGGGCTGGGGCGGACACATGGATTTCGTCACGAAACGCAATTCGTTCCTGGTCAAGTACCGGCTGCAAAATCCCGCCGTCAGCATGCGAAGCAAGCATGCGATCTCTTACAAGTTTCGCCATTTGTTCGGGCAAAAGGGCCAGCGCTGGGCCGAGCCGGATATCGGCAGCTTGAGGAAGCAAATGAGGCGTGCTTTTCAGAATCGCACCCTTTGCCAAAGGAAAGGGAGGCTGGGCAGGGGGAATGTGATGAAGTTCACGTGGAATCGTGCCGGTGCTCTCATGAAACGGGCAGTGGAGCGAACGATTCAGATGAAAAAACGACGGTAAAAGAGAAAAGCCCCCTTTGCAAAGGGGGCTCTTTTCTGTAAGGAGAATCGTCCGATCGCTTAGTTCATCAAGCTGCCATTCCGCAGTAAATTGAACAGGACGGTTGCGGCGGCCTCCCGGGTCGTCGGGTCGGCCGGATGGAAGTGCGGCGTTCCGTCGATCTCGTCGCCGCTCATCAGGCCGCTTTTCGTAACCGCATCGATGCTGTTCGTGGCGTACTCGGCAAATTTGGAAGCATCCGCATACGGCTTGCGCGAAGGATTGCTCTTCGGCGTAAGCTGGATCAGGGAGGATGCCCGGGACAGCATCACGGCCAAGTCTTGGCGACTGATGCTGGCCTGCGGATCAAATCGCCCTTCTGCGACGCCGTTCACAAGACCCGCTTCATAAGCGGCTGCAATGTCGTCGGCGAACCAATCGGAGGCGCTCACGTCCTGGAACGGGGCCTTCGAGCTGGCATGCAGACCGAGCGCACGGACCAGCATGGCCGAGAATTGCGCGCGGGTTACCTGTTCTTTGGGCGAGAACGCCGAAGCCGAGGTGCCGTTAAGCAGCAGCTTATTGGCCAAAGCCTGGATATGCGATTGCGCCCAAGACGTATTGATGTCCGTAAACGAGATCGCGCGGGTCGCGGCCGCATAGGTCGAGATGCCCGGGCGGTTGACGGTTACGGTACGTGAGCCGTCCTTGTTAGGAGCGACGTTGGCCGGAACGGCATATACCTTGCCGTTGTCGATATACAAGACGCCCAGTGCGTTCGCGTCGGTGTTGCCGCTCACGATAAAGGAGCTTTTCAGGAAATCGCGGTTGGATACGGAAATCGGCTGCGAATCGCTGCCGTTCACTGCGCTAACGGCAAAGGATACCGGCGTACCGATCACCTTGGCTCCCGGGAATCCGTCGGCGAATGCCGATGCCCGTTCTGCTTCGTACCGGACGGCCACATTCAACCCTGCTGCCGCCGGTACGCGCTTCAATACCGAGACGGGGAGCGCAACCGACGCGCTTCCGTTGCTGACGACAACGGAGTTTTGCTCGCCTGACGCTTTCAGCGTATTCAATTGCTCCGGCGTCAGCTTAATGGTTACCTGCTGCGACGGTTTGGCATAGACGGAGATGATCACGGCAACCGGCGTGCTGGACTCTGTTTTTAATGCGGCTTTCAGGTCTGCGTCTGCAATGGTCGCCGTCAGCTTGTTGCCGTCTGTCGTTACCGCCCGTTTCAGGGAAGCAGAGACTTGTCCTTGACTAACGACCGCATTAATGGAAGGATTGCTGTCGGATGGCTCCGCGCTGCTGCCGCCGCCTAAGTAGTAACCGCCGCCGCCGCCGCTGCTGCTGCTGCTATTCGGGGTGCTGCTGTTGTCCGTGCTGCTGAAGCGGAGCGCTTTCCATGCGACATATTGAATAAGTTCGCCATAGGCGTTCCGTTTCGGTTTTCCGTTCGCATCCGGAATGAGGGCGCGGACCATGATTTTATACGTGCCTTCCTTCAGGCGCTGGACGACCGGCTTTCCGGTTTCATCCACCTTATTGTTAATATAGGTGCCGTCGATATTCTGGAACGTATACGTTCCCGGAGCAAGCAATTGCCATTTCCCGTTAGCGTCTTTATTCAGAATTTGCCCCATGGTGCCGACGTACTTGTCGTCTACGCCATAAACGTTCAGATCCAAGTAGAACGCATCTTTCGCCGTCAGGTTCACGGATACGTCCGTCGCCTTGCTTGGCGTAATGACGGTTTGGGTCAACGTCATGTCCTGCAGCCCGAAGCCGTTGTCCGGCATTTTTTTGCCGACATGCATGACGAACGGCAGGTGCAGCGAAGGCAACCCGGCGCTCTCCAGCAGCACCTCTCCTTCGTACACGCCGTCTGCGGCCGTGGCCTTCGGCGCTACGGAAAGAGAGAACTTCTGGGTCGATTTGGCGCCAGTGGAAAGCGTATTATCGCTGCCGAGGCCTTCCAGCGTCGCGACGATGTTGTTCACGTCCGGCGTTTTTACCGGGTTGTACGGATCGGAAGTGACGTTCGGATGCAGCTTGACGGAGGCTTTGTACGTTACCGCTTTGTCCGAAGTATTTTTGAGCTGAAGCTGCTCTTTCTTGGCAATGCTTCCGGCAGCCATCAACCCGAAGCTGGCGCTGCTGCCATAGTTGACGATCTCTTGCGGATTCAGGTTCTTGTCGAGAATGGTGATCTGATCCACCGTCTGGAGCACAGCCGGCGTATAGACCGCTTGAGATACGTTCATACGGCCTGCGCCTTGAGAATACACATCGTATGGCGTTCCGTCAGTATCCTTGATCACATTCGCGGTATTGGCAAGCGCCGCGCGGATATCGAACGGAGTCCAATCCGGGTGCTGCTGCTTGAGCAGCAGGGCGGCGCCCGCTACGTGCGGAGCGGCCATGCTGGTTCCGGGGAGCCGTTTGTACGCTTCCGCGTAAGAGGCGCCGGGAATCATTTTGCCATAGGCCGGAAAAGTCGAAAGCACATTCATGCCCGGCGCGCTAATATCCGGCTTAATGCTGAGCTTGTCGTCCGACAGAGGACCGCGGGAGCTGAACGTTGTCATCATATCGCCGGGATTGGTCGTTGGCGTATAGTTTGGACCGAACTTCAGACGGAACGGCTTGGCCGGATTAGCCAACACGGCAGCGGCCAGTGCGCGTCCTTGGTCACCGCGCATGTCGAAGGCAGGGATATAATGGGGCTCGTCCCCTATGAAGCTGTCAATATGCTCGTCTCTACCCGGTATGCTGGGGGAGAGATCCGGTATGTCATTGCCCTTGGCATCCTTCTTGACATTACCGTTAAAAATCACGATGGCTTTGGCTCCCCCATTTTTCGCATTTTTAAATTTGTCTGCGAAGGCCAGCGAACCGCGCGATACGAAGGCGATCTTGCCTTTCACTTTATCGCCTGCGAAATCTTTTTCTTGCCCAAGCCCTGCATATTCGGCTTCGATGGGGTCCGTCCCGAGGATTGCTTTAAAGTTCTCCAGCCCGCTCTTCCAGCCCATGACGTTTAACTGATAAACGGCTTCGTACACGGAGCTTGTAACCATAGCCTGATAACGGTTGGACGGGCTGGTCACCGCGCCGACGGAGATCGCAAGCTGCGAAGAAGCCGGCGAGCCCATCGAGTAGTAGTACGCTCCTTTATCTCCCGCATTGCCGTTGGCTACGACGGCAACGATGCCGCCGAGTATGGCATTGTTGATCGCGATCGAATCCGGGGAGTTCGGGTCTTTTTCCTCGTCCGATCCGAGCGACAGGTTGATCACGTCCATTTTGTCTTTGACCGCGCGCTCGACTCCGTCGATCACCTGGGCCGAAGAGCCGGAGGATCTGCCGGTTTTGGGGTCGCGGGACAGCACTTTATAGGCGTAGAGGTCCGCTTCATAGGCAATGCCCTTTTGGACGACATCGCTGCTCGTGTTCTTAGCCTGGCCGACAATCGTACCGGCCACGTGCGTGCCGTGAGACGTGCCGTCGAAGCCGAGTCCAAACGGATCATCTTTCTTTGAAATCGGAGGTTCTTCGTACGGATCGGGCGTATTGAACGAAGAATTGTACCCGCCTTTATAGGCATCCTTCAAGTCCGGATGCAAATAATCGACGCCGCTGTCGATGACGCCGACCTTCAAGCCTTTGCCTGTCAAGCCCTTGGCCCAAGCATCCTGAGCCCCGATTTGCTTGATAGGCGCAGCATCGTAATTTGCGGTAGCTGTATCGAGCGGCTGCGGAGCTTCGGCGGGCAAGGCATAATAGGTCCGGTTCTTGTGAATCGACTTGACGCCGGGGATGGCGGCCAGCTCGGGAATCTGGTTGGCCGGCAGCGTAATTTCCATGCCGTTCAGCACGGTATTGTACTGGTAGTTGACATTCAAATCGATGCCTTCGGATTTCGCCAAGCTGATCATGGACGATTGCTCGCGATTGACAGCGCTTTCTATGGCTTCCGCAGAAAGCTGCTGCTGGCCCAGCTCGGAAGCATATTTTCCGACGGAGACCGGCTGCCCGCTCAGTTGGACGATGACGTTCACCTTGTTCGCGGAGGTGGTGTCCAGCTTGTCGGCAATAAAGGCGTTGGCCTTCGGACTTAACGAATGAGTGCGGATGATTTCCGGATCGACGATGCCGGACGGGATGCCGGATACCGATGTCAAAGGCGCTGCCTGTGCAACGCTTTGCATCATTAAACCTGCGGTTAATAGAGTAGACAGCAGTGAGAGACGCGAAAATTTTGCTCTTCTCATATCAAAACTCCTTTTCACTATGATTTTGAGAGCTAAAGTGTGTCGTCACCCCCGATTCGGATTTGTTTTACATCATTTACAATAATTTATTGTATCACCTATTTCAAATATATACCATATAATAATAGTAAAATCTTCTGAAGGATCTATGAAATTTCGATAGATAGCAAACAAGCACCGGGGCCGAGGAACGGCTGCCAGGTGCTTGTTTGCGGGTGGGGCTAAGCCACGGTCCGATCCGGCAGGCGGCTTCCCCTAAACAAACGGGTACGCATAGTTTTGCGGCGCTTCGAAGAAACGGCTGACGTTGATTAGCCGGCTCGGATCGAAGCTAATACGGACAGGGCCCTCGGCATGAATTTCGAGCTCGCAGTACCCGTGAGGCCAATCCAGCATTCCCGTCAGACGATACAGATAGGGGCTCTGTGGGGGAATTCCCCGAATGGCCCACTCTTTGGACAAGGAAACCTTGTTCCCGTCAGCGGTTCGGACAAAATCGTTGTTTTGCTCCAAGGAATGATACAGAACGGTCGAAACGCTTACCTTCGACACCTGATGGAACTCGATCTTCGCCATGCCGGACAAATAAAAATGACTGCCCTCGTCCGGCTTAAGGACCCGATTCTGGACACACCAGCCTTTGCTGACATCGATTCCCCAGGCGCCGATGCGCAGGGTATCTTCCGTAAGCGGAACGCTGTTGAAAAAAAGATGCGACTCGCGAAAACCGATCGGTTTAAAGAAGTTGTTTGTAATATCTCCCTCAAATATCATATGCTGTAGTCCTTCCATAGCAGAATTAAAAACTTAAGCCCCTGCTTCTCTCTTCTCTCCGTAACCTGTCTCCGGAAAGAACGAACCAGGTCCGGCGAAAAACCGGATCGTGCAATCGTCGGTGAATTTCATTAAGCAGCAAACGAATAAATGTCGGATCAAGCTGAAGCCGGACCGCATCGGTGTAGCAGTCCAAGAGCCAATCGTCTTTAAGAGAACGCAAACTTGCCATACTGGCCTCCACTCAAAGTCGTTTCCATATTTATACTAAAATGATAGTATTAGTTGGTCTCGGGCGCATCACATTTTGTTTTTCGTCGGATAGCAAATATTGTTGCAATATGTGGAAAAAAGACGCAAAATCAAAAAAATTCCGAGCTGGGCGGGCGTCATGCCAGCTCCTGCGCTGCGCTTTTTAGTACGACACAGCGTAAGAGCCCGGAAAGATAAGAAAAGGAAGGCGAGGTTTAAATCGCATGGAAGGCGGCGCTAGTCGTAGTCTCTTGTTCCAGATGGGATACGGCCATCCACACTTTGCGAAAAACGGGGTCGGTTGAACGTCTATGGATTTCTTATAGCAGCAGATCGATAAATTCGGGATCGAGTTGAAGGCGGACCGCATCCTTGTAGCATTGAATAAGGCAAGCGTCATTGAGCGTGCGCATCGGTTATCCTCCATCCTTAGGATTCGTTGCTGTTGGTTATCTCAAATTTCTCAATAAAATTCCATGATTATACCAAAATTGTAATATTCATGTTTGGAAGTCGCATCACATTTTGTTGTTTTTTGAATGCAAAAATAGTTGCATCCTATCGAAATAGGGCGCAAATTGGCTTTTGGAGCTGCGACCTGGTTGAAAAAAAGATCGTCCCTGCCGCAAACCATGCGAACAAGGGACGATCTTTTACGTTGTTCCACGAATAGAGGAGTTTCTTGACATGATCTCTTATTAAAACGGTTTCTACAAACTTCATCAGAAGAAATTCCTTTACTCGTCCCGAATCGAAAAAAGGATTATGGGGTTGACGTGGCTTACGGTTACTTCTTCTTCGCCCAAGTAAACAAGGGAGCTACAGTGAAAAACATGCAGAGGTTCAAGCCTTACATGCTGAATTGTGGAATGAGCTTCAACATTGTGACGAAGCTTTTGCAGAACATTTTATGGCAGACTGCTTGAAAAGACTTAGAGCAAGGCGTATGCAGCGGAATACTTTAAGAAACTTCATAATGACACGAGGGTTCTGAATTTCGGTTATTGTGGGTACTCTGCTGGGACCTTTGATTGTTGTCCTTTTCATTTGGGTTTCCCTTTGGATTGAGTAGGACTCGAAAGGTTGGATATACAATATATTATTTATTTGGTAAAATAAAACTCATATCTTAATATTTTTCTAAAAGAAAACTATTTCCATGTTTGTGTACATGTCCCCAAACATGTTCGTGCCTAAATAACTAAAAAAGGAGAATACGCCAAATGAAAAAAGTTTTTGCTGCTCTTGCAATCTCTACTTTAGCATTAACCGCTGTAACAACTTCCGTTAATGCAGCAACCCCTCCTTTTAATGATCCCATTATCATCCCGTCCGACAAAGGAGGAATTACCCCTTTTGCATTACTCCTTGATCAGCACGTCACCTTTAATGGAGAAGGAACGGCTAGCTTTCAGTATAGAGGTGGAGGTGATTTGCGATTTTACATTAAAAATACTGGATCAAAGGAATTCTCGTACTCACTCACATATCCTAACGGAGACAATCTAGTAAGAGGGCCATTAGACGCCGGCAAGCAAGATAAATTTGAATTTGACGTCGAAAGAGTTCATGGGAAGAGTTCGTATGGAAAATATACAGTATACGTTTCGAACTCCGACGGCTCTGCTGGGTCCTTTCAAATTTCGGCCCGTTCCTTAGATCAATAATAAAAAGAGAATGATTTTCGTAAGCCTTAGTATTTTTTTTCGACATTATTTTTATTTCTTACCTATTCCATTGTTGTTGCTTGATAACTGACAAATTTATAAAATAATTATGGAACTTGGAAGACTTGTTTTGCTTGAAGTGCATGCATTGAATATGTAAGAACTAACTTGCTATTGATCAAAATATCATGATTTGATTAGCTGGCCAGCTTTCAAATAAATCACTAAGTTTGTTTGAACTTAAATAAGGGAGGTTATAAAAGTTGACTAACAAGATGACTAAAGCATTGGCGGTAATGGTAGCTTTCGGTGCAATCTCGACTTCTGCATTTGCAAACTCCAATGCTGTTGGAGGAGGATGGGAAGAGGGGAAGGGTTACTTCTATAATGGTACTCAAAACCCTTCCCCCTTCATCTCGACATATGAAGTAAAGGAATATCCAAATTCACACGAAGGAAAAGTGGTAAATAATCCGAATAATTTCAGAGAAGCCAAAGCTGTAGGACATACTAAGTGGAAAGGTAAATGGCACTATACGAGAGCACAAATGACTTGGTTGGGAATGGTAAGGCTTGATAGCAAAAGGCAATGGGACTATGACGAAACTCATGCAGAAACCGATTGGGGACCAACCGAATATTCAGGTAAGACATTTTGGGGTAATGAAGAATAATCATCGTTAGATGAAAGAAAGTGAAATTGCCAGAAATGGCAATTTCACTTTTTTATGAAGGGTTGCGAACAAAATGAATCCTATTATGAAGAAGATTCAAAGAAGTGAAGCACTTTGGATTATTGTCCTTTATATTTTACTAAGTATTATTATCGTAACGGTTAGTTATTATAACGCCAAACAATCGGAACTCAATGTCTTGTCCAAGGGATTGTACAATCAGAATAGTTTAGCTTTTATGCTAGATAACGTTAATATGAAAGGAGTAGATTGGACTAAGCTTCGTTCATCAAAACCATTTACTTTGTTTAAAGAACTTGAAACCGGACAATTTCATGTACGTGCCGTCTACTTCTCGGGAGAAACGTACACTCCGCCAATCGTCTCAGGAAGATACTTTCAGGAACATGATTTTGTTAATGACCATAGATACGCTGTCGTTGGAAAAGAAATGGATCGTTCCAAATGGATATCACAAAATGGAAAATTATATTTTCCTTACCAAGGAAAAAACTTCGAAATCATAGGTACGATGGGGGCTTCCTACCCTTCACTTATTGATACTACGGTCCTCTTAAATTTAAATGCTTTTGATTCTTCAGAAGCTTTGCCGTCCAATATCTATGTATTAAATACTCAAGACAGCTCGATGATAAAAAACAATTCTTTGCTGGTAGAAAACACAAAAATTCATGTTCAAATGTTAGATCGAGGGGATAGCGGCGCGCAGAAGTATCTCGGTACAGACATTTACCGTAAAATAATGATGTATACAGTGATCGGCTTATTAATTAGTTCAAGTATTTTATTTACAATTCGTTGGATGAACAAAAAAAAGCAGGAGATTCGTTTACTTTGGATTGGGGGGATTAAACCTCATATCCCGCTCAGAAAATATACGTTTCAGTATTATGTAATTACGTTCCTCTGCTATCTATTTGTTTGCGCAGTTGGTTTCTTGATTATCCTATACTCTAACCATTCAACGGAAACGATAAAATTATTTTTAAGTTATTTATCGGTTGGGTACGGCCTTGTTCTTCTATCTTCGTATTGTTCTTTATTGATTACTGTAAAAAATACGAATAGAGCTTTAGTTCGGGAAGGAATCAAACGTTAATGAATATGATTCTTGAAGAAGTCATGGAAAGTATAAACAAGAAAAAACTCGTATCCACATTAATTTTTTTTCAGGTTTTAATCCTATTTTTTATATTGACCGTGATATTCTTGAATTACAATCAAATTGATTCAAAATCAAAAAAAGCTGAATACTTGGAAAAATTTTCAGCTTATCAATTATCGGACACGATATTGGATAGTGATGAATTAAAAAGACTAATGAAGCAACCTGATTTTTTGACAAAAATTAAAATTTTTTATGGGAATTTAGAGAATAGTCTGGATGAAAAATATATTTATATTTTCAATCAATCTGTTGCGCTGTTGAATTTTGGGGAAGACAGCCAAAGAAAATTTATTTACGGATACGAGAGCGGAATAGAGACAAAGGGTTCGTTTTATGAAAAACAGGACGGACCATATTATTCAATCAAGGCGTTGCAAATGAATAAACAGGCGTTTGATCATTTTGGAATAGATGTGATTGAGGGCGAGCCCTTTTCTTCGCAAGATTTCGAAAACAAGAACAATAACGATAACATCCCCGTACTATTGGGTTCGGAATATAGAGGCTTGTATCAAGTGGGCGATACTCTGAAAGGGAGGTATTTGTTTAAAAAGTTTACCTTTTCTGTCAAAGGGTTTGTCGATAAAAGCACTATGGTATTTAACTCCAATAAGCGGGAACTCTATTTGGATCGATATATTATTATGCCGGCTCAACAGTTCAATGGTGCTCCCCCTAATAAGGAAGATTTCAGTTTTCAACAAAAACATTATCTTCAGCTCATTAATGGGGAGATTTTTAGTTCAGAGAATGAGTATACCGTAAGGAACAAGTTGGAACAAGTCAAAAACCGGTCTCAATTTTATGATATGCAATTATTAGGTGCGAATAGTTTGCCGTTAAACCTGATTTTTTCAGCCATTCAAGAAAACGTATGGCTTCTTGGCCTTGTCGCTATTTCTATATTCTTTGTTTGCGTTATAACCATTTCGATGATGATGGTAGCGAAGTTAAATGAAAACATGAAAAATCTATCCGTCCATCTTATATCAGGAGCAACGTTAAATCATATATTTGCTTATTTCCTAGCGGAAATTGCATGTATGGTCGCTGTCCCCGGTTTAATTTCTGCTTTCCTGTATACGGTTATCATTGATGTTAACCTGAGCAGCTATCTTGTTTTCTTATTATTCGGTATGTGTACTATCTTTTTATTGTGTGCTGTTCCTTTCCACTTTAAATTTAAACAACTTCAAATCAGTACGTTTCTTAAAAGATCGGAGTGAGAACGATGATTACGATTAGAAATCTTCATAAATCTTATATGGTCGGCGGAAAACGAGTAGAAGTACTGAAAGGAATTGATTTAAGCATAGAAGAAGGGGCCATGGTTGCTATCATGGGAAGAAGTGGTTCCGGGAAATCTACGCTATTGAATATCATAGCTGGATTGGATAAAGGCGATAACGGTGAATACTTATATAGAGGTCAAAATTTAAGCAATAAAACCTTGAATGAATTAGCTAATTTCAGGAGAGACAAAATAGGATTTATTTTGCAAAACTATGCATTATGTGACACAAAAAATGTATTTGACAATATCGCGCTCCCGTTAAAGTACAGGAAATACCCTGAATCAAAAATACAAGCACAGGTTAAAGGTGTATTGGAAGACCTTGAGATGACGGAGGTCGTTGATAAATCGATAGACACGTTATCTGGAGGAGAAATGCAGCGGATAGCGATAGCAAGAGCAATTGTTCAAGACCCTGAAATTATTTTGGCTGACGAGCCTACAGGCTCATTGGATGAAAAAACGGAGGAAGGAATTTTGGCCATTTTTAAGCAGCTTAATAAACAAGGGAAGACTATAATTATAGTAACCCATGATCAACAAGTAGCTAACATATGCGATGAAACGATTTATATCAAGGACGGTAGAAGCTCCACCCCCAAAATCACATCATCTTGCTGAATTAATACATTAAAAAGTAGTAGGCTCTACTATCATGCTCTATCTAATGCCCCATCGGCAAATATTAACCTCAATGTGGAAAGAGATTTAGGCCCTCCCAGTGAAATAAACAGTGGGAGGGATTATAATGCTCCCATAGGTTGAGACACGGGAGAGTGAAAAATAAGTTATAATGAAGCTATGGAAAAACGGAACCGATA
>NZ_JANAVJ010000139.1 GCF_024213375.1 Paenibacillus sp. MZ04-78.2 | reverse complement strand
CTCAACTTGCTCGTCGCTGTAGCCAAACTCGGCCAACCTTCGGGCGGCAAACCCGGCACCTGTCGATGCCCTGTATAGGGGTAGTACTAGCGAAGCTGACACCAGCAGCAAAGTAGATGTAATCAAATGGGAAATTTGTGGATGACCTCGCTATATTCCTGCTGGGGCATCGGTGATAGCAAGCTCGATGCCAAGCCAGGTTAACAAGAAATGTCGCAATTTTTGCAGTGACAGAGTGCTGAAAAAAGCACGATTTTTCCGTGAAGTCTGCTATTTTAAATTCGACGGGACCAAAAAATAGCGAAAAGACCGTTAAAGCCCTTCTGTGGGCTAATACTGTCACCAAGACTTTTTCAGTAACTCCTATTGATAAAACGGTACGGTATGATCGTTGCGAGAATTCAAGAATGCTATGAGAAATTAACTAACTATTGTGTTAGTTGTTTATCTTTTGAATTCCAATTTGAAAACTAAGCCACTTGGTAACTATTCAGGTACACATTCAACACAAATAGGGGGTGCGAAGCACCCCGGCAGGAATCGAAAATGAATTATTGTA
>NZ_JANAVJ010000020.1 GCF_024213375.1 Paenibacillus sp. MZ04-78.2 | reverse complement strand
CAACTTCAGCAATGGATTGCCGCTTTGCCCAGTTATATCAAGGCTTGTTTGCCGATTTCATGCTGCGAAAGTTGAGTAATTAAGTGTAAAATCTTCCGCATAAATATTCTTCACATTTTTTAGAGCGATGTTCGATGTAAATTCTTGACCTACCTTTACCTTTTCTTCTGCAATGCTTACAACTAAAGTCGGTGTAGATGATACTTGAGGCGTCGCAGATACTTCATTGGATGGTTCGCTTTCCACAGTCTTGTTAAGCGCGGTGACCACATAGAAGTAAGTTGTTCCATTGATTACATCACTGTCAGTATAGATGTTGCCGTAAATGTTGTCAGCTACAGTGGTATATGGTCCTCCCGATTTTGTGGAGCGCTTCACGTTATAGCCTGTTGCATTGTCAACAGCATTCCACGAAAGATCCACTTTTGCGTTACCCTCCACAGCTACCAAGTGGGTTGGCTTCGCAGGTGCGATCCGACTGAAATAAACGACTGATTCCGAATGAACGGATTCGTTTCCCGACGTATCAACAGCCGTAACGGTGAATGTATACGACGTATTTGCTTGGATGCCAGAGACCTGATAGGAATTCGTCGTTAAAGGTGCTGAGTTTACCTTCACACCATCTTGGTAAAGATTGTAGCCTGCAAGATCCGCTTCACTGTTTGCTTTCCAAGTCAGGTCCACAGTACCCGGAAGGGAACCGGTAACTGCTGTAAGCGAGATGGGTGCTGCTGGGGGAAGCGTATCAAAGTTGATGCTCACCTCATTAGAAGGTGAGGATTCGTTTCCACTTTTATCTACAGCAGTTACTTTAAAAGTGTAGGTTGTATTGTTAGCCAAGGATGCCGCAGTCGTTCTGTTGTTGACAACTAAAGAAGTGTTTATCTTAACCCCGTTTTGGTATACGTTGTATCCAGCTAGATCGGCAGCCGCTGAAGGGTCCCAACTCAATGAAGCTGAAGCATTCAAAGGCGTAACCTGCAGATTTTTTGGAGCCGGGGGCGGAGTTAAGTCATCGTCAGTAACCCATAAGCGGAAAAAACTCACCGTCCTCGAAAAGTTTGTCTCCTTGTTATAAATTGCTACTTTTTTCACCCCCGAAACGTTTATTTTCAATTTAGATATTGAACCAGGTCCTTTATAAATCACTTCATCATTTTCGTTAAATAACAAAAACCCCTCAGGATCCGAAGGTCCATAGGATTCATAAAAAACCACATTTGCAACCGATGGTAATTCATACCACATATACGAAAGAGGCGGGACCACCTTGTGGCTTCCCCAACTATTAACAACTTCCCCCAAAGATGAATCGGTAACAGATTTCCCCAGTTTGAACTTAGCGTCCATTAAAATATCTTGCGTTGCTGTTGCAGCAAAAGCACCGAAGGAAAAAATATTAAATAACAAGAAAAAAATTAATCCAACTACAGAATAGCGTTTCACACTTTCACCTCTTTTAGTTATCTATCTATCTTTGTTTCTGCTTCCAATTTTAAATGTCTTTTTGCACAGCATTTTAAATCACCTTGATTAGAGCTAGATTCTAACTAGCTCAAAATGCACAAACACTTGATGACATCAATCCAATAATAGCGCCTCCCATTTTTTAATTAAAAATTCGAAAACAACAATAAATTAACATATTTTTTCATTTGTGTCCAAGTTAAATTACCCTAATTTACATTTTTTTAGTAGGTATAAGAAATTTCAGAGACTGTAGCTCACATGGTTCCAGTCCCTCAACTCTATCTATCCGTGTTGCAAATATATTTTCCCAACTCAAACCTAAAAAAAGAGACCCGCCAACGGGGCGAGTCTTCAAAGGTTTATATATTAAAAAGGGGGTCTTGCTTATTATATTACACCCCCAACATGTTAAATACGTAACAGGAACATTTCATTTCTGTAACAAAATTGTAACCGCTGTCATTTCGCGAAAAATCTTGCTCTCTTCTCCCCAATGAGTAAAGAATCACTACTGTAATATTGACACGATGGGCCTCCCGCTTTCACGCCAAAAAGCTCCCTTACGTCATCCTAAGCGGATCGAATCGTAAGGGAGCCTCCTCATTCATTCTAGCTTCTTTCGTACCAATAGCCCGTTATACCTTTTTCCATACGAAGCAGCGCTTCGAGGTAGTAATAATCGCCCCAAATCATATAATCGTCCGGCGCCGACCCGCCGCGCACGCTGTACGAGCCGTGCTCCAGCAGCCCTTCCGCATCCGGCTGTCCGATCGTGGAATAATTCTCGACCAGCGATTTCATCGAGCGGTGCAGCCCGTCCTCCAGGAAGGCCCGGTCGGCATCCTCAGCGTTCAAATGAGACAGAAGCTCAATAAGTCCAGCCGATGCGATCGCGGACGCGGAGCTGTCGCGTTTCGTCTCCGGGGTGACCGGCGCATCAAAGTCCCAATACACCACATCGTCTTCCGGCAGCCGCTCCAGGAAATAACGCGCCATACGGCGGGACGTTTCCAGATACTGCGGATTTTTCGTATACCGGTAAGACAACGCGAACCCGTAAATGCCCCAAGCCTGTCCCCGGGTCCATGTAGAGGCATCGCGGTAACCTTGATGCGTCCCCCCGCGAAGCGACTCGCCCGTTTCTTGATCGAAGTAAAACGTATGGTAAGACGAATCGTCCCCGCGGACTAAGAAACGCCGCGATTTGTCGGCGTGCGTAACCGCTACGTCCAAATACGCCTTGTTGCCCGTCTGCTCGTAAGCCCAGTACAGCAGCGGAAGGTTCATCATACAGTCGATGATGATACGTCCGCCGTTCTCCGGATCGCCTTCCGGTCCCCACGCTTGGATGTAACGGCCTTTCGGACGCCAACGCCGCATCATCACATCGGCCGCTTCCAGCGCTAGCTGCTTGGCAGCCGGGTCCCGCTCGATAATCCACTGTGCTTTGGCGGAAAGCGAGTACAAGAACCCGATATCGTGATGGTCCAGCACCCGATGGGCTTCAAGCCGTTTCTTGAAACTTTCGACCTTCCGCACGGCTGCTTCGCGGAATGCTTCGTCCTTGGTATGCTCATAGCAAAGCCACAGCATTCCGGACCAGAAGCCTTCCGTCCAATCGCAATTATCGTTTAAAATATATTTTCCATTCTCGCTGACATGAGGAAACAAACCAGCGAATTTACCGATGTTCGCTTTTGTTTTTTGAACCGCGTCTTCAATCGCCTTTTGCCATAAACTCATAAGGATCAAGCTCCTTTTCTGGTTGTCGTCTATGTAAGGCCCGAAGGCCAATGCCGCCCCTCAGACGGACTGAGTGGACATGCGCGGGACAAGCTGCATCGGAACGCGAATCTCATGCGCATCGGTAATCTCGACACGAGCGGAAGTTCCATCGATCCGCGCCATCGTATCGATCTCCCCTAGCTGCTCCAGCATTAAACGGATGGCCAGCCGGGCCTGCTTGTCGTAAGGAATGTTCATCGTCGTCATCGACGGATAGCAGACGGATGTGAACGGATCGTTATTGACCCCGACAATCTGCACGTCCTGTGGAACCTTGTATCCATGGCGCAGCACGGCAAACATGAACGCCAACGCCACATTATCGTCGAATCCCATAACTCCGATGGGCCGTACCCCGTCCGAAAAAGCGAGAACCTGTTCCACCGCTTCATCCATCGTGAGCCCGTCATCCAGCTCCACAATCGTGGACGGGATCGATTCCGAAAGCCGGTCCAGCCCGTTGCGGAAACCGATCCGGCGCTGCAGGTCCGTTCCAAGCGATTTTGCTTTCGCTAAGTAGATCATCTTCCGACTGCCCTGCTCGTACAAATGCCGCACGATCGCATCACAGCCTTCCAGAAAATCGAGATTGACCGCGCCGGCCGCGATGTCGCTCGGCCACCCCCAAGCGTTAAACAGGACCAGCGGGGTGCCGTCGGATACGATCTGTCTGGTGGCTTCCTGAGACATAGCCAACCCGTGGCAAAACAACCCGTCTACCCTGCGCTGCAGCAGCACGTCCAAGTGACGCTTCTCGATTTCCGGATCAAAGCCCGCCGCCGAAAATACCGACAGATGGTACCCGTACTGATGAGCGGTGCGCTGCATCTCTTCGGCAAAACGCCCATAATACCCGCCGAAGCTCGGTACAAGCATCCCCAGCTCGTAGGACTTTTTGCTGCTGAGGCTGGCCGCCATCACATTGCGGCGGTAACCGAGATGCTCCGCCGCCGCTTCCACCTTCCGAATCGTCTCGGCCGACATCGGCACATTCCGTCGGTTCAGCACATTCGACACCGTAGCAATCGATACGCCGGCCGCCTCTGCCAGATCCACGATCGTGATTTGGCGCTTTTTGCTCATAAGCGGCACTCCAATTCTTCAATATAATTTAAACGTTTAAATTAATGTCTATTTTACCTTCTATCCTACCGATTCGTCAACGGAATTTTATAGATAGCTCTGGCTTATTTTGTCAATAGATGATTTAAATTTTAAACCAATATAAAAAAAGTACTAAATATATGTTATCCTTTTTAGTAAACAATTCCATGTCAAACCATTATTTAGGATTCATTGTTTTGTTAAAAAGCACACAAAAGGAGAGCCTCCATGAAATCGCCCATGTCGGTTATTCAAACTTTGCCAACAGGAGAAAGCAGACTTGCCGTTATTGATCTCCACAGCGATGTTCTTTATACCGAAAAGGATAAGTCCGGAAAACTTATTTTCCATACCTTGCACGGAGAATACCGGGCTATCGCGGATTTGGACGATCTGGAAAATCATATCGAGGACTTCTGGCAGCTCGATGGCTCCAACGTCGTGAACATGTCCAAGGTCAAGGGGGTAGGACACCATTTGAAGGCCTACTTTGACGATTTCCCAACAGAACAAAGCAAGTTCGCTTCCATCAGTTGGATGTTCATGCATCTGCTGCAAGACCTCGTTCACCAGCGCATCAACCATAACCGATGTCAATCGATCCCCGGAGCGCTGCCGAAAAAAGACTAACCTTTCAAGGTTAGTCTTTTTTCTTGCTCAAGTGCTTTAATACTTTTTTCATATTAGGCTCGGAAACGGGAGCGAATTTTGAGTTCTCCGTCGTTTCTTCCTCAAAAAAAACCGCCTTACGAACGGCATGATAACCTTCGATCCGGTCCATTCTTACGCTATAAGATCGATCCACCTTATCGAACGACAAATCTTGATACGCTTTGCTCAGTTGGTCGAGCGTCGTCGGAACGATATACTGTTCAGTGCGGGTATGTACGCTGATGACATTATTATGAGTGGTGAAAAAAATGATCTCATCGTCGTCAAGTTCGTAACCCGAACCGTCCTCCCGAAGCACTCGCATTGTAAACCCAACTCCAAACTAAACCTTATTTTTGTCCATCAATTCTTTTGGGACTTTGGGACTGAACAAAACAGGCTTCAAAGTAACGGCGAAAAGCATAGCACAAGCAGATAATATAATGGAAACCCATTTGGCTATCAGTTTCTTCATACTTATTTATCTCCTTTTAAAGGAATGAGGGTCAAACACTGTATTAGAAAAGTGACTGCGATAATCGAGGAGCATAATATTAAATTCGAGCTCACAATGCAAATCGATATGATTTTAAATAAAGGTTTCACTTTAGGTTTGAAACCGGCCTCACTATCCACTTGAGGTGCAAACAACAACAACAATAAAATACAAATGAAAGTAAATATCAACATTTCTGACTTACTCAATACTGGAAGGTGCGGAATTATTGAACACAATACAACGGTTGTCGTTATACATCCTAAACTGGATCGGAGGTGGATACCTCCTGAAAAAAATCTTAACAAAATAAAAGTAAATAAAGCCAAAGCCGTTTCACCGTATTTCCCCGTGCTATGTCCGATACCTAACGAGATGATAATAATCAATGAAATGTTAATTAAAATACGTAAGGCGTACTCCATGACTTCAATGCTGACGGTTTCCTCTGGATTGGCATTTTTTAGCCAAGCTGCGATAGCTCGTGACGGCCCTTTAATCATCGGAGCGATCCTTTTTGTATGCAAAATATAAGATGAAGTACATGATAAGAACTAAAGCAAGAGGTAAATAAAAAAGCTGAATAATTTGATTCGTTAGATATAGGAGTGACATCAGGGAAACAGATAATAAACTTAAACCAAGAAAGGCAATATTAATTTTGTTCATCTTAACTACTTCATATTGGGAGTGCGGAACAAAGTCGAATCCCTTGCGGTTTCTCTTGATCCATAACCCCAATAATAAAGCGGTAGATGCCGTGGCAATTTGAAGCAAGTACGTTCCGATGGCGCTTGGGATCGGTAAACGCGAGTCAAAAAGACCGATTCCATTTAAAAGAAAATAATATGCAATTTGCAATATAAAATAGCCGACATAAACCGTACATGTCATAATGGCCGCATAGAAAAAATGCGTTCTAAATAACAGCCAGACAAACATAAACATAAGAAAAATTTGCACGGGAATATCTACAGATTGAATCTCATATACATTTCGTATCGTATACGAAAAAAACGACGCTACCGCACTCGCAAATACAATCGAAACCGGGTACATATCGAACTTGAACAAACGGAACATCAAATAATACATCATCGAGGTTTCCATTATCGAAAAGACCATGAACAATATAAAATCGACCAATGCAACCGCACTCCCACAATCGCTATCTTAACATATTTTCCCGATTATACCTTGTCTTAATATACTTCCATTTACAAATTTCGACAAGGTCATAAATTGGAAAAGGTGATCTAAAATGCCTATTCTCAAACAAAAAAATTCTCCCCTGCGATTACAGCAAGGGAGAATTTTACGATTAATATGATTACACGCTTAGCCATTTCTTGAATAAATGCTTCGTCGTATCGAGGTTCATCGCCGCGATGGATGTGGTGAGCGGGATGCCTTTCGGGCAGGAACGCACGCAGTTCTGCGAGTTGCCGCAGCCTTCGATGCCGCCGTCTTCCATCAAAGCTTCCAGACGCTCGTGAGAGTTCATCTCGCCCGTCGGATGCGCGTTAAACAAGCGCACTTGCGAGACGGCCGCCGGACCGATAAACGTCGTTTTGTCGTTCACGTTCGGACAGGACTCAAGACACACGCCGCAGGTCATGCATTTGGACAGCTCATAGGCCCATTGGCGCTTGGATTCGGCCATCCGTGGTCCCGGACCGAGATCATACGTACCATCGATCGGAATCCATGCTTTAACCTTCTTCAGAGCGGCAAACATGCGCTCGCGGTTAATGACCAGGTCGCGGACAACCGGGAATGTCGACATTGGCGCGATGCGAATCGGCTGCTCCAGCTTGTCGACGAGCGCGGAGCAAGCTTGCCGCGGCTTGCCATTAATGACCATCGAGCAAGCGCCGCAGACTTCTTCCAGACAGTTCGATTCCCAGCAGACCGGTGTCGTCTTATTGCCGCTCGCGTTCATCGGATTCCGCTGAATCTCCATCAACGCGCTGATCACGTTCATATTCGGACGGTAAGGAACTTCGAACTCTTCCGTGTACGGATTGCTTTCTGCCGAATCCTGACGCGTTACGATGAACTTGACCTTTTTATTCGCTGCTGCAGTTGCTTCGGCCATGATTAATGACCTCCCTTCTTCTTTTCGGTCGTGTAGTCACGCTTTCTCGGCTCAATCAGGGATACGTCGACTTCTTCCCAATCGATTCGCGGACCGTCCGGAGTCCATTTGGCCTTCGTCGTTTTCAGGAACTTCTCGTCGTTACGTTCCGGGAACTCCGGCTTGTAGTGCGCGCCGCGGCTTTCGTCGCGAAGCAAAGCGCCGAGCGTCATCGCGTGGGACAGCTCAAGCATGTTCCACAGCTGGCGGGTAAATGCTACACCCGGGTTGTTGAAACGGGCTGAGTCGTTGATATTGATGTTTTTGTATCGCTGCTTCAGCTCGTTGATTTTGTCGAGCGTTTGTTGGAGCTGCTTGTTGTAGCGAACAACCGTCATGTTGTTCGTCATCCACTCACCCAGCTCTTTGTGCAGCACGTAAGCATTCTCGGTGCCGTTCATGTTCAAGATGCTTTCGTATTGGTCCGTGTGCTGTTTTTGAGAACGATCGTAAACCGTCGACGAAACGTCTTCGGCATGCTTATCCAAGCCTTTGATATATTCAATAGCCTTCGGACCGGTGATCATGCCGCCGTAGATCGCGGAAAGCAGCGAGTTCGCACCCAGACGGTTGGCGCCATGATACTGGTACTCGCACTCGCCACAGGCGAACAGCCCCGGAATATTCGTCATTTGGTTATAGTCAACCCACATGCCGCCCATCGAGTAGTGCACGGCAGGGAAAATCTTCATTGGAATTTTGCGCGGATCGTCGCCCATGAATTTCTCATAGATTTCAATGATCCCGCCGAGCTTGACGTCAAGCTCTTTCGGATCTTTGTGCGACAGGTCGAGATACACCATGTTCTCGCCGTTCACGCCGAGCTTCATATCGACGCAGACAGAGAAAATTTCCCGCGTCGCGATATCGCGCGGTACCAGGTTTCCGTAAGCCGGATATTTTTCTTCAAGGAAGTACCACGGCTTGCCGTCTTTATAGGTCCATACACGTCCGCCTTCGCCCCGCGCGGATTCGGACATGAGACGCAGCTTGTCGTCGCCCGGAATCGCCGTCGGGTGAATCTGAATGAACTCGCCGTTCGCGTAATAAACGCCTTGCTGATACACCGCGCTGGCTGCCGTACCCGTATTGATAACCGAGTTCGTCGTTTTACCGAAGATAATCCCCGGGCCGCCTGTCGCCAAAATAACCGCATCGGCCTTGAACGTATTGACTTCCATGCTGCGCAGGTCTTGTCCGGCAATGCCGCGGCATACGCCGTCGTCGTCCAGCACCGCGCCCATGAACTCCCAATGCTCGTATTTTTTCACCAGACCGGCGGTTTCCCAGCGGCGTACCTGCTCGTCAAGCGCATACAGCAGCTGTTGGCCTGTCGTCGCTCCGGCAAACGCCGTACGGTGATGCTTCGTTCCCCCGAAACGGCGGAAATCGAGCAGTCCTTCCGGCGTACGATTGAACATCACGCCCATCCGGTCCATCAAGTGGATGATGCCCGGCGCCGCTTCGCACATCGCTTTAACCGGCGGCTGGTTGGCGAGGAAGTCTCCGCCGTATACCGTATCGTCAAAGTGTTCCCACGGGGAGTCGCCTTCCCCTTTCGTATTCACCGCTCCATTGATGCCGCCCTGCGCGCACACGGAGTGAGAACGTTTAACCGGCACCAAGGAGAACAGGTCGACGTGAACTCCGGCCTCTGCCGCTTTGATGGTGGCCATCAAACCGGCCAAGCCTCCACCGACTACGATGATTTTTGAATTCGCCATGATCGTCCCTCCCCCTTAACCTTTCGCCATTTTCGGCAGCTGACTGAAATCCGGATTCATAAATGCCGTCAAGGACAAAATAAACATGATGGTCATCACCACGAACACGCCCATCCATACATAAGTCGAAACTCGCTGCGCGCGCGGCCCCACGGTAATCCCCCAGCTGACGAGGAAAGACCACATGCCGTTGCTGAAGTGGAACACGGCCGCAACGATGCCAATACAGTACAAAATGAAGTAAATGGTGTTGGTAGCGATCCCATGCATGTGCACGCCAATCGCCGCTTGCTCCACGTTGCCGAATGAGATCTGCAGGCGAGTTTGGAAGAAGTGGAACGCCACGAACAAGAACGTAATAACGCCCGTTACACGCTGCAGGAAAAACATCTGGTTGCGGAAGTAGCCGTAGTTGGATACGTTGTTGCGCGCCGTATAAGCAACGTACAAGCCGTAGATCGCGTGATAAGCGAGCGGAATCCAGATGCCGAAAATTTCCAGCAAGTACATGAGCGGCAGATCATGCAGCCAGAACACCTGATCCAAAAAAGCCGCATGTCCGCCGCTGAACGCCTTGTAGTTCGTCAGCAGGTGCTCGATCAGGAAGAAGCCGACCGGAATGACACCAAGCAATGAATGCAGCTTCCGTGAAAAGTAAGAATTTTTAAACATTGAAACTCGTTCCCCCCTCAAATTAAGGCTTGTCACCGCTTCGTCAAAACCATTTACCATTGTACTCCCGCGTACTGAGAGCGTCAACAAAAAACGCTATGCCTATTTTCCATGTTCCGACAAGCTTTTATACCGTTTGCGGCAAAAAATGTGAACAAGAAGTGACACATTCCATACTACTCCTGAATCGCTTATAATGGAAGTGCTTATTTTTTATATATGCTTATAACTTATTAACATATGAAAAGGAGGGATACCCGCTATGGAGCTTATCGACGTATTTGCCACCGTCGTCGAGCAGCAGAGCTTGAACAAAGCCTCGCAACTGCTCAACGTCTCCCAGCCCGCGCTGTCTCGTAAAATAATGCGGCTGGAGGAGGATCTCGGCATTCAGCTCTTCGTTCGTAAAGGCAAACGGCTGGAGTTGACCCGTGCCGGCGAGGTATGCTACGAGTTCGCCCTGGAGCAAAAGCGGCTGGAGCGCCGGCTGCACGAGAAGCTGCGGGCGTTCAAAACAAACGTCAAACCCGCGAGCATCGTTATCGGAGCAAGCCTGACGACGCTCCAGTCGACGCTGCCCGACCTGATTACGATTTATACGCGCGAATACCCGAATACGGACATCAAGGCCGTTACCGGCAAAACGCACGAGATCGTGCCGCTCATCAAAGAGAAACGCGTGGACATCGGTCTCGTCGCCTCCATGATTGAAGATCCGTCCATCGTCTGCGTGCCTTTATTCGACGATCCGCTCTGTCTTGTACTGCCCGAAGGGCATCCGTTCGCAGACAAGGAGGAGCTTAATATTCAAGATTTGCATGAGCTGCCGATGATCTTGTTTTCGCGGGGCACATGGTACCGCGTCTTGATGGACGAGATGTTTCACCGCTGCGGGGTACACCCCGACGTCAAAATGGAGATCGACTCGTTCGAAGCGATTACCCGGCTCGTATCCACCTGCAAAACGGCAACGCTCTTGCCCGAATCGTATTTGCGCCGCAATCTGATCGAAGACAACGAGCTGACCGTGCGCTTCATCCCCGAGCTGGAACAAACGAAAAGAACGACCTCGCTGTTGTTCACGGAGGAAGCCGTTCTTGAACCGTCCATCCGCCGCTTCATCGATCAAGCGGTCCGGCATTACCATACGTCGGACGAATATACGTTATAAAAAGCCGGGGAGACGAAGCGTCACGTCTCTCCGCCCGCCTTCTCCTCCAATCCGAGCCTTCGGGCGACATACGCTGTCGTTCCGGCCTGCAGCAGAATGGTCAGCAGGACGGCCAGAAACGTGACCGATGCGATCACGTCCCCATACTTCACGCCCATCCCGACAACCATGCCCGATAATGCCGCCGGGATTACTCCCGTTTCGCGCACCCAGAACATGAATACAATCTCGTTGCGTTTCCATCCGGCCTTGCGGTCCGGAAGCGCGCAGGCCAGCACCGTCAACGGGCGGGCGACCAGCATAAATACGGCGATGACGGCAAGACTCGGCCATAGATGATCGAGAATGACCCGGAAATTCACTTGGCTGCCCAGCATAATAAAGATGAGCATCCGCATAACCACCGTCATATTTTCGGTAAAATGGGCCATTTCGTGCAGCTTGTCGTCCAACTTCAACTTGAACAAATCGTGATTGCCCCAGATGAGACCGGCCACGAAGGTCGCCATAAAGCCGCTGACGTGCAGCACGTCGCCGAGCCAATACGCGCCGAGCGCCGTGACGATCAAGGCGATGGTCGCATAATCCCGCAGCCAGCCGAGCTTGAAGTGAGCCGTGACATAGACCAATACGAGTCCAACGAGCAAGCCGACGACAACACCGCCCACGGCCGTTTGCACAAACCCGATCACGCCAGCGCCAACCGATAATGCCTGTCCGCCTGTGATCGCGCCGAGCACCGAGAAGGTCAGGATTGAGCCGGTCGCGTCGTTGAAGGCGGACTCGCTTTCGACCGTTTCCCGCACCTTCGGACGAATGCGCACCTGCTTGAAAACGGGGATGAGCGTCGCCGGGTCGGTCGAAGAGATGATCGCGCCGAGCAGCACCGCGTACATCATCGGGATGCCGAGCAGCCAGTGCGCGGCAACAGCAACGACGGCGCAGGTGATCAGAACCCCCGGTACACTGAGCAGCGATACGGTGATCCATACTTTGCGAAGCCCCGACAACCTTATATTCCGTCCGCCGTCAAACAGAATAAGCGCCGATCCGGCCGTCAAAATAAACTGGTTCATAAACGAGCTGCTCGGCTCATTCACCAGATGCAGCCCTTGGCCTACGACGACGCCCGCGATCAAAAAAAGAGCGACATCCGGCAGTTTCAGCCAGCTCGCTACTTTTCCGAAAATCATACCGATGAGGAGGATAAATATAATAAGAAAGAGTACGTGTTCGATCATAACACTATTTTCCATTTGTGCCTCTTCGCCTCCTGAAGACTCGGCCCTACTGCGGTCGATCGCCCTTTGTTACCGGATATCGTTCTCAAACGTCTCGATCTGCTCGTTCGTTCCAATGACGACCATAACATCGCGCTCTTCCACCATATCTTCGGCTGTCGGAGCGATGATGACGCCGCTCTTCTTATTAATCGCCACGACGCTGCAGCCGTACCGCGCTCTCGGATCAATCTCCTTCAACGAACGGCCGTTCAAGCTGCGCGGCACCGAAAGCTCCACAATCGTATAATCGTCAGAGAGCTCGATGTAGTCGAGCAGATTGGGCGATACCAGCTGGTGCGCCACCCGGATGCCCATATCCCGCTCGGGATAAATGACGCGGTCCACCCCGATCTTTTGCAGCACTTTGCCGTGCAGCTCGGACAGCGCCTTGGCCACCACCATGCCCACACCGCTATCTTTTAACAAAATCGCCGTTAAAATACTCGCTTGAATATCATTGCCGATGGAAACGACGACGCAATCAAAATTCCGGATGCCGAGCGAGCGGATCACATCCTCGTCAGTAGCGTCCGCCACCACGACGTGCGTCAGCTCGTCGCTCATCTCCTCCACCGCTTCTTCATCCTTGTCGATCCCCAGCACCTCATAACCGAGCTTGATCAGTTCCTTTGCAAGACTGGAACCGAAGCGGCCGAGGCCGATGACTGCATACTGACTACGTTTCATTCGCTAGCTTCCCCTATCCGATCGTAATTTTTCCTTCCGGGTATCGGTACAACTCTTTTTCCGCTTTCGGTCCAAGCGCATAAGCGAGTGTAAGCGGTCCGAGACGGCCGGTAAACATGGTGAGAGAAATCATAATTTTGCCAAAATAAGAAAGCTCCGGCGTGACGCCCATCGTTAATCCGACCGTGCCGAAGGCGGAAGTCACCTCGAACAGCAGCCTCAGAAACGACTGGTTTTCCGTCATGGTGAGCAGCATCGTGACGAAAATGACCAGAAACAAAGCGATCATCGTAAGCGTAATCGCTTTAAGAATGCGATCCTTGCCGAGCCGGTAATGGAACAAGACGATATCTTCCTTCCCGCGGATCATCGCAATCATCGCTCCGATCAGCGTTGTGAACGTCGTCGTCTTAATCCCTCCGCCCGTCGATCCCGGAGACGCCCCGATAAACATCAGGATAATGATAAAAAATTGCGACGCCTGGCGCATCGCCCCAATATCGACCGAGTTCGCACCGGCCGTCCGCGGCGAAACGGATTGAAAGAACGAAGCCAGAATTTTGCCGGACCAGTTCAGCGAGCCCAGCGTCTTCTGATTCGTAAACTCGAAAATAAAGATGACGACCGCCCCAACCACGATCAGAATCCCGGTGGCGGACAGCACGACCTTGGAATGCAAGGACAACCGCTTATGCTTCTTGTAGTCGACGATGTCGGACATGACGACGAAGCCTATGCCGCCTAATATGATCAAGCTCATCGAAACGATGTTCACGATCCAATCGTCCGCGTACGTCGTCAGACTGGTGAATGGAGCAACGACGGAGCCGAATAAGTCGAAACCGGCGTTATTAAAGAATGAGATTGCATGGAATATGCCAAAATAAATGCCTTTGGCTATCCCCAAATCGAATGACCAGCGAATGGAGAAAATAACGGCCGCAACGAATTCGATCGTAAGCGAATAGACGATGACGCGCCGGATCAGGCGGACGATCCCTTCCATGCTCCCTTGGTTCATCGCTTCCTGCAAGATGAGCCGCTCCTTCAGCGATATCCGCTTTCGAAGCACGAAAGCAAACAGCGTCGCCATGGTCATAAAGCCGAGGCCCCCGACCTGGATCAAGGAAATAATGACAATTTGTCCGAACATGGAGTAATGGCTTCCCGTGTCCACCACGACCAATCCGGTTACGCAAGTGGCGGACGTGGCCGTGAACAACGCGTCCAGAAAGGGCGTAGGTTGTCCGCTTTCCGAGGAGATCGGTAAGGAGAGCAGAGTAGCCCCGAGCAGAATGATCGCCGCGAAGCCCATCACTAAAATTTGCGGCGGCTTCAGCTCGATTTTTTTGGCGATAGATTTCATCATACACCTCTGTTAACAGGTTTCAGGCAACAAAAAAGACACTGGAAACCCTAGTGTCGTGTGTAAAGGTTCCTGCAAAAAAAGCCTACGAGGTTAGCTGACGGATTCGGGCTTACAGGCACCCTATCTACAAGCCCCAAGAAGGACTTGCGGAATTCACCCCTAAAATCATGGTTCCCCCGTTTTCGAAAAGAAATTCGGCTTGTTATTCAATTGATATGAATTGAATTATAATCCCGTTTGCCCGGAAGTACAAAGCTGTTTTTGGATGAAATGGCACGAGAATTAGAACCTAAAGTCAGATGTAAGCGTTCTTACACCTATGTGGCTTCGCTTTTCGCGTTTTTACCTTGACATGCTCGCAATATCGATGGATTTTCCCGGAGCATGTATGCTAATTTAAAAGAATATAATGTTATTAATCCGAATCCGATAAGGAGCTCTTATGCTAAAACGATTTTATTCCGCAACTCCCCTGCCGTTGCTTGCCGTCGTCGGACTGTTGCTGTACTTTGGCGTCATCATCGTTTCTCCTTTTTTTCGGGACGCGGAGCGGGTGGACCAAGCCCCGCCGAACACCCCGGAAGTATCCAAGCAGCAAGCGGCCACGGCAGCGACAGACTTTGTGCGCAGCAGGTTCAAGCTGTCCCCGGAGTCGCAAACGAACGTGCTGTATCAAGCGTACACGGCCATTAGCGGCTATCTGCAAAAAGAACACCTGTACAACGAATACGCGAAGCGCTACGGCGACCAATATCCGCTTGAATATTACGAGGTGGAGATCAACGACAAGCGGAACGGAACAACTTATTATGTCGCCGTAAACTACAAAACGCTGCAAATCTTCAGTTGGGAGCGCAGCAAATCTCCGGTTGCAAAAAGCGATGCGGTCAGCTCGTCCGAAGCCGATCCCGCCCGATTGGCGGAGCAAGCCATCCGGGAGATGGGCTACGCGCCGGAGCAGTTCACACGATCTGGTGAACAAGGCAGGGACCGCAACGGGGCTCTCGTCTATGTGAGCAAAACGGAACAAATTGGCGAGGCGAAGCTGGAGCTGTGGCTCGCCGTGTCCGGCGGGCAGGCAGTGTCCTTTAAACCGGTGTTTCCGGCTCCGGACAGCTTTATCTCCTGGCAGCAAGCCCAAGATGAGCGGTCCGCCCTGATGACCAGAATCAGTATGGCGGCATCTCTGATGATGACGTTTGCCGCGCTGATTGTTATCATCTATTATCGGAAGCAGGTCCGCTTCGGGCGCGGCGCGGTGCTGACGATGCTGTTTTTAGCGATCTATCTGACGAACAACTTCAATATGCTGCCGGCCTTCCGGACCATGCACGGAAGCGGCCCCTCGGAACTGGAGGCCGCTATCTATTTGCTGATTATGAATATTTTCATTACGCTGATGGCCGTCTCGACTTACATTTCCTTCCTGGCCGGGCGGCAGCTTTGGCTGAACCGCGGCTGGAACGTGTGGCCGGTATGGCGCGATCCGCAGTTCGGAAGCGAGACGCGAACGGCTATGGTACGCGGCTACTTGATCTGCATGTTCATCCTCGGCGTGCAGCAAGTGATGCTCTTCATCGCCTCGGAAGCATTCGACGTATGGGCAGTCAGCGAGCCGACGGATTCCATTTACAATATGCGCGTACCGGGCTTATTCCCGTTAATGGCTTGGGCTGCGGCGATATCGGAGGAAGCCGTCTACCGGCTGCTCGGCATTGCGCTGGTGCTTAAACTGACCCGCAGCCGGGTGCTGGCCGTGCTCCTGCCCAGCATCATCTGGGCCATGAGCCATACGCAGTACCCGATCTATCCGGTGTATACGCGGCTGATCGAGGTGACGGTGCTCGGCCTTGTCTTCGGATGGGCGTTCCTGCGGTACGGCTTTCTGACCGCGATGTTCGCCCACGCCGCTATGGACAGCATCCTGATGGGGCTATCGCTTATGTATACGGGAGAGCCGCTGCAGGTTGCTCTCGGAGCGCTCTATCTCCTTGTTCCCGCAGCGGTCGGATGGATCATTGCATGGCTCCACAGCCGGTTTAATCGGCGTCCGCCTGCCGTATCTCTTCCTGGAGCTCCTCCGCTTCCGGAGGCGAATCCGGATTCCGGCCGTTTAACGCCGATAAAATTTGGCCCGCCAGCTTCTCACCGATCCCCAGAGGCTTGAAGTCTGCGACTTCGGCCTCTTTTATTTTCTTTAGCGAGCCAAAATGCTTCAGCAGCGCCTTGCGCCGCTTCTCCCCAATGCCGGGAATCGCGTCAAGCTGCGAGACCGTCATCGACTTGGCGCGGGTTTCCCGGTGGAAGGTGATCGCGAAGCGGTGCACTTCGTCTTGAATGCGCTGGAGCAAATAAAACTCCTGGCTGTCGCGCGGCACCGGAACCACTTCGGCCGGATCGCCGATTAGCAGCTGGGCGGTTTTATGCTTCGCGTCTTTGACCAGTCCGCAGACGGGGATGTAAAGCCCGAGCTCGTTCTCCAATACGTCGATCGCTGCAGACATATGGCCCCGCCCGCCGTCGATAACGATCAGGTCGGGCATTTGCAGTCCTTCCTTGAGCACCCGCTCGTACCGGCGGCGCACCACTTCCCGCATCGTTTCGTAATCGTCCGGACCTTGTACGGTACGGATTTTGTACTTCCGGTACTCTTTGCGGTCCGGCTTGCCGTTCGTAAATACGACCATTGCAGATACAGGGTCCGACCCTTGAATGTTCGAGTTGTCGAACGCTTCGATCCGGCGGACGGTGCCCAGGCCGAGCCATTGTCCCAGATTTTCGACCGCTTTAACCGTCCGGTCCGCATCGCGCTCGATTAGACGGAATTTTTCTTCCAGCGATACGCGGGCGTTGTCACATGCCATGTCGACCATATTTTTCTTGAGCCCGCGCCGCGGAATATGCACTTTGACCTTGAGCCAGCTTTCCAGCGCTTCCTTCACATCGGCCTTGGACCCCGATCCGGCGGGGTCGTCCGCTTCCGCTGGATCATCCGCCGACTCCGGATCGGCACCCGCGGAATACGCTGTCCCAGCTTCGGCCACCATTTCCACGTGCGCCTCCATCGTTGGCGCCTCGACGGCGGCGGCTGCTTCCGAGCCTGACGCGAGCGGCTGCCCTTCCGTCCATGCCGGGAGGAACACTTCCTTCGGCAGCGCCGGGTTCTCACTGTAATATTGCGTCACGAACGTCAGGAAATCGTCATACGCTTCGCCGTAGTATGGAAAAGACGACGCATGGCGCTCGATCAGCTTGCCTTGGCGCATATAAAGAATCTGCACGCACATCCAGCCCTTGTCCACGGCGAAGCCGAAGACGTCGCGATCCACGCTATCCGTCGTCGTAATCTTCTGCTTTTCCATGACCGTATCGATATGCTGAATCTGGTCCCGCAGCTCCTTCGCCCGTTCGAAGTTGAGCTCCTCCGCCGCTTCGTGCATTTTGCGGGTAAGCTCCTGCTCGATCTCGTTATGTCCGCCGCTGAGAAACCGGCTGATTTCGTGCACCATCTTGTCGTACGTCTCCTGCTCGACCTCGTATTCACAGGGCGCAATGCACTGTCCAAGATGATAGTACAAGCATACGCGGTCCGGGAGCGTCTTGCATTTGCGGAGCGGATACAGCCGGTCCAGCAGCTTCTTCGTCGCCCCTGCGGCGTACGGGTTCGGATAAGGACCAAAATATTTGGCCTTATCCTTCTGCACCCGGCGCGTCACTTCCAGCCGGGGATGCTTTTCGTTCGTAATTTTGATGTATGGAAACGACTTGTCGTCCTTCAGCAGAACGTTGTATCGCGGATAATATGTTTTGATCAGATTGCACTCCAGAATGAGCGCTTCCATGTTATTGGCCGTCACGATGTACTCGAAATCGACGATATCGTTTACAAGCAGCTGCGTCTTGATCGTATGGCTCCCGGTAAAATAAGACCGCAGCCGGTTGCGCAGCACCTTGGCTTTGCCGACATAGATGATCGTGCCTTCCCGGTTCTTCATCAGGTAGCAGCCGGGCTGCTCCGGGACGAGCGACAGCTTGTTTTTGATTGCTTCCCGTATTTTTTTCCGGTCCTGTCGATCCGGTTCCCCTGCATATTCGGTCAACGAATTCCTCCCCTTTCCCAACGGCAAAAAGCTCTTTTTCCAGCATAGCAGAAAAAGAGCTTTTTCTCACGCAATCCGCAGGCTGCCAAATTATTGGTGGCGGCTCAATACGTTTTTCAGCGCATCTTTGGACTGGAAGCCGACGATTTTATCGACCGGCTGGCCGTCTTTGAACACGATCAGCGTCGGAATGCTCATTACGCCGAAACGGGAAGCGGACTCCGGATTGTCGTCCACGTTCACTTTCGCGATTTTCACACTTTCGCCGATTTCTGTATCCAGCTCCTCCAACACGGGAGCGATCATTTTGCAAGGTCCACACCAAGGAGCCCAAAAATCTACAAGAACCGTACCGGATCCTTCTACTTCAGTCGAGAAAGATTGGTCAGACACATTAACGATAGCCATGATTCAATTTCTCCTTTTGCGGAAATAATGTCAACATGTAAAGTATACCACATCGAGAGCCTTTTTCAACCGAGCCAATGTTTGCACAATTGTCACTTTACATCCTTTACAATAGAATGCGACTTTGGGTATACTAACCGTATATGAGTATCGCTACGCTGCCTAAGCTGTGCCGTCAGGCGGCTTTGCCCGGCACAACCCGAAGGAGGAACCTTGTATGAACGACTCGACAAGAAATCCCGAACTGCACGTGTATGAAGAAAAACGGAACGATTTTATCGACGTTGCCACGGGCTTCGGCGTGTTTTTCGCCATCCTGTTCGTGATCGGTATCATCGCGACAGCGGCTTCGCTTATGATGAAGTAATGATGGCCCGGCCGTTGCGAAAAGCCTCTGCTTGATCCTCCATTTCCGGAGGGCGGCAGAGGCTTTTTTGTGCGTTTTAGGATTCAGGGCCGCGCTCCTCGCTTGTTATACCCGTTCACCATGACCATGTCGACGAATGGTCGAATCCGGTCCATGATGCGCCGTCCTTTGAACTCCTCGTCCCCGTCCTTGCTGGTAAAGCTGAAATGCTTCTCCAGCGCGTCCAAATCGTGATTAGACGTGAAGAACGTCGGTTTGCGGTTCATCCGGTAATTCAGAATCGCTCCCATCACATGGTCGCGAAGCCAAGGATTCAAATTCTCCGCCCCGATATCGTCGAAGACGAGCAGATCCGTCTCTTTCAGGATGTCGATCGTTTCCTTCAGCTTAAGCGGATCTTGGAACATCGTTTTCAGATCCTCGGCAAAATCCGGCATGTACACGATCGCCCCGCTGTAGCCTTCTTTTGCCAGCTCATAGAGCAAATAGCACATCAAAAACGTTTTGCCCGTTCCGAAGTTACCGGCTAAATAGAGGCCCGTTGGCTGTAGACCCTGCTGACGAATCGTTACGATGTATTGCATAATCCGGCCGATCGCTTCTTCCCGGTCCGGGTCTTTATCGAAAATTTCGAGCGACGAGTACCCTTGGGACAGCGCCCGCTCGTCCACATAGAAGCTCCGAATCCGGCTGCGGACCGCATCCTGCGTCGCTCTGGCGATAAATTTCTTGCATGTCACCTTCTGATCGTACACCCGGGTCCAATCGTCTCCGGGCTCAACATTCAGCACCGTATAATGACCTTCCATATCGTTCGGACAACGGTCCAGCCCCGGGCAATTGTTGCAGTTATTATATTCCGTAATATATTGGTGCAGCTTGTTCAAATTCAGCTTGATCGTCTGGCTGTCGAGCTCCGGGTGTTTGGCTCTCAGCTTGACGATCAGCGGATCGGAGGCAACTTCCCGCACCTTATTTTCCGCCTGCTGCAACAACTGACGTCCCTGACCGCCCCGTAAAAGTTCCCCAAGCGACTCCATCCGCTGCACCTCCCCATTGATTGCTAGCCGGGCCTCGCTGACACTTCTCTGGTATGATTATGTCTCTATTACAGCTTGCCGTCGAGCTGCTGCGCCATTTTACGGAGCGCTTCCCGCTCGGCCGCAGACAGCGTTTTCGCTGACGGTGTATCCTTGACGATCGGAATGACCGGCTTCTGCCGCCCCCGGCCTCCCCGGGCCGGAGCATTCGCGCTGCTTGCGCCTGCGCTGCTTGCGCCTGCGCTGCGGCGCGTCCGCTGCTGCTCCTGATACTTCATTTGCTCGCGGATGTACTGCACCGCTTCTTCGAACGTACCGACCTGCTTGGCCAGCATGTCCGTGACGCTGAATTCGATGGACGCTCTCGACCAGGAACGCTTATTGACATACATGTAATGAATCAGCACGTTCATGACTTCCTCGCGCAGGCCGTAGTTCAAATCGACCTTGGCCAGCGTATCGAGCAGCCCGTCCGGTATGGAGCCTTGACTGAAAATCTTCTCCAGCAAAAACGTATACGGCTCATTGCGCAAAATGTAGTTGTATTGATGCTGGTTGCATTCTCCTTGAAACAAATCGGGCACTTCGAGGTAATATTCCATCTCGACGATTTTGTCTCCCGCCGGTGCCGGGCTATTGCTTGCGCGGTCCGTCTCGCCGGCTTTATCCGCAATCCTCGCCATATGCCGCGTCCGCTCTTCGGTCCGCTTTTTATCCTGCCGGAACACTTGATTGGCTTTGTGCTGCAGCAGCTCAAGCACGATCCGGCCGTCTTCGTCAAACACGCCGTCTTCGTCCAAAAGCCGGCATACGTCGGTCAGGAACAGGTTGTACTTTTTCGCTACAAAATTGATCGTCGCCAACTGCTCCGGCTCGTATTTGAGCCGCTCCACGAAGTCCCGGTTTACCGACTCCCGCGGGAAGTGCATAATGATCTCCGCATATTGGTAGCCCTTGTACATGACCTCCGGCTTCGCTTCGGCAGGCTTGGACGCCGCCGATTCGAAGAACGCCTTCTCCAGCTCGTGATCGATCACCTGCGTATTCAGACGGAACAGCTCGTAGAACGGCACGGACAAATTTTCGGTATTGGCGTCGGCCATTTCCTGCGCTTCCGGCAGCACCAGCTCGTCTCGCAGCGCAAACACCGCATATTTGCCGACCTTATCCCGCAGCAGCAGCGTCAAATGCTGATTCCGGAAAAATTCCGTCGGCGGCAGGGGCGCAAACAGCGTGTACTCGTACACGTAATCATCCGAAGCGGCCGCAAACCGGCGCGACGTTTTGAGCAGTCCCACCGCTTCCAGCCTTGAAGTCTGCTCGATGAGCAGCTTCCGTCCGTTCTCGCTCGCTTCCAGCTCCAGCGCCAGAAACAGCTTGCGCTGCTGCTCCATCGCCGAATGCCCGACTTTGTCCGCAGGCAGCTGCTGAAACAGCGTCATATATACGCTGACGGCGTAAGCGCCGATCATCGGCTGATACACCGCGGCCATCATCTTGTAATCCAAGCTGCTTAAAGCGAAATCCCGCACGACATAGAAACGGTGATATTCGGAAAAATGCAGCAAATTCGTTATCCGCATTCGGTCAAAACTCCATCCGTGATTCAAGTGTTTACTCTCCATTTTATCACACAAATCGACAATGAGGGTAGAAGGAAAAAGCAGGCTTTTTGGGGTTTGGAGAGGTAATTTTTTTGAGGGGCGCAGGCTTGGGGGGTTGCGCTGCCCCCAAAAAAACATAAGCTCTGCCAAACGGCAGAGCCTGCTAGAAAAGAGTAATAAAAAGCAAAACCCAAAAACAAATAACCGAAAAAACCGAGAAATTAAAACATTTTAAACCCTTTTTCACGAAGGGATTTGATCGTAGAGCCGCTAAGGATGGCGCCGATCAGGCCGCCGACGGCTGGGACGTAATCGGCGAAGGAATATTCGGCCAGGTTCGAAGCGAGCGAGCCGGTGCCCCAGCCCCAATAAATGACCAAGCCGATCAAGAGCGCTATGTATCCGTAAATAGGGAACCAAGTCGTTTTCATAAGCATGTTTAGAATAAAACCGAGCCCGAAAAACAGCACGAACAACAGCACGGTTACGATGATCAATTGCAGCAAAACGGACAGCTCCTTTCCATATGCCTATATTGTATAAAAAAACAAAGGCGCGGTAAAGTGAGCCGTTGTGAACGAAATATGAAAAAACTCACAGGCGCGAGCTAAAAAAGAGAACAGATAAAACGGTACCAGCCAATCGCCGCGATCCAAAACGGGATGCTGATGAGCGTCCCCATCAAAATGCCTAGCGTTAAACGGTTTGTCATGACGGACGCCTCCTTTAACAGGTACATCGGCTTACAGACTCCGAATTGTAATAGCATTTTTATGTGAAGCGTTCACAAAAAGTTCGCTCTTTCGTCACGGAGCCGCATTTGCCCTTTGCGGCCGATTTCGCTACAATAAAACAAGCAACTGGCAGCAGTGCCCATTTTGAAGGAATAAGGGAGTGACCGTTAATGAGTGAAGTCGTACATCCGTTGGATGGCTGGTATAGCTTGCATGATTTCCGCGCAATCGATTGGAACGTCTGGAAAAGCTTGACCGCTCAAGAAAGAGCGCGCGCCGAGGACGAACTGCATACCCTGCTCGGCAAATATCAGAGCACCGAGGACCAAAAACAAGGCAGCACTGCCTTTTATTCCATTGTCGGGCAAAAAGCCGATTTCGTCTTCATGCATCTGCGTGAGACGCTGGAAGAATTGAACGAGTTGGAAACCGAATTTAACAAATCCATGTTTGCGCAAGTGACGATTCCAACGTACTCTTATGTCTCCGTGGTCGAGCTCGGAGCTTATATGGCCAAGCCGGGAACCGATCCGATGCAGGACCCGGATGTCGTGGCGCGCCTGAAACCGACCCTGCCGAAAGCGGGACACATCTGCTTCTACCCGATGAACAAGAAGCGCGAGGGCAACGACAACTGGTATATGCTACCGGCCGAAGACCGCCGCAACTTTATGCGCGGACATGGAATGATCGGCCGCAATTATGCCGGCAAAGTGAAGCAAATCATCGGCGGCTCCGTCGGTCTGGACGATTGGGAATGGGGCGTTACGCTGTTCGCGGACGATGCGCTGCAATTCAAGAGAATCGTTCATGAAATGCGCTTTGACGAAACGAGCGCCCGCTTCGGGGAGTTCGGCGATTTCTATGTCGGCAACTTGCTGAATCAAGAGAAAATGGCTTCGATGCTGAAGCTATAACGGGCCAACCCGTCCAAAAAACCCTTGCTCGCATTCGCCGAAACGAAAGCTGCAAGGGTTTGCTCGTTTATTCGTCGTCTTCATCCAAGAGTCCCTGTTCTTTACGCCGCAAGTACTCTTCCGTGTCCCGATCGCGCTGCCGCGATTTTTCCTTCAGCCGCTCGATAGCCGGAAGAATGAGGATGTCGATTTCTTTCTGCACGATATACGACAGGTCGTAACGGTTCTGCGATTCGAGGTAATGACCTACATCGAGAAGAGCGTTGTATCGGTCAAGCTCCTCCCGAGTAAGCAGCCCCCGAACCTGAATGCTGCAGTTGCGCATAGTCTAAAAGCGGCCTTTCTTCAGCACGAGCGGAATGCCGCCGATGATGTACAAATAGCGCAGGTCGATGAGCTTTTTCATCACGGCCGCGGTACCGCCCTTGATCTTCTTGGAGCCGACGATTCCGATCGCTTCGCCGCGTCCGAGAGAGGCTACGGTGCCTTTCGGCTTATACTCGAACTTTTTCAACTCGGAGCCGCGGATTTGCGCTACCAGATTGTGCGCGCACACATCGGCTTGCTGCATCGAGATTTGCGCCGTTGGCGGATAAGGACGGCCTTCCGGGCTCATCACGATCGAACAGTCGCCGAGCACGTACACGTTGTCATGCCCTGGAGCATGCAGCGTATCATCGACCTTGATGCGGCCGCGCATCGTCTCGAAGCCGGCTTCCTCCAGCATATGATTGCCGCGAATGCCGCCTGTCCAGATGACGGTAGCGGATTTGATCTCTTCACCGGTTGCAAGCACGACGCCGTCCGGGGTACACTCTTTGATCGCGGTCGCGATTTTGAATGTGACGCCTTTGTTTTTCAATACGTTCATCGCGTACTCGACGAGCTCGGGGTCGAAGCCTGGAAGCGCCGTCGGAGCCGCTTCGATGTTATATATTTTTACGAGGGATGGGTCCACGTCGAATTCTTTGCACAGGTCCGGAATCCGGTCGGCCAATTCACCGACAAACTCGATTCCAGTGAAGCCGGCGCCGCCGACAACGAAGGTCAGATAGTCCGTACGGGAAGGCTCACGCTTGAACTTCGCGAATTGGTACTCCACGTGCTCGCGGATGAAGCGAACGCTGTTGATCGAGCGAATATTCATCGCATATTCTTTCAGCCCCGGAATGCCGAACGTTTCCGGTTCGCCGCCCAAGCCAATGACCAAGTAATCGTAAGACAGCGTTCCCTCTTCCAGAATGACTTTTTTCTCTTGCGGCCGAATTTGCACGACGGTCGATTTCACGAAATCGATCTTGAATTCATCGATCAGCTTCAGAATGTTCACGCGTGCATTTTCGGGGTTATCCGTTCCTGCGGCAGGCATATGCAGATGGGTCGTAATATAATGATAGTCGTGTTTGTTTACAAGCGTGACGTCAGCTTCATTATAATTCAGCTCTTTTTGCAACCGAATAGCCGTTACGATCCCACCGTATCCTGCGCCTAAAATGACTATTCTTGGAATTCGACTCATGGTTCTATCCCTTCCATCACATATTTTTCTATATAGTATATGAGTTTGAAAACTGTTTGTGAAAAATTACACAAGCGACGCCGAAAAATGGTTTTCTTCCCACAGGGTTCCCTCCGGCGTTTAAAAATATAAGCAAATGATGTGTATTTATACCAACAGTTTTGACCAATTCAAATGCAATAATATAATGGTGCGAAGCAAATAGCAAGTTTTATTTTGATTAAAAACCCAGGAAAATCGCCAGATTAACTAAGGTATCCACTCGATTCCTTCGGCTGCTGCCTTTTGCCATATAAAAACTTTATCAGGCTAATTAATTATATCACTCATTGAAAAGTCTAATTTATATTTTCAATGCCGTGACCTTATGATTATAATTAGAAAGGACCTTACTATGTTTCGGAGGTGTTTGACCCACCATGAGCAGCGAAATCGTTGACATTATTATCGTAGGCGGCGGCCCGGCAGGGATGTTTGCGGCGTTTTACGGAGGAATGCGCCAAGCTTCCGTTAAATTGATTGAAAGCATGCCACAACTGGGCGGTCAGCTCGCAGCGCTTTATCCGGAGAAATACATCTATGACGTAGCCGGCTTTCCGAAGGTAACGGCGCAAGAGCTTGTTAATAATTTGGAAGCGCAAATGAAGCATTTCCCGCTCTCCATCTGCCTGGAAGAAAAGGTATTGAAAGTGGAGAAAAAAGATGAGCGTCTATTCGAAGTGACGACAGACAAAGGCGTCCATCAATCTAAAGCGGTCATCATTACCGGTGGCGTCGGCGCGTTCGAACCGAGAAAGCTCGAGCTCCCGGAAGCCGCGCAATACGAGAAGAAAAACCTGCACTACTTCGTCAGTGACCTTCACCGTTTCGCAGGCCAAAAGGTACTGATCAGCGGCGGAGGCGATTCTGCGGTAGACTGGGCTCTGATGCTGGAGCCGATCGCGGAGAAAGTAACGCTGATTCACCGCCGCGACAAATTCCGTGCACATGAGCACAGCGTCGAGAATCTGATAAAGTCCAAGGTGGAAGTCATCACTCCGACGGAAATCAAGAGGCTCGAAGGCCGCGACCAAATCGAGCAAGTCGTACTTGCCCATTGCAAAACGGGCGAAGAGCGCGTCATTGATGTCGATGCCGTAATTGTCAACTTCGGCTTCGTCTCCTCCCTCGGTCCAATCGCCGAATGGGGACTGAACATCGACAACGGATCCATTATCGTCGACTCGCGGATGGAAACGAACGTGCCCGGCATTTTCGCAGCAGGTGACATTACGACATACCCCGGCAAGCTGAAGCTTATCGCCGTCGGGTTCGGCGAAGCGCCGACCGCCATCAACAACGCGAAGGTGTACATCGATCCGACAGCCAAGCTGTCCCCGGGCCACAGCAGCAACATGAAATTGTAAATATACTTTCATCTATATTTTCTTTAGCCGAAAAGATCGCTCTGTTACCAACAAAAGCGATCTTTTTGACTTTCAACAGGAGAATCACTTTCTATATAAAAGAAAAAAAGCCCGGTCAGCTGACCTGGGCTTCACCTTCTTTGTAGAAGTCTAAGTTGATTTGTCTCCTCTTGATCTCGTCTAACAACAATCCGACAAAATCTTCTTCGAGTTTCAAATCGACGGCTTTGAAATAGGAGTCCACTAAAATCTCATTACTGATCAGTTTCATGGGAACAACTCACCTTATTCTGGTAATGTAAAATTATATTAACATGCGCCCAAAATTAGAACAACCGTTCCATTATCCACATAGAATTGTGCATATCTTGTGAGTATTATGTTAATAAGTGTCGAATATACGTCATTGGCGGGGTGTATAATGTGGACAAAGTTATACACAAGCAGCGTACCGTTTTCGTGATAAAAAAATATGATCGGGAAAGACCATTTTACTCCATTTCAACTATAATAGAGTAATTTAGGAATAATCTTGTCATTTGTTGTTTAATCGTCCCTCCGTCGGTTGAAACTATGCAGTGTTTCGTCGTAATGCTCTGGAACGTGATCAAAGGCCTTCAAGTTGTGCTGGAACGATAACTGCTATGCTGCGTGCGGACGCTACTTCGACCAAGAAGTGGCATTTTTGGCGTTCGCCGAATAAACGGCGCGCCGTGGCTGTGCCGCAGTCCAAGCAATCTAAACGTGCGGTGCGTATGCTGGAAGTTAAAGAGAGGCGATGGCATATGATGAACGTGTATTTGGATGACTTGCGTCCGTGCCCGAAAGGTTTTACGCTGGCGAGATCGGTTGAGCAGTGTATCGATTTGATGTCGTCCAGACCGGTTAACATCCTGTCGCTCGATCATGATCTGGGTCTCGGCAAAGCCAGCGGCTACGATCTGGTCAAATATATGGTCAAGAAGAACCTGTATGCAAAAGAAATTATTATTCACAGCGCTAACCCGATCGGGCGGCATCTTATGTGGACGCTGCTGCAGAAGCATAAGCCAAGCAAGGTCAAGCTGTCGGTTCGACCCCAGCCATTGGCGTTTAGGATTTAACCGGCGGATGCGGATATGATACAATGAAGTATCTGTTCGCACGTTCGCTGCCAACTACGGCAGGGACCCGCGGAATAAACCCATGCTTAGATAGGAGCAGTCACGTGAATGCCAATGTGCTGAATTTTGAAGGAGACTCGCCGAAAACGGTGGCCAAAGCCAAGCTTACCGACAACCCGGATATCGTATTCGAAGCGCTTCAAACGATTGCGATCCGACGGGAGGACGCCGACTTTTGGCTGAAATTTGCTTCCGAATGGGGCGGGGCTTTGTATTTGCTGGACGAGAAAAACTTCAAGCAGTTCGAGCGCGGGGATATCGACCCGCAGGCGTTTGAATTCGCGCGAAGAACGTATCGGCTCGGCCTTATTACGCTAAGCGCCTTGTATGACAAGCTGAAGGCTTGGTCGGATTCGAATCCGCAAGAGGACTACCAGCTGGCGATGAATGTATTGGAATGTTACTTTTTGCCGAGCTACCTTGACGACTACGGCCGCGCATACGCGCCGGGAAAGAAACAGGGCCAGGCCTACGTTGAAGCGATTCGGCAGGCCTTCGGCGAAGGCGACGGCCTTGAGCAAAAGGCGGAAGCCCTGCAAGCGCTAGTGCATGAATATATCGAGCATCTGCATGCCTACGCCAAACAGTGAGCCGAACATCAACCACGACAAAAAAGCGGACTACTTGTATGGGATCGTCCGCTTTTTGCATGGGTCGGCATTCATCCGGCTTGCTTCTCCGCCAGCTGTTTAATGTAGAGATTTCGTTTCAGCAAAAAATCTCTCATGTACGCTTCGAGAAACATCTGGTCCGCCAGCTTGCCAAGAGGCCCTAATGGAGAAGTATAATCAAATTCGTCGATCATCAACGTTCCCGAATCGACGGCGCAGAACTCATGCGTATGCCGAAACCGCTTGAATGCGCCCCGGACCATCTCGTCCACAAAATAAAAAGGCAACTCAAACTCCGTTATTTTCGCGGTCAACCGCTGCTTGATGCCAAAATGGACGGCCTCCCACGTCACCGTCTGCCCTAGCTCAATCAACCCGCTCATGACTCCGCCGATCGCTCTTTCCTTCGTTTGCGAAGTTGATTGGGCATGAACGTCGATGCTTCGCGCCAGATCGAAGCAGGTTTCAATCGGCGCTTCTATGTACAATTCGGATCTGATTACCGGCATATTCGTCCTCCTCTCCAAATCGAACGAAGCGCTGCGTCTTCCACGCCCCCCGATAACAAACACCTGTTCTGATATTACTACAAAATGGTTATTTGAGCAATGAAGCGCCGATCCGGTTCGAGGAGCTGTTGATTTATTTTTCCAAGAGGGCCCATCTTCAACGAATAAGGCTCAATTTATCTGCATCATAGAGCACATGGAAATTCAAAAGTTCGTAAGCAGTCATGGCATAGAGCTTTTCGTGCAGATCGAAAATAGCGATTTCCCCTTTATGCGTCTTGCCTAAATTTAATCTGGCGCCACACTCCACGTAAATTCGATGATTTTGCGTCCGGGAAGCCATGGTATAATGGACAATATGGTTTAAAATAAAAAATGCATGCGATTCGTCCGGCGTCAAGTATGCATCTGTCAGTTCAAAATCATTTTCGCCTGCTTCGAGAACAAGAGTTACCCTCTTCAACATGTTCTGCCACTCCTTATTGTTTTTTTAATTGCATTCGTTCGGCAATTGAAGCTGCAAAAAAAGAATACTGGTATCATGAACGTTAAACGGTCACATTATTACTATAACAATTGATCGTTAAACGGTCAATAGATTGCTTTTTGTCTTTTTGTTATATTTATTGCAAGTGGAAGATTGAATAGGAGCTTATTAATATGGATATTAACGATGTGAGACTACACTGTCATCTTGGCGAAATTATAAAGAAGAAAAATATTTCGGCGCTTAAACTCTCAACCGAAATAAAATATCGCCGATCAACAATTAATGACTTGATTAATAATGTCGATATGGAAAATAAACGAATCCCTGCGGAACTTATAGCCAAATTATGCGCTTATTTTAACATCACTCCAAACGAACTTTTTAGCGTAGTACCAAAAGACGGCAGCCACTCGGAATAAGGGAGTTAACCTCTACACCGACAAGCTGCCGTCTTAATTTTTGACATGCGTTATAGCATATGTTGTTATACAGTTGGGGGGAGTCTATGGAGCCTAGCCTGCCAATTATTGGCGAAAAATAGGAATTAAATGAAGAATCCAAATTATGGTACCTTTTGCCTGGTACCGAATTATCGATAAGAATCAGCCTAGTCCCGGACAGCCTGATCATCCAAAGAACTGGCGGCGGGCTTATTTCTTCTTCAACGCATCTATATCATCTGCAAAAGCTTTACTATACTGCTCGAATAATCCCGTATTAAACTTATAACTCTTGTCATTGGCTTGGGGCTTATTTTCCTTAAGCTGTTTGTACAAGTTATCGATTTCACTCGATAGTTTAGACCATACTTGCTTCACATTATCATACTTCGCATCCAACCCCTTTATACAAGCATCATATTCCGCTTTCTTCTCCATCGCTTTACCAAGTCGGTCAATTGTGAAATCTATGTCTAACTCCTTGCCTGTGCTGCTAGTACCCCTACTTTTGTACGAACCGATGTTTACGAATCCTTCGTTCCAAACATTCACGGTTATAAACCTGTCAATCTCAGCTAGCTTTGATTCTACTGTAGGCTCTTCCTTTTTAGTAGAAGCATCCGTCTTATTAGCAGAGTTCGCAATCGATTTCTGAATGGCCTCAGCCAGTTTTTGATTTCCTTTTATATCAGTTATCCCTATATATATCGGATTTTCCAACAAAATTTTGAAGGGAATTTCTGAAGAAGTTGTCCTAACTACCTGGCTTCAAATCGCGTGTGCCACCGAAGGTAATCACCGGCGGACCAGCGCCCGGCCACCACCAGCTCCGAGCGGCACACTTTTTGTATGTACTACATACATGTTTTTAAGCTTCAAAATAAAAACCTCCCAACGTTGTATTCCGAAGAATAACGTCAGGAGGTACGGAGTTCGCAAACCATAAATAAAAAAATTCGGGCTGTTATCGTTCATTTCGCGCGGACCAGCCGCGCCTCAATCCTCGCAAGGCTGTGCCAGCTTTTCTTCTTCCGGCTTCGTGCGGAAGCTGGAGCCGCAGCCGCATGTGGCTACTGCGTTCGGGTTCTGAATACTGAACCCGCCGCCGATGCCGGTGTCTTGGAAATCGATCTCCACGCCGTACAAATATTTGGCGCTCTCCTCGTCCACGACGACCTTCAGTCCGTGGATGTCCATGACTTTGTCGCCTTCCTGCTCGTTGTCGTCAAAGCCCATCCCGTAGGAAAAGCCGCTGCAGCCGCCTTCCTTGACGCCTACGCGCAAGAACAGATTCGGAGTTGCTTCCTCCGCCGCGAGCATTTCTTTAATTTTATCGCAAGCCGTTTCGCTGATTTTAATCATACCGCCATGCCTCCCTTACCTGCTCAAAAATGTACTTCTATATAGAAGTATACTCCTTCCGGCCTCGGTCCTCAAGGGCTGCCTCATTTGCGGCTGTCCGTTTTGTCGGCTTCATGAAAATAGGAACTAAACCCTATCTTGTTAGATTCTACAACAAGAATATAGTTTTAACGATTCATGTATTGCCCCTCTCCGGCAGTAGGTTTATAATAAGGAGTATTGTTTATCACACATGTCATTCGGGAGAAACGCATTGTCGGTTTGACCAAGCGCTCAAGCGAAGCTTCGTATTTCATAGAATACGTCCAAGCTTCGCCTACCTGTGTGTTCTTGGCTGGGCTGACCATGTGCAAGCTTTCACAGCTTTCGCCGGTTCATCCACAGCAGACTGTGAAAGAGCGTCCCTGTATCATTGTACAACTTCATCGACAGAGCGTCCCGTTAGCGGAAACCAGGGGCGCCTGACCCATTTACGGAGGTGGCTAAACCATGAGTATGATCATCAACAGCCAGGAAAGGCGCATGGCCGAAATCGCCGAAAAAGTGGAGCACGGAGAGCGTTTGACCCTGGAAGACGGCGTTTTTCTGTACGAAACGGACGATTTATTAACCATTGGACAATTAGCAAACCAAGTGAACCTGAAAAAGAACGGCAAAAAAGTGTATTTCGTCGACAACATGAGCCTGTACTTTACCAATGTGTGCGAAGAGCACTGCGCGTTCTGCCATTTCCGCCGCGACGAAGGCGAGGACGGCGCGTACACGCTGACGGCCGAGGAAATGTTCGATTACATCGACAAGCACTACCACCCGAACATGCGGGAGTTCCACATTACGGGCGGCCATAATCCGAACGTGCCGTTCCAATATTATGTCGACTGTATTAAGGGACTGAAGCAGCGCTACCCGAATGTAACCATCAAGGCGCACACGGCGGCAGAGATTGAGTTTTTTTCACGACTCAGCGGGTTAAGCTATAAAGAAGTGCTGCAAACGCTGATAGATGCCGGACTCGGCACGATGCCGGGCGGGGGCGCGGAGATTTTGTCCGAGCGTTACCGAAAAAAAATGCACCTGGTCGACAAAGCCTCCACCGAAGCGTGGCTGGAAGTGCATCGCACCGCGCATCTGCTTGGCATGAAAACGCACGCCACCATGCTGTTCGGCGCCATCGAGACGTTCGAAGAACGGATCCGGCATCTGATGTACCTGCGTGAGCTGCAGGACGAAACCGGCGGCTTCATGGTCTTTATTCCGAACTCGGTTCAGCCGGCCAGCGTCAATGCCAGCATCAAGCGCCGGGTATCGGCCTTCGACAATTTGAAGACGATTGCGATCAGCCGTCTGATGCTGGACAACATTCAGCATATCAAAGCTTATTTCATCAATCTCGGTACGCAGCTTACGCAGATCGCCCTGACGTTCGGCGCTTCGGACGCCCACGGTACGATTATCCAGGAGCGCATCAGCCATGCCGCCGGAGCGACCTCGCCGGAAGGCATGACACGGGACGAACTGGTTTGGCTCATTCAAGGAGCCGGCCGCATTGCCGTCGAGCGCGATACTTTCTATAACGAGATCAAGGTCTACTAATTAAGTCATAAGAGAAAGGGTTAACCGTTGTATGAAAAAACTTGTCATTTTGGGCGGAGGCTACGGCGGACTGACGGTAGCGAAAGAATTGCTGGAAGGAGACATCCCGGCCGATACGGTGGTGATCATGATCGATCGGATGCCTTATCAGGGACTGAAGACGGAATACTACGCGCTGGCGGCTGGAACGGTGTCCGAACAAGACATCCGGGTGCATTTTCCGGTAGACCCGAGATTGATTCTGAAATACGGCGAAGTCACGGCCGTCGATCCCGAGCAGAAGGTGATCCGTTTCGCGAACGACGAACCGTTGTCTTACGACTGGCTGGTTATCGCGCTCGGATGCGTGGACAAATACCACAACATTCCCGGAGCGGAGGAATTCTCGAACAGCATTCAGTCGTTGTCCGCAACCCGCAAAACATATCAAGCTTCCAACGATGCGGCACCTTACGGTCAGATCACCATTGTTGGAGGCGGTCTCAGCGGCGTAGAAATGGCGGCGGAGCTGCGCGAAAGCCGGCCGGACTTGAACATCCGCATCCTGGACCGCGGCGCCAGCGTTCTGTCTCCGTTCCCGGAGAGGCTGCAGCGGTATGTGCGCGAGTGGATGCTGGAGCACGACATCGAGCTGCGTTCGCACGTATCGTTGAGCCGCTTGGAAAGTGGTCTGCTGTATAATCAGCAGGAAATCATTCAGACCGACATTACCATCTGGACCGCCGGCATTCAGCCCAGCCCGATCGTACAGAACTTGAATCTGCCCAAGGACAATCAAGGACGGTTAACGATTAACCAATACCATCAACTGCCGGACCACAATGAAATTTATGTCGTCGGCGACTGTGCGGCCCTGCCCTTCTCCCCGAGCGGACAAGCGGCAGAAGCGCAAGGCAAGCAAGTGGCGGAAGTCCTGCAAGCCGTATGGAAAAACGAAACTCCCCGGCTCGGCAAAATCAAGCTCAAGGGAGTTCTCGGGTCGCTCGGCAAAAAAGCCGGCTTCGGCCTGATGGGCAAACGTACGGTCATGCTTGGCATGGTGCCCCGCGCCTTGAAGAGCGGCGTGCTCTGGATGTCCAAGCGCCATCTGGGATAAACTTTATTCGTCTTGGAAGAGATCGAGCATATCCTCGATCTCTTTTATTTTAAGCAGAATAGCCGCCTCCAGCTCCTCCGCGGTGGCCGCCGCTACGATCTCGCCGTTCACCAGCGCGAACGGAGCCAAATAGCATTCGCCGCAGTTGCCGAGACATCCATACTCGATTACGTCATATTCCGGATTTTGCTCCAGTTGCTGCATCAGCTTGGCTGTCCCGTGGTGCATATTGTTCGTACAAAATTCAATGATCGGTCTCATCGTACTTCGCCTGCCTTACAGCCATTTTAATTTTCGGTCGATTGTACTATAATAAAATAAGAAGGGAGATGATGCAAATGAGCGAGAACACTCAGCAAAGCACCATGTACGACGAGGTTCTTGAAGTTCTAGATAAGCTGCGTCCGTTCCTGCAACGCGACGGCGGCGACGTAGAGCTGGTCGACGTGGAAGACGGCATCGTTAAACTGCGTTTGATGGGCGCTTGCGGCAGCTGCCCGAGCTCAACCATCACGCTGAAAGCCGGTATCGAGCGCGCGCTGCTTGAAGAAGTGGAAGGCGTTCAAGAGGTTATGCAAGTATTCTAATGCATGGACCGCCGGATCACAGTCTTACGAAGAACAGCCCTGAGCCCGCATGCAACCATGCGCCGCTCAGGGCTGTTTGTTTGTGCCGTTTGTGGACGCTTGCACGGACCCGCTGCCGATCATGGCGCGGATCGGGTCCAGTCCTCCGGACACGTCCATAATGTTGCCGGTAATGAAATCGGAGCGCTCTTCGCATAAAAAAGCGATAACCCGCGCGATGTCTTCTCCCGTTCCGGGACGTCCGCGCGGGGATTCGTCATCCTGCAGATGCTCCACCTCGACGATCGTCCGCTCTTTATTCGCGCCGCGAATGTCCCCCGGACAAATCATGTTGACCGTAATTCCTTCCGACGCTTCTTCCACGGCCAACGTTTTCGTGAAGGAGACGAGACCGACTTTGGCCGCTGCATAGGCTGCCCGGTGCGGCCATCCCCGCGCTTCCGCCGCATGGCCGAAGCCGAAATGAATAATCCGGCCCCACTGCTTCCGGCGCATCATCGGAATAACCAGATGATCCAAATGCATCACGCCGAGTAGATTGCCCTGCATCAGCTCGTTGATTTCCCCAAGTTCATACTCCATAAACAGCCGGCGCTCGCGGATGAACGGACCGGCGTTGTTGATCAAAATATCGATCGATCCGAAATGGCCGAACGCTTCCTGTACGAGCCTTTCCCTGTCCTCGGGTAAGGCTACGCTTCCCTGCACCGCCTCGCAGCGCACGCCCTTGCCGCATATCGCCTCGCGCAGCTCGAACGCTTCCTTCTCGCTGGACACGTAATTCAGCACGATATCGGTTCCCCGTTCGGCAAGCAGGAGCGCGGTCATTTTACCAAGGCCTTTGGCGCTTCCCGTAATAAGGGCGGTTTTCCGCTGCCTCTCCATGCTTCCACCTCCCGCTTCTCGTTCGTTCCCATTCTATACAAAGTATAGTGCAAGCCGGAGAGCGATTCAACTTCACCCGATACACAAACTCAACGCGCCCCGGATCACCGGACCAGATAACGAAATACGGTCGTTACCGAACGGAACGCCATGTCGCAGCCTTGCGCGAGATCGGCCAAATTCTCTCGGACATCCTCCGTCTCGGAACGCAGCCGTTCCCCGTATTTCGCTTCCTCCGCCTTCATCAGATCGTCCAGCAGATCGGCGTTAATCGTATGGATTTCCATGTTGCGCTGATTACGCAGACGCGTAAGCGGCTCTTTATAACTCGTTTTAAGCTCGTAGAGCTTTGCCTCCAAATCGGTAAACAGCTTATGTTGATGCATATTGCGAAGAACGGTAAAATAGGAAAACCTCGATTTGATCTTTTCGGTCTTCAAAGCAAAACGTTCGTTCATAAAATGCCCGAGCTTGTCCAGCACGGCGAACAGCCGAATCAGTGCGTTGTTATAATAATATAAATGGCGGTGGTAATCGTCCAGTTCCTCGCGTTCCATCCGGTCGATAAACGTCGTCTTCACCCGCTCCCCGTAGCGGACGGCTGCATACTGGCTTTGCTCCAATTCGTCCAATGCCCGCAGAAAGCTTTGGCACCAGATCGCATAACGGCGCTCCTGCGGGGTCGGAGCCGCCCCCTTCTTCCGGGTGACGGTCCGCATGTAGCCCCGGATCGCCTCATTGGCCTCAAGCAGCAGCCCGCTGTCCTGCCTGGGCGGCTCGCCAAAAATCGCTCTTAACATAGGTGTCCCCATCCCATCTTGTTATCCCATTCAGTATACCCGATCCCGTTTTGCAAAAACAATCGCACCTGCAAAAAAACGACAGCGGCGCATCGCCCTGGGTAAAGGACACGCCGCTATCGTCGGTTGCGTTTGTGAAATTAAGCAAAATATTCGCTCCATCTGGAGTCGACCAGCTTCACGATATCTTCCCGTGGGAAAAGCTCGTCCGGGTACCCCGGCTTCATCCGGGCGTCGATCACGAGCGGCAGCTCGTAACCGATATGATGGCGCTTGACCTGCGTCCGCGCGTGGATATCGGCGGCCGGGTTGAAACGGGTGAACACCGTCCACAGAAACGCCGTCTGGTCGCCGGCAATGGACGTCTCGTCCGCTACGATGACAAGCGGCCACTGGGCAAGACGATCTCCCGCCTCCTCCGCCAACCGGTTAGCCAATCCGGGATCGTCCGTATACGAGGCGCCGGAGACGACGAGGCAGCCGCGGCAATAGACGGCGGCAGCCGAAATGCCTGGCAGTTCCCCGCCCATATAGACGGCCGGCAGCTCCCGCTTCGGCTCGCCGACACCGACCAGCACCGCTTTGCTGCCATGGTTAAGCCGGTCGCCGGTATAATCGAGCGTATCGTGCGACGTATTGCCGAATACGTACAAGTCCTGCAGCGGATCGAACCGCTCCAGTACCGTCTCCAGCAGCGTCGGGAAACGTTCCAGGTCCAACTGCCGATCCGTCACCATCAAAAATTTCGTCAGCGACAGCTGGCCCTCGCCGAGAATACGGAACGCCGAGACGATCGCTTCGCGGCTGTAGCTTTCGCGGACAATCGCCGCGGCAAGCGCATGAAAGCCGGTTTCGGCGTAAGTCCACAGGTCTTTAACGCCCGGCATCGCCATCGGGAAGGCCGGCGACAGAAGCTTTTGCAGAAACTCTCCGAGATAGTAATCCTCTTGTCTCGGCTTGCCGACAATCGTAGCCGGATAAATAGCATCCTTACGATGCCATACATGACTCACGTTGAACACCGGAAAATCGTGAGTCAGCGAATAATAACCGTAATGATCTCCGAACGGACCTTCGGGACGACGCACATGCGGCGCTACCGAGCCGCAAATCGCAAATTCCGCCTCGGCAACGAGACGATGTCCGCCGTGCGGATTGGTCACAAGCGGCAGCTTCTGTCCCATAATCAGCGAGGTTAGCATCAGCTCCGGCAAATGCTCGGGCACCGGCGCGATCGCCGACGCGATCAAGGCCGGCGGTCCGCCGAGAAAGACCGTCACCGGCAGCGCTTGTCCGCGCTTCTCCGCTTCGTGGTAGTGGAAGCCGCCGCCCTTATGAATTTGCCAGTGCATCCCTGTCGTCCGGTCGTCATACACCTGCATCCGGTACATGCCCAGATTATGATGGCCGTTTTCCGGATGCTCGGTATATACGAGAGGCAGCGTAACGAACGGCCCTCCGTCTTCCTGCCAGCTCGTCAATACGGGAAGCCCGGCAAGCGGAGCTTCGGTATTGCACTGCTGTAGCACCGGAGCGGCGTCGGAGGACACGTTTTTAGTCCCGACTTTGAGCAGGTCCAGAAGAAGCTGCCGATGGTCCCAGACTGCCTTCGGCGTTGGCGGAATCAGCGTATCTTTCGCCGCGATAATATCCTTCATCAGCTGCTCGGGACGAGGCCCGAACGCGAGGTCTACCCTTCGGCTTGTGCCGAACAGATTCGTTACGACCGGAAAGGAAGCGCCTTTTACATTAGTAAACAGCAGTGCAGGCCCTTGCTCATCGATGATCCTGCGATGAATTTCGGCAAGCTCCAAATTCGGATCGACCGGCGCGGAGATGACTTTTAATTGATTTTCCTTACGAAGCGCTTCCAGAAAGCTGCGTAAATTTTCAAATCTCATGGCCGAGCGTCTCCCTTCTTTCATCCCACAAAGTGAAATAGATCATTGCTAAATGTCCCCGATTAGGACGTATAGTAATAAGAGGGGCTTACGGCAGCCGAGAAGCCGCGTAAGCCCGTACTTTCCCCTCTGCCGCGTGCAGAGACGTTATCCCCACGTAGCACAAGATGCCGAACAAGCAGGAGATCAACAGTGCGTGCAGCATACTGGCGAGCAGGTAAATATCGTATCCCATGGCCAGCGTAACAAAGCCGCCGCTTAAGATTTGCAGAATAACAAGCACCAGCGACAAGCGGGTCGCCCGATAGATCGCGCTGTCCGTATGCGCCTGCATCCGAACGACGAGGAACAGAACCAGAATCGCGATCCCCAGTACCGCAGCCGCCACGCGGTGCAAGAATACGATGCCGGTCGCCCCGCTCAACTCCGGAATGACTTGTCCGTTGCACAAGGGCCAGCCGATACAGCCACCGGTCGATTCGGAATGCCGGACGTAGGCTCCCAAATAAACGACGACATAAGAGTAAATCAAAATGCCCCAGATAGCGATGCGCACGCCTTTGGTCAGTCTCGTTCCGTCACCGCGGTGCATCGCGTCTCCGAATTTCGTGAAAACTAAATACAACAGCAGCGTAAAAGCAAACGACATCAGCGAGAAGCCGAAATGCAGCGCAAGCACCGGGCCGGATTGCGGCCATAAGACGGCCATGGCGCCGAGGATCGCTTGCAGCACCGTGAACGCCATCGCCCCGCCTACGTACCATTTGGCATCCTTGCGATGGCTGTACAGCAGCACGAGAATCGTCGTAATAAGCAAAATAATCCCCACAACGCCGACCACAAAGCGGTGGCTGTACTCGATCATCGATTCAATCGTATAAGCCGGAACAATCTGTCCGTTGCACAGCGGCCAATCGTCGCCGCAGCCCCGGCCCGATTCCGTTTTCGTCACCAACGCGCCCATCAGCAAGATTAAAAACATGCCGGCCATGCTCGTAAAAGAAAAGCGCTTCAGCCAACGTTGTATGTTCATGCGTAACATTCACCCGCTTCTTCTATTTAATATGTCTATCATCATTTGTCGACAACATTAGACAAAGCGAACGTCCAACCCTTATTATAGCGATAAAAAGTACCTAAATCCATGCGGAAATGTTACAAAGCCTTGAAACCGGACGAACCGGCTGCACCCCCCTCTTCAACGAATAAAAGCCCGGCCGGAACGGTTTCCGGCGGGCTTTTGCGCTTTGGCACTCGATGGCTGTTATTTCTGCAAGGCATTCGATACTTCGAGCGCACGGTCCAGGAATTGCTCGATTTCGTCGCGCGTTTTGCGCAGCTTGCTGACAAAACGGACAAGCTCTTGACCGTCACGGAACGCGATAAAGCTCGGGATGCCCAAGATGTTCAATTCCGAGCAAAGATCCGGCAAATCGTCAACGTCAATATGAACGAGGTTCAGGCGATCTTGGTACGCTTCCTCCACTTGAGGCATGAACGGATGGATAAAATGGCAATCCTTGCACCAAGTCGCTTGGAAAACGGCAACGGTCGGCTTCGAGCCGGCGATTACTTCTCTAAATCGTTGTTCGGTTGTCACTTGTTCCATGGAAAACACCGCCTTCGGTCATCGTTTTGCCCTATTTCTTTCGCTTACCCCACTTATAGCACTCGGAGTGGCTTCTGTCAATCTTGCACAGGCGGGACAATTTCAATCCTGAATTGAATTTCCAGTTTATACAACTTTACAATTATTACTAAGAGTGATATCATAAAAATATCAAAACAATATGATTTCCTTAAAAAAGGAGTGTTTGCGATGAAAGAAAGAAAAGCATGGGTGATGAACGGATTTCTCGGGCTGCTGCTGGTGCTTGCGCTGGTCGGAGGAGGACTATTCCTGCTGATTACCAAAGCTTCGCCCGCTTTGGGCATCGTCTTGATCGTCCTGTCGGTGCTGCCGTTATCCTCATTGACGGTCATTCAACCGAATCAGGCGATGGTCGTAACGTTCTTCGGCAGCTACGCCGGAACGCTGCGCGAGAGCGGAATGTGGGTAACGGTTCCTTTCTCCGTTCGGAAAAAGGTATCGCTGCGCGTCCGCAACTTCAACAGCGCCAAGTTAAAGGTGAACGACATCGACGGCAATCCGATTGAAATCGCCGCCGTCGTCGTCTTCCGCGTCGTCGATTCGGCTAGAGCCAGCTTCGATGTCGACAACTATGAGCAATTCGTCGAGATTCAGAGCGAAACTGCGCTGCGGCACGTAGCCAACAAATATCCGTACGATTCTTACGAGAACGGCTACTCCTTGCGCGGCAACTCCGAAGAGGTCGCCCTAGAGCTGAGCCGCGAGCTGCAGGACCGCCTGTCGGTAGCCGGCGTCGAAGTCCTTGAAGCCCGCTTGACGCATCTGGCTTATTCCACGGAGATCGCCAGCGCCATGCTGCAGCGTCAGCAGGCAACGGCGATCATCGCCGCACGCGCCAAAATTGTCGAAGGCGCCGTCGGCATGGTGCAGCTCGCTATCGCCCAATTGCAGCAAGAAGGCGTCGTAGAGCTTGACGAAGAACGCAAAGCCGCCATGATCAACAATCTGCTCGTCGCCATCGTGTCAGACCGTTCCGCCAGCCCGGTCATCAATACGGGAAGCTTATACTGACGGTCCACCATGGCCGGTAAAAAAAACTTCCCGCTGCGGCTTGATCCGAAGCTGTACGAAGTGCTGGAAAAATGGGCGGCTGACGAATTCCGCAGTGTCAACAGCCACATCGAATATTTGCTGCGGGAGACAGCCGCCCGAGCCGGTCGGCTGCCCTCCCCCCGGTCTCTGGGGCCGGGAACGGAGACGAAAGCCCCAACTTCCGATTCAACCCAGGATTAGGTCTGATGCTCGTATATGAAATAGAAACAGCCCCCCATCTTTCCGAGGCGGAGTCGGATGGGAGGCTGTTTTCTGCTTTTAAGGCCGAATAGTCCGGCCGTTCAAGCACATATTAAGGATGAAGCCATATTCTTATTAATCGCGGGTAATTTTAACGGTTTGCGTTGCTTGCTCCCAGCCTACTTTTGCTCCGAGGCCTTCGGAAACGACGCGAACGGGAACATAAGTAACGCCTTCTACGAGAACGGCGGGCTTCTCCAGCTTAACGGTCTTGCCGTTAACGGTAGCTTCGTCGCTGCCGATCGTTAATACGAGCGCGGTGCCGTTCAGCGGATCGGTCACTTTGACTTGCTTGGTGGCCGCATCCCACTTCACATCGGCGTCCAGTTCCTCGACGACGAAACGCGCCGGGACCATAATCGTGCCGTTGTCGTTATAAGGAAGCGTGCCGAAAGACATCTCTTTGTCTTCACCGACGATCATGCTGATGTTTTTCTTCGTTACGCCAAGATCGTCTTTAAGCAGTTTGTACAGTTGAGAGTTCGGATCAAGCGATGCGACGAATTTGCCTGCCGTCAGGCGGCCGTCCGCACCGTTCATTTCGATAACTCCGCCTGCGGTATCGATTGTGGCGGCCTGTACCGGCTTGTTCACGTTCCACACTTCGTAGACCGACGTAATTTTGACGCTTTTCAAGCCGTCTCCCTTGCCTTGCGGAAGGGTAAATCCAATTTCCGTGTTCGATTTGCGGGTAACGTAATCTTTGTCTACATACAAGTCCATCTTAAGCGATTGGTTGTCGCTCAACCAAGCTTTGGCTTCCGGACCCATCTCATTGACCGACGCGTCGAAATCCTTGAGCATTTGCTCCAAGTGGGTTTTAAGAAACGTATGAATGAATTCTACCGCCAGCGCTTTATTGCTCAAATAAGGCGTGATCGTATCGTTTTCGATTTCCTTGGTGGCTTCTTTCAAGATCGGCACGTACAGATCGTACAGCACGCCGATGAAATCTTTCAGACCTTGATCGTCGGCAAGCACGTTCGTCAGGAAACCTTTCACCAAGCCCAGCAGCTCGTTGCCGTAAATTTCGGCATGAACCTTTTGCAGGGTCAGCGCTTCGCCGTTCACGGTTTCGTTCACATCCGCAGCCGTGATTTTGCTCGGGTTCGGGAAGTTGCGGGTGAAGAGCGGCGTGAGCGAAGGCACCACTTCAACCGCCTTCTTGCTAAGCTGCTGGAGCTGCTCCTGCAATTCCTTGGGAAGCTCGGCAGCGGCCGTCTCGCTGTTGCGGATCATGATCGGCTTTTTTGCGCCTTCGATTTTGAGCGTGTAATTCATGTCGGACATGACCAGTTCGAACGGCACGCGGCCTTTCTGATACTCGAATTCGCCTTTCATAGACCCGTGCAACTGATCTTGCATCTTCATCTCGGTAATGTCAATTTTCACCTTGCTGAACAGATCGAACACCCGCTTGCCCTCCGGCGACATCGTGACCGCCGGGTCCGGCGTCAGCTCCAGCGTTACCGTCTGCTTGCCTTCCGAAGATTTGACGGCCAAACTTCCGGCCATCGCTTTGCCTACGTCGACATTGCCGACCGATTGGCAGCCGGCGAGCAGGATCAGAATGCCCACCAGCACGAGGCTCAACATGGTGTTCCAACGTTTTGTTCTCATCGGGAACCTCCTAAAAATATGTACTATGATGCATGCAACCCACCATTTATACGAAATAATTGGCAGAACGTTGCGCACCTGCATATGGAATTATACGACAGCCGTTTGGAAAATCCTTTTTTTAAGGCGGGAGGGCTCGGACCATGAACCGGAGAAATTACCGTTGGAATGGCATCGACCTGCTTCATAAGCTGGCGGATTTGCCACAGGAAGCGGTAGAGTGGATCAAAGGAAAGGCGCAGACGATAGCGCATGAAAAAAAGCTTCTGACCGCGGCGCACCGCATTCCGATCGATCCGTTTTCGGTCGAAGCGCTGCGCAAGCGGCTGCAATGGAAGCTTGCGCTGCAGGAAGGGAACGCGGAGTCGGCAAAAGAACCCCCGGAGACTGGGCCAGACGCCAAAGAAGAGGACCAGAAGCTGCTGGAGCGAATCCTACGTGAGCGGGACGTGCATATCCGCAACAACGTGACACGTACCGCGGCTTATTTGCATATGTACCGCGAGCATCCCGAGCTGCATTGGGCGCTGCTCGCCCATATGGTGTCGCGCAACGGGGGGTGGAGCATGACGGATCTGCGGGGAGATCTGCTGCCATTTCTGTTGAACGAGGAGCAGCGCGAGAACATCTTCGCTTTTTTGGAAAGGGCCAACGCGCTCATCTTCCGGGATGCTTACCCGCAGCTTTTGCTGTACCGGGCGAGCGTGCAACTGAAACGCCCACTGTTTTATCTGCTTCCCCTGCTCGGTGTCTCGCGCTTTATGCGCCCGGTCTGGGACCGTTTCTGGATCGAGCGGGAATCCGGGCTGTTGACCATCGCGTTAATCGTGAACGAGCAGCATTATATTGAGGAGCGCGTCGTCCGTCATCCTTCGTTTCAAAGCACCGTGCTCGACACCTTGTTTTTTCAGACGCAGACGCTGCTTCAGCTGAACCAGGTCGTGTTTCCTTATGTTCAGGGCGACCGTATACGGCTCGCAGGTCTGATTCTGGAAAACTTCAGCAGCGTGCGCGAGCGCATCGAGGTCGGCAAAAAGCTGTACGCCATTCTATTCGGGATTCGTGCGGTAGCTGAAGGCGCTCAGGCGTTCGCCTGCGGACGCCGTCACAGCGGCTCCCGCGCGGATTACTGGCCGCATCTGTTCGCACCCGTGCGCAAGGAGCCGCCCCGGCCCCGTGGCCAGCTGCTGGAGCGGCTTGACGGCTGCAAGCTGCGGCCCGGCGCGGCCCCGCTGTACAGTCCGGCGCTGACGGATGCATGGAGAGACAGAGACGTCGAATCGCCCATTCCGGGGGATTGGTTCCGCGACTTGTCCGTCCTCGATTATTTTACGGAAATCAGCGCGCCGTTCTCCTTCGAAATGACGCAGGAATGTGGCCTCGGGCTGAAAAAAATCGAGCTCGCCGTGCTCGCCGGCGATCTGATCGTTTAATGCGTCGACTCCGGCGAAAGTCCGCTGCGGCAGCTTGCCCCCTGAACGGCCTGCTATACCCCTTCACTGCTCCTATTGAACAAAATGTAAACTGTGTGGCGCACACGGGAAAGACAGCGCGCTCCGAAGCCGCTTCCGAACGACGAATAGCCCCGAACCTCCTCAGCAGCAGCATCTGCTTGGAAGGTTCGGGGCTGTTTTTAACAATTATCTACGAGCACTGCCGCATCGTTTACCGTTTTTCTTGCTGCGTTGTGCGGCCAAGACGAACGAGCAGCGGCTTCGCCAGCTTCCGGAGCGGTCCTGGCAGATGCTGCAAATCGTGCAGCGTCATGACCCGCGTCAGGAAGAGCAGGAGGGGATAAGCCGCGCCGATGATCGCGCAGATGATCAAAGCTTGCACCATATCATCCCAACGTTCGCTGCCGAACGGATGGATGTAGGCAACACACATCTGTTCCAGTCCATAGCCGATCAGGCAAATCAGCGCCGTCGTCGCGGCCAACGACAGCCAACGGCGCAGGCCGAACACCCGGAACGGCACGGCGGACCGCAGCACCGCGAGGTTGATCCACGCCATCACGATGAAGCACAGGGCAGTGGCGGCGATGATGCCATAGATGCCCCAGTACGGAGCCAGCGCATAGCTGCCTGCCAGCTTGACCGCGATGCCAAGGATCACGCTCAGCACAAGCGGCCTCATGCGGCCCATTCCCATCAGCACCGCGCCCGAGGTCTGCATGACGATCTGGAACATCGCGCTGACGGTAAGCAGAGTGATGATTGGAGGGGCATACGCATCCACGATCAGCGAACCGGCTGGGTTCGCAAAAATAAACCCGTTGATCGAGCGTGCCCCCAGACTGATCAGCAGCACCATCGGCAGGCCGGTAAGAATCGATAATTGCAGTACCTTGGCCGTCTGATCGGATACCTGCTTCATGTCTTTTTGCGAATAGGCTGACGAAATAATCGGTACGACCGATTGGCTGAGCGCCACGGCGAGAATGATCGGAATGCCTGCCAGCGATTGCGCCCGGCCGGCTAAAATACCAAGCATTTCACGAGCCGCGTGCTCTCCAAACTGATCCTTGAGCAGCAGCGTCACGATGGACGAATCGATCGTATAAATCAGCGTGACGGTCATCGAGAAAATGACGATCGGCACAGACAGCTTGAACAGCTGCGCATAGATCGCTTTGAACGTCAGCGGTTGGTCGGACGCCGCAGCGCCCGCGCTCTCTGCCGCTGCGGCGTCGGCGCCCTCCGCGGACCGCTCGCGGCGGTCGCTTTGCTTCAGCCGCATCGCATAATACAGCATCACGGCCGCTGCCGCGATGCTGCCTGCCACGCCGCCGAACGAAGCTCCGGCGACGGCATAGTCCAAGCTGTGGCTGAGCAGCAAATAGGCAAGCGCCACCGAAGTGACGACGCGGAACAGCTGTTCGATGATCTGCGATATGCCGTTCGGCATCATCATCCGGCGTCCCTGGAAGTAGCCGCGCATGATGGCGATCAGCGGAAACAGCAGCAGCGCCGGTGCGATAGCTTGGATCGGCAGCGCCGCCTGCGGGTTGAGAGTACTGTTGGCAAAATACGGTGCTGCGGCATATAGCAGAACAGTCATCAGCACACCTGCGCATACGGCAAACCACAGCGCCGCCTTGTAGATCCGGTCCGCCTCCGCATGCCGGCCGAGCGCGGTCTTTTCGGAGATCATTTTGCTGAGTGCGCTCGGAATGCCTGCGGTGGCGACGACGAGCAGCACAGAGTACAGGTTGAAAGCGATGCCGTAGGCCGCCATGCCGATATCGCCGAGCAAATAAACGAGCGGGATGCGCTGCACCACGCCGAGCGCCCGGGCGACCAATGCCGCCAAGGTTAGAATCAGCGTTCCTTTGACTAATGAATCTTTGGACAAAACGTTCCCTTCTTCCCTTCATGCCTTACACGATCCAGATGATAAACAGCACGATCATCAGCAGCTGCAGCACGAGTTTAACGACGAGCCCCGAGAAAAAGCCGACCAACGCCCCGATTCCCGCCCGCACCGCCTGGCGGAATTCCGTTCCGACGATCAGTTCGCCCACGACGGCGCCAAGAAATGGACCGATCAGCAGCCCTGCGACCGGGATTACGAACGGGCCGATCAATATCCCGATCGTACTGCCGATGACAGATGCCCGCGTGCCGCCAAACTTTTTGGCGCCAACCGCGCTGACGGCATAATCGGCCACGATCAGAATGGCTACGATCGTCGTTTGAATGAGCCAGAACCAGACCCCGAACGGTTCGAAGCCGATCATAAAGCCGTAGACGAAGAACGCCGCATAGATCGCGAGCGCTCCCGGCAGCACCGGGTATACCGCCCCGGCTATGCCGACGAGAAACAGAACAACGATGATGATCCATGCGGCGATGACCATAGATGGATGCCTCCCTTTTCAGTTGCTATGCGTAACTTGCCGGATGGCCCGATCCGATCCGCTATTTCAGCGCAAACTCTCTGATTATCTGAGCGACACCGTGTTCTTCGTTCGTCCCGGTCACCGCATCGGCCAGCCGCTTGACTTCCTCCTGCGCGTTCCCCATCGCCACACCGAGCCCCGCTTCGCGGATCATAGCCGCATCGTTCAAGCTGTCGCCCATGGCGATCACCTGCGACATCTCGATTCCCAGCAGCGCGCATACTTGTCTCAATCCGCTGGCCTTGCTGATGCCTTTCGGATTCACCTCGATATTGAACGGATGAGAATTCGTAATTTCCAGCTTATCCCACGATTCCAATTCCCGGCGGATGGCCGCGAGGCTTTCTTCGTTTTCGATATAATAGCCAAACTTCAGCCACTGCTGCGCATCAATTTCCGCTTCGGGCAACCAGTGCTCTTTGTTGTAGATTTCCTCGACGCCATAAGCCCAAAACCAAGTATCGTAATGGACTGCGAGCGCATGCATGCGGCGGATCAGCTCCGTGTCCAACGTATGACGCTCAAGCAGTTCGCCCGGCGCTTTCCATACTTCGCTGCCGTTCACCGTGACGAGCGGCGACTTCAGGCCGAGCTCCTCCGCATAAGACAGACAGTTCTGAATCCCCCGCCCGGTCGAAAAGACGACCGTTACTCCGGCATCCTGCGCCGCCAGAATAGCCGCGCGGTTCTCCTCCGAGATCGTCTTTTCTTCCGTCAGCAATGTGCCATCCAGATCCAACGCTACCATTTTGAATCGACTCATGTTCGCTTCTCTCCCTTTTCGTCCGTTCCTTGAAGTAACGTACCTGCCGCGGTCTGCGGCCGCACTCGCTCCTCTGCGGACCTTCGCTTATTGAGCGTGCGCGAGCGTTCGGGCCGGCAGCTCCTCCATGTAGGCCGCATGCCAAAGCGCGAACATATAGATCGTCCAAATGCGCCGGGCGTAATCGCCCTTGCCGCTCTGATGATTTCCGAGCATCGCCCTTACCGTGTCCATCCGGATGTAATTGTCGATGCCGCTTGCCGCGATCTGCTCCATCACGACGTTTCCTTGCGGACCCTTCAGCCACTCGCGCATCGGCACCGGAAACCCGAGCTTCGGCCGATTCAGAATAAAGTCCGGGATCATGCCTTCCATCGCTTTGCGGAACACGTATTTGGTCGTGCCTTCCGCAATCCGGTACTTGGCCGGAATCCGGCGCGCCACCTCGTACACCTCCACATCGAGGAACGGCACGCGCAGCTCGATGGAATGTGCCATCGTCATTTTGTCCGCCTTCATCAGAATGTCGCCCGGCATCCACAAGTTCATGTCGATATACTGCATCCGGGACACCGGGTCCAGATGCTTGCTTTTATCGTAAAACGTTTTGGCGATGTCGAACGGATTGCGGTACCGGCTCAACAGCTCGCGGTCCGCACGCACGATCTCGGCCTTCATGTCTTCGGTGAAAATTTTGGCGTTGCCGAGAAACCGCTGCTCCAGCGGCGTCGTGCCGCGCAGCACGTAATTGCGGCCATAGATGCCGTTCGGCAGCAGCCGGGCCAGCGCGTGCAGCAGCCGCTTCACGCCGTGCGGCAGCCGCTCGATCGGCGCGAGCGACTGCGGCTCGTGGTAGATGCGGTACCCGCCGAACAGTTCGTCCGCTCCTTCGCCGGACAGTACGACCGTCACGTGCTCGCTCGCAAGCTGCGCCACATGATACAGTGCAATCGCCGAAGGGTCGGCCACCGGCTCGTCCTGATGCCAGGCGGCTTTGGCTAAGGTGCCGAAGTAATCTTCCTTCGTAATAACTTTATCGTAATGCTCGGTGCCCAGCGCCTGTGCGGTTTGACGCGCGATGACGGTCTCGTTGTTGGCCCCCTCGAAGCCGACGGAGAACGTGCGGATCGATTCGACCTGGCGCATATGCGCCGCGATCGCCGTCGAGTCGATGCCGCTGGATAGGAAGCAGCCCCGCTCCACGTCGCTCTGCATATGGTGAACGACCGAATCCTTGAGCGCCTCGCGGATGCGCTCGACGCATTCGTCAAACGGCCGCTCCTCCGGCTCCAGCATCGCATCCCAGTATTGCTTGACCGACAGTCCGCCGTCATACGATACGGTAACGGTATGTCCCGGCGGCAGCTTATGTATGCCTTGAAACATCGTCGTCGGCTCCGGCACGTATTGGAACGTCAAGTAGTTCAACAGGCTTTCCGTATGAATCGTCCGGGCGACTCCGGCGGCCAGAATGCTTTTGATTTCCGAGCCGAACAGGAATTGGCTGCCGTCGTGGTAATAGTAGAACGGCTTGATGCCGAAATGGTCCCGCGCGCCGAACAGCTGCTTTTTCCTGCGATCCCAGATGACGAACCCGAACATCCCGCGAAGCTGCTTCACGCACTCTTCCCCGTACTCTTCGTACAGGTGGACGATCACTTCGGTGTCCGAATGAGTTTTGAATTGATGTCCTTTCGCCTGAAGCGTATTGCGCAAATATTTATAGTTATAAATCTCGCCGTTGAACGCAATCCATACCGTTTCGTCTTCGTTGGCGAGCGGCTGATGGCCTTCCTGCAAATCGATGATGGACAAGCGGCGGAAGCCGAGTCCGATGCGGTTCTCACTCCAAAATCCAAAATCGTCCGGTCCCCGATGCACGATACAGTCGGTCATGCTCTTCAGTATGGACGGGGAAGGCTCGCGGTCTTCAAAATACATGACGCCGGTGATCCCGCACATTATTTTTCCTCCTCAAACGCTAAAAAATAGTCCGATATAACAGTATACCATATTCGTACGGGTTTCAGGAAATGGTAGGTTTCCTGAAAATTATGTCGCTTTTTCCGAGTAGACAGCCTGCGGAGCGGCGGTTTATGATGTGGGCGGATAGACCTTATGGAAGGAGAGGACGAACGGATGATCAAGGGATTGACCAGAGCAGGCATCGGCGAGGCCGGGACGATCCGCGAGTTTGCGGAGCTCGCCTCCCGCTTCGGATTTGGCGCGGTCGACGCGCACGGCCAAGAGCTGGAGGCATGGATCGCAGCGGCAGGCTTGGAGCAGGCGAGAGACTTTTTGCAGGAGAAGCAAGTGCGCATTGGCGCGACTGGACTCGCCGCAGAATGGCGGCAAACCGAGGAGGCGTTCCGGGACGGCTTGCCCCAGCTCGCCGCAGAAGCGGCGGCGGCAAGCAAGCTCGGCGTAACCGCCTGCTGCACGCACGTGCTGCCGTCGACGGACGAGAACGCTGCGCGCTTCATGGCTGTCGCGACCCGGCGGCTGCGCCTTTGCGCGGACATTTTGGAGGCGTACGGCATCCGGCTCGGACTGGAATTCGTCGGGCCGCATCATCTGCGCACGCGATGGAAGCATCCCTTTTTATGGGATGCGGACAGCATGCTGGAGTGGATCGATACGATCGGCAAAAGCAATGTCGGCCTGTTGTTCGACGCCTACCATTGGCATACGACGGGAGGCACGGCCGCCGATATCGCCAAGCTGCGCGCCGATCAGATCGTTCATGTCCATATCAACGATGCCAAGGACGTTTCAGTCGCCGAGGTGTTGGACAACGACCGGCTGTATCCGGGCGAGGGCGTCATCGACCTGACGGCGTTCCTGCAAGGGCTGCAACGCATCGGCTATACCGGCGTCGTGGCGCAGGAGATTTTGACGCCGCTGCCGCCGGCGGAAACCGCCGAAGCGTTGGCGGCGCGATCGCAGCAGGCATTTAAGCGCGTATACGAAAAAGCCGGGCTCCAGTGAGCCCGGGCTTTCCCAATTATACGACAGCGGCCTGCTTCCGTCTGAATTTGCGCCAGACGACGCCATGCGTCGGCGAGAACAGCAGCGCCAGAATGAACAGCACGCCCGCAACGACGATCATGCAGCCGGCGATCGAAGCGTCCAGCACCGCAGCGGTGAAGTAGCCGAGCACGGCGCTCAGTACGCCGACTCCCATGCTGTAGAAGATCATGCGGCTGAGCTTTTCCGTAAGCAAGTACGCTGTGGCGGCCGGCACGACCAGCATACCGACGACCAGAATGGCGCCTACGCTTTCGAACGAAGCTACCGTTGTCATGGAGACCAGTCCCATCAGCAGGTAATGGAACAGCGCGACCGGAATGCCTACCGCGGCAGCCATGGCCGGATCGAACGCGCATATTTTGAATTGCTTGTAGAACAGCCCGATGATCAAAGCGCTGAGCGTCAGCACGATGCCGAGTCCCCAGACCGCTTTCGGACCGATATCGATCCCGTTCCACTCCACGGTTTCCCACGGCACATGAATAATTTCCCCGTACAGCACGCAATCCAAGTCCAAGTCCACCTGCCGCGTAAAGAGACTCACCAAGACGACCCCTACGGCGAACAAGGCGGTAAACACGACGCCGATGGAGGCGTCGGATTGAACCCCGTTCTGATGAAACCATTGGATCAGAAACACGGTCACGAGGCCGATGACTGACGCTCCCAGCATCATCCACAACGAATCCCGCGAGCCGCTGAACAGAAACGCCAGCACAATTCCCGGCAGCACCGAGTGGCTGATCGCATCCCCGATCATCGCCATTTTCCGCAGAACGAGAAAGCAGCCGAGCAGGCTGCAGGAGACGGCTACGAGCGAAGCCGTCAGCAGTATCCAAAAGTCGTTCATGCCTGCCCCTCCTTCCGAAGCTTTTCGCCTGCCGGACCGAGGCCGTGCAGTTGCGGCCGGAGCTCCCTCTCGCTCATCACGCTGCGTTTGACAGCCAATCGCTCAAGCAATTTCGCCAGCAGCCCCCGGCGCGGCGCGAATAGCACCGACACGACGAAGAAAAGAGTAGCGGCCAACACCGTAAGCGGTCCGGTCGGCATATTATTCGCCATGCTGCTAAGCAGTGTGCCGAAGAAGCCGCTTAGCGCTCCGAACACGCCCGAGAGCGCCACCATGACGCCCAGCTTCTCGGTCCAATACCGGGCCGAGACGGCCGGTGTAATGAGCAGCGCCGACATCAGCACGACGCCTACGGCCTGAATGCCGACGACCACGGCCACCACGATCAAAAACATCATGAATTGGTCGAGAAAAGCGACCGGGAGCCCGATCCCTTTCGCAAACCCTGAGTCGAAGCTGAGCAGCTTGAACTCCTTGAACAGCAAGGCGCAAACCATCGTCAGCAGCAGCGCCACAACCGCCATCGTGATGACATCCGACAGTACCATGGAAGCGGCCTGTCCGAACAAGAACTTGTCGAGGCCGCTCTGGTTGCCGCTGCCGCTATGCTGAATTTTGGTCAGCAGCACGATGCCAAGTCCGAAAAATACCGACAATACGATGCCAAGCGCCGTATCCTGCTTGATCCGGGAGTTGCGGGTGACATAGCCGATCCCGAAGGTGGCCGCCAGACCGGCGACGATCGCGCCGAGCAAAAAGAAAAAGATCGATTTCGAGCCGGTGAGCATAAAAGCGATGCACACGCCCGGCAGCGCCGCATGAGCAAGCGCGTCGCCCATCAGGCTCTGCTTGCGCAAATAAGCGAAGCTTCCGAGCACGCCGCTGCTTAGTCCGAGCAGCATGCTTCCCATTAATATCCACTGCGCGTTCGGATCGCGGAACAATTCCAGCCATGCCATGCCGCTCACCTCGCATTCACGACGAGCGCGCCGTCATGCTGCTGATCCAAGAACGCCAGCCGCCCGCCGTAGGTTTGTTGAAGATTGTCCCTCGTAAATACGTCTTCCACAGGTCCGATGCCTTGAAGCTCCACATTCAGCAGGATGACCCAATCGAAATATTGCTTCACGGTCGCGAGGTCATGGTGCACGACCAGAACGGTCTTGCCCTGCTCCCTGAGCTCGCCCAGCAGCGTAACGATCGCTTTCTCCGTAGCCGCATCGACGCCGACGAACGGTTCGTCCATAAAATACAGCTTCGCATCCTGCGCCAGCGCCCGGGCCAAAAACACGCGCTGCTGCTGCCCGCCGGAAAGCTGGCTGATCTGTCTGTCGGCAAAGTTTTCCATACCTACTTTAGACAAGCAATCCATGGCAATCTCCCGCTCTTTGGCGCCCGGACGTTTAAACCAGCCTAAATGACCGTATCGTCCCATCATCACCACATCGAGCGCGCTTGTCGGAAAATCCCAATCGACGGACTCCCGCTGCGGCACGTAGCCAATGAGCTTCCGCTGCTCGGCGTAAGGCTTGCCGTAGATCGAAACTTCCCCGGTTACGCTGGGAATGAGTCCGAGAGCCGCTTTGATCAGCGTCGATTTGCCGGCGCCGTTCGGCCCGACGATGCCGATTAATGTTCCTTCCGGCACCTGAAGCGATATATCGCGAAGGACGGGCTTTTTCTGGTAAGCTACGGTCATCCCTAGTATAGATAACGGTATCCGCTGTTCTTTCATTGGTTCCACTCCCCTTTTCGTTCATCCGCTTCTCGCTCTCTCCGCCAGAACTGTTATTTCAACGCTTGAACAATCGTATTAATGTTATGCTTCACCATGCCGATATAGTTTCCTTCCGGTGTGCCTTCTTCCCCCATCGCGTCGGAGAACAGCTCGCCACCGATTTGAATCTCGTGCCCTTGCTTCTTGGCCCCTTCAATAACGGCCTCGATCGATTTTTTCGGTACGCTCGATTCAACGAAAACCGCCTTAATCTTGTTCGCAACGAGGAAGTCGCGCAGGTCGCTGACGTCCTTGGAGCCGTATTCCGAAGCGGTGCTGATGCCCTGAAGCCCCATCACTTTGATGCCGTAGGCATCCCCGAAATAACCGAACGCGTCATGCGCCGTAACAAGTACGCGCTGCTTTTCCGGAATCGAGGCCATCTGCTCCTTCGCGAACTGATGCAGCTCCTCCAATTGCTTGATGTACGCCTCCGCGTTTTTTTTGTAATCGGCAGCATTTGCCGCATCGTGCTTGCTGAGTTCGTCGCGCACCGTCTCGGTAGCGCTGATCCAGTGCTTGACATCGAACCATACGTGAGGATCATGCGCTCCGCTTCCGTCCTCCATGCCGCGAAGCTTGGACTCCGGAATGTTTTTCGTCACGGCTACCGTAGGCTTGGACTTTTCCATTTTCTCGAAGACGTCGGTCATTTTGCCTTCCAAATGAAGCCCGTTATAGAAAATGATCTCCGCCCGATCCAGCTTTTTCAGATCTCCTTGCGATGCTTTGTATAAGTGCGGGTCGACGCCCGCCTTCATCAATCCGGTCACCTCGACGTGCGTCCCCCCGACCTGTTTGACAATGTCGGCGATCATCCCGATCGTAGCCGTTATTTTCACTTTACCGGGAGCGGCATTCTCCTTAGCCGCTCCGCATGCGGCAAGCGATACGGCAAGTGCGAGGAACATGATCGTCATAATAAATCGCTTGAACGAAGACGATAGCCTCGGTTTTGTTTTTACGTTTTTCAAAGTAGTCCTCTCCCATCTTCACTAGCAAGTTGTATTAATCCATTTTTATTTCCCTAATGACTATATGTTTATAATACACAAATATGTTTACCTAGTGCAACATTTTTTTTATAAAAAAAGAAATCCCCTCTGTTCAAGGAGATTTCCGGTATTTCGTTATGGCGTTTTGTTTGCGGTCGGAGGCCCTTTCGGTTTCCCATCCAGTCCGTAATATTGATCATAAGCGTCGAACATTTTGCGTGCGATCGGGCCGGCGCCGTAGGCGCCGAATCCGCCTTCCGGCACAACGACGGCGACGGCAAGCTTCGGATTTTCCGCAGGCGCGAAGGCGATAAACACGGCGTTGTCGATTTCTTTGCCGCCGGCCACTCTTTGCGTGGAGGTTCCTGTTTTTCTGGCGACTGGATATGGGAAATCGTCAAAGCCTTGAGTGCGGACCTGCAGCATTCCTTTGATCACGGAGTCCCAGTAAGCTTTCGGGAAATCGGTCTGATCCAGCACGACCGGGTCAAACTTCTTGACAATCTGGCCTTTGTCGTATGTTTCGATCCGGTCGACAAGCAGCGGCTGAAGCCGTTTGCCCCGGGTCGCGAGCGTTGTGGTATACTGCGCCAATTGAAGCGTCGTGTACTTCTCGTTCTGTCCCCAGGAGGCGAATACCATCCGGGATTGAGCGGTCTCTTTCGTATTCGTCTTGTACTCGCTGATTCCCGCGCTTTCCCGCGGCAGACCGCTGCCGGTAAGCACGCCCAAGCCGAATTTAGCCAAATATTGGTCCCAGATTTCTACGGCTTTGCCAGGGGTACGATTGTACAGTGCGTTACCGATCAACGCTGACATGAACGTGTTAGACGAGACCCGAAGCGCCTCGCTGGCATTGATCGGTCCAAAAGAGGCTCTGCCGGAATTCGTATGTCTGGAGCTGTTGTTTTTACCATAGGTAAATACGCCGGTATCGGTGTAAATCGTATTGGGCGTAAGCAACCCTTCGTTGAACCCGATCAACACCGAGAGCGGTTTAATGACGGAGCCCATATACACGATGGACGTAGGATGATATTTTTGCTCGTCATCCGGATAGTCCGGGTACGCTGTCGTAATCGTGCCGTTGTTGATTTTCGTCTGAACCTGCTTGTAATCGGCATCCGAGAACGGATTGCTCCAGAAGGTCGGATCATAATCCGGCATACTGGCCATCGCCACGACTTTGCCCGTATCGACCTCCATCGCCACGGCATAGCCCGCGACGGCGTTGACTCCTTTGGCCGAGTAAGAATTGGAACGATAAGCCGAGCTTTTCAACGTCACCAGATGGTCCGTGATCGCCTGCTCGGTGGCCAGCTGAACGTTTTTGTCGATCGTCAGGTACAGGTTGTTCCCCTTCTCCGGCGGGGTGACCGTAGGGGCTTCCGCATCGCCGATAATTTTCTGCAAGACGTTGACCGGATACGACTTTACGCCGTTTTTGCCGCGCAGCTCTTCCTGGTACATCAATTCAATGCCGTCATAGCCGACGTATTCCCGGTCGAGGTATTCTTCCGTTTTTGTTTTGTCCTTATAAAATTCAAGCCCGTTCTTCGCTTCTCGCGCCGTCGAGAACGGCCGCATATACCCGACAAGCTGCACCGCAATGGTGTTCTCGCGGTCGTATGTGCGGAGGCTCTCCTCCATGATCTCAATCCACTTCAGCTCGTCGCGGTGCTCCAAAATAAACGCCATTTCCATTTGCGTCAAATCGGTCTTGATCCGCCTCGGCACCGAGTAATAGCTCGGTTTTTTGGCCGTATCGTCCTGGTTCAAATCGAAGCCGACATCCATTGCCTTAATGATTTCCTCCGCGGTCGGCTGCTTCAAGTCCTTGTTGCCGTACTGCGCGAAAATGTCGGCCAAGCGCTTGGCCAAGGCGACCACTTGATCCTTGGGCTGGTCCTGCTCGATGCGGAAATAAAGCGACTGGGTCGACGTCGTATAGGCGATCGGGGCACTCTTGCGGTCGAAAATATTGCCGCGTATCGGAGGGATCGGCGTATCGGCGTTGTTACTCCTATCCTTTTTCGCCGCCAGCTCTTTGCCTTCGACAAATTGCAGCATCGCCAGCCGCACGATAAGTACGGAAAACAGGAAAAACGTAAAGAAAAAGAACAGGTTGATCCGGGTTGTAAAATGACGGCGCTGGCTTCCGTCGTGCTTGCTTGAGTCGTCCATGCCGATAGGTTTCTTCATCTTGCTTGCGGCTCCTTCCTTCCAAAAATAGTTCCCATATGCTGCTTTACGTCCCGCAGCAGCTCGCGCAGGGAAAGAATGCCTTCCCCGGTATGGTCATCATCGAAAAATATCGCTTTATATTGCGTTAACGGTTTGTAGCAACGATAAACCCACCTTTTTCAGACTTGCATCGTAACAAGTGTACCATATTCGAGGAATTTATAGAAACGTACGGAAAAGGAAAAAACCGGTTCGTCGCTTGTGGCGGCCGTCCGGCATCCGTGATTACGTATCTTTAATATGCGTTTCCTGAAAGCGTGGTGGATTGAACCAGTTGCCTCCGCTGGCTACCCAGGTGGAATCGAGCGGCACCCACTCGCTTTTCTCCCCCAGGTACACTTCGTTCCACGCGTGAGGGCCGTAACCGCCACGTCCGTCATAGCCGAGCCCGGTCACAACCTTGACGTCCAGCCCGACCGCCCTCGCCATCACCGCGTACAACCTGGAAAAGTCGATGCACACGCCCTGTTTCGTGTTAAACGTATCCTCCGGCGTCTGCTCTTTCCAAATGCGCTGCTCCTCGTACGCTTTCACTTTGTCCCAGTCGTACTTGATACGCGTGCCGACCCAGCGGTACAGCAGCTTGGCTTTCTCTTCGTCGGTCTGCCCTTTGGCCGTCACCTGCTTGGCCGCTTCCGCAACATCTTGGGGAATACGGGCATCCACAACCTCGTATTTCCGCTGCAAAATGTTGGCGAATTCCTGTTCCACGGCCCGCGTGAAAACGGGGAGCTGGTTAGCGAAAAAGTCGCCCGTCATCGGCCGAATCACTTCCGTCGCCCCTTTTTGAAAAAGGGACGAGTCCTGAATATAAGCGGCCACCGGCGTCTGCGGGAACAGCGTCGTGACGATAAACAGCACGGCAATCATAATCATCCCCCGGCCGAACCCGGTCACCGAGCCGATGACGCCGCCGATCAGACTGCTGAGCAGGGAAGGAGGGGCGACTCGTCTCCCGTTGGCAGAGTCCGCATTCGTCCGTTCCGCCAGCCAATCGTCCACCAGCGGGTCGATCATGCGGTAAACCAGCTGCTTAATCAAGCCGTATCCCAAAACAAACAGGACGCTGAACCGCAGCAGGGAAAAATCGCGCAGAGCCGTTGCGGCGGTGTAATATAGCTGCTTCCAAAAGCCGAGCTCCTCGGACGGTATCGTCAGCCCGAGCCCTACAAGCCACGCCTGCAGCTTGGGCGACAGCCATGAAGTCAGCTCCCAAGCGAGAAACAGGCTGAGCAGCGTCACGGCCCCTTCCGTCACCATAAGCGCAAGATGCTTCGCAGAGGAGGACGCCCCGCGAAGCAAGCCCTGTACAATCGATACTACAAACAATATGGCGATGAGCACGGTAATCCAATTGATTTGCGCCAGCTTCTGCAGCTCGTTCACCACGTCCCCCCTTTCCTATCGAGATGCGTTCCGAAGGCTTATTGGCCGGCGTTTTTCTTCGCCTGATCGATGAATCCTTTCAGGACATCGTCCAGCTTCATCGTGAACGTTTGGTTCATAAAGGTAACCTGCACATCGCTCGAACCGGATTTGCCTTCCAACTGCACGGTTCTGGTGCTTACGGTATACGAGCCGTCGGCGTTCTGGCTGTATTTCGCTTCTTTCACTTCGTCGGTAATCGCTTTGACCATTTGATTCTTGACTTCGGCGGCGACTTTCGCTCCCACCGTCGTGCCCAGCTCCAAAAGCTGATCCTTGTAGCTGGCGCCATACCAGATGAGCCCCGCCAGTATCGCGAGCACGAGAGCCCATTTGATGACGGTTTTCACCACTTTGATAACGAGAAACAGCACAATCAGCGCCCCGACGAGCACATACCATCGCTCGGATAAAAAAGCCGTTACAAAATCCACTTCCATCGCTCCCCTAAAAGTCCGTCTTCTATCGCTTATGTAAATCCCTGATAGCAGCTCTCCGCGCCCTTATCATACACCAGCCCCGCGTCACTCTTCATCTCTTTTTTTGCGGAGCTTGGCGAGCTTGCGCTGGATTTCCGCCCCTTTGTCTTCTCTTCGCCTGGTTCGGCGAAACGATACGAACAGCCTCCACAGCGCCAGCAGCAAGACGGCCACCAGCACGATTCGGATAAACAGGTCCATCCGGCATCCCTCCTTTTATCCGCCGGAACTCACGTTTCTAATACGCTAAACGATCCGGCATGATGCAAAATACTTGTACTATCCCTTTGCCGGCAGACGTAAACGTATAGAGTAGCGATGGACGGACGAACCCCATATATGAAAAGAGGTGATTTCATGAAAACCGCCGTATGGCTCTATCTGTTCATGTTCGTCGCCATTTTCGACCTGCATGCCCAATACCCGATTCTTACTCCTTTTGCCGTGTCGCTAGGTGCGACGCCTTCGTTCATCGGGCTTATTCTCGGGGTTTATTCGATCACGCACTTGCCCGGAAACCTGATCGCTGGCTACGGCGTTGACCGCTATGGAAGCAAGGGCTTCATTGTGTTCAGCCTGATTGTAGCAGGAATCGTGCTCTTAATTCAATCCCGTGTCAGCGATCCGTGGGGGCTGCTCGTCATCCGTTCGATCAGCGGCTTCGTCCTGGCATTTCTATCGCCGGCCTGCTTGTCCCTGCTCGCCAAAATCGCCAAAAACCAAATTCAACAAAGCAAGCTGATGGCCGGCAACGGCATGGTGCATACGATCGCTTCCGTGCTCAGTCCGGCCGCCGGCGCCTACCTGGTCTCACAGCTTGGCTTTGCCAAATCGTTTACGTTTCTCGGATGGGGCCTCATCCTTACCGGCTTGCTCGCTTGGATCGGGGTAAAGGAACAGCGAAGCGAGCGAACCGCCAATGCGGCGATTGCGGGGGAACACGCCCTTCCTCCTGCTTTCCAGGAGAATTTACCGGTCTCCGGCCAGGAAAACATTCCTTGGCTTTTCTTCGTTGTTCCTCTTGCGCTTTCTTGTTCCCAAGGCATTTTGTTTTTCGAGCTTCCGTTGATGAAGGAGGCGAGCGGCTCCATCATGACCTCCGGCGTGTTCTTTTCCGTCATTTCCATGGGGTCGTTGGTGACGCTAAGCCTATTGTTTTTGAACCGGATTTCCCCTTTTTACCGGATGCTGTTCGGCAGTCTTGCGCTGGCGTTCATTTTTTTCGGGATGTCCGTTCATTGGCCGCTGCCGCTATATGCTTCGCTGTTTCTGATCGGGATGACCAAGGGGGTCATTTTTCCGGCCATCGCATCGCTGCTTGCAGTCCTGACGCGCGCGGACCGTTACGGACGCGTCTTTTCGATTCTGTCGATTTCGTACTCAATCGGCGCCTTTATCGGCCCGATTGTCGCCGGGCATACACGGACACAAGTATCGCCGTATTTTCTCGCGTTTCTCTGCCTTATGCTTGCGCTCTCTCTGCTGCCGCCCCGTTCGTTCGCCGCTCCCGTGCGAGTTTGAAATGATTTTGGGGATAGGAAATATTTTACCCGTCCGGATGTCGGACGGATTTTGCTTTTTCAGATGGAGTGAAATTCCTAGCTCAGTTGATTTATAGGTATTTAGTCCTAAATTAATAGTCCAAAAGTATCGATAAACGGTTCGGGACGCAACTTTACTTCGCTCTCTGACGTTTAAGATGCGAGATGTTTCACTGCGGGCAGATTTGGGTAATGTTCAAAGGGCCGCTGTAATGGATCATTCTGCCATTGGCGCGACGGACATAAACGGATCTGTCCGATTCGAAAACATCTAAAATGATATCGATTACTGGCCGAAGGAGGTGAAAATGCATTTGTCCAGGAAACCTGTTCAACGCAATAGCAATAATCCATTATTCGTCAAGAAAGATAGGAGTGATCCCTGCATGAAGCCTGCTGTGCTTAAAAAGACAGCACAAGTGACCGTATTGATGCTTATCATCACTGTTTTGGTTCCTGTTCTGGCGTTTGCCGCTACGGGATTCAAAGATTTGAAGTATAGCAACGATACGGTGACCGGTGTCGTATACTCCGACGTGAACGACGTACACGCTCAAGTGTATGCTTACGATCCGAACGGAAACCGAGTAGCTGTAACCAATGTTACGTATGATACGTACGATGAAGTCAACAAACTGTATATTTATAAACCATTTACGGTAACGGCCGGAGTATACGATTCCGTTTATCTGCGCGGCTTGTACGTAAACGGCGTGGAAGTACCCGGGGCTGTTTCCGCACAGGTATATCGTGATACAGGAACCGGCGGTAACACTGGCGGTGGCGGTTGCTGCTCCGGCGGTGGCGGCGGTGGCGGTGGCGGCGGAATCTGGGGTTCGGAAACGCTCTACGTGAACTCTGACGGTTCCGTTGATGCCGACCAACTGAAAAATTCGTTCAAGGACCGCGACAAAGTGACGCTGAAGCTGAGCGGCGACATCGCTCTGATTCCGGCTAAAGCGCTTGTCGATTATGTAACGAATTCCAAGAAGGTACTGGTCATCGTTAACAACAACGGCTCGTACAGCATTCCGATCAACGCGCTGAAGCTGAAAGACTTGGCCAGCAAACTGTCGGTAACGACGGATGAGCTGAAGCTGAAAGTAACCATCGCGAAAGCAAATGATGCGACGAAAGACGGCGTAGACAAGGCTGCTAAAGCGCTTGGCGGTACGGTAGCCAGCAATGCTGTCGATTTCGATATCGTCGGTCTTGGCAAAGATCAGAAAACCGCTGCTCTGGACCTCGGCAACAACTACATCAGTCGGATTCTTCCGCTGAGCAAGGCTGTCGATTCGTCCAAAGCGACAGGCGTTCTGTATAACCCGACAACGGGCAAACTGAGCTTTGTGCCTGCTGTCTTCTCTTCTTCGACGGATGGTAAAGGCGAAGCAACATTGAAACGCAACGGCAGCAGCATCTATGCCGTGATCGAGATGAATAAAACATTCTCCGACATCAACGGTCATTGGGCTGAAAGCTACGTCAAACTGCTGGCTAACAAACTTGTTGTTGACGGGGTAACCGACACGACATTCCAGCCGGAGCGCAATATCACCCGTGCGGAATTCGCAGCACTGGTTGTTCGCGCACTGGGTCTGGATACGAACAGTGGCAGCAGCACGTTTAAAGACGTTGCAGCTAGCGAGTGGTACGCAAGCGTTGTAGCAGCAGCAGCCAATGCGAAGCTGGTTGACGGCTACGAAGACGGAACGTTCCGTCCGAACGCTACGATCAACCGCGAAGAGCTGGCGGCTATGGTCGTACGCGCTCTGAACTATGCCGGTGCGAAACCGGACGTTTCGGCTGATAAACAAACTCAACTGTTGGCGAAGTTCAAAGACGCAAGCAAAATCGTATGGGCGAAGAACGAAATCGCCACTGCGATTGACGCCGGCATCATCGACGGCATGACGGACGACACGTTGGGCGCCCGCGATACGGCGACTCGCGCACAATCCGCAACCATGCTGAAACGCCTGCTCTCCAAAGCAAGCTTCATCAACAACTAATTGCTATCACATCATGAACCACTCTCCATGAACTTGGGCCGTTTCTTTTGTCTCTCGCAGACAAGGGCAGCGGCCCTTTATTATCGAATAAATCTTCCTCGAAAGGGCTTCGGATACCTCCGGCCAACTCCGACATTTCCTGGGAAATACATACACGGAGGGATTGGATCGGACAGCAAAAGGGGATATACTACAAGAAGGAAATTCATTGCAGGAACGGAGGCAGTTGATGTCAATAGCCATCATTGTAGAAGGAAAAAACGACAAAACCAGGCTTCGCCGCCTGCTGACAGAGGACATCATCATCGTTTGTACCTTCGGATCGCTGAATACGGATCGTTTGGAAGAGTTGAAGAAGAAGATCGGAACGCGCGACGTCTACCTATTTACGGACAATGACCCCTCGGGCAAAAAAATACGCGCCATTCTCCGAGACTCGTTTCCGGATGCCGAACAAATGTATACCCGGCGCGGCTATGCAGGCGTCGAAGGCACGCCGGACGAGTACCTTATTCAGCAATTGGAAAAGGCCGGGCTGGAGGAGTTTATTATTTATCCCCCGATGATCCCGACCTTTGAGAAGTTCTAGCCTATAAATTTTATCAAATAAATAACCAGCGTCACCGTAAAAATACTGAATACCGTTGAAGAAAACACCGCCTGCGACGAAAATTCCGGTTCATTGTCATACTCAACGGCAATGAGCACGCTGCTTAGTGATGTAGGCACCGCACAGGACAGCACAAGCGCCTGCGCCATGACCCCTTCGATCCCCATCAGCATAACGATAAGAAAGCCGACGGCCGGGCCCACACAGAGCCTCAGCACGTTTGACAGCATAACATCCGTCAGGTTGAACGTCCATTTCATGCTTCCCAATTGCACGCCAAGCGTTAAGAGTGCGGTTGCAATAAACGCGTCCGATACATATTTGATCGGAGCATACACCGGTCCCGGAATCGGAATGTCCAGCCCCTTCATCAAAAACGCGATCGGAATGATGTAGATAACCGGTAGCGTCAGGATCGTGCGAAGCGTCTGCTTCATGTCGTTGCGCTTAGAAGCATTAACGGCATATATGCCGTATGTGTTCGGCAGCAGACTCTGCATCATCATAATGATGATCTGAATCGACAAGGTGAACGCGTCCCCGACAAACACAAGCTGGTTAAGCGGAATCGCATAATTCGCGCTGTTGTAAAAAATAACGCTATTGCGCATCGCCGGGATCATGCCGCCCTTATAGCCCCGCAGACGGATCACGACTTCCATCAAAAGAAACATCGCGGCAAAAAACAGGACGAAAAACAGCAGCGTTTGTCCGAGGACAGCCAGCGAGAGCGACGATTCATACAGCATTTTGAAGACGAGCGCCGGGGAGAATAAGTAAAAATTCAATTTGGAAAGCGTCCTGATATCGAGCTTGAATGCCCGGTACAAAATAGCGCCTATCGCAATCATGATGGTCAGCGGAATGACATTATTGAGCAGGATGTGCGTAAAATAAGTCATGTCAATTCGATGCCTTAGCCACTTGCCTAGGATTCCTTGCTAACTTGAATCAAATCGTTTGCGATTCCTTCGATATCTATATTTTCGTCGTTACCCGAATAGTAGGTCCGTGTGTTACCTTTACCATCGACCAGTAAAAATAAGTTCGAATGTGTAAAATCGCCGGTTTTCGGGTCTTTGGTTACAAGGACGTCGAACTTCTTGGCAAGGTCCGCCGTATAGGCCTCGTCGCCGCGCAGGAAGTACCACCCCTTATAATCCGGATGATAACGGCCGGAAAATTCCTTGAGCCGTTCAGGCGTATCCCGCATCGGATCGAATGTGATGGAAAGAAGCGCCGTCTTTGTGCCGAACACGCCCTTTTTCACCAAGACGTCCTGAATTTTAGACAGGTTGTAGGTCGTTGGCGGACAGACGTCAGGGCAATGCGAAAAATAGAAATACACCAGCTTTGCTTTTCCCGCCGTATCAGCCATCGTTACCGTCTTGCCGTCCAAGTTTTCCAGCTTGAAATCCGGCGCCTTCTTAAGCACCCCGATTTTTTTATCCGGACCTTTCATCAGCATATAAGCCAATGTTGCGATCAAACCAACCAACAGCACCATAACGACGATTTTAAAACCGGTTTTCTGCATTTCATCGCTCACCTTCCCATTGTTCAAAAAATAAATCCCAAGGCCGGAGCCAAGGGATTGTCATCCACCGTGCTGCACCGTTCCCGAATACCTTACGGTAAAGGAGTGGTGCTGATGACCATGATGATATACAGCAAGGTCAAATAGTTAATGGAGTAAATAAACATTTTTTTGGCCCATTGCACTTCGTCTTCCGCTTTGAACCCTTTGAGGCTCAAGAACGCCCAGTACAAGCCCATAATCGTAGCCGCGTAGAAGTAAAGCTCTCCTACATAACCAAGCCAGTACAACAAAAGCGAAACAGGCACAAGCAGTACGATATAACGGATCATCGCCATCTTGGTAATGTACGTTCCTTTGACTACCGGCAGAAGCGGGAAGCCGGCTGCGCGGTATTCTTCCATCCGGCGAATGCCAAGCGCCCAGAAATGCGGCGGCTGCCACAGAAACATAATACCGTACAGAATAAGCCCCGCGGCATCAATCTGTCCCTGAACGGCGCAGTAGCCAAGCAACGTAGGCATCGCGCCGGAAAAGCTGCCGACGAACGTGCTCCATACGGATGACCGCTTAACCCATGCGGTATAAATCCATACGTAAATGAACAGACCGAGTAAACCGAGCAGAGCGGTAAGTGGATTCGTCAAGAACCATAGCACTGCAAGGCCGACAACGCCGAGTACGATGCCATACCATAGCACGGTCTGCGGAGCAATACTGCCTACTGCGGTTGCACGCTTTTGCGTCCGGGTCATTTTCTTGTCCATGTCCCGGTCCAAATAGTTATTCAACACGCAGCCGGATGCCATGACCAATACGGTCCCGAGCAGCATATATATCAATTTATCCCACTGGATATGCCAGCCGGAAGCGACCCAAAAGCCGCCAAATGCCGTAATCGCGTTGGAAAATAAAATGCCGGGTTTGGCGAGATTCACAAACTCTCTCCACGTAGCCGACGAGTTAACAGCGGCATCCGCTTCAATATTTGTCGTCTCTACACCCATCCCCAAGCCTGCCTGTTTTTCCACCTCTATGCAACCCCCTTGTGTGAAGAATTCAAAAATGATTGTGATATCCTTCACTCTTGAAAAGATCCTCTTTATCATAACAACCTCCGAACCTTTTGACAACAAAGGATGGCGTTGTTCAAAATATTGTCGAATCCCCCAGCAAGGGACGAGAGCGGTTGTGTGCTTGGAGACGCCGGACATGCACAGTGCATATTTTTTTGAATAACATCGGAAATTACTTAGGAACCCTCAACACTTCCTTGCCGAACGCTTCCGTACGGATATAACGCCAAGCTTCGTCCAGCAGCTCTTGGACATCCCCGACACGATAGCCGAGGATGGAAACGGCAAGCCCGTGCTTGTACGTCAAGCTTACGCCATAGTAAAGCTCCGAATCAGCCGCAGCAGCGGGAACAAAGCCGTTCAGCCGCTCGCGCAGCCCATCCACAAGCCGTGCGTCAGCCGAGTCGGAGAACAGATACAGAGTCCCCAGATGCGTATAAAGATCCCAGCGGGCCATGGAACGCGGCGTCTCAAGCTGCGGCTCCACCCGCTGTCTGGCGCTGAAGATCAGCTCTCCGTCGCGGCGGACCGACAGCGCGTTTTGGTAACGGGCATAATGAAACCGTTCGCCGCGATGCGTCCGGCCGGGGCAGACGATCTCGCTCAGCACCAAGGATGAGCCCGGCTCCAGCTCGACGGCCGTCTCGCTGCGAAACGAAGCGGCTTGGTACAGCATCAGCGGCTCCGGCATATATTCCACGTAAGCTCCCTGTCGGAGCTCGAGCTTTTGCAGCTGTGCGCTCGGACGCGGGACATCCCAACCCGTTTTGTGCGACGGATGCACCTTGGTGTAGGACTGGTTGGTCACATGAACGTTCGTATCCTCTCCGAACCGCCATGTCAGCTCGTATCGGTCGCCCGCGATGATTCCCGGGGATGCGTCCATGACGTAAACGCCAAGCTGCCCGCCGCCAAACGGAAACGTCTTCGCAATCTTGAGCGGATACGATTGCGCATGGTTCCTGAGCTGTGTCACGCCGTCCGCCGCCGTAAAGTACGCGTCAATGCAGCCCGTCACTTCAGGCATGGCTATGGCTGTATTCTCGCTCGACCCAAGCCACGATGTCGTCGAGCCCATGTCCGTCGAACAAGTTGGAGAAGACGAACGGCCGGTCGCCCCGCATTTTGACCGTATCCTCCTCCATGACCTTCAAAGAAGCCCTAACGTGCGGGGCGAGATCGATTTTGTTAATGACCAACATATCGGAGCGGATGATACTGGGCCCGCCTTTACGCGGAATTTTTTCTCCCTGCGCCACATCGATGATATAAATAAACCGGTCCACCAGCTCCGGGCTGAACGCCGCCGCCAGATTGTCCCCGCCGCTTTCGATGAAGATGATGTCCAGATGCGAAAACCGGCGCTCCAGTTCCTCGACCGCTTCGAAATTCATCGAGGCGTCCTCGCGAATCGCCGTATGCGGGCAACCGCCCGTCTCTACCCCGATAATCCGTTCAGCCGGCAGCGCTTCCGAACGAATCAAAATATCCGCGTCTTCCTTCGTATAAATATCGTTGGTGATTACGGCAATGCTGTACTTTCCATTCAGCTTCCGCGCCAGCCGTTCCACAAGCGCTGTTTTGCCGGAGCCGACCGGTCCGCCGATTCCGATACGCATCGGACGTTCGAGCTGACGTCCCTCCGGCGTTTCCCAATGATGGTGATGATGCGTTCCTCCTTGACACATGGCTAAAGCCCTCCTTGGTTTAGAAAATAAGGTTATGATAAAAAGAATTCTGACTCTAAGACATGAACAGCCGCGAATAAAGCCCTTCGTGCCGCATCATGGCGATTTCCGCCTGTGGCGTGCTGGAAAAGCCGTCCTCCAGCGGGTCCAAAGGAGCGAAGTGCAGCCACGCCTCCCGGATGGAAGGAAGCAGCGCGGCAAGCAGCCGTTGGCCGTCGGTTTGACCAAGCGACATCAGGCGCAAGCCGCTGTTGATGCCGGTCGTTACACATGTGTACAAGTATCCTTCGGCGGCTGCCGGCAGCGGCACGCCAAGCTGCAGGCTGATCCAGCCATGGACGAGCGGATGGGTGCCGATGCACCGCCCGTCCCGCATCGCTCCGGCCAGTGGCTCCCACTCCAGCTGCGGGTATATGGCGCGGGCAAGCTGGAGCAGCCTGCGGCCCATTTTGGCCACGCCTTCCCGCGTCTCGGCAGATGCCCGCTGCACATGCTGCGTCCGGTCGACGAGCCACAGCTCCTCCCATCGCTCGCCGGGAGCGTAGCCGTACACCGCTTTGACGGCCAAGGCATCGACCGGCGCCCAGCTGTGAAACAGCATCGCTTCCATATAATCTTTTAGCTGATCCGGCCTTTCGATCCGGCCATCCTGCACCAACGTTTCCAGACCGAACGAATGGGAAAACCCTCCGATCGGCAGTGCCGAGTCCAATAGCTGCGTATAGGCCAGCCAGGAAAAATCTGTGGTGTGCTCCATGGCGCGGCCGCCTCCTAACGATTGCATTCAGAACAAAAAATACCGCTGCGCCATCGGCAGCACGCTGGCCGCCTCGCAGGTGACCGGCTGCCCGTCCACTTTCACCTCGTATGTTTCTGGATCGACTTCAATGCCCGGCGTTTCTCCGTTGTGGATCATATCCTTCTTCGTCACGCTGCGGCAGTTGCGGACCGGCTCGATCCGCTTCAACAGCCCCAGCTCAAGGTGAACGCCGTTATCGTAAGCCGTCTGCGAAACGAACGTGATGCTGTGCCTCAGCGCCCGTCCGAAAGCGCCGAACATCGGCCGGCCGAACACGGGCTGCGGCGTCGGGATTGAAGCGTTCGGATCGCCCATCTGGGCGTAAGCAATGATGCCGCCCTTGAGCACCATGTCGGGCTTCACCCCGAAAAAGGCGGGGCTCCATACGACGAGATCGGCCAGCTTGCCGATTTCGACCGAGCCGACCAGATGCGCGATGCCGTGCGTTAGCGCCGGATTGATCGTATATTTCGCAATGTAGCGTTTGATGCGGAAATTATCGTTATCCGGCGGTTCGCCGGCCGGACCCGGGCCATCGGGCGCAGGCAAATGCCCGCGCTGCTTCTTCATCTTGTCCGCCGTCTGCCATGTCCGGGTAATCACTTCCCCTACCCGGCCCATCGCTTGCGAATCGGAGCTGATCATGCTGAAAACGCCAAGGTCGTGCAAAATATCTTCCGCCGCGATCGTCTCGGGACGGATGCGGGAATCCGCAAACGCCACATCCTCCGGGATGCGGCTGTCGAGATGATGGCAGACCATCAGCATGTCGAGATGCTCTTCGACGGTGTTGACCGTATATGGCCGGGTCGGATTCGTCGAAGACGGCAGAACGTTAAGCTCGGAAGCGATGCGGATAATGTCGGGCGCGTGCCCGCCTCCGGCGCCTTCCGTGTGATAGGTATGAATCGTACGCCCGTCGATCGCACGAATCGTATCTTCGACGAACCCGGACTCGTTCAGCGTATCCGTATGAATCGCCACCTGCACGTCGTAACGGTCGGCTACGGCGAGACAAGCGTCGATGGCTGCCGGCGTCGTCCCCCAATCCTCGTGCAGCTTCAGCCCGATGGCCCCCGCCTCGACTTGCTCCGCGAGCGGCTCCGGGAATGAGGCGTTGCCTTTGCCCGTGAACCCGAGGTTCATCGGGAACGCCTCCGCCGCCTCAAGCATCCGGCGCATATGCCATGCGCCGGGGGTGCACGTCGTCGCGCTCGTGCCTGCCGCCGGGCCCGTACCGCCGCCGATCATCGTCGTTACGCCGGACGACAGCGCCGTCTCGATCTGCTGCGGGCATATATAATGAATATGCGTATCGATGCCCCCGGCCGTGACGATCTTGCCTTCGCCCGCGATGACTTCCGTCGATGCTCCGGCAATCATGCCCGGATGTACGCCGTCCATAATGTCCGGGTTCCCCGCCTTCCCGATGCCGACGATGATCCCGTCCTTGATGCCGATATCCGCTTTGACGATCCCGCCGTGGTCGAAAATCACGGCATTCGTAATTAAAGTGTCCAGCACGCCCTGGTCCCGCGTATGGCGCGACGACTGCCCCATCCCGTCGCGGATGACCTTGCCGCCGCCGAATTTGCACTCCTCTCCATAAACGGTATAGTCATACTCGATTTCGGCCCATAAGTCCGTATCGGCCAGAAGCACCTGATCGCCAACGGTCGGCCCGAACATGAGCGCGTACGAATTACGATCCATCTCTGCCACGGTTAAGCTCCTCCTTCCCATTCGGCCAGCCGGATGCGAACCGGCTCCGGGAGAACGCCGCGCTGAACGGCGCCCCGGGACAAACCGTTCAACCCGTAAGACAAACGCTCGCCCCCAAGCTCGGTAAGCCGCACCTTCTTCTCTTCGCCCGGCTCGAAGCGGACCGCCGTGCCGGCAGGAATATCGAGCCGCATCCCGAAAGCTTCCGCCCGGTCGAATGAAAGTGCCCGGTTAACTTCGAAAAAATGATAATGAGACCCGACCTGCACCGGCCGGTCCCCCGTATTCACAACGACGAGGTCCGACTTTTCTTTTCCTTTGTTCAGCTTGATCGATCCCGGTTTGATCCGGTATTCGCCCGGTACCATAGACGCTCCCCTCTCTGCGCCGGCTTTCCTGCGCTGCACACAAAAGCCGCTCCATATGTCACATAAATGAACGGCATTCCATTGGCCATCAACGGTTAGCCTTTCCGAATCGGCTGATGCACCGTAACCAGCTTCGTCCCGTCCGGAAACGTCGCCTCCACCTGCACCTCGTGAATCATTTCCGGCACGCCTTCCATCACCTGCTCCGCCCGGAGTACCGTCGTTCCGTACTGCATCATTTGCGCTACCGTCTTCCCGTCGCGCGCTCCTTCCATGATCTCGGAGGTAATGAGCGCCACGCTTTCCGGGTAGTTCAGCTTCACGCCGCGCGCCAGCCGCCGCCGGGCCACATCGGCCGCCACGGTGACGAGCAGCTTCTCTTTCTCGCGTTCCGTCAAATACATGAAACACCTCCCAAACCCAAATAAGCTCTCCAATGCGATAATGCGATATATTAACGTATATCAAAATTAATATGGAAGCGTGTAAGTTTGCTAAAAATCACCATTTTTTGGGGCTAAGGTCATTGATGAAGGATGGTTTAAGACAAAAGTATTGAGTAATAAATGAATATGCATGGCTAATTATATTAAATTAGGTTTTATTTGTAAATCATTTCTTCAAGGCGATTCATCAGCATCCTTCATCCCACGTGATCCGGACCGCAATTTTTCGTTCCGCAGCCGTTTGTGTTATCATGAAATAGAATGAAATTTGTCCAGGGAGGGAATTTGAGCATGACCGTGATTCAGCGAAACAGCGACACTACGGTGTTGAACAACGGCGTCCGCATGCCATGGCTCGGACTGGGCGTCTGGAAAACCAAGGAAGGCGACGAGGTCGTCCAAGCCGTGCAGCATGCGCTGGAAGCCGGTTACCGCTCCATTGATACGGCTGCCGTCTACGGCAACGAAGCCGGGGTAGGCCAAGCGATTCAAGCCAGCAGCATTCCGCGCGACCAGTTGTTCATCACGACGAAAGTATGGAACGCAGATCAAGGCTATGACAGTACGCTTCGGGCTTTCGAGGAAAGCCGGCGGAAGCTGCAGCTCGAGGTCATCGACCTGTACCTCATTCACTGGCCGGTGAAGGGCAAATATAAGGAAACGTGGAAAGCGCTCGAAAAGCTGTATAAGGACGGAGTCGTCCGGGCGATCGGCGTCAGCAATTTCAAAGTGCACCATCTGGAGGATTTGCTGCAGGGTAGCGAAATCGTTCCTGCGGTTAACCAAGTCGAATTCCATCCGCTTCTGATTCAACAGGAGCTACGGACGTTCTGCAAGGAACACAAGATCCAGCTCGAAGCTTGGAGTCCGCTGATGCAGGGTAATCTCGAATTGCCGCTGCTGAGCGAGCTTGCGGATAAATACGGCAAAACGCCAGCGCAAATCATTCTCCGTTGGGATTTGCAGCACGGGGTGGTCACCATTCCGAAGTCCATTCGCGAAAGCCGCATCCGCGAGAACATCAACGTCTTTGACTTCGCCTTGTCCGACGATGATATAGCGCGTCTGGACGGCCTGAACCAAGACCGTCGCTTCGGTCCGGACCCGGATCATATTGATTTTTAGTTCGGAGAGAGCCCTTGTAAATCGAGGGCTCTTTTTTACATCCGTGTACGAAAGGACGAGGAGTTCCCATAAAAAAAATCCGTCACCAAACATTCGCCCACACCATAGTATGAATGGTGTGCTCCAGCCCAGTCGAAACCCAATTCAAGCGAAGTTTGAAGGAGGATTATGAGCGATGTATAGCAATCCGACCAAAGCAGTACCAACTCCTTATGGCGCCGGTTACCCCAGCCCCGGCTTCGGCCAGCCTACTGCGCAAGCGGTGCCGCCGATGATTCCGGCAGGCTCTATGATTACAGCTGCAGGACAGCCGGTGCCGATGGCGGCCGCGCCGACCACCCCGGGGCAGCTGCCGATGGAGCAGTCCTTCATCGAAAACATTTTGCGGCTCAATTTGGGCAAAATCGCTACGCTGTATATGACGTACGAGAACAACACCCAGTGGAACGCCAAAATTTTCAAAGGGCGTCTGGAAGCCGCCGGCCGCGACCACATCATCATCAGCGATCCTAAAACCGGCATGCGCTTTTTGCTGCTGATGGTCAACCTCGATTACATCACGTTCGACGAACCGCTTCAGTATACTTATCCGTACGGCTCGGCCTCGCTGCCGGGACGCTAAGCGCAACAAAGACCGGACCCTGCCAGGCGGCGGGGTCCGGTCTTTGCTTTGAAGCACGAACGATCATATGCGGGAATCGGCAACTCCGGCGTTTTTCCGCTTCAGCATGACGGCCTGGAACACCAGATACAGCACGAACAGCGCCAGCACCAGCCCGACGCCGTAGATCGACGTCTCCACGCTTGTTCCCGCAGCGGTCGCTTGCGTATACGCCCGCACGCCCGCAAACATCAGGATGTTCTCGAACAAGTTTTGCACGGCAATCGTTTTGCCTGCGCCGATCTTCGGGTTGCCTACCTTTTGCAGCACCGAGTTCAGCGGTACGACGTAGACGCCCCCGGCGAAACCGACCGCCAGCAAAATGAACACCGTCACGTACAAATTGCCCAGCATCGGGAAAACGAGAATGAGCACCACCATCACGACGCCATACAGATAAGAGTTCAGATACTTATGCGCCGGGATCAGCTTGGGAGCAGCCAGGGCTCCGGCCATAATGCCGATCGCCGTAACCGCAATCAGCATCGAAATCTGATCGACCCCGTGAATGCCGAGATGCAGCGGAATCCATGCGATAACCGCCACGCGAATCACCGACGACGTCAACCAGAACGAACCGGTGCCGATCAGGCAATAGCGGGCCGTCCGGTCCCGGAACAGCCGGGCGATATCTTTAAAGAACAAGATCGAATCTTTGATGTAATGAATGTTTGGGTTCCCCGCCACCCGGGGAATCGAAAGCGACAAAAGCAGCGCGGTCACGTACAGCAGCAGGCAGGCGACGATACACACCGTCAGCGACTGCTTCGCCAGAATGCCTCCGCCCACCGTACCGGCCAGAATGGCGATGATCGTATACCCTTCGATCTTGGCATTCGCCTTGAGCAGCTCGGAATCGAGCTGCTTCGCATCCGTCGCGGAGCGGCTTAAAATTTCACCGAGGATGCCGTATTTCGCCGGACTGTACACGGCTGCGCCGATTCCGATTACGGCGTAGCTTAAGACAGGCTCAAGACCGAAGAGCAGCCCGACGATCCCGATCGCTTTCAGCGCGTTGCCGATCAACAGCACGACCGACTTCGGATGCTTATCCGCGAAGCTTCCGACGAACGGCGCCAGAACGACGTAAGCGAACAAAAAGGCTTGCTGCACATTGCCGATATACGATTCGGGATACGCCTTGGCCCGCAGCATCTCAATGATCGCGAACAGAATAGCGTTATCGGCGAACGCGCTCCAAAATTGCGAGACGAGCAGCGCATGGATCGGCTTGAGTCTGAGTTTGTTCCATAGGTTCATACAGCGTTCGCTCCTTCGTCTGCCGCCGGCTCTTCGGCCAGCTTTTTGAGTGCCACATAATCCGGCTTGCCGCTGCCCAGAATCGGCAGCTTCTCGACCCGCATAAGCTTGGACGGGGTCATGAGTTGAGAATGCCCGTGATCCTTCACGAATTGCTTGATCGTCTGAATCTGATGCTCTTCCTGCGTCACGAATAGTATGATTCGTTCGCCTTTGCGGCTGTCCGGCACGCTGACTGCGGCTACGTTCGCGTCCCGGTAGCAGCTTGCCGCCATCTCCTCCACTTGGTTCAAGGACACCATCTCGCCGCCGATCTTCGCGAACCGCTTCACCCGGCTCACGATCGTCACAAAGCCGTCTTCGTCGATCTTCACTACGTCTCCGGTATCGTACCATTCGGGACACGGCTTGAAGCCCTCTTCGTGGAGCAGGTAGCCCTTCATTAAGTTCGGGCCCTGAATCAGCAGCTTGCCGCCTTCCAGCCCCGGCACCGGCTCCAGCTTATATGCGATGCCCGGGAGCAATTGGCCGACCGTGCCTTTGCGGTGCCACATCCGGGTGTTCATCGCCACGACCGGCGACGCTTCCGTCGTGCCGTAGCCTTCCACCGGGCACACATGGAACTTGTCGACCCACAGCTGTCGGACTTCGTCCTTCAGCTTCTCGGCTCCGGCGATCACGCAGCGAAGCGATTGAAAATCGTACGGATGGGCCGCTTTGCCGTACGCCGCCAGAAACGTCGAGGTGCCGAACAAAAACGTCGCATTTCGATCGTAGGCCAGCTCCGGGATGACTTTGTAGTGGAGCGGGCTCGGGTACAGAAACACCTTCACGCCGTTCAGCACCGGAAGCACCGTCACCAGCAGCCCGAGGCTATGGAACATCGGCATGGCGTTGAAAAAAACGTCCCGGGCGTTAATGTCCATCACCGTGCGCGTCTGCTGCATGTTCGCGTACAGGTTCGCATGGTCCAGCACGACCCCTTTCGGGACGCTTTCACTGCCGGAGGTGAAGAGCACAATCTCGGTATTGTTCACCGTCGCCTTCCGCTTGAGCAGAAAATCCGCGAAGCCGGATAGCTTATCGCTCATACGGAGCGTGTCCTTCATGTCTTCCAAATACAGGACGCGGTACTTGTGGCCGAGACTTTCGATCAGCGGCGTCAGCTTTCCTTTGTCGACAAACTGTCTGGAAGTTAGAATCGTGCGGACAGAAGCGGTTTCGCAGGCGATGCGCATGTTATTTTCTCCGGCCGAAAAGTTGAGGATCGCCGGCCGTTTGTCAAGCTTGAACAGCGCGAACAAAACAAGCAGATGGGCGGCGGAATTCGGCAGCAGGACGGCGACGCCCGGCTCGTCTTTCAGCTCGGAAGCAAGCTTTCTGGCAAAGACGTAGGAAGCGGTCAGCAGCTTTTTGTAAGTAAACGTCTGGCTCAAATCCTCGCATACCGGGAAGTTGTAGCCGTGGTGCTTGGCGGCGGTCAGCAGTTCGTTGAACAGGTTGATCCCGGTCTTCACCCGGCTGCTCACCAGCTCGGCTTCCAGCTTCTTCTGGATTTGCGCCGCAGCGCGTTCCTTTTGCGATTTCATCGACTGGCTGCGGTCATAATCCAAAGTAAACGGATCGCCGATCTGCACGGTAACCTTGGGGAACCATACTTGCCGGATTTTATGCTTCAGGTAAGAAAATTTGGACCGTTCCGGGCCGTTCAAGGCAATCGGGTACAGCGTCGCGCCCGTGCGGAGCGCAATGTAGCCGACGCCGCTGTATATTTTCATCAGCGAGCCGCCGCTCGCGGTATTGATGCGTCCTTCCGGGAATACGAGGAGCGGGGCCCCTTTCTGCACGGTCTTGACCATCTGCTTCACGGAGTACGGATTCATCGGATCGACGGCAATATGCTTGCGCAGCCGGATCAACGGGGCGAACCGCTTGGCAATGCGCGTGTTCACGACGAACGTCACTTCCTCCGGCAGCCGCGTAGCAAGCAGCGCCGCGTCGATCAGCGACAGATGATTCGGAATCAGAATGGTCGGTTTGCGGAAGTCGAGCTTTTCCAAACCGCTGAATCTCGCTTGAAAGAACAGGTTGAGTACGATTCGGGCCAACCATTTTACCAATACCATAGCCATTCCCTCCGTCGGTGCTTTATGTTTTTGCGATTAGTTCTTAGCACCTGGTCTTAAACCATATTGTACGCGGATTCGACAAAGCGGGTAGTACTAACTTTGCGTAGTACCCGAAGCGTACTGCATCCTATTCCGGAAGAACGAAAAAAGAAGCGCCTCCGACCGTTTTCGCCGTAAGAGGTGCTTCCTTTGTAAAATGGACAGATCAATTATGAATTCAGCGTGCTTCGATCCTCAAGAGAGGCCAGCTCGATGACGGACAATGCCTTCGCAACCTCGGTCCGCGCATCGCCTGGATTCGACCATTCCCGGGTATAGCCGAGACAGCTGCATACGTACAGCGTGCCGCCGAAGGTTTGCCGCTTCCGGTAATGCACGTGGCCGCAGACGGCCAGCTTCACGGAGGAGGCGTACGATTCGATCAGCTTCCCGTACTGCTCGCTTCCGAGAAAGGCGTTAAAGTAGCCCCACACCTCGCCGGCGTTCGGGACGGTAAAATAACGGTGCGGCAGGACGTGGGTCATCACGATGACCTTCTTGTCCCGAAGCGCGCTCAGCTGCTCGTCCAGCTTCTGCACGAAATAATCGCAGACCTCCGTCGTCGGCCGGTCCCATAGGGCAAACAGACTGTCCTGCCACGTCCGCTCGCCGAGCGACATCCGGTCAAACTCCTCCTTCGTGTAGCGGTCTGCGCCGAACGAGTAATCGTACCAGCCGATATCTCCGACGACGGCCCATTCTTCATTGATCATGTAGACGCCGTTCGCGAGGTTCCCTTCGAACGCTTGCAGCTCGCGGTACGAATCCCAAGCCGTACGTTCCGGATTATGGATGTTCCACAAATCGTGATTGCCCGGAACGAACAAGCACGGAATGGACAGCCGTTCCCGGATATACCTGAGCGTCTTCAGCGTCATGGCGCTGTTGTTGGAGATGTCTCCGCCGATCAGCAGCAGGTCAATCTTCTGCGCAAGCGCCGCTTCGCAGAGCGCGTCCTCGACCGAAACAGAGCAGCCGGGGTTATTGGTATCGATATGCAAATCCGACAATATGCCGATGTTCAAAACGGTTCCCTCCTCGTTCTCCTGTAGGCTTGGGCGGATCGGATGGCGATGGCGGATCAAGCGGGCTCGGCACCTCGCCGCGGAGCACGATGCGTTCGCGCCGCTCTCCGGCACGGACGGGATCGCCAAGAGCAGCGCCCGCGTGTACGGATGGACCGCACCGCGAAACATAGTTTCGGCCGGCGCAAGCTCGACGAGCGTGCCCAGATACATGAAGGCGACCCGGTCGCTCATGTACTGCACGACGTTGAGATCGTGCGAGACGAACAGCGTAGCAGCGCGAAGCGCCGCTGCAGTTCGAGCCTTCGCAATCTTTCGGTTAGCATGGTTTCTCCATCCGTTGTTTTTATTTCTTCCGGCTGTATTACAGCCGATATTGATCGCCCGTGCGGGCGAGATCAATCGGTCCTGGATACGTCTCTTGCGCTTCCCGGACAAGCTGGCCGAGATCGCCGTATTGGGGAAGATGCGTCAGCACGAGCCGCTTCGCTCCGCACTGAGCGGCGAGCCTTCCCGCTTCGCCGGCGGTCAGATGGCCGCCGATTTTGCCGAAGTATTCGTTGTACAGATTGCTTTCGCAAAGCAGCAGATCCGCGTTCCGGCCGATTCGCACCAAATCGTCGTTCCAAGCGGTATCCGCCGTAAACACGAGCGTCTGTCCCCCATGCTCAATGCGCATGGACAGGCACGGAACGGGATGGGTCGTATGCCCGAAGGTCCAGATCAGATCACCCAGCGCAAGCGTATCTCCTACCGCAATGACATGCGAATGCATGTATTCTCCGTAAGCGAGTGTCGCGAAAGCCGTAAGGTCCGCGTCGTGGGCATAAATCTCGATCGGCTTCGTCCTGCGGCCGAGCTGCATCAGAATCATCGCCGCATGCTGAAGGCAGTACACGTCGGCGATATGATCGGTATGGTAGTGCGTGAGCACGACCGCATCCAGCTCCTCCAGCGGCAGATGCCGCTGAAGCTGGGCAAGCGCGCCGGAGCCGCAATCCAGCAGCACGTTGACCGACTCCGTCTGAATCAAATACGACGCCGACGCGGAATCCGCAGCCGGATAAGCGCCCCACGGGCCCAAAATCGTCAATTTCATTTCGTTGTCCCCTTTCCATTCAGTATCTTCCTTCGCTTTGTTGTATTCTCTACATTTTTACTTTATCCTGTTAAATGAATCCAAAGATGATGTGAAGACGGCGCTGCGCTAAAGCGGCGATTGTCATTTCGTGAAACAACGCAAAAAAGGCTCTTGCTCGCATCCTTTGCGGCAAGGGCCAATCTTTTTTCTCCGGATTTCTCGGAATTTTATATCCTGTATGCGTCACTTGATGGCCCCGGTGCTCTTGAGCGTCAACTTGACTTTTACGTTCACGTCCGCTTTTGCGAACGCATTGTCCCACTCCTCTTGCACCTGCTTGAATGCCTTGAATTGGTACGCCCGCGCGAAGACGCCGAAGCCGACCGGATCGACCTTCAGGCTCTGGAATTTTTTCACCAGCTCCGAGAATTGCTTGTCCAGCTGCTTCTCAATCGCGGCTTCCAGCTCTCCTCCTTTTTTTTCAAAATCAAAAGGAAACAGCCTCTGCGTCAAAGCTCCTGATAAATGGATGTCCACATCAAAACGAAACTTCCCTTGATTGTAAGCCGTTTTAATTTTGACCTTCTCGGTACCTGCGTTGAAGCTGACCATATCCGAGGCGAAAACACCGCTCTTCCGCTCATGCGGGATATGGATATTGAAAGGAATCTCTTCTACCGTACGCCGCTGCAGAATGAGCAGCAAGGAGCTTTCCTGTCGATTCAGGGAGCCCTTGTATTTGCCCTTGTTATTCAGGAGCGCCGTGCCCGTCACCTCGAATTCCTTGTTCAATTTAAGCTCGGAAATGGAGATGCTCATGCCTTTCTCGTACTTTTGGTCGATCAGCTGTTGCACCGTCGTCCGGACGGTGAAGTTACGCCGATTGTTTTTATCGAGCAGCCTGGTCAGATGAAGGGAAAGCCGCGGCTTGTCCTTAGGAGAATAGTGCATCACATCGGATAATTGGCCGTCCACAAGCACGACCTTGGCATTGACGGTCTGCTTCCCGTCCCGTAAAAAAACATCCGTCAAAGGCAACCAATCCGCCCGCTCCGTCAGTCGCTTGCTGACAAACAATATTTGCGATTTCCCACCGACGGTAAGGGCGGACACGACGGCATCGAGCCGGTTTCTGGCCGTGCGGATCGTCTTGGACCGGAATTCGTAGTCTTCATTTTTTTTCTTCGCTTCTTTACTGAACACGGGAGCGGCCGTAGAGACCATCAAGTTATCTTTCTCGTCCACATCGAGGCCTATCGATAAGCTGAGCGTTAAATCCTCGATATTCGCCTGATCCCAACAACCGGGCAGCATCGCCACGAATACGACTAATGCTGCCGTCCGTACCCATCGCTTCATGTTCCCCCTCGCCTCCAGCGCAGACGATCGTGAAGCCATACGTACAGCCACAATATATATGGGAACAAATAGCCGAAGAACATCTCCGTCAGGTTGACGACTTCAATCCATTTATCGGTCTTGTTGAACGTCGGCATAACAAAGATCACGCTGCCGATAAAAAGCAGCATTACCCATTGAAGCAGTTTACGGTGATCCTCTCTGCCGAAAATCCAATTGATCGAGAAAACGGAAAAATATATTCCCGGCAGCCATGTGGTTGAAATGATCATAATAAAGAAAGAGAGAAAAACGATTTCCAGCCGTTCGATAAACCGGAATTCCATCGTTTTGAGCACATTGACTGAGGGCTCATTAAAGTGGGTAATGGCATCCGGGCTATAAAAGACGTTGCAGGTCACGGTAACATGCAGGTAAACGAGCAGCGTCAGCACATTGGCGATAACAATCCCCCTTGAGGCGTATTGTTTGGATTTTAGAAACGGATACAGGAGAAACGACGCTTCAAACCCTAAAAAGGCGTACAGCGCCGGCTTCATCGCAAGCAGGATCGGATGCAGACCCTCTTTAAACAAGGGAAGCATGTACAGCCAATTGCTTTCTTTCAAGGAGAGCAGGTAGAAGAAAGGCATCCACAAGGTGATATAAAAAATGAGCTCCGCATAGCGGCCTAAAACGCGAACGCCTCCCCGGGCAAGCAAATACGACGGAATGGCGAGTAGAATCAGCATGACGACATCAGGAGTTTTCGGTAAAATCCACGACTTGATAAACAAAACAGCCCTTACCATGATGGTATAGGAAAAGAAAGCAAAATACATTGCGGTCAAGACCGCTGCGGCTCGTCCCACCCATTTTCCCGCGTACCGCTTCAGCAGATCAAAAAGCGTCCCGTCCGGGTGCCGCTTCATCACTTGAACTATCGTTAAACTAGAGCAGGTGGCAATGAAAAAACAGATGACGATAGCGATCCATCCGTCGGTTCCTGCGAGTTCGGCCAACTCCCGCGGCAGCTGCAGCAAGCCGACGCCCAATTGAATGCCGGCGATCAGAAAAATATATTGCATCAATGTAATGTCATTAAACGCATACTTTTTCATCCGTTATCACCCGCTTTACGAATTGAACAGGCTCGGGCATCTCTTATTTGGCCGGCCCCATATCGACAATTTCTGTTTTTACGGAAAGCTTCACATCCGCCTTGGCAAACGCTTCGCCCCAACGATCCTGCACCTTCTTGTAGGCTTGATACTCATGAGCGCGGGCGTACAGCCCGAGACCGATCGGATCGACCTGATGCTTTTGAAAACTTCGGATCAGTTGTTCGAACTGCCGCTTCAACTGCTTGTCAATGGCCTGCTGCAGCTTGTCTCCCTTTTTTCTGACGTCAAACGGGAATAACCGTTCCGACAAAGCAATGGGCAACCGAATATCGATGTCGAATTGAAACTTGTCTTGAGCGTGCTTCGTTTTAATCTTTATCTTGCTACTTTTGACCCGAAAGGTGGTCACGCTTCGTGGGACGGGACGTCCATGACCTTTTCCGGGAATTTCAACCGATAGATTTATTTCCTTTCCGCGGTTTTGCAAAAGAAGCAGCAAGCTGCTCTCTTGAAAGCCCAACAGCTCCCCATACTTCCCGCGCTCGTTCAGCACCGCTGTTCCTGTCACCTCAACGGCTTTACTCATCTTAACTTCACTAATCGATGGCGTCATTCCCTTCTCGTACATTTGCCGGTGCAGCTCCTGCAGCGTCGTTCGCACGGTTATTCCTCTCCGGTTGGCCGTGTCGATCAATTTGGTCATATGCAGAGGCAGCCGCGGCTTATCGAGCGGATAGAAGTCAATAATTTCTGAAACCGGCCCATCGACGGCGATGACTCTGGCGTTCACGGAATACTTGGCGTCCCGGTATACGCCATCGAACAGCCGGAACCAATCCGGATGCTGTAGTACGCGCTTACCTACCAGCATAACCTGTACCTTCCCCCGAATGGTCAGTCCCGTCGTCATCGCATCAAACCCCGTCATCGCTTGGCGAAACGTTTCTGTCTTGCGGCCGAACTCTTCGTTTTTCTTCACCGCTTCCTTGTTAAATACAGGGCTGGATAAGTAATACACCATATGGTTATCTTGGTCCAAATCCATGCCGAGCATTAAGCCGAGCGTCAAATCCTCGACATTGATCTTATCGTTGCTGCAGCCTGGAACGAGCAGAAGAACCAGCAGTCCGAGCATAACCCATCGTTTCATGCGAGCCGCCTCCGGGTAACACGAGTTTTCATCCACAGCAAAAACCCACAGCTTCCAAAAAAGCACGGCCCGAAAAAAACTTCTTCATTCAGCCGTCACCTTTCGGGTGGTTGTCGCCCATTCTTCGCGATTGAACGGCCCGCGAGCTCTTGGGACGCTTCCTCATGTTCCATAAGGGCAGACGAAGGAACGTGTCTTTCATATCCGCGAACCGCATCGGGGCGATCGGGTTGCCGTAAGGTGTGCCAAGCGATTCCAGCGAAATCAAATGCCCGATCAAGGTCATCATGCCGATCACGATGCCCACAATCCCGAACATCGAGGCAATGATCATCATCGGGAACCGAAGCAGCCGGACGCCGGACGCCATATCGTAATTCGGGATAATAAACGAAGCGATCGCCGTGGAAGCGACCACGATAACCATAATGTTGCTGACGATTCCCGCGGAAACGGCCGCTTGCCCGATGACGATGCCCCCGACAATCCCAACCGTTTGGCCGACGGGAGCCGGAAGCCGGACCCCCGCTTCGCGCATCATTTCCAGCGTAATTTCCATAAGCAGAGCTTCGACAAGCGGAGGAAACGGAACGCGCGCCCGGGATTCTCCGATCGACAGCAACAATTGCAGCGGAATGACCTCGTAATTAAAGGAAATGACGGCGATATAGAGCGCCGGCAAAAAGACGGCTAAGGCAAATCCCCCAAACCTCAGCAAGCGTGTAAAGGACGCGACCATCCAACGTGTGCTGTAATCGTCCACACTTTGAAAAAACGATGTAAACGTCGCGGGGCCGATCAATACACTTGGCGAACGGTCGACAACGACGACGAATCTCCCTTGCAGCAATTGGGCGGCAGCCGAATCCGGGCGTTCCGTGGCAATAAACTGCGGGAAAGGCGAATATGGGTTGTCTTCGATCAGTTCGGCCAATTCCCCTGTGTTAATAATGGCATCGATGTCCAACTGCCGAATGCGGTCATCGATTTCTTTTAATATTTCGGGATGAACGATATCGGCCATGTATAAGATGGATATCTGGTTTTTCCCCCGGCGGCCGATCGTCAGCTCCTTAATTTTCAGCTCGCGGTTCGGGATGTAGCGGCGGATCATCGCAATATTCTGGCTGCCGGTTTCGACAAAGCCTTGATGCGCGCCCTTAAGCGATGCTTCGAGCTGCGGGTCTTCGATCGCCCGCTGCGGCCATCCTTGGGTGTTGAAGACGACGGCTTCGCTGCGGCCATCCTCGAACAAAATGCTGACGCCCTGCAGCATGGACATTTCGAGATCGGACCACAGACTTATGGTCTTGACATTCCCGACGTTCACCCGGGGCAAATTGCCCGGCGCGTCCGCATCCGATTCGAATTGAAGCGGGCGCAGCACGTTGTTGTTGAGGGCATTTTTGTCCGTAAGCCCGTCCAAATAAGCGATTGCCGCCTGTCTGCCCGTCTGTTTGATCACGAAATGGCGTATGACCAAATCGGGCGTCTGACTGAACAGCTCGTGCAAATCCGCTATATTTTGCGCTAATACGGAGCTGATCGGGGTATTCAGCTTGTGGTTCGCCTGCGCCTGCGCCGTAAAGCTCTTCTTTCCTCGAATCCAATTATGCAAAAAAGCCATGGCGATCATCCTGTGTGTTGTAGAGAATAAGTTACACGTTAGGATGCGGTTTCCATGGCAAAGTTATACGTGAATTCATCGTCTAGTTCATCCGTTCTCATTTCGCGGCTGTTTCCCCATTCAAATCTTCATCCGTTATCGAATATCTGATCAGAAATTCATACCAATATTGATCAAAAGAAATGTTGTTCCTGTCCTGCAAGGTCAAGTATCGATCCCATAATCTCATCCGGAGTGTTTCCAAGTCGGTCGTTGGCTCCATACAGCATTCTCCTCCCAGGGCGCATGATCAACTTTATGAGATCAGTCTATGGGGATATATCCAAAGGAACACGGTAGTTGCCCAGGTGAGGAGAAATAAAAAAAATCCCCGCCAGCCTATGCCAGCGGAACAGGCCGAAGCCTTCCGGCACAAGGTGAAGGGATGTTCAGGGATATCCGCCTGACAGTCGCAGCGCAGCGAGCCGCGACCGAGTTATCAAAAGAGTCCCTGACCAGTCAAATTACTGGCCGGGACTCTTATTATTTTTATTAACCGCCCCATCCATGATCGTTAAGAGTTGCCATATTTGTCGGTGGTGTCGGTTGTGTTGGAATAAGAATAATACCACTTAACAAAATCAACCCCATCGTCAAAGATAGAAATGCTTTTTTCATAAATCAAACACTCCTTCTACAATATGTTTGTACCCTAACTTCTGCTGCTCCGTCGCGTAATCTCTGTGCTCCCGGAACAAAGTTATACATTTCTCGAAACCCAAATAATATTTCATAACTTGCGCGAGATATAAGGCATATAGCAGCTCATCGATACCAACAACAATTCGATTTTTTTTGAAGCTGTATAATGCTTTCTCATACCAAAATTGAAATAATTGCATACCATCCAAATAACTTACATCAGAATTTACAGGAGGGAGTTTTTTTACAAGCGTTTCCAAAATGTCATCAACTTCAAAATCGAACCGATTTGCTGACTCGATGATAGTTTTGGCACCTAACACTTAATGATTTTTGAGTATAGCGTTAGTATATATTCACTTTTTGTTTCGTCTTCATTTAAGTCTGATTTGCCCGTTTCAATAATAGTAATACAATCAAACTGTGCTTTCTCTTTGTATTGAATTAGTACGTTATGTATCTCATTTACCTTGTTCAAGATACATCCAAACGGTAATTCTAAACCATCATAAAAAGAAACCATTGACAACCTTATAGCGGGAATCTGATAATCCCCCCAAATGTAAAAAAGAAAAGATTTGCCTCTATAATGCTTATTCAAATATGCCGACCATGTGAGCGTCAAATACTCCCCACCTTTCAAGAACCTCAAGCTCATGAGAAAATGAAGGCATCTTGAACGGGAGGTTGC
>NZ_JANAVJ010000138.1 GCF_024213375.1 Paenibacillus sp. MZ04-78.2 | reverse complement strand
CGCGTCGTAATCAGTTACGTATATGATCTCATGAATCCCGTCGTTTTTCTAGGTGTGGAGGATTTGACGCTTACCGTATAAACAAATTGTTGTCACCTCCCAGATACATTACAGTATGATCTATCTTGAGTTTAGGACCCGGGCAGGAGCCAATACCAAAAAGATTGCAGCCACATATTCTGTTTAAGGTTATGAACTCCGGAAGGGTGGATGTACATGGGAGGCTATGCGACTAAATATAATGTAAGCAAATCCTTGCTTCACAACGAGGAGCTTCGCGGATATGTTCCCGAGACAAGGTTGTATAGTAAGTCGGTTTTAAAGACAATGTTAGACAAGTACAACATGGTTTATGTCAAGCCTAATAGCGGAACAGGCGGCAAGGGTGTTATGAGGGTGGAAAAGCTGGGACAAGGTTGCTATAAATACCAACTGGAAACGTCAGCTAGAACCTTCAACTCCTTCGATGGTTTGATTCAATCCATTAGGGCGTGTCTGAAAACTCATCATAGTGGAACTACTTCAACAAAATCATGGCAGAAGCCAAAAAAGCAAAGCTCAA
>NZ_JANAVJ010000137.1 GCF_024213375.1 Paenibacillus sp. MZ04-78.2 | reverse complement strand
AGCCAGGTATCCAATGGCCTAGCATGCCTGCTGCTGCAAGGATTCAAGCCGATTTTTGATCTGCGAAAGTTGAGTTATTAAAAAAGTGTATAAATCTGCCCAGGGAAACTATTTAGCCAACCCCAGCTTTGAAAAAGGGATTGAAGATTGGGTCATAAATAACGGAAATGATGGAGCATCAGCAATAGATACGGCTTCAGCAATTAATGGGAAACAATCTTTGAAAGTAACCCGCGCTAGTGCAGGCGATCAGTTTCAATATGAAGGGCACAACTTCGGGACTTACATCGGGGGAAGGACATTTACTCTCTCAGCATTTGTTAAAACTAGGGGGATAACGGGAAAAGGCGTTCATTTGAGAATGTATTGGCAAGACGCGTCAGGGGCCTGGATATGGGATAATACAGAGTATTCTCCTGTTGTAGATGGGACAAAGGATTGGACCAAATTAACCGTTACCGGGACTGCACCCGCTGGTGCCCAAAGTGTAGTTGGACTAGTAGTCTCTCAATTCTAATAGTATAGATTGGATGAATGTGGTATAGTGATGCCAAAAAGAGGAATGACATATG
>NZ_JANAVJ010000001.1 GCF_024213375.1 Paenibacillus sp. MZ04-78.2 | reverse complement strand
AGCAACGCGGCGCTGCCCGCGCCGCCGCCGAGGCGCTCGGCGCCGCGCAGGGCGCGCTCGCTGCAGCGCAGGCGGCGAACGCTGCCGCGCGCGAGGCGCTGGCCGCGCAGGAGGCGCCGCTGGCCGCGCGGCTCGAGCAGCTGCGCCAAGCCGCGCAGCTCGCGGCCGAGCTTGCCGCGGCGCGCGAGCGGCTGGCCGCGCTAGCCGCCGAAGGCGGGCGCCGCGAGGCGCAGCTGGCGGCGCTGCGCGCGGAGCAGACGCGCGAGCGCGAGCTGCGCGAGAAGGCGCTGCAGCGGCAGGCGCAGCTGCGCGACGAGCTGAAGCGGGCGGAGGTGCCCGCCGCGCACCGCGAGCGCCTGCAGGAGTCGCTGCAGGACAAGCGCGAGTTGGAACGGCTCGCTAAGCTGGAGGCGGAGCAGCAGGCGGAAACGAGCCGCCTGCAGGCGGAGCTGCGGCGGCTGAGTCAAGCGGAGGCTTCGCTGCAAGCGGCGCAGCGGGAATGGGAGCGGCTTGCGGCGGAATGGTCGCAGGAGCTGCTCGCGGCTTATCGGGCGTCGCGGGAGGCGGAAAACCGGCTAACTGGGCTGGAGAGCCGCATCGCGGAGGAGATGACGCACCGCCGCAAGGCTCAGCAGCAAGCGGAGCTGTCGGCGCTGGCCGAAGCGCTGGCGGCGCACCTGCATCACGGCGAAGCTTGTCCGGTTTGCGGCTCCGTGGCGCATCCGAATCCGGCGCTGCCGCAGGCCGTGGGAGCCGGAAAGCCGGTCGCGCCGCAAGACGAAGTGGCGATGCTGGAGCGGCAGCAAAACGAAGCTCGCGAAAGCCGGTTTGCGGTCCAAGGCCATTTGCAGTCGCTGCAAGCGCTGGAAAGACAGTGGCGGCAGGCGGTAGAGGAAGAGCCCCAAGGGCTGCCCGCTGCGCTAGGCGAAGCGGCCGTCTCCTCAGCCATTTCCGCAACGGAATCTTCCGTGGACAACGCGCAGCCAGACATCGCCGGCGAACGGATCGCGGAAACGCTGCGGGCAGCGGCGGAATCTGCTGCGGAGGTCGGCCGTCAGATTCAGCGGCTGCAAGCGAAGCTTCAAGAGCTGCTGCAAAGCAAGCGCCGGTTGGACAAGCAGCGGCATGACGGCGAAGCGCGCAAGCAAACGGCGCAAACGCTGTTCGACGCCCATGCGGCCAAAGCGGGCGAGACCTGCGAAGCGCTGAACGCCGTCCGTGCCGGCTGGCAGGCCAAATTTCCGGAGCTCCGGCCGGACGAGCTGGAAGAGCTGGCGGAGCGGCTGAAGCGTCAGGATCAACTGGCGGAGGAGCTGCGGGGCCGCTTGGACAAAAGTGTGGAGTTTTTGGACGAGAAGCGGAACCGGATGGAGCAGCTCCAGCAGGAGCTGAGCGAGGCCGAGAAAGAATCCGTCCGGTTAGCGGCGGAACGGCAAGCGCTTGAGCAGCAGACGGGACAGCAGGCGGAGCGGCTGCGGGCTTGGGTAGGCGACGAAGACGCTTCCGCTTTGGCTGCCAAGGCACAGGCGGAGCTGCACAAGCTGCGCACCGAAGCGCAGCGGTCTGTCCAACTGCTCGAAGACGCGCAGGCACGCCAGCAGGCCGAAGCGAAGACGGAAGCTGCGGCGCGGCAAGCGGCTGAATCGGCGCGGCTCGCCTGCGAAGAAGCGGAAGCGGAATGGACGCAGCAAGCGTCCGCGGAAGGCTTTGCGACGGCAGACGAAGTGACGCAAGCGCTGGTTGAACCTGAGCAGCAGCAGGCATGGGCTGCCGAGGTGGAAGCCCACGGCAAGCAGGAGCACCAGCTCACCGCGCGGCAAGCGGAGCTTGACGCCGAGCTGGCGGGACGGCAGGTCACCGAAGAAGAGTGGACGGCGCTGGAGGAAGAGCTGGCCCGGTGCAAGGCCGAGGACGAGGCAGCGGTGCAGACGACGGCCAAGGCGGAGCGCGACCACGAGGAGCTGCAGGCGAAGCATGCCCGATGGAGCGAACTGGAAGCGGAGCGGGAGAAAAGCCAGCAGGAGCTGTCCCTGCTCGGCAAATTGCAAAGCGTGCTGCGAGGCAATGCCTTCGTCGAATTTTTGGCGGAGGAGCAGCTCATGCATGTCAGCCGCGCGGCATCGGAACGGCTCGGTCAACTGACACGGCAAAAGTATGCGATCGAGGTCGACTCCGGCGGCGGCTTCGTCATCCGCGACGACGCGAATGGCGGCGTGAGGCGGCCGGTCACCACCTTGTCCGGCGGCGAAACGTTCCTGACCTCGCTGTCACTATCGCTCGCCCTTTCGACGCAAATCCAGCTGAAAGGGGAGCATCCGCTCGAATTTTTCTTCCTGGACGAAGGGTTCGGCACGCTGGACCAAGAGCTGCTCGACACGGTCATCACGGCGCTGGAAAAGCTGCATTTGGACAAGCTGACCGTCGGCGTCATCAGCCACGTGCCGGAGCTGCGAGCGCGGCTGCCGCGCAGGCTGGTCGTTCACCCCGCCGAGCCGAACGGACGAGGCAGTCGAGTGACGCTGGAGACGATGTAGCATACTTCTGCGCGAGCCGTCATAGCTAAACAGCGCGGCGTTACGGAACCTAGCTTGCGACGCAGACAGCTCCGCCATTTGGAGTCGATCTGGTGGCCGGGGCGATCCCGGAAGGCTCGGTTCTTGAACTCGCAGTCTATAATCGCCAAGGACAGAAAAGCGGCCCCTGGTTTCGCTTCCCGCGGTGACGTCCTCGTCCATCGTCACTGCGCTCCCAACGGAGCGTAAGCCGCCGTCCGATATCAAACCGGGGCCGCTTCAGGCGGTCGGCGCATGGTTTGGCTTTTTGGTGCAGCAGCTAACCAAGCTTTGGAACGATCTGACATAACGATTGAATTGCCAAAAAGCTCGAACGGCCGGTTCCGCCTTTCACAGAACCGAGCCCATTCGAGCTTTATATTTCGCCACGTATATATGTGGATTATGCTTTTTGAAGCTGCGGAGCTTCCTCCAAGATCGCCTTGGCCGCCAGCCGCGCGCTGGAGAAGGCGCGTTCCGCAAGCTCGCCTTTGCCTTGACAGCCGTCGCCACAGAAGTAGAACGGCACGTTCTCGATCCGGTTCGGCAATAGCCGGTTGCTCGCGATATTTTTGACGCTCGACACCATCGCTTTTTTCGAAACTCGCTTCACTTCCGTCGCTTCGCGCCAGCCCGGATAGTGCTGATCGAACAAGGCTTCCATCTGCTCGGTCTTTTTATCCAGATACGACTTACGTTCGTCCTCGCCCTCGAAGTTGTCGTTCAGGTACGCGATGCCTTGCAGCAGCTGTCCGCCTTCTGGAACGAGCGTATGGTCGGTCGCCGAGACGTCGCTGATGAACAGCTTGTTGTCCATGTCGCTGATGTAGCTGAACGGGCGGGCTACTACACGATTCAGGCCGATGTCGTAAACCATGACCTCTGTCGACGTATTGTCCTCGTAAGGGGCCATGAACGGCTCCCACGGCGTATCTTTGAGCAGCTTGCACACCTGCTGTACCGGCATGGCGAAGATGACGCGATCGAAGTCGAGCTCGCGGGTTTTCGTCTGCAGCCAAAACTTGCGGTCTGCGTAACGGATGCCGTCTACGCCTTCGCGCAGCGCGATTTCCCAGCGGGAGGTCAGGTCGATTTTTTGCTTGAGCTGGTTCGTAATGACGGCCCAGCTGCCGAGCACATAGTTGACCGGGCGGCCCGACAAAAAGAGGTTTTGGTAGTAGTCGCTGATCACCGCGCCCGAAACCTTCCGCGCCTCTTCCGGCGTGATGAAGAAGTTCGAACAGACAAGATGCTCCCACAGCTCCTTCACGTCTTCGTCCGCGTCCGACTGTGCCAAATAATCGCCCAGCGTATTGTAATTGCGCACGTTGTGAATGTTGGCGATGATCGCCGTAATTTCCCCGACGAAGCGCATCTTTTGGAACGGGTTCAGCAGCTCCGTCCGCATCAGGTTGACGAAGTCGAGCGGGGCCGGCGTCAACTGGTCGTTCTTGTAATACATGACCCGCCGTTTATCCACCTGCTTCGAGCTGAACGATAGTCCCAGCTCGCGCTCCATATCGCCGATGGTATGACGGTCGATGCCATAAATCGCGTGCGCGCCGTAATTCAGCGTAAAGCCTGCTTTTTCGTAAGTAAACGCCCGTCCGCCCAACTGCGGACTGCGCTCAAACAGGACGCCTTCGATTCCTTGATGCTCCGATAAATAAGCGGCTGCGGTCAACCCCGCAAGCCCCCCTCCGATGATAGCAACCTTCATGTTGTGTTCTCCTTTCCGTTCTGCTTCCAGTAGAATCGGTTCCGCTTCCTTGTCATGGCGAAGCCCTGTCCAAACCCAAGCGAGCTGCTCCCGCATCCGCTCGGTCAAATCCGTCTCTTCTTCGATCGCGCACCACAGCATGACCGTGCCGAAATAAGCGGTGGTCAGCATTTTGGCTTTGCCCGGCTCGGGCAGCCAGCGCATCAAGCTTTCGTACAGCGTTCGTTTCAGCTCTTCCATAGCCGCCTTCAGGCCTTCGTTTTGCATCGAAAGGGCGATCCAACTGCGGATCAGCCGCCTGGAGGAGCCCAGCGCTTCGGTCAAATCCAGCATCAGCCGGTTGACGTGGCTTTCCAGTGACCGCACCTGCGAAGGCGTGCGGCTGCACCAGGCTTGAATAAGCTCCATCTGTTTTCTCGGGATCTCTCGTAGTATTTCGTCTTTGCCTTCAAAATAATGGTAGAACGTTCCTTTGGACGTCCGCGTCGCGGCGATGATATCGTCTACGGACACATGCTCGTATCCGCGTTCCACAAACAGCTTCAGGGCAACATCCATCAGGTAGTCGCGTTTTTTTCGCGTCGACGCTCTCATGAACCGGTCCACCCTTAATCCCCCTTTGGTTAGCACTGTTTGCCAAGAATTGAATCGTTCCGATTAGTATTATAGATAATATTAGACCGATAGTCTATAAATGAATCCCTGTTTTCGGTCCTGAATCGATGCTTATTTTCGTTAAAATAGATCACTTTTTGAGAACGATCAGATTACGGTAGACAGTGCCGCGCAAAAAAAATCGTGTCCTTGTCTTTTTGCCGCGATGAGTTTTCTTTTTGCCAAGTTTTCGGGTATAGTGGAAGGAGACAAGCCTGAACCTGATAGTGGAAGGAGGGGAGAACGTGGACTGCATTTTTTGCAAAATCGTCGAAGGGTCGATCCCTTCGAAAAAAGTGTTCGAGAACGAGCATGTCGTTGCCTTTCAGGATATTCATCCGGCCGCTTCCGTACATATTTTAATCATTCCCAAAAAACATATCGCATCGATGAACGACGTCGGAGCGGACGACTGGCATCTGCTTGGAGAAATCCACAGCGCGGCGCAGCAAATCGCCAAAGAACAGGGCGTTGCCGAATCCGGCTACCGTCTGATCAACAACTGCGGCAAGCACAGCGGGCAGGAGGTATTCCATATTCATTATCACCTGCTTGGCGGAGAAAAACTGGGGCCGCTCAATGCCCGCTAAACCCGGTGCGGCTCATTTTTGAAGTTTTGTTCCGGATAGGTTGACACCCAGTTTCCTTATCACCTATAATGAAATTTGATGAATGTCTTTTTTCGTCTTGGACGGTCTGTTCGGAGGGAGGGAAAACTGGTGTCAGAAACTCGAGTTCGCAAGAACGAAACTATAGATGCTGCACTTCGTCGCTTTAAGCGTTCCATCGCCAAAGATGGCGTTTTGGCGGAGGTCAAAAAACGCAAGCATTATGAGAAGCCAAGCGTGAAACGCAAGAAGAAGTCAGAGGCTGCTCGCAAGAGAAAGTTCTAGGAGGCTTAATCGATGAGCTTAAGCGACAGACTAAACGATGACATGAAGCTTGCGATGAAGAGTCAAGACAAGTTCAAACTCTCCGTAATCCGTATGGTTCGTGCAGCTATCAAAAATCTTGAGATAGATCAGCGTAAAACCTTAGATGAACAAGAAGTACTTGACGTCTTGAATCGCGAGATCAAACAGCGCAAAGATTCCCTCCAAGAATTTGAAAAGGCCGGTCGTGACGATTTGGCGGAAAACCTGAAGGCCGAAGTCGCCATACTGATGGAGTACATGCCGCAGCAATTCACCGATGAAGAAGTAAAAGCCATTGTACAGCAGACCATCCAAGAAGTGGGAGCTTCTTCCAAAGCGGACATGGGCAAAGTTATGGGCGCATTGATGCCAAAGGTTAAAGGACGAGCAGACGGCAAAGTCGTCAATCAGTTCGTCCAACAGTTATTGTCTTAAACAACAGCGGGAAACACTCCGAATAGTAGGAGTGTTTTTCTTTTTTGTTTTTTGTTTTGCAGTGTTGTGAATCAAACTTGCCGTTATTGCGTAGTACCACTTGAAAGCATTGCAAAACGTGCGAAAAGGAGGTCATCTTGTGGATTCACTCGGGAATAAGCGCTTAGCGCTGCTTTTTCGGCTTCCGCTTGTCTTTTTTCTCGCAATGGCGCTTCTGCTGTCCGCTCTAACCGGATTTCTGCCTGCGGAACCCGCAAGCGCCGAATCGTCGTCCTCGCCGCCGAAAGCTGCCCCGGTCGTCGTGATTCCGGTGCATCAAACGGTGGAGAACGGGCTGCAGACCTTTTTGCAGCGGGCACTGGAGGAAGCGCAATCGATGGGCGCCTATTACATCGTGCTGGACGTCGATACGCTTGGCGGCCGCGTCGATTCGGCGCAGGAAATCGGTCAACTGATCAAAAACAGCCCGGTTCCGACGATTGCTTACGTGCACGGCAAAGCCATCTCGGCAGGCAGCTACATTGCGCTGAATGCCGGCAAAATCGCCATGGAGCCGGGAAGCTCGCTCGGCGCGGCAGCCGTTGTGGACGGGGCCGGGAATGAAATCGAAAGCGTCAAAGTAGTATCGTATTGGTCCGGCCAGATGAAAGCCGCCGCGGAACTGCGCGGACGGAAGACGCAAATCGCCGAAGCGATGGTCGACAAAAACGTCGGCGTGTCCATGCCCGAGATTGGCCGAACGTTGCCTAAGGGCGAAATCCTGACGCTAACCGCGGAGGAAGCGCTTAAGGTGGGCTATGCGGAGAAAGTGGCCGCCAGCCTGCAGGAGGTCGTGCAGTTCATCGGCGGGGAAGAGCATCCGCTCGTCGCGCTGAAACCGAGTCTGGCTGAATCGTTCGCACGGTACGTGACCCAGCCTTGGGTATCGACGCTGCTGCTGATCATCGGGATCGCCGGCATCGCGATCGAATTGTTCGTCCCGGGCTTCGGTCTTCCCGGAATCATCGGCGTACTTGGCTTCGGTCTATACTTTTTCGGACATTATATCGCCGGATTCGCCGGGTTCGAGGAGATTACTCTGTTTATCGCCGGCATCCTGCTGCTGTTGATCGAGGTGTTCGTATCGAGCTTCGGGATTTTGGGTTTTCTCGGCGCTGCCTGCTTGATCAGCGGCGTCGTGCTTGCCGCTTACAGCACGAAAGCGGCCGCGATGAACCTGGGTATTGCTTTCGTCGTTGCGGTCGTCGTCGTCGCCATTGTCGTGAAATATTTTAAGCATCGCGGCGTCTGGAACCGGTTTATATTGCGGGAAAAGCTGACCGAAGACAAAGGCTACGTTTCCGCGTCGTCCCGCAGCGATCTGCTTGGCCAGTCAGGCAAGGCGGTGACGCCGCTCCGACCGGCCGGGACCGCGCTGTTCGGCGACGAGCGCGTCGATGTCGTCACAGTGGGGGATTTTGTCGAATCCGGCAAAACAGTCAAGGTTACGCATGTTGAAGGCGTCCGGGTCGTCGTACAGGAAGTCAAGGACTAGGCTGAACACGCCTTGCCGGTACGTCGATGGACTTACAACAAAGGAGGAATTTGTACGATGGATACATCCCTTATTTCAATTTTCTTGCTGGCAGCCGTCGTTATTATCGCGCTGTCCATATTTTTTACGTTTGTCCCGGTCATGCTGTGGATTTCCGCGCTGGCGTCCGGGGTGCGGGTCGGCATCATTACGCTCGTGGCGATGAGGCTGCGCCGGGTCATTCCGAGCCGGATCGTCAATCCAATGATCAAAGCGACCAAGGCAGGACTGGATTTAACCATTAACCAGCTGGAAAGCCACTTCTTAGCCGGCGGTAACGTCGATCGGGTAGTCAATGCGTTGATCGCGGCGCACCGCGCCAACATTCACTTGGAATTCGAGCGTGCGGCGGCGATCGATCTGGCCGGCCGCGACGTGCTTCAGGCTGTACAGATGAGCGTCAACCCGCGAGTGATCGAAACGCCGGTCGTCTCCGCCGTCGCCAAAGACGGGATCGAAGTGAGGGTTATCGCACGGGTGACGGTACGCACCAACCTCGACCGCCTGGTCGGGGGCGCAGGGGAAGAAACGATCATCGCCCGTGTCGGCGAAGGGATTGTCACCACGGTAGGTTCCAGCAGCTCGCACAAGGACGTGCTTGAAAACCCGGATATGATTTCCCGCACGGTACTGGGCAAAGGGCTTGATGCCGGTACGGCGTTTGAGATTTTGTCCATCGATATTGCCGATGTGGACGTAGGCAAAAACATCGGGGCGCACCTGCAAACGGAGCAAGCGGAAGCCGACAAGCGGATTGCACAGGCGAAAGCGGAAGAGCGCCGCGCAATGGCCGTTGCCCAAGAGCAGGAGATGAAGGCGAAGGTCGTGGAGATGAAAGCGAAGGTTGTGGAAGCCGAATCCGAAGTGCCGCTCGCGATGGCGGAAGCGCTGCGTGAAGGCAAGCTCGGCGTGATGGATTACATGAACCTTAAGAACATCGACGCGGACACGCAAATGCGCTCCAGCCTTGGCAAAATGAACGAGCCGGGCAAAGACGACGACAATGCCTGATAGCCTCCAGCCAGGCGGAAAGGCGGGATAACCGATGCGTACCATCTTGGATCTGATATTGAGCAACTGGTTTGTCGTCGTTATTTTGTATATCGTGTTAAGCAGCATCGTGAAAAAATTAAAGACCGGCGGCAAGGGCGGGCAAGGCGTTCCGCAGCCGCAGAGAAGAACGCCGAAAGACAGCATGCCGCCCTTCGGTGGCGACGGCTCCGGCTGGCCAGGCTCGGCGAAGCCGATGCCTAAGGCACAGCCGGTCCAAGCGCGTCCGGCTGCTCCAGGCGGCGTCCGTCCGCAGCTTGCCGAAATGGAGCCCCGCCGGTCGCAGCTGGCGCCTCTACCCGAGGATGTCGCTGCGGCTTCACCGGCGTCTGGGCAGCCATCTGCGGCCGCTGCAGCGTTTCCTTTCGCCAAGCCAAGGGGCTCGGGCGAAAGCACAGCCGCTGCCTTCGGCGGCCTGACGCCGCAGGATGCGGCGCGCGGTGTGCTGTGGGCCGAGATTCTCGGCCCTCCGCGGGCCAAACGCCCCTTCCGGCGTTAATCGTTCATACGAAGCGTCTTCCTTTCGGTCCCGGTTTCCGGGATTGGGGGGAAGGCGCTTTTTGTTGTGGCACGAGAGGAGCTCTGCCGCGTTCCAGGTCATATTTTCCAATTCCCGGCATAAGGTGTAAATAGCCGTGTTATGCTTTTGGGACTGCGGAGGAGGTTGCCTATGCGAAAGCTGACCCGCCGATTCAATCAATTGACCGCCAAATTACTCGACCTGCCGCAGGATGTCGTGATGGACTTGCCCCGGATAACCATGATCGGAAACCGGCAGCTTTATATCGAAAATCACCGTGGCGTATTGCATTTTTCCAACGAGGTGCTCAAGCTGGCGCTGACGACGGGGCGGGTTGAGGTGTACGGCTCGGAGCTTGTCATCCGCGCCATTTTGACGGAAGAAGTGTTCATCGAAGGCATGATCCGCGATATCAAATATATTCCGTAGCCCGGAAAGGAGAAGTCGATCGTGAAATCTTCGTATATCCAACGCCTGCGAGGCTTTGTTCGGGTCGAAGTAAAAGGCGGGCAGCTCGAAAAGCTGCTGAACCGTATGACGGAGCGGCAGATGGCTATCTGGGACATCCAGTATACGGCGGAAAATAAAGCCGAGCTGTCGATCACGATCCGCGACTTTTTCCGGCTTCGCCCGCTATTGAAGGAGACAGGCTCCCGCACCCGGATTCGCCAGAAACAGGGATTTCCTTTTTGGTTAGACAAGCTGGAGAAACGCAAATTTTTTGCTCTGGGCGTGCTTGCTTTTGTTATCGGAATCTATGTGCTGTCCTCGCTCGTATGGCATGTTCGCGTAGAAGGCAACGAGAAGCTGAGCCAGGAGCAGATACTGCAAGCTGCGAAGCAGCAAGGCATTTACAAGCTGCAGTGGAAATTCCGCTTGAAAGACCCGGCCGAGCTGTCCCGCGCGCTGCAACGGGAGCTGCCAGGCACCGCATGGGCCGGTGTGGAGGTAAGCGGGACGCATGTGATTATTAAGGTCGTCGAATCGACCGTGCCCGACACACCGCCGCTCCTTAGCCCGAGGCATCTGGTCGCTTCCAAGAGCGCATTGGTCACGGAAATTTTCGCAGAGAAGGGCAGGCCGCTTGTTAAGCCGAATACGTATGTGCGCAAAGGAGACATCCTGATATCCGGCATCATCGGCGTCGAGGCGAACCAGCAGAGTGTTGTCGCCGCGGGGAAGGTTAAGGGAATTGTGTGGTACAAGCCGACCGTCGAAGTGCCGCTTACGCTCCAGTACAAGACCTACACCGGCGAAACGAAAAACCGCTCGTACCTCGTCCTGGGCAGCCGCGGCCTTCAGCTAAGCGGCTACGGGAAAATTCCGTTCGAGCAATACGAAACGGTCTCCGAACGGAAAACGCTCAGCTGGCGTGGCTACACGGTCCCGATCGGATGGCTCAGCGAAAAGCTGCTGGAGGTGCAGATCGTCGAGCAGACGGTTGACCCGAAGGAAGCTTCGGAGCTTGGCATCGAGCAGGCCAAAGCGCAAATTTTGTCGGCGTTGGGCAGCGATTCGCGTGTCGTTTCGGAAAAAATTTTGCATGAAAAGGCGGAGAATGGTAAAGTTTATATGGAAGTACTTTTGGAAGTGGAAGAACCGATCGCAACCGAACAACCGATCGTCCCATAAAGACTACTGACGGAGCGGTTTACGGCCGGAAGGTTTTTTATTCATCAACTCAGTGCGGGCGGAGAGCTGCACATTGCTGCCGTAGAGTATGCTTTCGAAGCAGTTTTCCTTACGGAAAACTTGGAGTTTACGTTCCGCCTTTGAATTCGGATTCTCCCCGATCATTTATATATTCATAGAATCCGAATTCAAGAGCGGCCGGAGGCAGCAATGTCTTGCTCGCAGCACCGCGCCACTTGGGTGAATGAACCGCCTTCCCGCCGAAAACCCGGAGGAGAGATTAAGCCCTGTACATGGATCAACAGACCACCGCAAAAGTCACACTCAAAAATACGGCCGAAGCCCTCGCGCTCTTCGGGCCGCAGGACAAATTCCTGCACCTGATCGAGCAGCATACGCAGGCCGCCATCTTTACCCGCGAGGAAGAGATCGTCATCCAAGGCCAAGCGGCCGATACGGCGCGCCTTGAGCAGCTGTTCACCGTGCTGCTGGAACTGGTCCGCAACCAATACGCGCTGACGGAGCGGGATATTCATTACGCGATCGACCTGGCCAAAGAAATGAAGGCCGATCAGCTGCTCGATTTGTTTAAAGGCGAAATCGCCCTTACCCACAAGGGCAAGCCGATCCGCATTAAGACGATCGGGCAGAAGCAGTATGTCAACGAAATTAAGAAAAAAGATATCGTCTTCGGGATCGGACCGGCCGGCACGGGCAAAACGTACATCGCCGTCGTGCTCGCCGTCTCCGCGCTCAAGGAAGGCAAAGTGAAGCGGATCGTACTGACGAGACCCGCGGTCGAAGCGGGCGAGAGCCTCGGCTTTTTGCCCGGCGACCTGCAGGAAAAGGTTGACCCCTATTTGCGTCCATTGTATGATGCTCTTAACGACGTGCTCGGGCCGGAGCAGGTGCTCAAATCGCTGGAGCGCGGCCTCATCGAGATTGCTCCGCTCGCCTATATGCGCGGCCGGACGCTCGACGATTCGTTCATTATTTTGGACGAAGCGCAAAATACGACGCCGGAGCAGATGAAGATGTTTTTGACGCGCCTCGGATTCGGATCGAAGATGGTCATCACCGGCGACGTGACGCAGATCGACCTCCCGCGGGGCAAATCGTCGGGGCTGGTGGAGGCGCAGCGCATCCTTGCGAACATTGAAGAGCTTGGGTTTATCCAGTTTGCCGAGCAGGACGTTGTCAGACATTCATTGGTGCAAAAAATCATCATAGCCTATAATGAGGACAAAGAAGGCTGAGGAAGGGCTGACCTTTCGTCATGAACAACCGCGTTTCCATTCAAGGCAAATTTCAATACCGGCTTGCCGGCTGGAGATACAGCGCCATCGTGCGCTTTCTTCTGTTTTTAGCGCTTGCCGTCGTGTTTTACGTCGCTCTGCTGCACCGGATTGTGCCGCAGACGTACGACATTCAGTTGGGAAGCGTTACGGAGAAGGATATTCTGGCCCCCAGGGCGATTGCGAACGAAGTAGCAACGGAAAAAGCGAAGGAAGAAGCGGCCGCACGAGTGCAGCCGGTGTATAAGATTGCCTCGCTGCGCAACGAAGCGGCGATCGAGGCGATTTTTGAGAAGCTGCAGCAGATCAACAGCGATGCTGAGGTTTCCGTCGCGGACAAGGTCAATATTTACAAAACGGTCATTCCGACGATCATTCAGGACCATTTGGACCGCCAGACCAAGAGCTTCACGGATAGCGCTCAATACAATGACCTGTTGCTGGCGGAAATGCGCAAAAGCATCCGCGAGCAGCAGTACCGGATTCCGGAGGAATCGTTCTACAAAATTCCACGGCTCGCCAAAGAAGATCTGACCGCCATGGAACCTGTGGCGAAAGAGATCGTCGTCAAGTTGATGAGCGACCAGATTACGGATGCGCAGACGGCCAGAGTCAAGGTACCGGAATTGGTGAATTCTTCGACGCTGACCAAGAACAATGCGCGTGAGCTGGTTCAGGAACTCGTGCGGGCGGCGCTTTCGCCGAACAAATTTTACGACCAAAAGGGAACCGAGGAAGCCAAAGGACATGCGCGCGACAATGTCAAGCAAGTGATGATCAACAAAAATGAAGTGCTGGTTCCCAAGGGCGAAAAAGTAACGGAAGAACTGTATCAACGTTTGGCTTCGCTCGATTTGCTGAAAGACGAAGCCAGCTATTGGCCGAATCTCGGACTCTTTTTATTCATCGTCTTGTGCTGCCTGTTTTTGTATATGTATGTCAGACAAAGCTCGCTCCCGATCAATCAGAATAACGTTCAGTTGTTCATGTACGTGCTAATTGTCGTCTTAACGATTGCCGGGATGAAGCTGTTCTCGCTGCTGCAAAATTTGGATTACCCGTATATCGGCTACTTGGCCCCGACGGCGATGGCGGCCATGATGGTGACGATTTTGCTCAATTCGCATCTTGCTTTTGTGACCGCGGTCGTTTTGAGCGTCATTTCCAGCGTCATTTTTAACTCGGATCATCTGCAGTCGTTCGAATTTAAATACGGCCTGCTGACGCTGACCAGCTCATTTGCGGCGATTTTCTCGATCCAGCGGGCAAGTCAGCGCTCCTCGATCCTGAAAGCGGGAATGATGGTATCGCTGTTCGCTGTGGCGCTCGTATCCGCGCTGCTGCTGCTCGAAGATCACGAAACGAGAAAGAACGTGCTGTTTGCCGCTTCGTTCGCCTTGGGGAGCGGACTGCTAACCGTCGTGTTCGTTATGGGCCTGCTGCCGTTTTTCGAAGTCGCCTTCGGCATTTTGTCGCCGCTCAAGCTGGTGGAGCTTTCCAACCCGAACCATCCGCTGCTGCGCAAGCTGCTGACCGAGACTCCTGGGACCTACCATCACAGCATCATGGTCGGCAACTTGTCGGAAGCTGCGGCCGGCGCGATTGGCGCCGACGGATTGCTCTGTCGGGTCGGGGCCTATTATCACGATATTGGGAAGACGAAGCGGCCGATTTATTTTATCGAGAATCAGTCACATTCGGAAAACCCGCACGATAAAATCGAGCCGGCGCTGAGCAAATCGATCATTGTGGCCCATGCGCGCGACGGCGTCGAAATGTTGAAGGATCATAACATTCCGAAGCCGATCCGCGATATTGCGGAACAGCACCATGGCACGACCTTGCTGCAATTTTTTTATCATAAAGCGAAAAAGCTCGCCGAAGAACGTCAGGAGAAGCCGCCGGAGGAGACGGAGTACCGTTATCCCGGTCCGAAGGCCCAGACGAAGGAAGCGGCGATTGTCGGCATCGCCGATTGCGTTGAGGCGGCCGTCCGCTCCCTGCGCAATCCGACCGTCGAACAGATCGACTCGATGGTGCGCAAAATTATTAAAAACCGGCTTGACGACGGCCAGTTTAACGAATGCGATCTGACCATCAAGGAACTGGATCAGATCGTTAAGATTTTGAACGAAACGCTGCTTGGCATTTTCCACTCGCGAATCGAATATCCCGCGGATATGCCGGAGTCTAAGACGGCGGAGAAGCAGGGGAAAACGAAGCTCGAAGCGAAGATGTCCGAAACGAAGAAAGAGGTGAAGCCATGAGCCTGAAGCTTTCATGGAACAGCGATCAAACCGCTTACGAGATAACGCCGGCTCTCATCGAGAGGCTGGAAACGCTCCTTCGCCTTGCCGGCAAGCAGGAAGAGGTGCCGGATGGCGAAGTGGCGTTGACGTTCGTCGATGACGCGGCCATTCAAGAGCTTAACAAGCAGTATCGGGGACTGGATAAGCCGACGGACGTGCTTTCGTTCGCCATGCGGGAAATGGGCGAAGACGAGATCGAGATCATTTATGGCGACGACGGCTTCGAGGAAGTGGAGTACGAGGACGAGACGGGCGGAGAAAAGTCCGGGACGGCGGAGGACGATGATGGCGACGACGGATATGAAGAGCCGCTCGGCGATATTATCATTTCGGTGCCGCGGGCGATTGCCCAGGCGGACGAATACGGCCATTCCGTCGAGCGGGAGCTTGGGTTTCTGTTCGTTCACGGCTTTCTGCATTTGATCGGTTACGATCATCAGGACGAGGAAGAAGAGAAGGTCATGTTCGGCAAGCAGGAGCAAATTTTACAGCAGGCGGGATTGACGCGGTGAAGCAGCCGGTCAAATGGCAGCGCAGCTTTCGGTATGCTTACGAAGGCGTCAAATACGCCCTCGCGACCCAGCGGAACATGAAATTTCATTTTTTCGCCGCGTTGGTCATCCTGGCGCTTGCCTTGTTCTTCGGCTTGCCGAAGACAGATATTTTATTTATTTTGCTCGCTGTGACGCTTATGATCGTCACGGAATTGATCAACACCGCTGTGGAAAAAACGGTCGATCTGGCGATGCCGGACCTGCATCCGTTGGCGAAGATTGCCAAGGACGTGGCCGCCGCTTCCGTACTGGTCACGGCAGCTTTTGCCGCCGTAACGGGAATGATCGTATTCTTCGATCCGATCGAACGGCTTATTCAAACCGGCCGGGCGGGAGGTTACCCCATCACCGCGGGAGCGGTATGGATTTTACTTTGCTTGGTCATCCTGACAGTGATTGCGGTGCAGGCCCGCTTTTCCTCCAAAGGAAATGGGGTGAGGCCGAGTCTGCTGACGGCCGTCGCTTTTGCGGTCGCCGCTCTGATCGCCTGCCGGGTTCAAGATACGCTTGTCGCATTGCTGGGCTTTTTGTTGGCTACGGTACTGCTGCTGGCGCTTCACGACAATCGCAAGCGGCCTTTCGGCTCGCTGCTGCTCGGTGCGCTGCTTGGCGGATTCATTACGGTGCTAGCTTATTATTTATATTCCATGTAGGTTGCGAAAGGGGAGCTTCTCTTGGAAAAAACGGAATTGATCGCATTAGCCAGAACGGTGAGAGAGCAAGCATATACACCTTATTCCCATTTCAAAGTCGGCAGCGCTTTGCTGGATTCCAAAGGGCGGGTTCATCTCGGCTGCAACGTGGAAAACGCCGCCTACGGGCCGACGAACTGCGCCGAACGCACGGCGTTATTCCGCGCGATCGCGGATGGCGAACAGGCGAAGTCGTTCCGGGCCATGGCGGTTATCGGGGATACGCTTCAGCCGATTTCGCCTTGCGGCGTATGCCGGCAGGTGCTGGTCGAGCTGTGTCCGCCGGATATGCCGGTATATATGGCTAATCTGAAAGGGGATATCAGCGAGACGACCGTAGCCGAGCTGCTTCCCGGTGCATTCACATCTTTAGATTTGGACGGAGGAACGATTGATTAATGTCTTCGAATAGCAAGGCTGACTCTAAATTCAAATCCGGTTTTGTGGCGATTATCGGACGGCCGAACGTCGGCAAATCGACGCTGATGAACCAGGTAATCGGACAAAAAATCGCCATCATGTCCGATAAGCCACAGACAACCCGGAACAAAATTCACGGCGTCTATACGACCGACCAGACGCAGATCGTCTTTTTGGATACGCCCGGCATTCATAAGCCGCAATCGAAGCTCGGCGACTATATGATCAGAGCGGCTGAAGGCGCACTTAACGAAGTCGACGCGGTCCTGTTTTTGATCGATGTGGTAGAAGGCTTGGGCGGCGGGGACCGGTACATTATCGAGACGCTGAAAAAGGTGAAAACGCCGGTCATTCTGGTGATGAACAAAATCGACCAGATTCACCCGGAAGCGCTCCTGTCGGTCATTACGACCTATAAGGATTTGTACCCGTTTGCCGAAATTGTGCCGATCTCGGCGATGCACGGCAATAACGTCAATACACTTTTGGAGCAGGTCATCAAATTTTTGCCGGAAGGACCACAGTATTACCCGGCGGATCAAGTGACGGACCATCCGGAGCAATTTGTGTGCGCGGAGCTGATCCGCGAGAAAATCCTGCATCTGACCCGGGAGGAAATTCCCCACTCGATCGCGGTTGCCATCGAAGACATGCGCGTGGAGGCCAATGGTGTTGTTCATATCTCGGCTGTCATTTACGTCGAACGCGACTCGCAGAAGGGTATCATTATCGGCAAAAAGGGCGCGCTGCTGAAAGAAGTCGGACAAAAAGCACGGGCCGATATCGAAGCGCTTCTCGGTTCGAAGACGTTCCTGGAGTTGTGGGTCAAAGTGAAGAAGGACTGGCGCAATCAGGACCGGGTTCTGCGGGATCTCGGCTTCCGGCATGAGTAATCCGGCGTTCCGGCCTGATTCGATCAGGTTCCGCCGCGTTTAATCAACATTCTATGCAAAGAATACATGGCAGTTTTTGCAGAGCATACTTCGCATCGGATCGATCCATCCTAATCCTAGAAACAGGTTGTAGTCATGTCATCAAGGGGAGGATGTACCATGAAAGACTTTTCGTGGAAATACTTTTCAATGACCGGAGATGTGGATGCTTACCTGCTATACAAAGAAGTAAATACCCAGGACGGCGACGAGGCAGAGCCGGAGGAAGAGGGCGCCTTGGACGCCGCCGATTGGGTACAGTAAGTTTCGCCCAATATCAGGTTACCGGCGCGGTAACGCAGGGAGAGGCTGTAAGGTGCAATACAGAGTTCAAGGTATCGTCATCCGAAGCATGGACTACGGGGAAGGCAACAAAATTATTACGCTGTTTACCCGGGAACACGGAAAGCTGAGCGTCGTGGCCCGGGGCGCCAAAAAAGTGAAGAGCCGCTACGGATCTTCCGCCCAACTGTTTACGTGCGGAGACTACTTGTTTTTCAAATCCGGGCAGCTCGGCACGCTGAATCATGCGGAAATTATCGAGCCTTTTCATAAAATAAGGGAAGATTTGCACAAGGCTGCCCATGCTTCCTATTTGTCGGAGCTGACCGACCGGATGTTGGGCGATCAAGAGGGACAGCCTTTTTTATACGATCAGCTGAAAGCCAGTCTGCAAGCGGTCCAGGAAGACAAGGATCTGCAGATTATCGACCACCTGTACGAAATGAAAATGTTCGTCCTGGCCGGATATACGCCCGAGCTGGAGCAATGTGTCGTTTGCCGCGAGAAGGCGGAACCGTTTGCCATAAGCGTCGGCATGGGCGGAATGCTGTGCGAGCGCTGCAAGCTGCGAGACCCGCAGGCGATGCCGCTGACGCCCGGGGTATACAAGCTGCTGCGGTTGTTCATTCCAATGGATGTGCGCCGGCTCGGTCAAATCGATGTGAAGCCGCAGACGAAACAGCTGCTAAAGACGATTCTACGGGCCTACTTCGATACGCATGTCGGACTGAAGCTGAAATCGCGAGATTTTTTGGATCAAATGGACAAATACGGAGTGTAGCTAAAAAATTGACATGTTTTTACCCGAATGCACGAATGCTATTATAATATGATATACCCGCTAGAAAACCTCTTGTTAACGAAGTCTGAGCATGACTTTGTCAGCGGGGGTTTTTGCTGTCCGGGAAGAGAAGCTCTTTTTCTGGAGCGGAGCGTTTAACCAAAGTATTGAAACATTTTTCCTACTGCAACGTAGAGTAATTGAAAGGCCGATCTTTTCCTAATGGATCGGCCTTTGTCGCAGTCTGACAAAAGGGACTTCGGCCAAAATCTGACGTGCCGAGGAACCGGTACGGTCGCAAATGCACACGAAGCTGCGAAATTTGTGCGCAGATTGTACTGAAACCAGGGAACAGCAGCATAGCTCATCTCTGTAAAAAAAGCCAGGACGAAAGGCGGGTTCGCATGGAACGGACTGTTAAGCCGGTAGTGTTTGTAGCATCGGATTCAGCGGGGGAAACGGGAGAAGCGGTAGTTCGGGCGGCGGCCGTGCAGTTTCATCCCCAGCAGGTGGATATTCGCCGAATGCCTTTCCTGACTGATCCGTCGGATATCGACCGGATGATCCGGACGGTGATTGAGCGCAGCGGCGCGATCGTTTTTACGCTCGTCATTCCCGAGCTGCGGGATTATTTGATCGAACAGGCGGAGCGCTACAGGATTCCTTACATTGATCTGCTCGGTCCGATCATACGGACACTGGAGCAAACGCTGCATCAGGAGGCAAGGCATCAGCCGGGCATGATTCACAAGCTGGACGAAGATTATTTCAAGAAAGTGGAAGCGGTCGAGTTTGCCGTCAAGTATGACGACGGCCGGGATTTTAACGGGATTTTGCAGGCGGACATCGTGCTTGTCGGGGTATCCCGCACGTCGAAGACCCCGCTGTCCATGTATCTTGCACACAAGAAATTCAAGGTGGCCAACGTGCCGCTTGTCCCGGAAATTCAGCCTCCCGAGCAGCTGTTTACGGTTTCCGGGAAGAAGATCGTCGGTCTGCGGATCGACCCGGTCAAGCTGAATATCATCCGTACCGAACGGCTTAAGACGCTGGGCCTGCCGGGCAATGCTACTTACGCAAACACGGAGCGGATTCACGTGGAATTGGAGTACGCGGATAAGATTATGAAAAAAATCGGCTGTACGGTGATCGACGTTTCGAACAAGGCTGTCGAAGAAACGGCCAGCATCATCATCGATATGTACCGTTCGCGATAGCGGTCTATATTGAGAGAAGGAAGCAGGATTTTTTATCCTTTCATCGTATATAATATTACGGTAATGCTTTCAGTCTTGAATTTCACAGTCGGTGGGGAATTATGACATATAAAATTGTAGTAGATGCCGACGCATGCCCGGTGAAGACGGAAATTGCGCAAACGGCCTTACATTTCGGAATCCCGGTGCTGATGGTCGCCTCGTTCGATCATCGGCTGCAGCCGATGATCGGCGTCGATATCGTTCAAGTAGACCGGTCGGATCAGTCGGTAGATCTGTATATCGTCAATTGCATCGCGCCCGGAGATGTGCTGGTCACGCAGGATTTCGGACTGGCCGCTTTGGTGCTTGGCAAAAAAGCGCTGGCTTTGTCGAATCGCGGCCAGATCTACAATGAACGGACGATTGATTTTTTGCTGGAACGAAGGCACGAGCAAGCGAAACAGCGCCGCGGAGGCAAGCATACGAAAGGTCCCAAAGCGTTTACCGACGAGGATCGCCAGGCCTTTCTACAAACTTTGACAAAAGTTTTGTCGGGTTTGCAGGAGAATCGGGCAGAGTAGCGAATACCTATACGTGTTAATTTGAATGAAGGTGGATAGGATGAGTAACGGACGCATTCCCGAGCAAGTCATCGACGCGGTCTTAAAAGCCCACGATATTGTCGAAGTCGTCGGAAGACACGTTCATTTGACGAAGCAGGGACATTACCTCAAAGGTCTATGTCCTTTTCATTCAGAGAAGACACCTTCCTTTACCGTCACGCCCGAAAAGCAGATTTATCACTGCTTCGGCTGTGGGGCGGGAGGGAACGCCATCCGGTTCGTTTCGGAAGTCGAAGGGTTGTCTTTCGGTCAGGCGGTCCGCAAATTGGCCGATGAAGCAAAGCTCGACATCGGACTCGGGCCGCAGCAAGGCCAAGCCGAAACGAAGGAGCACGCGGACCGGGCGAAACTGATCGAAGCTCATGAGCTTGCCGGCAAGTTGTACGAATACCTTCTGCACAACACCGAGCAGGGCAAAGAAGCGAAGCAGTATTTGCACGCCCGGGGGATGACCGATAAGCTGATCGAAGCGTTCGGCATCGGCTATGCGCCATCGCGCTGGGATACGCTGACGAATCTGCTGGATAAGAAGCAGTTTCCGTTGCCCTTGGTGGAGCTAGGAGGGCTGATCTCGGCGAAGCAGGACGGAAGCGGGTATGTCGACAAATTTCGCGACCGCGTCATGTTTCCGATTCGCGATTGGAAAGGGCAGATCATCGCCTTCGGAGGAAGAGCGATGGGCAACGTACAGGCCAAATATTTAAATAGTCCGGAATCGATGCTTTTCCATAAGAGCCGTACGCTGTACAATCTGCATGCCGCCAGACCCCAAATCCGGAAAAGCCAGGAACTCGTATTGTTCGAGGGCTATATGGATGTCATTCGCGCTTGGGAGGCCGGGGTGCATAACGGCGTGGCGACCATGGGAACGGCGCTGACACCGGAGCATACAGAAGCGATTCGGCGTCTTGCGGAACGAGTGGTCGTCGCTTACGACGGGGACCATGCCGGACAATCCGCAGCCTATAAAAGCATCCCGCTACTGGAAAATGTAGGTTGCCATGTAAGAATTGCTATACTGCCGAACGGGATGGACCCGGACGAATATATTTCCGCTCACGGTTCTGAACGATTCGTACGGGAGGTTATCGAAACCGCCGTACCGTCGATCAAATATAAACTTTTTTATTATCGTAAAAATTATAAACTGCAGGAGGATGGAGAAAAGCTTCGCTACATTCAACAAGCGCTCCGCTTGATCGCAGGACTGACTTCACCCATTGAGAGAGAGCACTATGTGAGAGAGCTTTGTACCGAATTTCACCTAACGTTTGAATCCGCGATGCAAAATCTGAACGAGATCAGGCTCCAAGCCGAAAAAAAGGACCGTTCCGGGGATAATAAAGACAATTCGTGGAATAATGTTATGAATGACGGAAGGCTTCGCGCGCAACCCCCTTCGATGGTCCCTGCCTATCAGAATGCAGAGCGTCAACTGCTTGCCGTCATGATGCTGGACCGGGACATATCCGGTTATGTCGAGCGTCAACTGGGAGACGGGTTCAACATGGAAGCTCACGCGGCGCTCGCCGCTTACTTGTACGCCTACTACACGCAAGGATTCGAGCCCAACGCCAGCACGTTCATCGGCATGCTGCAGGATGACAAGCTTGAGAGCTTGGCTAGTTCCTTAACCTTAATAGACAATCGCAACGGTATTAACGATGCCGTAATCGACGATTATATCCGGCAAATCAAGAAGTACCCACTCTTGCAGACATTGGAACGAAAAAGAGAAGAAATCAAGCAAGCAGAACGTTTGGGTGATATTCCCAAAGCCCTGCAACTAGGCAGTGAGATTATATCCTTGGAAAAGCAGTTGAAATCATCCTGATTCGTCTTGACACGGTACCGGGGTGTATTCCAGGGAGGAGGGAGTTGGATTATGGCGAACGATCAACGTACGGAACTAGAGACAGAGTTGACGCTCGAACAAGTAAAAGAACAGTTGATCGAACAAGGCAAGAAACGTTCGGCAATTACGTACAAAGAAATTATGGAGAAGCTCGCGCCGTTCGATCAAGACCCGGAGCAAATTGATGAATTTTTTGAGCAAATTCAAGAGATGGGGATTGATGTCGGAAACGAATCGGACGATGACAATGAACTGACTCCGATGGAGCATGAACACGACGAGTTCCATTTTGATGACGATTTGTCCTTGCCTCCTGGCATTAAGATCAATGATCCGGTACGGATGTATTTGAAGGAGATCGGCCGGGTTCCGCTGCTTTCCGCAGAGGACGAGATCGGTTTGGCGAAACGGATCGAACAGGGCGATGAAGAAGCGAAACGACGTTTGGCGGAAGCGAACCTGCGTCTGGTCGTCAGTATCGCCAAGCGGTATGTCGGCCGGGGGATGCTGTTCCTCGACTTGATCCAGGAAGGCAATATGGGCTTGATCAAAGCGGTGGAGAAATTCGACCATATCAAAGGCTTCAAATTCAGTACGTATGCCACGTGGTGGATTCGTCAAGCTATTACGCGCGCGATTGCCGACCAAGCGCGTACGATCCGGATTCCGGTACATATGGTGGAAACGATCAACAAGCTGATCCGGGTATCCCGTCAACTGCTGCAGGAGCTGGGGCGCGAACCTACGCCGGAGGAAATTGCGAAGGAAATGGATCTCAGTACGGAAAAAGTGCGTGAGATTATGAAAATCGCGCAAGAACCCGTATCGCTCGAAACGCCGATCGGCGAGGAAGACGATTCGCACCTCGGAGATTTTATCGAAGATCAGGAAGCGCTGGCTCCAGCGGATGCTGCGGCTTACGAACTGCTCAAGGAGCAGTTGGAAGATGTCCTCGATACGTTGACGGAGCGCGAGGAAAACGTGCTTCGGCTGCGTTTCGGACTCGATGACGGCCGGACGCGGACGCTGGAGGAAGTCGGTAAAGTATTCGGTGTTACCCGGGAACGGATTCGCCAGATCGAAGCCAAGGCGCTGCGCAAGCTTCGCCATCCGAGCCGCAGCAAACGGTTGAAAGATTTTCTTGAATAAAGAGCTTGTCACCACGACCTTTCCGCCATTGCGGGAAGGTCTAATTTTTTGCTGGTTCCAAGCCGATGAATGAATTATGTATCCCATGTATTAAGCGACGACAGGCTTCGGAGGGAACATTAGAGCTATGGATGATAAAAAGAAAATGATTATCCGCGAAATTGAGCATTGGCGGCGAAGCAAGCTGCTGCCTGAGCGGTACTGCGACTTTTTGCTGAATATTTATTTGGAAGACAATCAAGAAAAGCCGGGAAGCTCCGGTGGATTGTTCGGAATTACAGCATCCAAAATAAGCGACAGCAATTGGAAAATATGGGTTCTTGTTTTGATTGTCGCATGCGCTTTTTCTTTTACTGTTCTTCATTTTAACGCTTTTCAATTACCAATGCAAATAGGGGTCTCGCTTTTGTTTCTCGCTTGCTGTTACGGCTATGGAGGGTACAAGCGGGATAAGGACCCGATGGGCTCGCAAATTTTGATCGGCATGGCTTCGTTGTTTTTGCTCTTTATCGGGGTTTATCTGATGAAACTCCACGGGATGCAATCGTCCGTTTTCGTCGTTACGTACGTGTTTCTATGCAGCTTGGTGTGGATTGTCACGGGCCTGCTTGCAAGGCACGTGCCGTTCCATCTCGGCGGTTGGGTAAGTCTCGTATTTTGCTACGGCTGGCTGCTGCATTATCAGCTGGCTTCGATCAGTTGGGTTACACTGGAGCTGAGCTGGGTGCCGCTCAGTATTCTGTTCTGCTGGATGGGATGGATGGTTCACGAGAAGAGCCGTCATATGGGATTGGTGTTCTTTTTGCTTAGCTTGATCGTTTGGTATATGCCTGAATTATATGGTATGCTGTATGCCGAGCAGTACGGTGAAATGACGCTGCAATGGATGCTGTTGGTTAAGATTGTGACTGAGGCTTCCTTACTGTTTGTATGGAGAAAAAAATGGACAGAATGGGTTGTCTGATATGATACGATTATCAAAACGATTGAGTAGAATTGCACAGGAGGTTCCTGTAGGCAGCCTTCTGGCGGACATCGGCTCGGACCATGCGCTGCTCCCCGCTTATTTGGCGAAACAGGGCACGATCGTACGAGGGATTGCGGGCGAGGTAAATCCCGGTCCGTACGACGCAGCCGTGAAGCAGGTGCGCGCATCGGGGCTGGAGAACGTCATCGACGTTAGGCAGGGCGACGGTCTGGCCGTCATCGCGCCGGGCGAGGCGGATGTCATTACGATTGCGGGGATGGGCGGAGTGTTGATCGCTTCGATTCTGGAAGCGGGAAAGGCGAAGCTGGAAGGCGTGCGCCGCTTGGTGCTGCAGCCGAATGTCGGCGAAGCGGCGGTACGAGAATGGCTGCTAAGTAACGGTTGGTTGTTGACCGGAGAGCATATTTTGGAGGAAGACGGGAAAATCTATGAAATTTTGACCTCGGTTCCCAGAGCGGAGTTCGGGGCAGACTCGGAATCGCTGTATGAACCGCTGACTCTGGCGAACGGAATAACCGCGGATCGCGCAGTTCTCCTGAGCATGGGGCCGTATTTGGTGCGGGAGGCTTCCGCCGTCTGGACGAAGAAATGGACTTATGAATTGGATAAGCTCCGTAAAATATGCGACAATCTGGCCGGGTCCGAAACGGAAGCGTCCCGCAGCAAGGAAGCGGAGTTTCGCGCCGAGATGAAACGAATCGAGGAGGTATTAGCCGCATGTACGCCAAAGGCCAAGCCGTAATTCAGTTGATGGAAGAACTCGCGCCTAAATCGTACGCCGTGGAGAACGATAAAATCGGGCTGCAAATCGGCACGCTGCAAAAGGAAATCCGCAAGGTGCTTGTCGCGCTTGACGTGACGGAAGAAGTGGTCGACGAGGCGATTCGCGAGCAAGCCGATTTGATTATTGCACATCACGCTGTCATTTTCCGTCCGCTGCCGCACATTCAGACGGATACGCCGGCAGGCCGGCTTTACGAACGGCTGATCAAGCACGACATCGCCGTCTATATCGCCCATACGAATCTGGATGTTGCCGAAGGGGGAATCAACGACATGATGGCGGAAGCGCTCGGCCTGACCGATACGCAGCCGCTTGACGAAGTACATACCGATAAGCTGAAAAAACTCGTCGTCTTCGTGCCGACGACGCACGCCGAGACAGTACGCCAGGCAATGTTCGAAGCGGGAGCGGGCGGTATCGGCCGCTACAGTCATTGCAGCTTCAATATCGAAGGCGTCGGAACGTTCAAGCCGGAAGAAGGTACGAACCCGTTTATCGGCCAGCCCGGGAAGCTGGAGACGGCGCAGGAAATACGCGTCGAGACGATCGTCCCCCAGAGCGTGGAACGCAGAGTCGTGCAAGCGATGCTGAAGGCGCATCCGTATGAGGAAGTCGCTTACGACCTGTATTCGCTCGATTTGAAGACGCGCACGTTCGGGCTTGGCCGCGCCGGAAAGCTTCCGCAGCCGGTAACGCTGCAAGAGCTGTGCGAGCAGGTCAAGCAGGCATTCGATGTGCCGATGCTGCGTGTCGTCGGCGATCTCACGCGGACCGTGCGCAAAGCGGCCGTGCTCGGGGGATCGGGCAGCCGCTACGTGAAGCATGCGCAATTCGCAGGAGCGGACGTGCTAATCACCGGCGATATCGATTATCATACGGCGCATGACGCCTTGGCTGTCGGTATCGCGCTGATCGATCCGGGACATAATGTGGAGAAAATTATGAAGCGCGGCGTCGCCGACCACCTGCGGCGGAAGCTGGAGGAGCGAAAGTGGGCTACGGCGGTCACTGCTTCGCAAATCGATACGGAACCGTTCCGATTCGTGTAATTTGCCGGAATTCGGCAGTTGAGTTTTGCTCCGATTCCTTGTATACTAGCAGATGCATCTATTGCAAAAGAAAGTTTGACAGACAATCGCTGGTGGCGTTCGCCACGAGAGGAAAGTCCGGGCTCCATAGGGCAGGATGCTGGATAACGTCCAGTCAGCGCGAGCTGAAGGCTAGTGCCACAGAAACGGACCGCCGATGGCCGTGCATGCGATCTTCGAACGCCGCCGGCACAGGTAAGGGTGGAACCGTGGTGTAAGAGACCACGAGGAGCTATGGTGACATCGTTCCTGGTAAACCCCATTTGGAGCAAGACCTAGAGGAACGCACGTCCCGGAAGGGACAGTCTTTGCCCGAGACGCGTTCGGGTTGGTCGCTTGAGCCGTTCAGCAATGGACGGCCTAGATAGATGATTGTCGCTTCAATGGTGGCAGGGTGGCACCCGCTACGACCACTGGAAGCACAGAACCCGGCTTACGGCAAACTTTCTTTCAGCTGCTTACGCAATAGAGCTTTATACAAAAAACCGCCTCAGGAGGCGGTTTTTTGCTTTTTCATCCATTATTTATTCCCGTCTAAACCAGCGCTGCATCCAGTCCGGCCATCCCGGCTGCGGAGCCGTCTCGGTTGGGGCGCCGGCCGCTTGGCCGGAAGTTTTCGGTTCCGCTGCCTTGAGCGCGGCGACCACGTCGATCAGGCCGTGACCGAAATATTTGTCTTTCCCGGATGGCCCCAGATCCATCGCCGTTTCCTTGATGATCCGGGCCACTTCCGTATTTTTCAGCTTCGGATTGACCGAACGGATGAGCGCCGCCAGCGCCGTAACGTGCGGACTGGCCATCGAAGTTCCGGACAGTGCCGCATACTGGTTGTTCGGATACGTGCTGGCGATATTGACGCCCGGGGCGGCTACGCCGACATAGTCGCCGTAGTTGGAGAAGGCTGCCTTCTGCTTTTTGGCATCCACCGCAGCCACGCCGAGCACTTCCGGATAGGCGGCCGGGTAACCGGGACGTTCCGTGTTATCGTTGCCGGTAGCGGCAATCAGGACGACGTCGCGGTCGTAGGCATACTTGATGGCATCGTGCAGGAACTGGGCGTCGGCATAGTTGCCGAGGCTCATGTTGATGACCTTGGCTCCGTTATCCGTTGCCCAAATAACGCCCTGCGCAACGGCATAAGTGCTGCCTGCGCCGCTGGAATCAAGCACTTTGACCGGCAATACGCGGTTATACCAGCTCATGCCGGCGACGCCCAAGTTGTTGTTCACGACGGCCCCGATGACTCCGGCCACATGTGTGCCGTGTCCGACGTCGTCGACGGGTCTGGCCCCGGGCTGGATCGCATTGTAGCCGGCCATCAGATGGCCTTTCAAGTCCGCATGGTTCACATCGACCCCGGTATCGACGACTCCGACGATGACATCCGTCGATCCTTTGGAGACGTTCCAGCCGGCCTCCGTTTCGATCTGCGGTAAATTCCATTGGTACCGCCGATATAGCGAGTCGTTCGGTGTAATTACCGCTGCCGAATTTGGGAACTGAACGGGCGCAATTTCGTTCGTCAAGTAAAGAAAATGCGGCTCGGCATAATCGATGTCCCATTTCCCGAAATACCCCATGAGCTGCTTGGCTTCCATGCCCGGCGATTCGAAGACGTAAGTATAGCCGAGCTTGTTGACATGGCCTCCACCAATTTCTTGCCGGATACGGGCAAGGTCGTTCTCGGAAGGCTGCTGCTTGAATTTGACGACGACTTGATTCGTGTGATAATGGCTCGTTCCCTGGTTGTCTTCAGGGTGGCGAACCTGCACGTTCTGAAGCGATTTCGAATCGACCGATTCGATTTTGTAGCGGCCTTCCGCCGGGTACGGCTCGATTCTTAAATTCTTCTTCTGGTGATTGGCCACCTGAGCGAGAATTTGCTGGCGCACGGCGCCCACAATCCCCGATGCGCCATCCGCTGCAGGAACGCCAAGAACGAAATACGTGCTGCCGTTCGCTTGAAACGGCGGGGATTGATACGTCTTTCCGCCGTCGACCTGCCGCTTCGCTTCTTCCATGTAAGGCCGCGAAGCTTTTGCCGCCGCCTCGTTCAGTGGGCCTGCTGCGATGCATTGGTCCAAGCTTTGGTCCCGTTTAGTCCTCACCAGACGCTCCATATGCGGATGCTCGGCTTGGGTCGCTTGCAGCGTTTCCTGCGCTTTGCCGTCCGCTTGCGTATGCATGTCCTGAACGACACGGTGCAATTCCAGACTGCACTGATTGCGGCTCAATTCGTCCGTGCGGGCCACATCCTGATTCAGCATCGTTTGCTTCATTTTCAGCTCGGCGGCAGGCGTAACCGTCTCGGGTTTGGGGGCCTGATCGCCACGGGGGAAGAAAAGCGCTACCCCGGCAATAACAAGAGCGATCGATAAAGCGTATTTCCACATGGGCTGTTGCCTCCTGATCGGAACAGTGTGTACGTCAAATAGAATCCCCTTCGCGGACGGTTTAAAAAGCAGCAAAGTTATCCAAAAAGGAGCAGTCCGAAACAAAGGAATTCTGGATGTTTTTCATATTACTTTTACATGTGTTTTATGGTACGATGGTATCGAGAAGGTCGTTTTGCCCATACGTTCTGTTTTTTAAGTTGAGGAGGTCTTTTAAGCGATGGCAGTATTCCATGTAAAAACACTTTGTGAAACGACAAGGACCAAGCTGAGCGAGGCAATCGCCAAAATGGAACAATTCCTGAACGGACATTCTTTGCAGCAGCTGAATACCGATAATGACGAAGCGATGGAAGAATTTTATAAAGGTTATTTAACCGATACGAGACATTTGTTAGTGTTCTGCGAGGTGGCGTACGAGAAGCTCGGCGTGGCGCTGCGCCGTCCGAATTTTAACGTGGATTATGCTGAAAAAGTGCTTTACGACGTTTACCATAGCTGCGTGAACAGCTTCTTTTATCCGAAAAATGAATGCTATTCCGAAGACGGCCGTTATGCTTATACCGGTCAGGACGCCATCCGCTTCCGTAAAAAGCCTGTACGCGACGTGCGTGACTTGACGATTGAGCTGTCCAAAATGTTTGAAACGCTGCGCGAAGATTTGGCTTATTACGAAACCGACTATATTACGCAAAAACGGATGCAGGGCGAGAAAGTATAATTCGTCCGATCCGAGACATATTGTGAAGAGATGCTTCGATTCGGGCATCTCTTTTTGTTTAATGAAATGAAAGGAAGGGGTCCTCTGATGCGGCCAAAGATGAATGAGGAAGAGCTGGTGCAGGCGTCCATACGGTTGATCCGGCTAAACCAGCACCCGGAAGGGGGATATGTGGCCTGTCCGCTTTTTGCGCACTATGCCTACGGCTGGTTAAGAGACGGCAGTTTCGTCGCATACGCCATGGATATGGCGGGAGAGCACGACAGCGCGGCTTTATTTTATGACTGGGCCAACCGGATTATCGCTTCCAAGCAAGGTCATATCCGCTATTTGACGGACAAGCAAGCCCGAGGGGAGCACGTGGCGCTTCACGAATTTTTACATACCCGTTATCATCTGGACGGCCGGGACGAAACAAGCTCGGAATGGGGGCATTTCCAGCTGGACGGCTACGGAGCGTGGCTGTGGGGGGTGACGGAACACCTTCGCGCGGTCGGATCGGACCGGATTCCGGATTCGTACCGAATGAGCGTTGATGTTGCGGTCGATTATTTGCGCGCGTTTTGGCGGTATCCGAACTTCGATTGCTGGGAGGAGTATGGCGAGCGTGTGCACCCTTCGACGCTGGCCTGCATTTATGGCGGGCTGGAAGGAGTTGCCCAGCTGGACGGCAATGCGGAGCTGCATCATGTATGCTCGGAAATAAAAGAGTTCCTGCTGCAGCATGGCGTACATTCGGAAAACGGTCATTTTGTCAAAAACATAACGCCAGTCCCCCAAGGGGATTCCGCCGCTTACGTAACGGGCGATGCCGGAGTGGACGCGAGTCTGCTGTGGCTGGCGGAGCCGTTCCGCGTATTCGATCCGCAGCATCCGGTTATGCGGAAAACGATCGAAGCGATCAAGAATGAACTGCGCTCAGAGAACGGGGGCGTCCGACGTTACGCAACCGATACCTACTACGGAGGAGGAGAGTGGCTGCTGCTGGCGGCTTGGTACGGATGGGTCCAACTGAGGTTGGGTAACCGGGAGGAAGCCGTACGCTCGCTGGAGTGGATCGCAGCGCGGGCGGACGAATTGGGCCGGTTGCCGGAGCAGGTGAGGCGGCCGCATGGCAGCGAGGAAGCCTATGACGATTGGGTCCGCCGCTGGGGGCCCCCGGCAACGCCGCTGCTGTGGTCGCATGCGATGTTTATGGTGCTATATTACAAGCTGCGGGCCAAGGCCTAGAGTATATCCCCTTTTCGGTGCGGGAAAGCTGAGAAAGGGGTGATTACGATGCCAGCTGTCAAATGCAGCGTCGCCAACTGCGAATATTGGGCGCAGGGAAACAATTGCAACGCCAGCACGATTATGATCGAGATCGACAAACATGCGGACGTCAAGTATGACGCCGAGTTTGGAGCCGAGTTCGAAGATCATCAAGACCGGGCTGCGAGCTCGCAGAACACCTGTTGTCACACCTTCGAGCCGAGAAAATCGAAATAAAGCATCGTTTTTCCGGAAGTGTCAAGCGTTCATTTCTCTCAGGAAGGGAAGGGGACCAAATGAAACGGAAGCTCGGAAGACATCCCGGTTCGGTTCGGGATGACAGGTCGCTGCGGAAATTCAAGCACGAGCAGCTGCGAAGGGAAACCGGCCGCAAAACGCACGACGAATTCGCTGCGGAGATCACTTATCCCGGCGGCGGTTCACGGCAGGAGAGATCCCGCATAACGCAGCCTGTGGCCGTAACGGAAAACGGTACGGTGGAAAAGGCGGACACGTCTTACCGCTGGCTCGGATACACGGCGCTCGTGCTGTCTATTCTGGCGTGGTTTCTTTATCCGGCGCTGCTCGGCTCGACGTCAGCCCTGTTAGGGCTGTTTGCTTATATGCTGGGCGAGCGTTCGCTGGGCACATGGTCGATCATTATCGGTTTGATCGCGCTGGCTGGTTATTTCATTTTGGTTCCTCTATACGCTTGAGGCGGAGACGGCAGGCCGGCAACCGGTCTGCCGTTTTTCTTTAGAATTTTATAGTGGCTGAGTCGCCCAAAAAAGTGTACAATGGGAAAAGAATCCCGGTACAAGGAGACTTCCGCAACCGATGAACTTATCGACAAAAGCTATCGATCCCTATACGATGAAAGAGCTGCTCCAGCTTCAGGTGATGAACCAATTAAGCTTGCTAACCTCCGGCAGAAATTCCGTTACCACGCAAAGCGATAATACGGACTTTGCCTCCATATTGAACGGGCTGTTGGCCGGCGTGGATTCGTCTTCGCCCCAGAGTGCGGGTGGCATCTCCGCAGGAGCCAGGCTCGTCCCCGGACAAGCTTGGGGCCCGGCTACGCTAAGCGGGTTATCCGCCGCTTCTGAAAGCGGGCTTACGAGGAAGTTCGCCCCGGCTTCGAAGCCGTCGGCCTATGAACCGCTGATTCAGGAAGCCAGCCGCCGCTTCGGCGTTGAGCCCAGCGTAGTGAAAGCGGTCATCGATGCGGAGTCGTCGTTTAATGCCAACGCCGTTTCCGGTGCGGGAGCCAAGGGCTTGATGCAATTGATGGATGCAACCGGTCAAGGGCTGGGAGTGGACAATCCGTTCGACCCGGCGCAAAACATTCACGGCGGGACCCGATATTTATCCAACCTGCTCTCCAAATACGGCGGCAGTCTGGGTACTGCACTCGCCGCTTACAATGCAGGACCTACAAGGCTGGATCGGCTCGGCATTCGAAACGATCAGGAATTAGCGGAAAAGCTGCATCTGCTGCCTGCCGAAACCCAGCAGTACGTGCGCAAAGTGTTGGCGTTGAAAGAGCACTACGAGGTATGAAACGAGCGAGACCAATCGTAGGCACTCCGTTTGCGGGGGCCGACCATTGGTCTTATTTTCTTCCCGGACCAAGCAGAGACTACGACAAAGGGGAATGACCAAATGCTGTATATGGATTACGCGGCGACCTCGCCTATGTATGACGAAGTCATCGGCGTCATGACCGAAGTGATGAAATCGCACTTCGGCAATCCGTCGTCCTTGCATAAGCTGGGTTTGGAAGCCGAGCAGCTCGTAAGCCGTTCGCGGGAAACGATTGCGAGCGCTCTTCGCTGCGATCCGAATGAGATCCGGTTTACGTCCGGCGGAACGGAGAGCAACAACTTGGCCATCCGCGGAGCGGCCTGCCGATACCGGTCCCGAGGCAATCATTTGATCACTTCGTCCATTGAGCATGCATCAGTTTACGAAACCTTTCGTAAACTGGAAGAAGAGGGCTTTCAAGTGACCTATTTGCCGGTGGATGCTACAGGTCAAATTAAACTGACAGACCTTGAGCAAGCATTGACCAACGAAACGATTCTGGTCAGTGTGATGCATGTAAACAACGAAATGGGAAGGATTCAACCGATTGAAGCGATCGGCGCCCTGCTGCGCAGCCGCCCCAAAACCTTGTTTCACGTCGATGCCGTACAAGCTATCGGGAAGCTCCCGGTCGACCCGAAGCGGCATGGAATCGATCTGATGTCCTGTGCCGCCCATAAGCTTCGCGGTCCGAAAGGCATCGGGTTCTTATACTCCCGGCGCGGGGTCGAATTGCAGCCGCTGCTGTTCGGAGGCGGACAGGAGGAGGGGCTGCGCTCGGGGACGGAGAATGTCCCGGCTGTGGTAGGGATGGCCAAGGCGGTACGGATGGCCGTTCAGGAGCAGCCTGCATTTGCGGCGCATACGGCCAGACTGCGCGCCCGTTTGACCGAGGGAATCGGCCAAATTCCGGAGCTTGTGTTGAATGGCTCGGAGCGGCCGGAAGATATGGCGCCGCACATTGTCCATTTTTCGTTTCCCGGCATGAAGTCCGAGGTGCTCGTGCATGCTTTGGAGCAGCACGGTATCTACGTGTCGACCCGTTCGGCCTGCTCTTCGGGGGCGGAAAAGCCCAGCCGCGTGCTGTCGGCCATGGGGGCAGACCCGGCGATTGCGGTCAGCGGCATCCGGCTCAGCTACTCGCTTCAGCAGACCGAGGACGATGCGGACCGCTTTTGCCGTGTGCTTAAACAGCTTGTAGAAGAGTTAAAACCGGCCATGACCGGCAAGAACGAACGGAGGTAAACTTATGACACCGCAACAGGTCGTCCTCCGTTTGGGGGAATTGACGCTTAAAGGACGCAACCGCCACCGGTTCGAGCAAGCGGTTTTGCAGCAGCTGAAACGGGTATTGCGTTCTTGGGGAGCCATCAAGTATGAAAAAGAATTCGGGCGGATCACGCTGCATTTGAACGGCACGCCTTACGAAACGGTACGTGAACCGCTCAAGACGGTATTCGGCGTTGCATCGTTCAGTCCCGTGCTTACGACGGAATTGGAGCTGGAGCGCGTGCAGGAAACGGCGCTCTTGGCGATGCGGGCCATGGACCCGCAGCCGCGGACGTTCAAGGTCAGCGTGCGCCGCGTGAACAAAAGCTTTCCGCACGATTCGCAAGAAATGAACCGGCTTGTCGGAGGCTACGTCTTAAGGGCGATGCCCGACCTGAAAGTGGACGTGCACCGGCCGGAAGCGGAGCTGAAAGTCGAGCTTCGCGAACGTCAAGTGCTCGTATACAGCCAAGTAGACCCGGGCGCCGGCGGGTTCCCGCTCGGCACGAACGGCAAAGCGGTGCTTATGCTGTCCGGGGGCATCGACAGTCCGGTAGCGGGATATTTGGCCATGCGCCAAGGACTGGCAGTGGAAGCCGTCCATTTTCACAGCTATCCGTATACCAGCGAAAGATCGCAAGAGAAAGTGAAGGAGCTGGTCCGGAAGCTGGCCGTCTATGCCGGGCCGATCAAGCTGCACATGGTTCCGTTCACCGGCGTGCAGACCAAGATTCACGAAGCGTACCGGGAAAATTTGCTGATCACGCTGCTGCGCAGAGCCATGATGCGAATCGCAGAGAAGCTTGCCGAGGCGAACGGGGCGGGCGCCATCGTGACCGGGGAAAGCTTGGGACAAGTGGCCAGCCAAACGCTGGCGAGCATGAATGCCATCGGCCGGGCGGTGCGCCTTCCGTTGATCCGTCCGCTCGTTTGTATGGAAAAGCTGGAAATTATCCGCCTCGCCGAGGCGATCGATTCATACGAAGTATCGATTTTGCCTTATGAGGATTGCTGCACGTTGTTTTTGCCGCCAAGTCCGAGCACAAACCCGAACTTGAAGGTCGTCGAAAGCATCGAAGAGGGAATGCCCTGGCTGCAGGAAGAAATGGATGAAGCGGTGCGGAATACGGAAACCCTATGGATAGATACGGACCGTCGGACGGAACAAGAAGATCGATTCTCCTCTTTTTTCTAAGTTTATCCTATGCCATCGTTCGCCGGACTCCAGATCGAATTGAATGAGATGGAGGGTAACGACCATGCTGGATTGGTTCATTTTGTTTCTCCAAATTATGCTGATCAATATCGTGCTGAGCGGCGACAATGCCGTCGTTATTGCTTTGGCGAGTAAAAATTTGCCTTTGCATCAGCGAAAGCAGGCGATTTGGTGGGGGGCCTTCGGGGCGATCGCCCTGCGGGTCGTGCTGACCGTCATTGCCGTCTATATCTTGAAGGTGCCGTTCATTCAAGCGCTCGGCTCGGTTCTGCTGCTGTGGATTGCCATCAAGCTGCTGATCGATGAGGAGGATCATTCCAACGTAAAGCAGGCGGCTACCCTCGGCAAAGCGGTCAGCACGATTATTTTAGCCGATTTCGTCATGAGCCTCGACAACGTATTGGCCATTGCGGCTAAAGCGAAGGGAGAGGTCGGCGTGATCATTCTCGGGATCGGGCTTAGCATTCCCATTATCGTCTGGGGAAGCACCTTGGTCGTCAATTTACTGAAGCGGTACCCCATTTTCGTTTATTTGGGAGCGGGCATTCTTGGCTATACCGCAGGGGAAATGTTTATCGCCGACGAGGAACTGGCGACCAGACTGCTCGGGGATATTTCGCATTATGTGCTGCCGATCGTTACAACGTTGATCGTACTTGCGTCCGGCGTACTCAAGAAATGGGTGTTCCGGCCGCGTCAGCGGCATACCTAGACGGCTGGCAGGTTCTCGGAACGCTGCTTTTCGACCATGAAAAGGCATTGTAAATAATCGGTTAATCCAGCAAGCTATCTTGCGTTTTGCGGCATCTGCACGTATAATAAAGTGTGAATTGTAGCGTCGGCGCTTACGTCCGACGCTACTTTTGTGAACGGGCTGCGCTCCGGCAACAAGGAGCACGACATTGAGCCAAATTCAAAGAGAGGATTTTGAGACTACATGCATTCGAGAGACAAAATTCGTAATATCGCCATCATCGCCCACGTCGACCACGGCAAAACAACGCTGGTGGATAAGCTGCTTCAACAATCGGGAACATTCCGGGAGAACGAGGCGGTGCAGGAACGCGCCATGGACTCGAACGATATCGAGCGGGAACGCGGCATTACCATTTTGGCGAAAAATACGGCCATCCAATACAAAGACTTCTTGATCAATATCGTTGATACTCCGGGCCACGCCGACTTCGGCGGCGAAGTGGAACGGATTATGAAAATGGTCGACGGCGTACTGCTTGTCGTTGACGCCTTCGAAGGAACGATGCCGCAGACGAAATTCGTGCTGCGCAAAGCGCTGGAACAGCATTTGACGCCGATCGTCGTCGTCAATAAAATCGACCGTCCGAACGCCAGACCGGCCGAAGTGGTCGATGAAGTGCTCGATCTGTTCATCGAGCTGGGAGCAGACGACAATCAGCTTGACTTCCCGGTCGTTTACGCATCGGGTCTTATGGGAATGTCCAGCCTGGACCCGGAAAAGCTGGACGAAAACATGCAGGCGCTCTACGATACGATCGTCAGCCATATTCCGGCGCCGACCGAGAAAGTCGACGAGCCTTTGCAGTTCCTGGTTACGCTGATGGATTATAACGAATATTTGGGCCGGATCGCCATCGGCCGCGTAAACCGCGGAACGGTGCGTCAAGGTCAACCGATTGCGGTCATCAACCGCGAAGGACAAGTGAAGCAGGCGCGCGTCGAGAAGCTTTTCGGCTTCCAGGGCTTGAAGCGCATCGAGATCGAAGAGGCAGGCGCGGGCGACATCATCGCGATCTCCGGGATCAAGGACATCAACATCGGGGAAACAATGGCCGACCCGGCGAACCCTGAAGCGCTGCCGGTGCTTAAGATCGACGAGCCGACGCTGCAGATGACATTCCTCGTCAACAATAGCCCGTTTGCAGGCCGCGAAGGAAAATGGATAACGAGCCGCAAGCTGCGCGAACGTCTGTTCAAAGAGCTGGAAACCGACGTCAGCCTTCGCGTCGACGAAACGGACAGCCCCGACGCGTTTGTCGTATCGGGCCGCGGCGAGCTGCATCTCGGCATTTTGATCGAAAATATGCGCCGCGAAGGCTTCGAGCTGCAAGTATCGAAGCCGGAAGTCATCATCCGCGTGATCGACGGCCAAAAAATGGAGCCGATCGAGCGACTGATTATCGATGTGCCGGAAGACAGCATGGGCTCCGTTATGGAAAGCCTTGGGACACGTAAGGCCGAGATGGTCAACATGATCAACAACGGTTCCGGCAGCGTTCGCTTGGAGTTCCTCATTCCGGCCCGCGGCTTGATCGGGTACCGGACCTACTTCCTGACGCTGACCCGCGGCTACGGGGTCATGAACCACGCGTTCGACAGCTACGGTCCGTATGCAGGCAGTGGTGTCGGCGGGCGTCATGAAGGGGTGCTGATTTCCAGCGAAACGGGCAATTCCACGTTCTACGGCATGCTGTCGGTCGAAGATCGCGGCACCTTGTTCGTCGAGCCGGGCACGGAAGTTTACGAAGGCATGATCGTCGGCGAGCACAATCGCGATAACGACATCATCGTCAACATTTGCAAGGAAAAGCAGCTGACGAACGTCCGCTCGGCAACGAAGGAAGATACGGTCAAAATGAAAACGCCGCGGCTCTATTCGCTGGAGCAGGCGCTTGAATATTTGAACGACGACGAATACTGCGAAATTACGCCGAAATCGATTCGCCTCCGCAAAAAAATATTGAACAAAGGCGAACGCGAACGTTTCGAAAAGCAGCGTAAAACGGCGGAAGCCAACGCTTAATTCAACTCAATAACCAAGACGCGGGAAAGCTCTGAGCAATCGGAGCTTTCTTTGCAAGTCTACATAAAGGAGGATTCCGATGCTCGAATGGCTGAGGGCGCATCCGTTTGTGACATGGATCATCATCTTCGTGCTGATTACTTACGTGTACAATAAAGTATTCAAGACGCGGAAGCTGCCGATTCTGAAAGACGTAATCATTTACCTGGTGCTGGCTCTTGGATCGGGGATGCTGCTGTTCTTTCAACTGGCGGGGCTGCCGATCGTGCTCAGCCTGACCGTCGCAGTCGTTTTGATGCTGATGGTGCGGATTCGCTACTACGTTCAGGACCGGGAAAATCGCAAATCATAAGGGCTTGGCCCGTTGGAGGTGCTTGGCTGATGTCGGACTTCTGGTTAGTCCCCTTATCGTGGGACGGGGAAACGGCTCTACTTGGCGCAGAAAGGCTTCGGCTTGAGCCTGAGGACCTCAGGATGCGTTTTCTGGAAACGATGGGACGAATTCACCCGCGGCTGCTGATGATGTTCAAAGCGCATTTACTGCCGGAGGACGAGTCGGGAGAGGTCTGCGGTACGGAGGAGCTCCCGTTTGCACTCGCGCAATCCGGCGATATTCGATTGTCCACCGCAGCCGAGCCTTCGGAGACCATGGCTGTTGCGGATGCGCCGCCGGGGTGGCGGCTGTCCCATTGTGCCGAAGCGTATTTGAACCGGATGCTGACGGCACGGGAAGCGGCGGCGCTGCTCCGGCAAGCCGAGGCCGAACCGGAGGCGGAGCGATGGCTGAATGCCATGCGGACATGGACGGCAGACGGCCGTCAAGTGATTTTGCTGAGAGAGGACTGAGAGCTTGTGAATTTACAGGATGCGGTGTTCAATTGGCTGCAAATCAGCATTGTGGCGGAGGCCCGGCCGGACGACCTAGCAGCATCGGAAACGAGAGATTTTTTTGAAACAATCCTGCGGGAGGACCATCATCTCGAACGGTTCGTCCGTATGGCCGACGAAGGGACCTATACCGTGGAGTACGAAGAGGCCGGAGGCGTCCGCCATACGAAAAGGTTCGACCGCGAGCTCGCCGAGCAGCTTTTAACGGACATTAACTCGAATCCGAAATACAATAATACAATGATTGACATATAACCCCGGACGGCGAGATACAATAAAATATCATTGTCCGAAGGGAGTGTCCGTGATAACTGCTGGTAGCTGGCACCTAACCCGTATGCTATAATGGTCTTAGATTCGGAGACAAACCTTTACAGGAGGGGAACCTATGGCCGAAACGATCACTGCCTTGTCGGAACAGCTCTTCGATCTACTCCAAAAGGATTCGTTTGCTCTCTTGAGCACGATCGATCATGAAACCGGTTCGCCTGCGACAAGCGCCATTTCGTGGCTATTCGCTAAAGACCGGACGACGGTTCGTTTTGCCGTCGACCAGCGTTCGCGCATTTTGACAAACATCAAGCAGCATGCGCATGTGAATTTGACGGTGATCGGTGCCGGCTCCGTCTTCGTGATTTACGGAAGCGCGCGTCAGGTTACCGAAGCTCTTGACGGGGTTCCGTTCAAGCTGGCTTGCTATGATATTGACATTGCTTCGGTGCGCGATGCGATGTTCTACGGAGCGCGCATTTCCGTTGCGCCTGAATATGAAAAAACGTACGACAAGCGTGCCGCTGAGAAGCTGGACATGCAAGTGTTCGACGCGATGCAAAAAGCCTAAGACCGTTTGCTGTCCTAGGCTTTTTTTCCACCTCAAAAGACCGTTACAGATAGCTGGCTAGACTTGCAGATTACCTTTGAGCAGGCGGCTGCGATTGCAGCGGATTCACGTCACGCGGCATCTGCGGAACGATTCGGCCGATAATGGCCGCCATTTCCTCGGCGAAGCCGTTGATCGGTCTGCTGTTCATCGCTTGCTGCCTGATATTCCACAAGCGCTGGTTTAAATCCATATCCGCAGTTACAAGCGCATTCACTCCGTACGGATCTTTTTTGAGCGCCTCCGCGACAGACAGCTTGATCGTTCCAACTTTCGCGCGATCCATTGCAGCCGGGACGTTGATTCCCACGACGGCCGTATTGCCGAAGACGACGCAATTGGCGCTCTCCACATTCGGCACGCTGACGGCGATTTGCTCCAGCCTGTTAGCCACGGCGCCGGGGTCCTGAATTTCTTTTTTCTGCGGTGCCGTTTGCTTTACTTGTACTTGCCGGTTCGAATCGGCGCTCTGCGGGGGGGCGGCTCCATTTTTTGGTGCTTGGTTACATCCTGACACGACAGCGGACAACATCAAGAGGGTCGCGACAAACATTTTCATCAGCAATCGTCCTTTCTTTTCGTCATCGGCTTTGGCTAGTTTGTCCTGACAGGAAAATTCCTATGTATTGAGCCGAACCAAACACCGAACCTGGGAGGGACTCAAGATGAAAAAAATTTATGTGCTGGATACCAATGTGCTGCTTCAGGACCCGAACGCGATTTACGCTTTTGAAGATAACGATATTATTATTCCGGCGGTCGTCTTGGAGGAAATCGATTCCAAGAAGCGCAACGCCGACGAACTTGGGCGCAATGCGCGCCAAATCTCCCGGATGCTCGACGGGCTCCGCAGCGACGGCCGACTGTTCGAAGGCATCGGGCTTCCCGGCGGCGGCAGCCTGAAGGTGGAGCTGAATCATCGGAGCTTCTCGAAGCTGCAGGAAGTGTTCGCTGAAGTGACGAACGACAATCGCATTTTGGCGGTGGCGCTTAATTATTTGCTGGAAGAGCAGGAGAAATCCGACCCGAAGCCGGTTATTCTGGTTAGCAAGGACATGCTCGTCCGAATCAAAGCTGACGTGCTGGGCATTACGGCACAAGATTATTTGACGGACCGGGTCGTTAACGTGGCCGGAGACATCTACACCGGTCTTTTGACCTTACTGGTACACCCTTCGGTCATCGATGAGTTTTACACGTACCGCTATTTAAACATTCATTCGCTACAGCTCGGTTATACGCTTCATCCTCACGAATTCGTCATCCTGAAAGACGAGATGGGCACCAGCAAGTCGGCGCTGCTTAAAGTGAATGCCGACGGGAAGAAGCTGGAGCCGCTCTTCCTCAGCAACGATCCGATCTGGGGCATCGCGGCGCGGAACGCCCAGCAGCGGATGGCTCTGGAGCTGCTGCTTAACGACGATATTCCGCTGGTCACGCTGACAGGCAAAGCAGGCACAGGGAAAACGCTCCTGACGCTTGCTGCGGGCTTATTGAAGGTCGAGGACGAAAGGAAGTATAAGAAGCTCCTGATTGCCCGTCCCGTCGTTCCAATGGGCAAGGACATCGGTTACTTGCCGGGAGAAAAAGAGGAAAAGCTGCGGCCGTGGATGCAGCCCATTTACGATAATTTGGAGTATTTGTTCGATACGAAAAAGCCAGGCGACATCGATAAAATATTGGCGGGGCTCGGTAGCATTCAAGTCGAGGCGCTGACCTACATCCGCGGTCGGTCCATTCCCGGCCAGTTCATCATCATCGACGAAGCGCAGAACCTGTCCAAGCATGAGGTGAAAACGATCGTTTCCCGCGTCGGTGAGGGCAGTAAGATCGTTCTGCTGGGCGATCCCGAACAGATCGATCATCCGTATTTGGACGCCTCAAGCAACGGCCTTACGTACGTTGTAGAGCGCTTTAAGGAGCAAACGATCAGCGGGCACATGATGCTGGAGCGCGGGGAACGTTCGCATCTGGCGCAGCTTGCCGCCGATTTGCTGTAAGGAGCCTTAATGAAAAAACGGTGATGCCAACGATAGGAATCTATCGCTGCGCCACCGTTTGTTTGTTGAATGAACTACTTCAGCATCTCCTGTGGTTTTACCGTTCCGGGGAATAAATCCATTCCACAGCGCTGCCGTAGGCGCGGGCAATGCCTTCCGCAAGCTCGGCCAGTTGGGCCTCGATGGCGAAGACAGAGCCGCCTCCCGGCTCCGGCCAGGCTGCAAGCAAATGCTCCTCAAGCTGCGCTTCCGCCTGCTGCGGCTCGAAGGCCCGTCCGAGCGCACCGTTCGTATCTGCCGCAACTCGCAGCCGGAATACGGCGACAAGCTCCGCATACAGGTAAACGTTCTCCAAGCGGCTGACAAAGCCGTAATCGCCGAAGGCCGGATATGTCGTAACCGGAGTCGGCAGCAGCAGCACGCTTAACTCCTCGGAAGGAATGGCATACTGCTCCAAAATAGGCCTGAGCCGCTCCAGCTCTTCCGGGGACGAAAAAATCATCAGCTCCTTGTCGCGGTCGAACAAGGCGGTTTTTCCGGCCAACGCTTTGACTATCCGGGCATAATAACCGTCCCACTTGTCTTTGGGCATATCCAGGGCTGCCGCATATTTGAGAACGGGTTCCGTCAACGCCTTCACACTCCTCTTCTTCCGGGTCGGCTCAGTTTAAAAGTTATAAGGCCAGCTTCAGCATGATGCTTAACTTTCCTCCCTCCAGCCGGACGCCGGTTACCTGCAAAAACGAGGCGATATGTTGGGGGTAGATCCCCAAGTTAGAGCTTTTTTCGAATTCCTCCACCGTCGTGGAAGGCAGGGAAAAGCCGTTGAACTGCATTTCTAAAATCCGGAACCGGATAAACGATTTGCTTGTTCCGTCTTCCATCGAGGCCATTTCGTAGCTTCCCCGGATCATGACGGCAATATCGCCTTCCTGCCCGGAGGCCGATATTTGATCGGGATAAAAGTGAAACGTCAGATTGCGGAGCCGTTCGTTTTTTTTGCGCAAAAAATCGTTTAACTCGCTGTCCGTTATCTGAAACGTATAATTTACCCCGTTCATGACCAGATTGCCGTTCTTGTTCTTGTCGCCGCCGGACGTCACCAGCTCGGGAAGCTGCTGCATCGCGCCCGCAAGCGCCTGGAAGTACGTTTTGAACAGCGGGATGCCCTTGTCCTCCCACAGCTTGTTAAGCTCGAGCATCTGCTGCTGAAGCAGTACCGCCTGCTCCTTGCTATCGGCCAGCTGAGCGTCCACTTCATTCTGGAGCGCGACAAGTCGTTCCCGCTGCTGCAAGTAACGCTCTTTCGTCCGCTGGAGGGAGGTGTGGGCTTCGGCCAAATCCTTTTTGACCGAGGCCAGCCGCTGCCATGCATCCGTATGACGCTGCAGCGCTTGTTTGTCGTTGCGCAAAATCATTTGCAGATAGTCGAGCACCGAAACCGCATCGGAGAACGAACCGACAGAGAACAGCAGCACCCACAGCGAATCGCGGTCGCCCATGTAATAAGAGCGGACGACTTTGGCGGCGTGTATTTTAGCCTCGCTTGTGGAATGCTCCGCTTCGCGAATTTGCTTTTCCGCGTTCTGCATCTGTGCCTGGAGCTTGATTTCCTGGTCGGCAATGCGACTTAGCTCCTGATCGATCTCATAGATGGTCAGGCCTTTCTGCAGCAAGCTTCTATCCGCTTGTCCGTTCTCCGCATACGCGGAATAGGGCCACAAGGCGGATAAGCATCCGTATACCGAGAAAAGCGCAAGGATAGCCCATTGGCGTAGATTCACACGCATGTCCCTCCCGTCCTTTCAACTAAAGATTATCATAGGAATGGGAAAAACATGACAAAAAAATTCCACGGCGCTGTGCCATGGAAGGGCTTCTGTCACGTTACTTTTTACCCGCTTGAAGCTTAGGGAGCAATCGTAAAATGTCTTCCGCATGTTTTACCTGCTTCGGAGCTTCCTTTGTAAAGGCAGGCGTCTGATTGATCTCTTGCACCTTATACGTCCATTCCACGCTGTTTTTCGCATCGTTTCCGCCTTCGACCGAAAAATAAAGCTTTCCGGTTTGCTCGCGGATAAAACCTTGATTGTCGATCAGGATACTTAGCGTCGTAGGAGCTTCGATCTTGATCCGCTCCAGCGATGTTTTCCATTCCCCGGTTTGTCCCGTGCCGCTCAGTCCGCTGGTTATCAGCTCGTTAAGCGCGGACGGAAATGCGGTGGTGAAATATTTTGCCGCTTCCTGCTTGTTCTTGTCCGTTACCGTAAGCGTAATGCGCTTCGCCGCTTCGCCATCGGCAAGCTTCTCGTCCTTGCTGCCAGGCTCCAGCCAGTCCGGGTTGACCCCTTCCAGCAGCTTGCCGGTAAGGGAAGCGCTCAGCCTTCCGGTGTTTTTGAGCTTATCCGATTGCTTGTCCAGCGGCAGCATCAAATATTCGTCCGCCTTCGTAATGGCTGGCATATGCAGATACATTTTGTTATCTTTAAGAAGAAACGGCAGTTCAATGGGCGTGGCCGCGCCTTTCGGCGTTAGGTTGACGGAGGTTTCCATTCGGACCGGATCTGCCAGCGAAACGAGCCCGCTGTATTCGAATTTGCTTTCTTTGACCAGGCCTAGCAAAGCGGCCGTTACCGGCTGTGAGCCCGAAAATAAAGAAGCGTCCAGTTTCAAGTCCGCTTCCCCGGTATATCGGTAGCTTTGGATTTGCTCCTGCTTGGCGACCGCTTGCATTAAATCCTGCTTTACCTGCTGATGATCGGTGCAGGCGGACGTGAGCAAAACGGTACAGCTAATAAGCGCCGCGCAGAAGACGGTTCGTGGATTAAACAAGGCTCTGCTTCCTCTCCTATTTTTCTCATCCTAATTATAGCGAGTGGGGGAGGTTTTGTCTTTAGTAATTTGGCGAGAGGCGGTAGGCGCATGAAAACGGAGCAGGCGAACGATTTCCCGCTGCTGCAAGCGATTCGGGAACAGATTGAAATGCAGCCGGACCGGGCAATTTCGTTCCGGGACTATATGGATTTGTGCTTGTATCATCCGAGCTGGGGCTATTATATGAATTCGAATCGCAAAATCGGCCGGGCGGGAGACTTTTATACAAGCGCTTCGGTCGGTAGCGTGCTTGGCGACATGTTGGCCGCCTACCTTCGAAGCTTTGCGGAAACGCGGACCGGCGAGATCTGCTTGACGGAGTGGGGAGGGGGCGACGGAGCTTTAGCGAGACAAATGCTTGACGCGATCCGGAGCGGCTCTCCGGCGCTGTATGCGCGGCTGCGCTTCATCAGCGTCGAAAGGAGCCCGGTGCACCGAGGACTTCAATCGGAGGCGCTAGCTCCTCATACAGGGCTTGTGAGCTATTTCACGGCTGAGGAATGGCACGCGGCGGGTCCTTGGCACAATACGCTGGTATTGTCCAACGAGCTGCCGGACGCCTTTCCGGTGTACCGGATCGTTCGCCGCGAAGCTGGATGGCGCGAAATTCAGGTTGGCTGGGATGTCGAACGAAGCTGCCTGACGGAGGTGGAAAGAACGTTAGCGGACGGCGAGCTTGAGGCCTTTATCCGCAAGGAAGCGATCCCGCCGAGAGCGGGGCAGCGGTTCGAAGTCAACTTGGACGCGCTGCGCTGGCTTCGGGCGGTTGCCGGCAGCTTGGGGAACGGCAGTGTGCTGCTGACGATCGACTACGGGCATGTCAGGGAAGAGCTGTATGCTCCATACCGGATGAACGGAACGCTGCTGTGTTACCGGAAGCATCAGGCTTCCGATACGCCGCTGCAGTTCCCCGGCGGGCAGGATATGACCGCCCATGTCAATTTCAGCGCGTTGATCGATGTTGGGAAGGAAGCGGGGCTGGAGCTTGCGGGCCTGCTAAGCCAGAAGCATTTTTTGCTGGAGCAGGGATTGCTTGACGAGCTGAGCGATCATGACGCCCGGGACCCGTTCTCGCCGCAAGCCCGTCGCAATCGGGCCATTCGGCAGCTGCTCCTCAGCGACCGGATGAGCGAGCTGTTTAAGGTGTTGATTCAAAAAAAAGGCGAACCGCATTGAAGCTTGCGGTTCGCCTTTTTTATCTCCGTATTCGCTTACTTTTTTCCGGACTGGAAGGTTTAGATGGACATTTTGAAAAATGACCAGTAGGTAAACCCTGTAAACGAAACAATCATGTACCCCCAAAAAATCAATATGTAGGCACGTTCGGACAATTTCATATATCCTAACAGCGTGAAAATCGCCGTCTGGGCGAAAAAGATGAGCGCCATCGGAATAAAATCGCCGGCCAACGCCATGAGCCCGATTACAAGCGTCCAGAAGCCGAGAACGCGAAACATGCGATCCATCCTGTATCCCCCTCTCTTCGGTCACGATCATATACGTACTATCCAACATTATAGCGAAAGCCTTCTCTCGTGTAAACGCCCAATCCGCGAATTTTAGTCAAATTTTTAGCCCTTCGCAACATATCATTGCCCAAATCCGCCAAAACGATGTATGACCGCCTTGAAAATTGGCAATACAAATTACTAGAAAAGTATTCTATGAACTCTACCATGGGCATAGAGATAAAGTAACGCAGCACTTTATGCATCACGAACATAGATGCGGATGAACCTATAGGGGTTAGGAGGACGGCTTGATGACGGCAATCAGACAAGACGCTTGGAGCGAGGAAGACGATTTGATATTAGCGGAGGTGACGTTAAGACATATTCGCGAAGGCAGCACGCAGCTGTCCGCTTTTGAGGAAGTGGGCGAAAAAATAGGTAGAACTGCGGCCGCTTGCGGTTTCCGCTGGAACAGCTTCGTCCGCAAGAAATACGAGGCGCCGATTCAGATCGCCAAGGCGCAGCGCCAAAAAAGGAACCAGCACCGCAAGCATGCGAGCGCGTTCGCATCGGTTGCGGGCAGCGGCATGGGCGGCCCTTTGGCCACGGAAGGCGCGGTGCGCAGCGACGGGATCGTGGAAGAGTTGTCGATCGACGCCGTTATCCGCTTCCTGCGGCAGTGGAAAGGAAGCTATCAGGAAATGGCGCGGCACGTGAGGCAGCTTGAGAAGGAGCTGAACGAAAAGCAGGATGAGCTTGAACGGCTGCGCAGTCTCAATGACGAGCTAAGCCGGCAGGTTAGCGACGTTTCGACCGATTATCGCGTCGTGAACGACGATTACAAAGCGCTGATCCAGATTATGGACCGGGCCCGCAAGCTTGCTTTTCTGGCAGAGGAAGAAGAGGAAAGCAAAACCCGTTTTAAAATGGATGAAAACGGGAATCTGGAGCGGATTGAATAACCGGAACCGTCTCATAAAAGGGAGAAACCCCCGAATCGGGCTGCCATGAGCACCCGTTCAGGGGTTTTGTGCGTGTCCCGCCATTTTTTGCTATGATAGACTGAACAATCTTTTACACGCACGGGGGAGAGAGACGATGGGCCGTTTTACGGTGATTGGCGCAGGAGCGCTCGGAACGTTGTTTGCGGTCAGACTATCTGAAGCGGGGCACGAGGTTGAGGTCGTTGTTCGCCGCGCCGAGCGGAAAGCTGAAATCGAAGCTGCCGGACTGCGTTTGATCGATGCCGTCTCCCGATCGGAGGAACAAAGCGCTCGGGCAGTGATTACGGCTTTTCCCCGCGTTCGCCTGTGGGGGGAAGAGGAAGCATTCGGGGAAAATAACGGAAGAGAGCCGCATTTTATCCTGCTGGCCGTCAAACAGTCCGCCATCACTGGGGAACTCGGGCTCGAACTCGGTCGGCGCATGGGCTCCTCGGCATGGGTGGTCTGCTTGCAGAACGGCATCGGGCATCTGGAGACGCTCGCGGCGCATGTACCGGCGGAACGGCTGCTCTCGGCCGTGACGACGGAAGGCGCGATGATTTCCACCGCCGGGGAAGCCGTTTATACGGGGTGCGGCATGACCTGGGTAGGCGCAGCAGGAAAGGAAAGAACGGAAGTGTCGGAAATCGCGCAAAAAAATCTGGTATTTTGGCTGCAATTGGCAGGATTTAGCGCATCGATGTCGAAAAACATCTCAAGCCGTATTTGGCAAAAGCTTCTTATCAATGCCGTCATCAATCCGCTCACGGCCTTGCTGCGGGTGCCGAATGGCGAACTGCTGAATTTGCCGGGAGCCGGCGAGCTGATGCGTGCTTTGTACGAAGAAGGGGTTACTCTGGCGCGTGCGCTCGACATCCGGCTGGAGCCGGATCTGTGGGAGCAGCTGCTGGAGGTATGTCGGCGCACCGCAAACAACCGTTCTTCCATGCTTCAGGATGTGATGGCTGGCCGTCTTACGGAAATCGACGCCATTACGGGAGGATTACTACGGGTGGCGGATCGTAGCGGAATAGCGCTTCCGACGCATCTTACCGTATACCGGCTGATCAAGGCGACGGAAGGGCACCGGCTCTGACGGCCGAACATTATCGATTGAAATCGGGTGATATCGCTTGAGTGCATTGTTTGGATGGCTGCAGCAGCTTTATATGTTTCTTGCGGTAGTTCCGTTCGTAGTTTTTATCATCGTTTGGGTTGCCGTTTACTATTATACGAAAGACAAGCGCAAAGCCACGCATCTCAGCATGGATATTACCACGTTGTTTCTTATCGGCTCCGTTGCGTTTATGAGCCGGAATTTGTTCGATTCGGGAATGCTCCTGTGGACGATCGTGCTGCTGTTTCTCGTTGCCGCCGGCTTGCTTGGAAATATGCAAAACCGGCTTAAGGGAAAGATCGATTTGATCAAAATCGCCAGAACGCTGGGACGGCTCGGCTTTGTACTGCTAACGGCCTGCTATGTTCTCCTGCTGTTCATCGGCATCGGCAAATATATGGTCAACTCGTAAAAGTGGTGAAGAAATGAGCGTACATCATTTGATGGAAGACATCGTGCGGGGCTGTCTGAAAGAATTGACGCAGAGCCAGGAACATCTGGCCGATCTGCCGGAGAAAGCGCAAAGCGATATCATGGCCATTGTTATAATGATACCGAAGAAGAAATAAATGGATACGTGTCAAAAAAATAGTACTGGATTTTATTAACCTCTGGTTGTATAATTTCTATTTGGTAACGGTTACATTCATCGAGGTATTTACTTTTTCGCTAGAATCCTATATCATCAAAGGGTGTTATGTAAGGTGTGAATTCTGTGTCATGTTATATAACACGACAGGAATTAACACATAATTACATAAATTAAAAAGGAGGAAGTCATTTTCATGAAGTATAACAAGCTTCTTGTCCTAGCATCGGTTACCGCTATTCTTGGCACGACCGTAGCCGGCTGTTCAGGCAACACAAACAACAATCAGCAAGCAGGGGGCACAGACAATAAAAAAGCTCCGGCTCAAGAAATTAGAATCAACCTTACGGCAGAACCGCCGGCAATCGACAGCTCCATTGCAACGACGAACCCTTCTTTTACGATTCTTAACGCGGTGAACGAAGGTCTGTACCGTCTGGATGCAGGCGATAAGCCGCAACCTGGTTTAGCAGCAAAGCTTCCGGATATCTCCCCGGATGGTCTCGTATATACCATCACGCTTCGCGACGGTTTGACATGGGCCGACGGCTCTCCGCTGAAAGCAAGCGATTTTGTATGGGCTTTCCAACGTACTTTGGACCCGGCGACAAAAGCAAAATACGCAACCATGCTTTCCTGGATTAAAGGCGGCGTCGCTCTGAATCAAGCGAAACCGGAAGAAGTGGAAGCGAAGAAAGCGGCGCTGGGCGTAAAAGCAAAAGACGACAAAACGCTTGAAATTACGCTGGAAAAACCGATTTCGTTCTTTACCGACCAATTGGCTAACCCGCTCTTCTTCCCGCAAAAGCCGGATTTTGTCAAAGCGCAAGGCGACAAAAACGGCGCCGATGCCGACAAAATTATCGGCGCAGGTCCGTTCAAGATGGAAAAGTGGGACCATGAGCAGCAAATCGTTCTCGTCAAAAACGACAAGTACTGGGATGCCGCAAACGTGAAACTAAACAAAGTAACCGTCAACGTGGTGAAAGATCCGAACACGGCCCTCAACATGTATGAAACGAACCAAGTCGATTTGACGGAGCTTCGCGGCGAGCAGGCCAACGCTTACCAAGGCAAGCCGGACTTGACGCTGAAGAAAGAATTTGTAACGGGTTACCTGATGTTTCACAACACGAAATTCCCGGCGTTTGCGAACGCGAAAATTCGCCAAGCTCTCGGTATGGCGATTGACCGCAAAGCTTTCAACGAAGTTATCAACGGCGGAATCTCCACTCCTTCGACAGGTCTGGTTCCGATGACCGTTTATGACGGCAACAAGCAGGAATTCCGTAAAGTAGCGGGCGATACTCAACCTGCTTACGATGCGGCAAAAGCGAAGCAGCTTTTGGCCGAAGGTCTGAAAGAGCTAAACATGACTTCCTTGCCAAAGTTTAAATTCACTGCTGACGATACCGAAGGGGCGAAAAAGACGATTGAGTTCGTCCAAGCTCAATGGAAGCAAAACTTGGGTATCGATGTAGACGGCGAGCCGCTGCCATTCAAGCTGCGCGTGCAAAACATGCAGGAAGGCAATTTCGATGTTGTGTTCGCGCTGTGGGGAGCTGACTATAACGATCCGATGTCGTTCCTCGATATGTGGCTGTCCGATAACAAATCCTTCAACTATGTACAATACAACAGCAAAGCGTATGACAACCTGGTCAAAGGCGCAGACAAAGAAGTTGATTTCGTGAAACGTTCGAAAATGCTGATCGATGCCGAGAAGCAATTGATGGCTGATATGCCGATCGCCCCGCTTTACTTCCGTACGAGACCTTACGCGAAGAAACCGAACATAGAAGGCCTGATTATGCCTTTTATATCCAAAGAGTGGGAACTGAAATGGGTTTCCATTAAGTAATCCGTTTCTCCGGATGAAACATAGTAAGTCGTGGCTGATTCGTCAACGAGGGGGCCGTTCTGATCTTTGGAACGGCTCCGATTTTTTCTGTAACGCAATCGCCTCTGTTCGGAGGAAGCGGAGCTGCTTCGCAAACATAGTCTTGCCTTGAATTGGTCTATGCTTGCGAAGCAGTTCGGCTGTTTCCAATCGAGCGTTTTCGAGCCTTGCTGCTTGTCCTTGTTTGAATTAGTTGAGGAGGTGTGCCATGCTTCGCTATTTACTGCGTCGTCTAGGTTATATGGTAATTACCTTATGGCTGGTTGTTACCTTCACATTCGTATTGATGAAAAACTTGCCAGGGGATCCATTCGGGGAAGAATCGCAAAAATTGACGATAGAGCAAAGAAAGCTGCTCTATGCGCAATACGGTCTGGATAAGCCAATCTGGGAGCAATACCTGCAATACATGAATAACGTGATCCACGGCGATTTGGGCGTGTCCTTCCAGTTCCCGACGCGTAAAGTTACGGAGATTATTCAGCAAGCATTCCCGGCTTCACTGGAGCTCGGCTTGTGGGCGCTCGGGATTGCCATTACGGTCGGATTGATTCTCGGCATTATTGCAGCTTTGAATCATAACAAGGGCCTCGATGTCACGGCGATGTTCACGGCAATTGTCGGGATCTCGATTCCATCCTTCGTTCTTGGGCCTTTGCTGTCTTATTTTATCGGGGTGAAGGCGAGCTGGATAGGGCTGCCCCCGGGGATGTGGCAAGACGCGTCATCCAGGGTGTTACCTTCCATCGCCTTATCGTTTGGTACGATTGCGATCCTTGCTCGGCTCATGCGGACGTCCATGCTAGACGTGCTGAATCAGGACTATATCAAAACGGCGAAAGCCAAAGGGTTGTCCCAGTCGGCCATCGTTTTTAATCATACAATCCGCAATGCAATTCTTCCGGTTGTCACTGTGCTGGGGCCCGTATTTGTCGGTTTGATCACTGGTACGCTGATTGTAGAGCAAATTTTCGTCGTACCGGGGTTAGGGAAGCACTTTGTTCAATCGATTTATTCCAATGATTACACCATGATTACAGGATTGACTATTTTCTATGCGTTTATTCTTGTCATCGTGCTCTTTATTACCGATGTCATATACGGTTTGATCGACCCGCGCATTCGATTGGTTAAGGGAGGTAGCAAATAATGCAGATGTCCAAAGACCTGTTCCAGCCGGTTGTCCGAGAGCAAGTCGGTCGGGAAGCTGTCGTCCGCCCTTCCATCAATTACTGGCAGGATGCGTGGAGAAGGCTCAAGAAAAACAAGCTGGCCATGTTCGGCATGACAACGCTTGTCATCTTGATTTTGCTTGCTACGTTCGGACCGATTTTTTCGAGCTACGACTACGCTACGCAAAACTACGATATCAAAAACTTGTCGCCTTCCGCAGCGCACTGGTTCGGAACTGACGATTTCGGCCGCGACCTGTGGGTGCGCGTATGGTGGGGAACAAGGATTTCACTCGCCATCGGGATTATTGCCGCGCTGCTTGACCTCGTATTCGGAGTAATTTACGGGGGCGTTTCGGCCTACTACGGAGGCCGGGTGGACGATATCATGCAGCGTATTATTGAAGTCATTCACTCTATCCCGTTTCTGCTGATCTCGATCCTGCTGATCATCGTGATCGGTCCGGGCTTCATGACGATCATCATCGCTTATGCCATCACCGGCTGGGTGCCGATGGCGCGGCTGGTCCGCGGTCAAGTTCTGACCTTGAAGGAGCAAGAGTACGTGCTTGCGGCCAGAACGCTGGGCGCAGGAGGCGCGCGCATTATTTTCCGCCATTTGGTACCGAATGCGCTCAGCTTGATCATCGTGCAGATTACGTTTATCGTTCCTTCGGCCATTTTCGTCGAAGCGTTTCTGAGCTTTATCGGCCTCGGTATCCGTGTGCCGCTTGCTTCGCTCGGTTCGCTGCTGTCCGACGGCGCCAACTCGATTCGTTATTTTCCGCACCGGGTTATTTTCCCGACGATTGTTTTCAGCTTGATCCTGATGAGCTTCAACCTGCTCGGTGACGGCCTTCGCGACGCGCTCGATCCGAAGATGAGGAAGTAAGGAGGGTGCCAAAATCATGAGCAATAATATATTGGAGGTTCGCGACCTCAGAGTATCGTTTCGCACCTATGCCGGTGAAGTGCAAGCCGTTCGCGGCGTTTCCTTCGACCTCAAAAAAGGGGAAGTGCTCGCCATCGTAGGCGAATCCGGCTGCGGCAAATCGGTTACGGCCCAAACGATTATGCGGCTCATTCCAACGCCTCCGAGCATAATCAAGAGCGGGTCGATCAAATTCGACGGTAAAACGGAAATTACTAAAATTTCAAATAAAGCAATGGAAAAAATCCGCGGCTCCGAAATGGGGATGATTTTCCAGGACCCGATGACTTCGCTTAACCCGACGATGACGATCGGGAAGCAAATCACCGAAGGGCTCGTTAAGCATCAGGGCTTAAATGCAAGCGAAGCGCGGAAGCGCGCAGTCGAGATTTTGAAAATGGTCGGCATTTCCAACCCGGAAGGCCGGATCATCCAATATCCCCACGAATTTTCGGGCGGGATGCGCCAGCGTGTCATGATTGCGATCGCGCTTGCCTGCAATCCGAAGCTGCTGATTGCCGACGAGCCGACGACAGCGCTTGACGTGACGATCCAGGCGCAAATTATCGAACTAATGAAGAAGCTGTCCGAGCAGACGCATGCCTCGATTATCGTGATTACGCATGACCTCGGGGTCGTTGCGGAGATGGCGCAGCGCGTCATCGTCATGTACGCCGGCAAAGTCGTAGAGCAGGGCACGGTTGACGAGCTGTTCTACGATTCGAAACATCCGTATACCTGGGGCTTGCTTCGTTCCGTTCCGCGTCTGGACCAAGACAAGGATGGCGAATTGGTGCCGATTCCGGGGACGCCGCCGGATTTGTTCGCCCCGCCGAAAGGCTGCGCTTTTGCAGCGCGTTGTCCTTATGCGATGAAAGCCTGTCTGGAAGTCGATCCTGAGCATACGAAGCTTTCCGAGACGCATTCGGCGGCCTGCTGGCTCCTGCATCCCGATGCGCCTAAAGTAGAGCGACCTGTAGAAGCTGGAGGTGCGGCACGATGAAGGGCAATCCGATTTTGGAAGTACGCGATTTGCAAAAACATTTTCACTTGGCCGGCGGCAAGACGTTAAAAGCCGTCGACAAGCTTAATATTTCGATCGGCCGCGGAGAAACGTTCGGCTTGGTGGGCGAGTCCGGCTGCGGCAAGTCGACGGCCGGACGCACGATCATCCGCCTATATGAAGCGACGAGCGGCGAAGTGTTGTTCAACGGCGAGAACGTGCATACGCTGCGTGGAAACAAGCTGCAAGAGTTTCGACGTCATATGCAGATGGTGTTCCAAGATCCGTACGCCTCTTTGAACCCGCGGATGACGGTTGGCAAGATTATTGCCGAAGGACTCGACATTCATGGTCTTGCCGACGGCAAACAGCGCAAGCAGCGCGTTAGCGAGCTGCTTGATGCGGTAGGTCTGAACGAGGAGCATGCGAGCCGCTTCCCGCACGAATTTTCGGGCGGACAGCGTCAGCGGATCGGCATTGCCCGTGCGCTGGCTATCGAGCCTCAGTTTATCATTGCGGATGAGCCGATCTCCGCGCTGGACGTATCCGTTCAAGCGCAGGTCGTCAACCTGTTCAAGAAGCTGCAAAAAGAGCGCGGTCTGACCTACCTGTTCATCGCGCACGATCTTGCGATGGTGAAGCATATTTCCGACCGTATCGGCGTTATGTATCTCGGCAAGCTGGTCGAGGTAACGACCTCCGAGGAGCTGTATGCGAATCCGCTGCATCCTTACACGCAATCGCTGTTGTCCGCGATCCCGATTCCGGACCCGGAGGTGGAGCGCACTCGCGAGCGGATTATTCTGGAAGGCGAAATTCCAAGTCCGCTGGACCCGCCGAGCGGTTGTCCGTTCCGTACCCGCTGCCCGAAGGCGATGCCGGAATGCGCGGCAAGCATGCCGGAGTTCAAGGAAGTCCAACCCGGCCACTTTACGGCCTGCCATTTATATTAACCTTCGAAGCCTCTGCATGTGCAGGGGCTTTTTCACTATAATGAAATGATCCGTATCCGTTCGCGTCACCTTTTGACGATTTCCCGGATCACGTGTAAAATAGTAGTGCTTATGTTGTTTACAAACCAGAAGCGACTTACATTTTAAAAGGAAGGGTGGCGGGCGGATTGCGGATAGAAATAATGAAGTGGGACTCCGGCCAGCCTTTGGCAGGGGATTATTCCGACCGTTTTGAAAAAATAAGCGCGTTTTTCGATTACAATCCTTCGGATGCCGACTGTTGGGAGGCGCGTGCGGCTTGGATCGACCGGGAGCGGATTCATGGAGCCGACCGCCAGCGGCTTGCGGAAACGCTGCGCCGGTTCAACGAACGGGCGGGGGCTTCGCCGGAAGCGCTTCGTTCGATCGAGCTGCTGAAGGATTCCCGTACGCTGTGTATCGTAGGAGGCCAGCAGGCCAGTTTGTTTACCGGACCGCTACTCGTTATATACAAGGCGATTACGCTGATTCGGGCAGCCCGTGAAGCTTCGGAGAAGCTGGGGCGGCCGGTGGTGCCGGTATTTTGGATTGCCGGGGAGGATCATGATTTTGACGAAGTGAACCATATGACGGTGCTGACCGCGGATCAGCAGCTCCAGAAGATCAAGCTGCAGCACCCGACCGGCTTGCGCACCTCCGTCAGCCGGACGCCAATCTCGCCGGAGCAGTGGAGCGAGGCGCTGGCTGCCCTTGAGCAGACGCTTATGCCTACGGAATTCAAGGAAGGATTGATGGAAACGCTGCGTTCGTCGACCGAAGGGGCCCATTCCTTGACGGACAGCTTTGCGCGCCTCCTCTCCGCTTGGTTCGGACGGGACGGACTGGTGCTGGTTGATTCGGACGATCCGGAGCTGCGGCGGCTCGAAAGCCCAATGTTCCGCCGATTGACGGAGCAAAGCGGTTCGATTAACGAAGCGCTGCTGCGGGGGCAAGACAAGCTGCGGGCAGCGGGATATGTACCGCAGGCGGAGGTTTCCGACAATGGCGCGAACTTATTCGTCTTCGACGAGCAAGGCGAGCGCATTCTACTTTATGCGGACGGAGAGGGCGGCTACGCGGACCGCAAGGGGGAACGCCGCTTCGGTCGGGAGCAGCTTTTGCAATGGGCGGAGGAGGCCCCGGAGCGGCTGAGCAATAATGTGATGACGCGGCCTTTGATGCAGGACTATTTGTTCCCCGTACTCGGAACCGTATTGGGACCGTCGGAGATCGCTTATTGGGCGCTGACGCGCGAAGCGTTTCATACGCTGGGCATGCGGATGCCGATCGTGCTGCCGCGTCTGGGCTTCACCCTTGTGGAGGGCACGATCCAAAAAAACATGCAGAAGTACGGGCTTGCCATCGACGACGCGCTGAACCGTTTGGATGAGAAGCAGCAGGCTTGGCTTCGGGAGCAAGACCAGCTTCAACTGGAAGCTCGCTTTGCCGAGGTGAAAGAGCAATTTCGCGCCAGCTACGAGCCGTTGATCGGAGCGATAGCGGCCATTAATCCCGGATTGCAAAAATTAGGCGAAACGAATCTGGGGAAAATTATCGAGCAAATCGATTTCTTGCAGCACAAAGCGGATGACGGCCTTCGTTCGCAGTATGAGGCCGGGCTGCGGCAATTTGCTCGCATCGGGCTTTCCGTGCTGCCTGACGGCAAGCCGCAGGAGCGGGTGTATAATCCGCTCGCGTATTTGAACAAATATGGCGACAGCTGGGTGAGGGAACTCGTAGAAGTGCCTTTGCCACTGGACGGAAAGCATCGTATATGTTACATGTAATACGTAGCGAATTTATGATCCAAGGAGGACGTTACCGATGGCAAGTACGATCGACCGCAGCATTATCCGCGACATTGCGCTCGCGCCGGAAGGACATTTGAAGATCGATTGGGTGAACGCTCATATGCCGGTGCTTAACCGCATCCGCGAGCAATTCGAGAAGGAACAGCCGTTTAAAGGGCTGAAAGTTGCCATATCGCTTCACTTGGAAGCCAAAACGGCCTATTTGGCCAAAGTAGTGCAAGCCGGCGGCGCCGAAGTGACCATTTGCGGCAGCAATCCGCTGTCTACGCAGGACGATGTATGCGCGGCGTTGGTAGAAGACGGCATTACGGTATATGCGAAGTACAACCCGGAGCCGAAGGAATACAAGGAGCTGTTTATCAAGACGCTCGAAACCGAGCCGGATCTGATCATTGACGACGGCGGAGATCTGGTGACCATTCTCCACTCCGAGCGCAAAGACCTGCTCAAAAACGTGCGCGGAGGCGCAGAAGAAACGACGACGGGCATACTTCGCCTGAAATCGCTGGAGAAGGACGGTCAGCTTCAATTCCCGATGGTTGCGGTCAACGACGCCTTCAGCAAATATTTGTTCGATAACCGTTACGGTACCGGCCAATCCGTTTGGGACGGCATCAACCGGACAACGAACCTCGTCGTTGCAGGGAAAACAGTCGTCGTCGTCGGCTATGGCTGGTGCGGCAAGGGCGTGGCGATGCGTGCCAAAGGGCTCGGCGCGAACGTCATCGTGACGGAAATCGACGCCATTAAAGCGGTTGAAGCTTACATGGACGGCTTTGCGGTCATGTCGATGAGCGAAGCGGCCAAGGTGGGCGATTTCTTTGTAACAGTAACGGGCAACCGGGACGTCATCCGCGGGGAGCATTACAAAGTCATGAAGGACGGAGCGATCTTGTCCAACGCCGGTCACTTCGACGTGGAAGTAAACAAACCGGAGTTGGAGGCCATGGCCGTATCCGTACGGACAGTTCGCCGCAACATCGAGGAGTATACGCTTCAAGACGGACGCAAGTTTTACATTTTGGCTGAGGGACGCCTTGTCAACCTGGCTGCAGGCGACGGGCACCCGGCGGAAATCATGGACATGACGTTCGCGCTTCAGGCAATGTCCTTGAAGTATGTGAACGAGAATTACAAGCAAATCGGCCAGAAGGTCGTCAACGTGCCTTACGAGCTGGATGAGCAGGTGGCCCGCTTCAAGCTGGATTCGCTCGGCATCGGTATCGACACGCTGACCGAAGAGCAAAAAGCATACTTGGACAGCTGGGCGGAGCATTAATCCGCATCCGGCTATCGAATCTCCCTTTGATGCAGAAGCGTCAAAGGGAGATTTTTTTAGCCCCGGGACAAAACAGAGTAACCGAAAAAAATCCTGCGGTCGTCCAGGGACGAAGCAGGATTTTTGGCTAGCGTGACGAATCATAACTATACAAGTGGTGGAAAGTGGGGTAAAGTGGTGGGAAAGGGGGTGGCGAGTGGTGTTCATGGGGGAGTATCAACATACCGTTGACGAAAAAGGCCGGATGATCGTGCCGGCCAAGTTTCGCGAAGCCCTGGGAACATCATTCATCGTCACTCGCGGCCTGGACCAATGTTTATTCGTTTATCCCATGAACGAGTGGGCGGTGCTGGAGCAGAAGCTCAAAGCGCTGCCGCTCATGAAATCTGACGCGCGCGCCTTTACCCGGTTCTTTTTCTCCGGCGCCACCGAATGCGAGCTGGACAAGCAGGGCAGGATCAACCTGCCGAACAATCTGATCGAGCACGCTAAGCTGGAGAAAGATTGTGTCGTTATCGGCGTTTCCAATCGGGTGGAGATTTGGAGCAAGTCGATCTGGGAAAACTACTTCCAGCAATCGGAGGAATCGTTCGCCGAAATTGCGGAGAAACTGGTCGATTTTAACTTTGATCTATAACCCCGGGAAAAGCCGGCGTAGGAGGAGCAGCGGGATGTTTCATCATGTGACCGTACTTAAGCAGGAAGCAGTGGAAGGATTACATATACAACCGGACGGCGTCTATGTCGATTGTACGCTTGGCGGAGCGGGGCATAGCTTCGAGATCGCTTCACGCCTCGGACCGGAGGGCTTGCTTATCGCCTTCGATCAAGACGACGCGGCGCTTGCCAATGCCAGGGAGCGGCTCGCTCCGGTTATGGACCGGGTGAAGCTGATCCGCAGCAACTTTCGCTATTTGGAGCGCGAGCTTGCCCAAGTGCCGCGCGCTTTGAGAGACGGCCGTCCGCAGGTGGACGGAATTTTGTTCGATTTGGGCGTGTCGTCCCCGCAGCTCGACGAGGCAGACCGCGGCTTCAGCTACAATCATGACGCGGAGTTGGACATGCGGATGGATCAAACGGCTCCGCTGACGGCGAAAGACATCGTCAACGATTGGCCGGAACAGGAGATTGCAAAAATATTATTCGAGTACGGAGAGGAAAAGTTTTCGCGTCGCATCGCAGCGACAATTGCCTCCGCTCGCGCCGAGGCTCCGATCGAAACGACGGGTCAACTTGTCGAACTGATCAAGGAATCGATTCCCGCAGCGGCAAGGCGTACCGGACCGCATCCGGCCAAGCGCAGCTTTCAGGCGCTGCGGATCGCCGTAAACGACGAACTTGGCGCCTTCGGGGACGCGCTGGAGCAAACCATCCGCTGCCTGGCCCCGGGAGGACGGGCTGCGGTGATTACCTTTCATTCCCTTGAAGACCGGATATGTAAACAAACGTTTGCCAAATATGTGGCCAAGTGCACGTGTCCGCCCGACTTTCCGATATGCGTGTGCGGATCTGCCGGTATCGTTAAACTGGTGAACCGCAAGCCGATCGAAGCCGGGACGGAAGAGCTCGAGGCGAATCCGCGGGCCCGCTCGGCCAAGCTGAGAATCGCGGAAAAACTGATGAACTGAGGGGGAAAAGCATCTTGCCGGCGTATATTCAAGGAAATTTAGCAGTTGAACAGCGGACCGAGAACAAAGCCAAAGTCAAGGAAAGGAAAAAGATCGTCTACCGGAACAAATCATTGCCGGTGCAAGAAAAGCTGCTCTATTTGTTTACGGTTGCCGTCTGCGTCGTCGTTGCAGGTGTGATCATCTGGCGTTACGCGCAAATTTACGAGATGAGCTCGAGCATTAAAAACGTTGAGCAGAAAATTGCCCAACTCGAAGCGGAGAACAGTGTTCTCAAGCAAAAGGTGGACGCGCTCTCCGATAATCAACGGCTTGAGGAAGAAGCACGCAGCCGCGGCTTCAGCGTAGCCGATCCGAATCTGACGAAGCCCCAAGGATCAACCAGGTCTTCGGGGCAAAGCGTCGCTTCCAAAACGCCATCGGCCGGTGGAGGCGCGTCCAAAAAAACAAAGGATCGACCCTGATCTGTCCGTTGGAATAGGGAGGATATACGATGACAAAAAAGGTAAAATTACGTTCGTTAATCATCGGAGGGGGATTCACCCTCCTTTTTGTTGTTCTGATCACCCGCATCTATTGGGTACAAGTCGTCGATGGCGCCAGACTGGTCACAGAGGTTAAAGAAAAACATTGGTCAAAAGAAAAGGTCATTCAGCAGGTCCGCGGCAGCATTTTGGACCGGAACGGTAAGGTGCTTGCGGAAGATTCCCCGGCATTTACGTTGGCTCTGGTTCCACGGACGATCAAAGATAACAATAATCAGGAAGAAGTTGTAAAAGGCCTGGCGGCCATTTTGTCGACCCCCGGCGATCCGTCGAACGTCGCGGCGCTGGAAGACAAGATACGCAAGCGTTTGGAAACCAAGCGGGAATGGAAGCCGACGGAACAGATCGAAATCCGCAACGAAGGCTGGAAGATCGACTCGGAGAAGGCCGATAAAATCAATCAATTGGTTAAAGATCTGCAATTGAAGCTGTCGGAAAAGGAACAAGCAAAGGCGGTCGGCATTGTACTTCTACGCGAGACCAAGAGATTTTACCCTGCGGGCCAGCTTGCTGCCCATCTGATCGGCTATAACAACAAGGAAGGCAAGCCGGTGATGGGGATCGAAGCGCAGCTAGACAACTATTTGAAAGGCGTTCCCGGTTTTCTGAATTACGAGAAAGACCGCTATGGCGTTGAATTGACGGGTTCGAAAAGCCGATATCAGCCGGCGGTGGACGGCAGCAACGTGCAACTTACGATCGATAAAAATATTCAGTTTTACATCGAAAGTGCGCTGCAGAAGACGTACGATAAATGGCGTCCGAAAAGCCTTACCGCGATTGCGGTCGATCCGAAGACAATGGAAATTCTCGGAATTGCGAATATGCCGACATTCAATCCTAACAAGTATGGCGAAACGAAAAATCAATCCGATTTCCTCAATCACGCCGTCGCCTCGCAATATGAGCCGGGCTCGACCTTCAAGCTTGTCACTCTGGCAGCGTCGATAGAGGAAGGCATGTTTTTTCCGGGAGACACGTACCAGTCCGGCAGAATCATTGTCGCTGACCGTGAACTCCATGACCATAACCGCGTGGGTTGGGGCAAAATTTCATACCTCGAAGGGTTGAAGCGTTCGAGTAACGTGGCTTTCGTGAAGCTGGGACTTGAGAAGTTGGGAACGGACAAGCTGCGGCAATATATCGACAAATTTGGATTCGGGGCGAAAACGGGCATCGACATTTCCGGAGAAGTGGCGGGACGGGTTAAAATGCAATACGCCCCTGAGTATGCTACAGCGACATATGGACAAGGGCTAACAACCACCATGATCCAACAAACGGCGGCATATGCTGCCATTGCGAATGGCGGCAAGCTCATGTGGCCGCATGTCATTAAGCAAATCACGAACCCGGAAACGGGCGAAGTCGTCGAGAAGTACGACCCCAAGGTTATCCGCGATGTCGTGTCGCCGGAGACGGCCAAGCAGGTTGGCGAATACTTGGAGCAGGTTGTGTCCGACCAGCAAATCGGAACTGGCCGGAGGGCCTATATCGAAGGCTATCGTGTGGCTGGCAAGACAGGTACGGCGAACTTCGTTCTTCCCGGCCACGTAGGGTATGCGGAAGGCCGATGGATGGTTTCGTTCATCGGCTACGCGCCTCTCGAGGACCCGAAGATTCTGGTTGCGATTATGGCGGATGATCCCGATCTCGGAGGCAACTATCATCTTGGGGGAGATGTAACGGCTCCGGCCTTCAAAGAGATCGTATCGCAATCGCTGCGGAAGATGGGCATTGCGCCGAGCGTAACCCGGGAGCAGACCTCCCAGCCGACGGAGAAAGCGTCGCAAGGCAAGACCCCGGATCTGACCGATCAGTCGTTGGACGAAGCCAAAGCGGCCATGAATAAGCTCGGCATTTCCGTCGAGCCGATCGGTCAAGGGCCGAAGGTCATCGCCCAATCTCCGCTGCCAGGTACCGAAAGCGGCGGGGCGCAGCGAATGTATGTATTGATGCAGGAAGGCGAGGATGTTCCGGTACCTAACTTGTCCGGGAAATCGCTTCGCGATGCGCTGGAGGTATGCTCCTTCCTCAAGGTACGATGCCAATCGACCGGCGAAGGGTATGTGTCGGATCAGGCGCTGGAAGGCTCCGGCGAATCGCGGGTGCTCACGCTGCAGTTGAAATCATATAAGGAGCTGCTGGAAGATCCGGTGGCGAGCAAGACGGACAAATCCGACAAGTCGGATAAATCGGGCAAATCGGATAAATCGGGCAAATCCGATCAAACGGTGAAGAAGGATTCACCTTCGGCCAAGACTACGAGCGACACCGTAAAGTCGGGCGCCGACAAGAAGAATGCCGATTCCGTCAAGCAAAACGCCGACGGCGGGTCTAAAAAAACGGCATCGCCGCAGCCATAGCTTGTTCTAACCCCTGGTTGTCCTGAATAGGGATGATATGAAACGATTCTCTTTCAGGAAGGGGAAGGAGCGGGCATGAAGGCATCGAACGTAACGGTTCGCCGTCGGTTGTTCGCCGCGCTGATTGTCGGAACGGCTATTTTTCTGGCCTTGGCGGTGCGGCTCGCATATGTGCAAATCTGGCTTGGACCGGAGCTATCGGATAAAGCGGAAGATTCATGGCGTCGCGACATTCCCGTCACGGCCAAGCGAGGGGAAATCATGGACCGGAACGGGGCGCAGCTCGCTTACAACATAAGCTCGCCTACGGTAATGGCCATTCCGGCGCAAGTTCAAGATCCCCAGGCAACGGCGGCCAAACTGGCGGCAGCGCTGGACGCAAGTCAGGAGACAATTTACAAGCAGCTGACGACGCGAGCGTCCAGCGCCTATATCAAGCCGGCCGGCCGCAAAATCACACAGGAAAAAGCCCGGGAAATCCGCGATATGAAGCTTCCGGGTATCGTCGTGACCGAGGATAATAAGAGATATTATCCGTTCGGGAGTTTGGCAGCGCACGTGCTTGGCTTTACCGGGATTGATAATCAAGGATTGACGGGCATAGAATTGAAGTATAACCGGACATTGACCGGCATAGGCGGCAGTATCTCGTATTTGGCCGACGCCGCAGGCAAGTCGATGCCCGGATCGACCGACGAGTACAAGAAGCCGCTTGACGGCCTGAACCTTCAGCTCACGATTGACAGCAACATTCAAGCGATCATGGAACGCGAGCTGGATCAGGCGATGCTCAAATATCAGCCGAACCATGTCATCGCGATTGCCATGGACCCGAATAACGGAGAGATTTTGGCGATGGGGTCGAGGCCGGGCTACGAGCCGGGCAACTATAAGGCGTATCCGGTGGAGAATTACAACCGGAATTTGCCGATTTGGATGACCTACGAACCGGGCTCCACCTTCAAGATTATTACGCTTGCGGCAGCGTTAGAGGAGAAAAAGGTTAGCTTGACGGAAGGGTTTTTCGATCCGGGGGCGATTGAGGTGGCTGGCGCCCGGCTGCGGTGTTGGAAGCGAGGCGGGCATGGCAGCGAAACGTTCCAGCAGGTGGTGGAAAATTCCTGCAACCCGGGCTTCGTGGTGATGGGCCAAAGACTTGGCAAAGAGAAGCTTTTCGAGTATATTTATAACTTCGGGTTCGGTAAAAAAACGGGGATCGATCTTGGCGGTGAAGAGAACGGAATTATGTTCAAGCCGTCGCGGGTCGGTCCGGTCGAACTGGCCACCACCTCGTTCGGGCAAGGGGTCTCCGTCACGCCGATTCAGCAAATTACGGCCGTATCCGCAGCCGTGAACGGCGGCAAGCTGTTTAAGCCGCATGTGGCGAAGGCTTGGTATAATCCGGACACCGGAGCGCTAGTCGAGGAGATGAAGCCGGAGATTGTGCGCCAGGTGATCTCCGAAGCGACCTCCAAGCAGGTGCGGGAGACACTCGAGAGCGTTGTGGCGAACGGAACCGGACGCAATGCGTTCGTTGACGGCTATCGGGTAGGAGGAAAGACCGGAACGGCGCAGAAGGTCGTGAACGGACGCTATTCCGCGAGCGAGCACATCGTCTCATTTATCGGATTTGCTCCGGCCGACGATCCAAAAGTCGTCGTGTACGCCGCGGTCGACAATCCCCAGGGCATCCAGTTTGGCGGATTGGTCGCCGCTCCGCTTGTCAAGGGAATTATGGAGGACACGCTTCGTTATATGAAGGTTGCGCCGCGCAAAGATCAAATGGACCGCAAATATGTGTATGGCGATACGAAAATCGTGGAAGTGCCGAATCTAGTAGGCATGAGCATCACGGAGATTTACGAAAGTATGAACATGAACTTTCAACTGGCAAAATCCGGCGCGGGCGGCACCGTGATCAGCCAGATGCCGAAAGCCGGGACCCGGGTGGAGCAAGGCTCGACGATCCGGATTTACTTGTCCGATTCGAGCCCGCCGGAAAGCGGCAAACCGCAGGCGCAGTGAAGGCTGACGCATCGATGAAAGTACGGTAACATTTGGGAAAATGGGCTTTTCAGCACGCATTTTTTTGTCCATAATGATACCATGTGCAAAAGACGGAGGGGGACACAACATGCAACTGAAGGAGCTGGCAGCCCAGCTTGCCGTCAGTCGGATCATCGGCGATGGCGATACCCATATTCGCGGTCTCGCGGCCGATTCCCGCAGGGTCCGGCCCGGAGATTTGTTTTTTTGCGTACCCGGCCTGAAGACGGACGGTCACGACTATGCCGGGCAGGCGGTTGCGCAGGGAGCCGCCGCTTTGGTTGCGGAACGGGAGATTGAAGCGGATGTCCCCGTGCTGCTGGTGAAGCAGGTGCGTTATGCCATGGCAGCTTTAGCCTGCCATTTCTACGGATACCCTAGCCGGGAGCTGAAGCTCATCGGCGTGACGGGAACGAACGGCAAGACGACGACGACATATTTATTGGAAAAAATATTATCGGACCAAGGTTTTCAAACCGGATTAATGGGGAATATCCATGTGAAGATCGGAGCTGTCCGTCATCCGAACGAAAAGAACAATACGCAAGAGGCGATTGAGCTTCAGCGTATTTTACGCGATATGGCCGATGCGGGAACCGATTACTGCATCATGGAAGTTTCCTCGCACGGCCTCGACATGGGGCGGGTGAACGGCTGCCAGTTCCGTACCGGTCTGTTTACGAACTTAACGCAGGATCACTTGGATTATCACGGGACGATGGAGCGTTACCGGGAGGCTAAGGGGCTGTTGTTCTCCAGGCTCGGGAACGAATTCGCGCCGGTTGCCGATCAACGCCAATATGCGGTGCTGAACGGAGACGATTCGGCTTCCGACTACTTTGCCAAGCATACACCGGCGCAGACGATCGTGTACGGCATAGACAATCCGGCTGCCGACGTGAGGGCAGAGAACATAGATATAACCGCCAAGGGCACCAAGTTCCGCTGCGTCACCTACCGCGGAACGGCCGAGGTGAAGATGCGGCTGGTCGGCCGGTTCAACGTGTACAACGCGCTCGGCGCCATCGCCGCAGCGCTGGCAGAGGGAATCGAGCTGGAGCGAATTGTCGCCAGCCTCGGCAGCATCACTTCCGTCGAAGGGCGAATGGAGATTGTGGATGCAGGGCAAGAGTCTCTTGTGCTGGTCGATTATGCCCATACGCCGGACGGCTTGGAAAATGCGCTCTCGACGATCCGGCAATTTGCGGAAGGCAAAGTGTATTGCGTATTCGGCTGCGGCGGGGACCGCGACCGCGCCAAACGGCCACTGATGGGAGGCGTAGCAGCCAAATACAGCGACTACGTCTTCGTCACTTCCGACAATCCGCGCACGGAAGATCCGGAAAGCATTCTCTGGGATATCGAACCGGGCCTTGTCGAGGCCGGCTGGAACAAAGAGTGTTACGAGCTGATCGCCGACCGCAGACAGGCCATTCAAAAAGCGATTGCCCGGGCAACCTCTAAAGATGTAGTATTGATTGCGGGAAAAGGGCACGAAACGTATCAAGACATCCAAGGCGTCAAGCATCCGTTTGACGACCGGCTGGTAGCGGAAAACGCGATAAGGGGACGGTTGCAGTGATCAGACGTACGTTGGCCGAGATTGCCGTCATGGCCGGAGGAACCTTGGCGCAAGGAACGCCCGGCGATGCCGTGATTCACGGCGTTTCGAAGGATACGCGCACTCTCGCGGAGGGCAGCTTGTATGTGCCGCTGATCGGGGAGTCGTTCGATGGTCATGCGTTCGCCAATGCCGCTTTTGAACGTGGCGCAGCCGCAGCGCTGTGGCAGACGGACCGTCACAACCCGCCGCAGGGCAAGCCGCTGATTCTTGTGGACGATACCTTGTCGGCGCTGCAGCGTCTGGCCCAAGCCTATCGCCGCCAGCTGAAGGTACGCGTTGTCGGCATCACCGGCAGTAATGGCAAAACGACAACAAAGGATATGACTGGAGCCGTGCTGGCTACGGCCTTCCGTGTGCATAAAACGGCAGGAAACTACAACAATCACATCGGTCTTCCGCTCACCTTGCTGGAGCTGGATGAGGATACCGAGATCGCCGTCCTGGAGATGGGCATGAGCGGGCGGGGCGAGATTGAGCTGCTGTCCCGGCTCGCCGAGCCGGAGCTTGCCGTCATCACGAATATCGGAGACGCGCATCTGCTGCAGCTCGGCTCGCGCACCGAAATCGCACGGGCCAAAACGGAAATTTTGGCAGGACTCCAGCCCGGCGGCACACTGATCTATCACGGGGATGAGCCTCTGATTGAAGAGGTTCTGCTGGAGCTGACTCAGCCCGGACGAATGAAGGCGGACGGATATACCAAAATCCGCTTCGGAGCGGACGCGTCGAATAATCTGTATCCTCCGGAAATGAAGATGGATGCGAAAGGAATGCATTTTGTCGTCAATACCGATCCGGGAGTTCCTTTCTATATTCCGCTGCTCGGGGGACATAATGCGATCAACGCGCTGTCGGCGATCGCTGTCGGAAAATATTTCGGACTGGATGCGGTGCGAATGGCGGAGGGCTTACAATCGTTGGTTGTAACCGGGATGCGGATCGAAGTGTCGCAGACGTCTTCCGGCTTGACCGTATGGAATGACGCCTACAACGCTTCCACGACCGCGATGCGGGCCGCCCTCTCGCTTTTGCATGAGGCGACGGGCTATAGCCGCAAGTTCGCGGTGCTCGGCGATATGCTCGAGCTTGGTCCTGAAGAGGCGGAATTTCATCGGGAAGTCGGCCGTTTCGTCGATCCGGACGAGGTTGAGGCGGTGTATCTTTACGGCCCGCTTGCCCGGCATATCGCCGAGGGAGTGAGGGAACGGTTTCCGGCGGAGCGCGTTCGGTATTTTGAAGATAAAGAGGAGCTGGCCCGTGCGCTCGGTCAGGCTGCCGCAGCGCGCGACGTCGTGCTGATCAAAGGCTCGCGCGGCATGCGGATGGAGCAGGTGGCATCGTTTTTAATGCAATTGGGGGGATAGTCCGGTGGATTTTCAAATAGTCATGATCACGCTCGGCGTGGCCTTTTTGCTTGCGGTCATTATGGGACCTTTATTCATACCGCTTCTTCGCAGGCTCAAATTCGGGCAGCAGATTCGTACCGAAGGGCCGCAGGCGCATCTGAAAAAAGCGGGCACGCCAACGATGGGCGGGATCATCATCATGCTGGCGGTGGCGCTGGCTGTGCTGCGTTTCGGAGAAAAAAACATCGAGACGCTCATTCTCATTATCGCATCGCTCGGATACGGCTTTGTCGGATTTTTGGACGATTATATTAAAATTTTGTTCAAGCGCTCGCTTGGCTTGACGGCCAGACAAAAGCTGCTCGGACAGCTCACCGTCTCGATCATCGTATGTATCCTGCTGGTGCAGACCGGACACAACACGGACATCCGGATCCCTTATATCGGTTTTTCGTTTGATATCGGCTGGTTGTACTTCCCGTTTGTCGCTTTTCTGATGCTGGGCACGTCCAATGCGGTGAATTTCACGGACGGTCTGGACGGCTTGCTGGCCGGAACCAGCGCGATCGCGTTCGGCGCTTATGCGATCATTGCTTTGAATAACTCGCAGCCGAATCTCGCGATCTTCTGTGCGGCGATGGTCGGCGCCGTGCTCGGATTCCTCGTATTCAACGCTCACCCGGCGAAAGTGTTCATGGGGGATACCGGCTCGCTCGGCATCGGGGGAGGATTGGCGGCCGTGGCGATTTTGACCAAAGCGGAAATTTTGCTGGCACTGATCGGCGGCGTGTTCGTGGTCGAAATTTTATCGGTTATCATTCAAGTCGTCTCCTTCAAGACGAGGGGGAAGCGGGTGTTCAAAATGAGCCCGATTCATCACCATTTCGAATTGACCGGCTGGTCGGAGTGGCGCGTGGTCATTTCGTTCTGGACGGCGGGGCTGATTTTGGCCGGTATCGGACTTTACATTAACGAGGTGTTGTAGGCATGGAGCATCCCGCTCAGTACCGCGGCCGTCAGGTCGTCATTCTAGGTCTTGCGCGCAGCGGCGTTGCAGTCGCCAAATTGTTTTATGAGAACGGCGCGGTCGTCGCCGTCAACGATAAGAAAGAACGCCATTTATGCCCTGAGGCCGACGAATTGGAGGCTCTGGGTATTTCTGTTGTTTGCGGGAGCCATCCCGAAGGACTTGTCCATGAGGGTGTTGCGCTCGTCGTGAAAAATCCCGGCATTCCTTACACGATCGAGCCCGTCCGGCAGGCGGCTGAGCTCGGAATCGAAGTGGTGACGGAGGTCGAAGTCGCCTATCATATTTGCAAGGCGCCGATGATCGCCATAACCGGCTCCAATGGCAAGACGACCACGACGACGTGGACCGGTCTCATGCTCGAAGCGGGCGGATTAAAGCCGATCGTCGCCGGTAACATCGGACGTGCCTTGACGGAAGCCGCTTTGGAAGCCGAAGCGGGCAACCGGATGGTTGTCGAGTTGAGCAGCTTTCAGCTCAAAGGAACACGTGCGTTCCGTCCGGCCGTGGCCACTCTGCTGAATTTGTACGAGACGCATCTCGATTATCATGGGACGATGGACGATTACGTCATCTCCAAGACGAAGCTGTTTGCCAACCAAACGGAAGCGGACGTAGCTGTGTTGAACTGGGACGATCCGGTCTGCCGCCAAACGGCGGGCGCGATTCGTTCCTCGGTGCTGCCTTTTTCCGTCCGTGAGGAATTGTCTTACGGATTGTTCGTGCAGCCTCCGCTTGCCGCCGGGGACGAAGATACGGTACATACGATCGTTTACCGCGATCAAGACGGACAAGCTCACCGCATTGTGCCGGTACGGGAGCTCGGAATACCGGGCAGCCACAACGTGGAGAACGCGCTGGCAGCCAGTGCCATGGCCGTCGCTTCCGGAGTGGAGCTGGAGACGATCGCCCGGGTGCTGAAGGAGTTCTGCGGGGTGGAGCACCGGCTTGAATATGTGGCGCAGAAGGGCGACGTACTCTTTTATAACGATTCCAAAGCGACGAATCCTACGGCAACGATCAAAACGATCGAATCGTTCAAGAAGGACATTATTTTGATTGCGGGGGGGCTTGATCGCGGATCGGATTACATGGAATTGCTGCCCGCATTCCAGAGCCGGGTGAAAGGCCTTGTCGCCTTCGGAGAGACCAAGGAAAAAATCGCCCGCGTGGCGCGTCTTGCAGGCATGAGTCGGATTAAAACCGTCGATACTGCTGCTAAGGGTGCACGAGAAACGGTAGAGGAAGCGGTGCGGCAAGCGCAGGCACTGGCGAAGCCCGCGGACGTGGTGCTGCTCTCGCCCGCATGCGCAAGTTGGGACATGTTTTCCTCCTACGAGGAGAGGGGAAGCATGTTTAAGGAGTCCGTGCATAACCTGTAAAAGGGGGGAACAAGCCCTGTCAGCGGGCATTGCTGATCCGGCGTGAAAGGTCCCTTCCCAGATTACCGAGAGGTAGAGGTGTGGGCGGTATGGTGAAAGCACGTTCGACTCCGGATTGGATGATGTTGGGCTCCACGCTGCTGTTGCTTGCCGTAGGCGTGGTTATGGTGTACAGTGCCAGCGCAGTGCTTGCGTTTCGCGAGTTCGGCGACTCGCTGTACTATTTGAAACGCCAAGCGCTGTTTGCGGCGCTCGGCATCGCAGCAATGATTTTTACGATGAACACCGATTATTGGATTTGGAAAAAATATGCCAAAATCATTTTGATCGTCTGTTTCATTTTGCTGGTCGCGGTGCTTATTCCCGGCATCGGTGTCGTTCGCGGAGGAGCGCGCAGTTGGCTCGGAATCGGTTCGTTCGGGATTCAGCCGTCCGAATTTATGAAAATGGGTATGATTGTGTTTTTGTCCAAATGGTTGTCCGAGCAGCAGGGCGCCATTACGCAATTTACCCGGGGACTGCTGCCGCCGCTTGGCCTCGTCGGCCTCGCTTTCGGAATCATCATGCTGCAGCCCGATCTGGGGACGGGCGCGGTGCTGGTCGGCGCCGCCTTGCTGATCATCTACACGACGGGAGCCCGACTGCTGCATTTATCGTATCTCGGACTGGTCGGGATTCTCGGATTCGTCGGCTTGATTATAGCGGCGCCCTATCGGCTGCAGCGGATTACCGCTTTTCTCGACCCGTGGCAGGACCCGCTCGGCGCGGGCTATCAAGCGATTCAATCGCTTTACGCGATCGGTCCCGGGGGGCTGGTCGGCCTCGGTCTGGGCATGAGCCGGCAAAAGTACAGTTATTTGCCGGAGCCCCAAACGGACTTTATCTTTTCCATCATTGCAGAGGAGCTCGGCTTTATAGGCGGTTCTTTCGTGCTGCTGCTGTTCACCCTGCTGGTCTGGCGGGGGCTGCGTACGGCGATTACCGCGCCGGATACGTTCGGCAGTCTGCTTGCGACGGGCATCGTCGGCATGATCGCCGTACAGGTCATCATCAACATCGGCGTCGTGATCGGCATGTTTCCCGTCACAGGCATTACTTTGCCGCTAATCAGCGCCGGTGGCTCCTCGCTAACGCTGATGCTGACCTCGATCGGCGTGCTTTTGAACATTTCCCGGTATTCGAGGTGACCTTCCTTTATGAAAAAAATCGTCTTCACCGGCGGCGGTACGGCCGGTCATGTGACGCCGAATTTGGCGGTGATGGCCAAGCTGCGCCAGCTCGGCTGGGACATGGAATATATCGGTTCCAAGGATGGGATCGAGAGAGAAATTATCGAGCACGAAGGGATTCTGTTTCATCATATCGCTTCGGGCAAGCTGAGGCGTTACTTTGACGCCAAAAATTTTAAAGATCCGTTCAAAGTGCTGCAAGGCGTCGGTCAGGCTTACCGGCTGCTGGGCAAAATTAAGCCCCATATCGTATTTTCCAAGGGCGGCTTCGTTACCGTGCCGGTTATCGTTGCCAGCAAACTGAGGGGAATTCCCGTCATTTCGCATGAGTCCGACTATACCCCGGGCCTCGCCAACAAAATTACGATGCCCCTCGTCTCCCGTATTTGCGTGACTTTTCCCGAAACGTTGAAATATGTCCGCGGAGACAAAGCGGAACGCACAGGTCTTCCGATCCGCGAGCAGATCTTGGGCGGGAAGGCGTCCCGCGGACTGCAAATGAACGACTTTCATTCTCAAAAGCCCGTCCTGTTTATTATGGGCGGCAGCCTTGGAGCCCAGCGGATCAACCAAACGGTTCGCGAATCGCTGGAATCACTGCTGGAGCGGTTTCAGGTCATTCATATTTGTGGGAAAGGAAATACCGATCCCTCCTTCGACCGAATCCGGGGCTACCGGCAGTATGCGTACGTCAAGGACGAGCTGCCCGATCTGCTTGCCTGCGCCGATCTGGTCGTCTCGCGGGCAGGCTCCACCTCCATCTTCGAATTTCTTGCGCTGCGCAAGCCGATGCTGCTCATCCCTTTGACCCGCCAGGCGAGCCGCGGAGACCAGATTCTTAACGCGGAATCGTTCCGGGGCATGGGCTATGGCAAAGTGCTGTTCGAGGAGGACCTGAATCCGGAGTCGCTGATTTCCAATCTCTGTGGCTTGTCTGCGGAGCAGGATGAAATTCGGCAGCGGATGGAGTTAAATCCGTACGGCAACGGCACCGATCACGTCGTGAAGCTGCTTGAAGCCTATTGTTTGCCTCGCGCCTAGTGAATTTTGCACTAGGCGATTGTCACACTCTGATACGTTTCACATAAACTACACTATACCGTGACAGACACTTGGCGAAGCGGCGCGCAGCCCGGGCAAGAACGCAGTAGCCCTGCGCGTGCCGCCAATCCTTGGTTCCGGAGCTCGTTTACCGGAAAGCCGGACGCCGCGTCGTTCTGTGAAGGAGGTTTCCCATGCAACAGGTCATAACGGAATTGCTGAACGGGTCTTGCGGCGAGTTGCGGCTGAACGAACCGCTTGCTCCCTACACCACGTGGAAAATTGGAGGTCCGGCCGACATTCTGCTCATTCCTCGTACGCGATCGCAGCTTATCGATGCGGTAAAGCTGCTGAACCGGCACCAGATTCCATGGACGGCTCTAGGGCGGGGCTCCAACATGCTTGTAACCGACAAAGGGATACGGGGCGTGGTCATTAAGCTCGGGGATGCTCTGGAAACCGTAAGGTTCGAAGGGGAACTCGTCTATGCCGGCGGAGCCTATTCGTTCATTAAGCTGTCGGTGATGGCGGGCAAGGAAGGATTGACCGGCCTGGAGTTCGCGGGGGGTATTCCGGGAACCGTGGGAGGCGCCGTCTACATGAATGCCGGGGCGCACGGGTCTGATGTGTCACGCATCTTATTGCGGGCTGAAGTACTGCTCCCGACAGGGGAGTTGGTGACGCTGAACAATGAGGATTTGGCTTATGCTTACCGACATTCGATTCTGCAGACGAAGCCGGGGATTGTGACTGAGGCGGTATTCCAGCTGCGGTATGGCGACCGCAAGGAGATCGCCGCTACACTCGCGTCGTACAAAGACCGGAGGCTGCGGACGCAGCCGCTGCAGCTTGCTTGCGCCGGAAGCGTCTTTCGCAATCCTCAAGGACACTTCGCTGCCAAGCTGATCGAGGAAGCCGGACTTAAAGGCCTTCGGGTCGGCGGAGCCGAAGTATCGCCCCTGCATGCCAACTTCATTGTCAACACCGGGCAGGCGACGGCCCACGACGTGCTCACCCTGATCGAACAAGTCAAGACTGCCGTGAACGAGAAGTTCGGCGTCTGCCTTGTAACCGAAGTATTGGTGGTAGGTGAGCGGTAAATCGGAGGTGGGACTTTGGAAAAGTTGGTTATCGAAGGCGGGAAACCTCTCTCGGGAGCCATCAGAATTCACGGTGCGAAAAACGCCGCTTTACCCATTCTGGCAGCCAGCATCATGGCGGAAGGAACATTCACGATTGAGAACGTGCCGAATTTGTCGGACATTCATGTGATGCTCGGCATTTTGCGGGCGCTGGGATGCAGGGCGGAGTTGGTCGGGGATAACGTCATCGTGAGTACGAACGCCGTTCATCAGTTTCATATTCCCGAAAGCCTGATGAGCCAAATGCGATCCTCCATTTTTTTGATGGGCCCGCTGCTTTCCCGCCTCGGACGCGTGGAGCTGTATCAACCGGGCGGCTGCGCGATCGGCGAGCGAAAAATCGATCTGCACTTGCAAGGGCTGGCAGCTCTGGGAGCGCATATCGAGGAAAACGGCAGCCAGATCGTGTGTACGGCCAATGAGCTGCAGGGTGCGGAAATTGTGCTCGATTATCCGAGCGTGGGCGCGACCGAAAACATCATGATGGCTGCCGCGATGGCCCGGGGGATGACAACGATCACCAATGCGGCCCGAGAGCCTGAGATTCAAGATTTACAAAACTTTTTGAACGCCATGGGCGCTCGTATTATCGGCGCCGGTACGGATACGATCACCATCGAAGGCGTATCGGAACTAACCCCCTGTACTTACCGGATCATTCCCGATCGCATCGTAGCCGGCACGCTGATGATTGCCGCTGCGGTTACAAGAGGAAACGTGACGCTGGAGAAGGTTTGTCCGGCTCATCTAACCTCCGCCATTCATGTGCTCAAGCGGGCAGGTATTCAAATCGCAATTAACGGTGATATAATGAATGTGTGCGCTCTCGGCCGGCCCAAATCGGTGGAGAGGATCGTTACCTCGCCTTATCCGTCGTTCCCCACCGACCTGCAATCGCAAATCATGGTACTGCTCAGCCTTGCCGACGGGGTAAGCATCGTGAAGGAAACCGTATTTGAGGGACGATTCAAGCATGTTGACGAACTGTCGCGCATGGGGGCGGATATCCGGGTAGATTTGAATTCAGCCTATATCCGGGGAGTGCCCAGACTGTATGGCGCCACCGTGGAAGCGACCGACCTTCGCGCAGGCGCTGCGCTCGTCATCGCCGGATTGGCGGCTCAGGGATCAACCATCATCGAACAAATCCATCACATCGACCGGGGGTACGACCGGATTGAACTGATGCTCGCGTCCCTTGGGGCGGGTATTCATCGTACGACGCCGGTGCCTACGGAGTAGCACTTTATACATCCATATGACCACAGCCGCTGGAATATCCCTTTTTCCTTGGGAGAAGGGATACCCTGCGGTTTACATATTCCGTATTGGAGTTGCGTGATCTCGCAGGCGATGCCGGCAATACGGGCGAGGACGACCGTCCTGCCTAGCCTGCGGACGGCTCCCGTCCTGTCCGGGACAAGCTGCCCGGCGCAAAATGCGTACAGAGCCTGCCATGCGGGCTTTGTTGCGTTCAGAAGAGGAGGCACCTATGGAAGACAGACTCCCAGTGATCAAGAAACCGAATCCGAAAAGCCGGAGCAGCAAGAAGCTGCTAGTGTTTTTATTTATCTTTTTTATTACGCTTCTGCTGATTCTCTTTTTCCAATCGTCGCTCAGCAAAATAACGAAGATTGAGATTCTAGGGCAGCAGCTCGTATCCAAGGAAGAAATCACCCAAGCGGCCGCCGTCAAAGCGGGAGACCACTTTTTTTCCGTCTCATCCTCCAAAGTCGAATCGCAGGTCAAAGCACTACAGATGGTCGAATCGGTCGAAGTGTCCAAAAAGTTCCCGGGGCGTCTGATCATTCAGGTGCACGAGTACCCAAAGGTAGCTTACCAAGTTGGAGAAAACGGCCAGATTGAGGCGCTGCTCGCCGACGCCAGCGTCGTGCCTTTAACGGTACAGGGCGTTGCGCTGGATAAGCCGATCTTGACGGGATGGTCGAAGGACGATCCGCTCAAGATCAAGCTGTGCCTGAACATGTCCAAGATGCCGGCCGCTTACTTCTCCGACGTGTCCGAGATCAAGCCTTCACCGACACTTTCATATCCCGATAAAATCAAGATGTACACCCGATCCCATTATGAAGTGGAGACGGCGATTGAGTATTTGCCCGAAAAAATGAAATATTTGGATTCTTTAATTGCCAGCCTGCAAAGTAGTAAAATAACAGGGGGCGTGATTACGATGCTCGAAGCAGATACGCATGCCCCTTTTGACAAGGATTCGGGCAAAACGAACGCCAAGGATGCAAAAGGCAGCGCGGACGGAAAAGACGGAAAAGACACCAAGGACACCAAGGATGGTAAAACCCCTGCTTCCAAAGAGACGGACAAGCGCGATACCGCATCATCGTCCGCCGACGAAAAGAAGCGGGAAAGTCAGGAAACGGCCCGTAACTAAGCAAAATACGCTACTCTACCTGCTAGAATAGTGCTAGAATTGAAATTATGGTATAATTTAAGTCTGGCCGTGAAAAAAAATGAACTAAAAAAGAGGGAATTGCCGAGCCGTGTGGAATATCTACAGGAGGTTTTGCTGACCAAGGCTCATTATCGAAATTATGTTACAGGAGGTGCCACGGGTTGAGCAGCAATGACATCATTGTTAGTTTGGACATCGGTACATCCAAAGTTCGTGCTATTATTGGAGAAGTCGTTAACGGCGCCATTAATATAATTGGAGTTGGATCTGCCGACTCGCAGGGAATTCGCAAAGGAGCGATCGTGGATATCGATCAAACGGTCCAGTCGATCCGGAGCGCAGTGGATCATGCTGAGCGAATGGTCGGAGTGCAAATATCGGAAGTGTACGTTGGAATTTCCGGCAATCATATTGCGCTGCAATCGAGTCACGGGGTCGTTGCGGTATCGAACGAAGACCGCGAAATCGGCGACGATGACATTGAACGGGTCATTCAGGCGGCGAAAGTGATTCCATTGGCTCCCGAACGCGAGATTATCGGCGTTGTGCCGAACCAATACGTGGTGGACGGAACGGATCAGATTCACGATCCCCGGAGCATGATCGGAGTTAGGCTGGAAGTCGAAGCAACCATCGTTACCGGTACGAAAACGGCGATACATAATTTGCTCCGCGTCGTGGAGAAATCCGGGCTCAAGGTAGCCGGACTTATCTTGATGTCGCTGGCCGCAGGCCATCTGGCCTTGTCGAAGGACGAAAAGGCCGTCGGGACTGTGCTGGTCGATATCGGGGCCGGAGCTACGACGATCGCCATTTTTAACGAGAACAATCTGGTTGCTACATCGACGCTTCCGATCGGAGGCGAGTTCATTACGAACGATATCGCTTACGGCTTGCGGACGCAAGCGGACATCGCCGATAAGATCAAGCTGAAATTCGGGTGCGCCATCGTAGAGCATGCAGACCCGGATCAAGTGTTCAAGGTTAACCGGATCGGCAGCAATGTGGACAAGGAGTTTTCCCAGGTCGATCTGGCAAACATCATCGAGCCCCGGGTACAAGAAATATTTCACCTGATCCGCTTGGAAGTTCAGCGGCTTGGCTTCACCGATCTGCCTGGCGGTTATGTGCTCTCCGGCGGGACGGCTTCGCTGCCCGGCTTGTTGAATGTCGCCCAAGTGGAACTGGCGTCTTCCGTTCGTATTGCCGTTCCCGAGTTCATCGGCGTGCGCGACCCTGCTTTCACGAGCGGCGTAGGGATTATCCAGTACGCCTCCAAATATTTGCGACACGCCAAACAAAGCTCCGGCGTCAAGAAGCTGGTCACGACGAAAAAAGCGTCTTCCGGTCAAGAGCAAAAGCCCTCGGCCATGGAACGTTTTAAAAATTGGTTAAGCGAATTTATTTAAACTCGGGTAGCTTGTACGACGAAAGCCTAATGAGGGGGAAGACGCTAGTATGTTTGAATTTGATATGGATATGGAAGGGTTCGCCAAAATAAAGGTAATCGGCTGCGGCGGCGGCGGAAGCAACGCTGTTAACCGGATGATTGACACCGGCGTGAAAGGGGTCGAATTTATAACGGTCAACACCGATGCGCAAGCTCTGCACCTCGCCAAATCGGAGATGAAGCTGCAAATCGGGGACAAGCTCACGCGTGGACTCGGAGCCGGCGCAAATCCCGATGTCGGGAAGAAGGCGGCCGAGGAGTCGCGCGAGTTAATCGCCAACGCGCTTAAAGGCTCCGACCTCGTCTTTGTTACCGCAGGTATGGGCGGGGGCACAGGAACAGGCGCAGCGCCTGTTATCGCCGAAATCGCCAAAGAGTGCGGCGCGCTGACTGTCGGCGTCGTGACACGTCCGTTCCGTTTTGAAGGATTGAAGCGCGCTCGGCAAGCAGAGCAAGGGATTGCTGCTCTCAAAGAAAAAGTCGATACGCTCATTATTATTCCGAATGACCGTTTGCTTGAGATCGTTGACAAGAAGACGCCGATGCTGGAAGCGTTCCTTGCGGCGGACAACGTTTTACGTCAAGGGGTTCAAGGGGTTTCCGACCTGATCGCCGTTCCCGGCTTGATCAACTTGGACTTTGCCGACGTCAAAACGATCATGACCGAGCGCGGCTCGGCTTTGATGGGAATCGGCTATGCTTCGGGCGAAAGCCGCGCGGCGGAAGCGGCCAAGAAAGCGATCAGCTCCCCGCTGCTTGAAACGTCGATTGACGGCGCGCGGGGCGTGCTACTCAACATCACGGGCGGCAACAACCTGTCGCTTTACGAAGTCAACGAAGCGGCTGATATCGTGGCCGATGCTGCGGACCCGGAAGTTAATATGATTTTCGGTGCAGTCATTGACGAAAGCTTGAAAGACGAAATTCGGGTGACTGTTATCGCCACCGGTTTTGAACATAGAGAACCATCGTCAGCTTCCAAAAAACCGGTAACGACGGGAACGACCACGTCCTCCAATCCATCGCAGGAGCCTGCGGACAACCGTCTTGGCAACCTCCGTCCGTTCGGAGGCCAATCGTCGAACGACCAGCTCGACATCCCGGCTTTCCTTCGCAATCGCAATCGCAACGGCTTAGACAAGTAATGGACTAATCTATATTATTTAATGCACAGCCGCCTCTAGGGATAGAGACGGCTATTTTTTTCGGCTCCTCGCGTACCGAGAGGTGGCAGTTTCTTCCTACTCCTCCCTTGGTTGGGAGGAGTGAGCCCTCGCTAGATCAGCTTGTGTGGCGGAGAGCAGTGTATGTGCCGTAGAGTTTACGTGCCGCCTTTGAACTCGGGTTCTTACCGCAAGGTAAGTTTAATAGAACCCGAGTTCAACAGCGGCCGAAGGCACATACGACTGCTCGCAGCCACATGCCCCGCTGATCAAGTTTCAACTCCCGCTCGATCAACTCCGCTCACTCCCCCCAACCCCCTCCTCTCGACAAAAATAGTACCGCCCCCTCGGCATGTTTAGACAGACTTTGGAATATGGTTGGGATATACTTGTCTCATTCGCGGCAAGCAGGGCGGGAGGTAACGAAGATGGTCGTGTACATCGATGTCATTTTCCTCATGAACGTGCTGATCGACGGCGCGCTGCTCTGGACGACGGCCTGGTCGCGCAAGCTCCGTTACCGTCCGTGGCGGCTGGGGCTTTCCGCAGCCATCGGGGGCAGCTATGCGGTGATGCTGTTTTTTCCGCCGTTATCGTTTCTGTTTACGTTTGCGCTAAAATTTGCGCTTTCTCTGCTCATGCTGCTGACCGCCTTCGGATTTGGGGGATTGCAGCATTTTTTGCGAAACCTTGGCGCATTTTACGTCATTAATTTTATGGCAGCTGGTGCCGTCTTCGGGTGCGCCTACTTCTGGCAATCCTCCAGCGAAATCATAAATGGCCTCTTGTTCAGCCACGATCTGGGGGTTACGCTGACGATGCTGGTCTTTTCCTTCCCGTTGGCATTATGGCTGTATCGTCACGTCCTGCAAGCCTTGAGGCGCAAGCAGGAACTGACCTCGTTCTTGGCCAAGGTGGAGGTTCATATCGACGAATTTGCCTCCAGTTGTATCGGGCTTATTGATACGGGTAACCAACTGTACGATCCGCTGACGAAAACGCCGGTCATGGTCATGGAAGCGGCACAGTGGGGGGAGCGCATTCCCGAAGCTTGGCTGGTCAAAATCCGCCGGGCCGAAGTGGATCAGCTCGTGACGTCGATCGGTACCGAACCCTTTATCTGGCAGGACCGCTTGCGCTTGGTGCCGTATCGTGGAGTGAACCGGAATACGCAGTTTATGCTGGCGCTCAAGCCGGACCGGGTCGTTATCACGACGGGAAGCGAGCAGATTGAGGCAAACAAAGTGCTGATCGGACTGGACGGAGGTCGACTCAGCTCGGACAACGCTTATCAGGCCATCATTCATCCGTCGCTAGTCAACATGTAACACGAGCGGGACCTGATATCTGCCGCCTGGCTTGCCGCAGCTCAAGTCCGTGCTTGTAAAGGAAGAACGAAGCTTGACCGCAACAAAGTTGTTTTCACGACGGGGATGTCCGGCTATTAAAAAGGTTCGAATGGGAGGAAGCGTAAACATGATGGTCAAGTGGAAGCTGATGCTGCAAATTATGTATTTTCGCCTGCTGCTGGCGTTGGGGCTCAAATCGGACGAAATCTACTACATCGGTGGAAGCGAAGCGCTGCCGCCCCCGCTCACACGCGAAGAGGAAGAATATTTACTGGAAAAGCTTCCTTCAGGAGATGCGGCCATCCGTGGCATGCTGATCGAACGAAATCTCAGGCTCGTCGTTTACATCGCGCGTAAATTCGAGAACACAGGCATCAATATCGAAGACCTCGTATCGATCGGCGCGATCGGCTTGATCAAAGCGGTCAATACGTTCGATCCCGAGAAAAAAATTAAGCTCGCCACGTACGCCTCGCGCTGCATCGAGAACGAAATTTTGATGTATTTGCGGCGCAACAGCAAGATTCGCACCGAAGTTTCGTTCGACGAGCCGCTCAATATCGATTGGGACGGCAACGAGCTATTGCTTTCGGATGTGCTCGGAACGGAAAACGACACCATCTACCGCAATATCGAGGAGCAGGTCGACCGCAAGCTTCTCCATAAGGCGCTTGACAAGCTGTCGGAGCGCGAGCGGATCATCATGGAGCTGCGTTTCGGTTTGCAGGACGGCGAAGAGAAGACGCAAAAGGACGTCGCGGACATGCTCGGCATCTCCCAGTCATATATTTCGCGGCTCGAAAAGCGCATCATCAAACGGCTCCGCAAAGAGTTCAATAAGATGGTGTAAACTGGAAAAAGTTTTTTTCATTGGCGATGAAAGCGAAACCGTCCTTGCCGGAACAGGCTTTGAACGATTTTCGGGTGGCGATGGGGCGGGTAGAGAGCCCGGAGGAACCGCATAAAAAAGCATTCCGAGGAGATAATTAACAGTAATATTTCTCCTTGGGAGGTAATCACGGTGACCCGAAACAAAGTCGAAATATGCGGTGTCGATACGGCAAAGCTACCGGTTTTGACCAATGCGGAAATGCGTGAACTATTCGTGGACCTGCAAACGAATAACGAACGATCTGCAAGAGAGAAATTAGTCAACGGCAACCTCCGGCTCGTGCTGAGCGTCATCCAGCGGTTCAACAACCGGGGGGAATTTGTCGACGACCTGTTCCAAGTAGGCTGTATCGGACTGATGAAGGCCATTGATAATTTCGATTTGAGCCAGAACGTCAAGTTTTCCACCTACGCGGTTCCGATGATTATTGGAGAGATCCGCCGTTACCTTCGGGACAACAACCCGATCCGCGTATCCCGCTCCTTGCGCGATATCGCTTATAAGGCGCTTCAGGTGCGCGATCAGCTGACGAATCAAAATTCGCGGGAGCCCACCATTTATGAAATTTCGGAAGCGCTCGGCGTGCCGAAGGAGGATGTCGTGTTTGCGCTGGATGCCATACAGGACCCGGTGTCGCTTTTCGAACCGATCTATCATGACGGCGGCGATCCGATCTATGTGATGGACCAGATCAGCGATGACCGGAACAAAGACGTATCGTGGATCGAGGGTATTGCCCTCCGGGAAGCGATGCGGAAGCTGAACGACCGCGAGAAAATGATTTTGTCCATGCGTTTTTTTGACGGAAAGACCCAGATGGAAGTGGCCGACGAAATCGGCATTTCCCAAGCGCAAGTATCCCGGCTCGAGAAATCGGCCATATCCCAGATGCAGAAGCATGTGAAAAACTGACGGGAGCTTGCCCGACCTGCGAAGATCCGACCGACTCGCTACAATGCTGCGGGCACGGTCTTTTTTTATTGATTCGATAAAAAGCTTTTTTATAGCCTGGCAAGGACATTTTGCCCAAGTTGCTCATATAGTATAAAAAAGGGCATTTGTGGAACCGGTTTTTTGGTTTTGGAACGTCTATTGGCGAGTTGGTCGTAGAGTGAAAAGTGATCCGCGGCGAGTTTTTTTCAGGTGTTTGAGCCGAAGCGGATTACTTATCACTCGCAGACGTGCCGCCAGTGAAGCTTCCAAAATCGTTCCGCAACATGCCTCCCCGGTGGTGACAGCGTGAAAATATCCGATTTTCAAACCAAAGACGTGATCAATATCGTCGACGGCAAAAAGCTGGGCCAAATCAGCGACTTGGAGCTCGATCTCCGGCACGGGCGCATCGAGGCGATCGTCGTCCCGAATTCCTCCCGTTTTTTCGGATTGTTCGGCGGCGGAACCGATGTGATTATCCCTTGGAACAATATCGTCAAGATCGGCATGGACGTCGTCCTGGTCAAGCTGGAGGACGTTCGGGCTTTCCGCCAGCAGGAGCCGGCCGATAACGTGTATGAGTACAACCGCCAATCCCGCGGATAAGACAAACGAAGACAGACGTGTATTCACCCGGACGAACAAGGGTGTTCTTTTTTTTCGCTTCGTGTATACTGAGTAGTAAAAAGACGGGAGGCGGACCCATGGAACCTTTTGTAATCCGACAAGCCGAAAACGGCTGTGAATTGCTTATGCTGGAGCGTTTCATGAACGCCCGTCCGGCCGTAACGGCCGGCTTTACGACAAGACGCGGCGGAGTCAGTCGCGAAGCCTTCGGCAGCTTAAACTGCGGGCTTCACGTGGAGGATGCGCCCGCAGACGTGGTCGCGAACCGAAAATTGCTGGCCGAGTCGCTTGAACTGCCGTTCAAATCGTGTACATACGCGGAGCAAGTGCACGGGAAGGAAATCCAGGTAGTTGGCAGAGGGGAGCGCGGTGCGGGCAACGATTCTCGGGAGAAGGCGCTGCAAGGCAAAGATGGCTTCGTGACGAACGAACCGGGAGTTTTTTTGCACGCGTTGTTTGCGGATTGTGTGCCGCTGTATTTTTACGATCCGGTCCGCAAAGCGGTAGGATTGGCGCATGCAGGGTGGAAGGGGACCGCACTGCAAATCGCCAAGGCAACGCTGGAAACGATGAGCGCAGCATACGGGACCAAGCCCCGGGACGTGAAGGCCGCGATCGGCCCTTCCATCGGCGTATGCTGCTACGAGGTGGATGATGCCGTTATTGCGCGAATGGACAAGGTGCTGGAAAAGGTTGCGCCGGGAAGCGGTGCCAACGAATCCGGCATTTCGCCGTTCTATGAAAAAAAGCCCGACGGAAAATACAAGTTGAACTTGCAACAAATAAACCGACAAATTATGATAAAAGCAGGAATTATGCCGTCTTCTATCGAAATAAGTGGTTTATGCACAAGCTGCCGTACCGACTTGTTTTTCTCGCACCGCAAAGAGGGCGGAAAAACCGGCAGAATGGCGGCATGGATCGGACTGCGGGAATAGCGGCTGGGGGACTTCCGGCTTGGCAACACCGGGACCGCCCCATAGCCGGGCAGGCCGAAAGTGAGGTGAATTGACGTTTTGACTATACAACTGCAGGAACGAATCGAAGAAGTCCGCAAACGTATTGCCGCGGCTTGCGCCCGCGCGGGACGCAGCCCTGAGGAGGTGCGCGTCATCGCCGTGACGAAGTACGTTTCTTTGGAAACGACGGGACAAGCGCTGCGGAGCGGACTGACGGATGTCGGCGAGAACCGCTGGCAGGATGCCGCTGCCAAATGGGAAGCTTTCGGTAGCGAAGGCGTGTGGCATTTCATCGGACATCTGCAAACGAACAAAGTAAAGGATGTCGTCGGACGATTTACCTATATTCATTCATTAGACAGGTTGTCGCTGGCCAAAGAGATCGAGAAGAAAGCGGCGGCGCTCGGAATCGAGGTTCCGTGCTTTATTCAACTGAACATATCGGGGGAAGAAACAAAGTACGGTTTGGAGCCCGGCGAGCTGCTTAATTTTGCGGCGGAGCTGCGGAGCATGAAGCATATCCGTGTGGCCGGTCTGATGACCATGGCGCCTTATGAAGCGGAGCCTGAGGCGACCCGTCCAGTGTTCCGCGGCTTGCGCGAATGGCGGGACAATCTGAACCGGGAAGCCGTGTTCGATTACGAAGTGACCGGTTTATCGATGGGAATGTCGAACGATTTTGAAGTGGCCATTGAAGAAGGAGCGACTTGGGTGCGTCTTGGTTCGGTCTTGGTAGGTAAAGAGTGACAGAGATGAAACTCCGGGGAGGAAAGGATATGGGCGTAATGAATAAATTCATGAACTTTCTCGGCCTGCAGGAAGAGGAAGTAGTCGTGGAGCGCGAGCGCGTCGGAGAGCATCGCGAAGAAGCTGAAACCCCGGCGCAGGAACTGCGTAAAAATAAGGGGAACATCGTCAGCATCCATTCACAAAAAAACGTGCGGGTTATCTTGAATGAGCCACGGTCTTACGAGGAAACCCAGGAAATTGCCGACCATTTGCGCTCACACCGGCCCGTCGTCGTCAATCTGCACCGGGTCCGGCCGGATCAGGCTACGCGGATCGTTGACTTCCTGAGCGGTACTGTGTATGCGCTCAGCGGTTCCATCTCGAAGATCGGACCGAACATTTTTTTGTGCACTCCGGATAACGTGGAAATTCACGGTTCGATTTCGGAAATGATGCATCATAACGAAGAATAGCGTACTTAGAAAGAACGAGGTGAACAGCTTGTACTCCATTGAAGGTTACATTCGCACTTTAATTCAGATTTACCAGTACGTGCTCATCGCCTACGTTCTGCTCTCCTGGCTGCCGAGCGCGCGAGAAAGCTTTATCGGGGAAATGCTGGGGAAGCTGTGTGAGCCGTATTTGTCCGTATTCCGCCGTTTCATTCCACCGATCGGCGGGATGATCGATATCTCCCCGATTGTCGCGCTGATTGCGCTGCGTTTCGTAGGGGAAGGAATCGTTGCGGTTCTACGCTTCATTATTCGGTAGCCTAATATGGCAGGAGACGTAAACCGATGATGCAGGAACATCTACATGCCCACTTCCATCCAGACGAACACCGCTTTGTCGATAAGGCGGCGGAATGGGTGGAGCGGGCCGGGCAGCATACGGTCAAGCTGACCGATTTTTTGGACCCGCGGCAGACCTTTATCCTGGCCACACTCGCCAACCGAAACCCGGACGTGCAGATCCGATTCGACGGCGGACATCCGGGCGCGGAACGGAAGCGAGCATTGGTCGCTCCGGATTATCGCGTGCTGGACGACGAAGAGATGGAGATCAGCCTGATTGAAATTACTTCCGAGGACGAGAAGCTGAAGGAGCTGGACCACGGCGACTTTATGGGGGCGATCCTCGGACTTGGCATCAAGCGCGATAAAATCGGCGATATTTATGTGCGGGAAGACGGCTGTCATTTTCTTGTAGCTTCGGAAATTGCCGATTATATCCGGCTCAATCTGAGTCAAGTGCACCGGCTGCATGTGCGGACGGAGCAATTGCCGCTCGATAAGCTCGAGGCGACGGAAACGAAGCTGGACGAGATGTTTTTATCGGTCGCTTCGCTGCGTCTGGATGGCATCGTAAGCGACGTGTATCGGCTGAGCCGGGCCAAAGTGCTTGTTCCGATTAAAGCCGGGCGGTGCAAATTGAACTGGAAGCAGGAGGAAGATCCGAGCAAGCCGCTGAAGCAGGGCGATGTCGTATCGCTTCGAGGGTTCGGACGCTTCAAGGTGTTGGAAGTCGAAGGGCTAACCAAAAAAGGGAGATATCGCTTAAAAATCGGCAAATATGCGTGAACGCCGATTTTTTTTGTTTGCCGATGCAGGAATATGCCAGCAACTGTCGAATATAGGATTACGCATGCGCGGACAACAAGGATCATGCTTCTTTGCCAAATTTGCAGGAGGTGCAGCAATGGCTTTAACACCGCTCGATATACATAACAAGGAGTTCAGCCGCTCGTTTCGGGGATATGACGAAGATCAAGTGAACGAATTTCTGGATCAGGTCATTAAAGATTACGAATCGCTGATCCGTGAAAATAAAGAGCTGCAAAATCAGTTGGCCGCGATTCAAGAGCGTCTGGACCATTTTGCCAACATCGAAGAAACGCTTAGCAAAACGATCATCATCGCGCAGGAAGCTGCGGATGAAGTGAAAAATAACTCGAAGAAAGAAGCGCAACTGATTATTAAAGAAGCGGAAAAGAACGCCGACCGCATCATTAACGATTCGCTGACCAAAGCGCGTAAAGTATCGGTAGAAATCGAGGAGTTGAAGAAGCAGGCGTCAATCTACCGGACCCGGTTCCGCACGCTTATCGAGGCGCAGTTGGAGCTGCTCAGCAAGGAAGATTGGAGCTCGCTCGAACGGATGGAAATTGAGCAGCCGTAAGTTGGCCCAAGTTGACGTGGCAGCTCATTTCCGCTATACTCCCAGTATAAGTTAACATGAATCAAAGCGATGACTGGGACGAGTACTTGACGTCCAGCAGAGGCCAGCGAACCGGGGGAATGGTGCGAGCCCGGACTTCGGCGGTCAAGGAATATCCCCCAGGAGCATCTCTTGAACCTCATTCCGGAAGTAAAGAGCATCGGCTGATCCCGTTATCGATCATGGAGCGAAGACTTCGAGCCGGGCAGCGGCCGTGAACGTTACGGACGATTGCTTTGACGCTTGGTCGTCTTAATCAGGGTGGTACCGCGAGACTTCTCGTCCCTTAGGGATGCGAGGTCTTTTTTGTTGTAAAATCAGTTAGGAGTGAGACATTCGATGGATTATGGAAAAACGCTAAACCTGCTGCAAACGGATTTTCCGATGCGCGGCAACCTTCCGCAGGCTGAACCGAAAATGCAGCAGCATTGGGACGAGACGGATATCTACCGTCAAGTGCAGGAGAGCCGTAAGGGCAAACCGAAGTTTGTATTGCACGACGGACCGCCGTATGCGAACGGCGACATTCATATCGGCCATGCGCTGAACAAAATTTTAAAGGACATTATCGTCCGCTTCAAAACGATGCAGGGCTACGATGCGCCTTATGTGCCGGGCTGGGATACGCACGGCTTGCCGATCGAGCAGGCGATCACCAACAGCGGCAAAGTCGATCGAAAAAAAATGAGCGTGCCGGAATTCCGCGACTATTGCAAAGACTACGCCTTGCAATGGGTGGAGAAGCAAAAAGCGCAGTTCAAGCGTCTCGGCATACGCGGCGAATGGGACCGCCCATATATTACGCTGTTGCCTGAATACGAAGCCCAGCAAATCCGCGTTTTCGGCGGAATGGTGACGAAAGGCTATATCTACAAAGGGCTGAAGCCGGTGTACTGGTCGCCTTCTTCGGAAAGCGCGCTGGCGGAGGCCGAGATCGAATACCGGGACAAGACATCCCCCTCAATCTATGTCGCCTTCGACGTGCAGGACGGCAAGGGCAAGCTGCCCGAGGACGCCGCCATCGTGATCTGGACGACGACGCCTTGGACGATGCCGGCAAACCTGGGGATCAGCATTCATCCGGACTTCGATTACGTCCTGGTGGAAGCGGGGGGCCGGAAGTTTGTACTGGCGCAAGGACTGCTCGAAGCGGCCTCGAAGGAGATTGGCTGGGCCGATGCGAACGTTCTGCAGTCGTTCAAGGGCAGTGAGCTGGAGCATGTGCTCTGCCGCCATCCGTTCTACGATCGGACGTCGCTCGTGATGACCGGCGAGCATGTAACGCTGGAAGCTGGTACGGGCTGCGTACACACCGCTCCGGGGCACGGGGAAGACGACTTCGTGATCGGGCAAAAATACGGTCTGGGTGTCTTGTGTCCCATGGACGATCAAGGGCATATGACAGCGGAAGCGCCGGGCTTTGAAGGGCTGTTTTACGATAAAGCCAATAAGGCGATCACGGAAAAGCTTCAGGAAAGCGGCCACCTGCTGAAAATGGGCTTTATTCAGCATCAATATCCGCATGATTGGCGGACGAAGAAGCCGGTCGTTTTCCGCGCGACAGAGCAGTGGTTCGCATCGGTAGATCAATTCCGTCAAGCGATGCTGGACGAAATCAAGCGCGTGAACTGGACGCCGGAGTGGGGCGAGATTCGCCTTCATAACATGATCGCCGACCGCGGCGACTGGTGTATTTCCCGTCAGCGGGCATGGGGCGTGCCGATTCCGATCTTTTACTGCCGCAGCTGCAACGATCCGCTGGTCAACGAGACGACAATCGAGCATGTCGCTTCGATTTTTGAGCAGGAAGGCTCCAACGCCTGGTTCCTGCGTGTGGAGAAAGAGCTGCTTCCGACGGGCACCGTCTGTCCGAAATGCGGTCACGACCATTTCCGCAAAGAAACGGATATTATGGACGTTTGGTTCGATTCCGGGTCCAGCCATTCGGCGGTGCTCGAAACACGGGAAGAACTGCAATGGCCGGCCGATCTATATCTGGAAGGCTCGGACCAATACCGCGGCTGGTATAACTCATCTTTAGTTACCGGCGTGGCGGTCAAAGGACAATCGCCGTACAAAGGCATCCTGAGCCACGGCTTTACGCTGGACGGCGAAGGACGTAAAATGTCCAAATCGCTTGGCAACACGATCGATCCGAACCAGATGTGCAACAAGCTGGGCGCTGATATTTTGCGCTTGTGGGTGTCTTCGACCGATTTCCAAGCGGATCAGCGCATCTCGGATAACATTTTGAACCAGATTGCCGAGAGCTACCGGAAAATCCGCAATACGCTGCGCTTTTTGCTCGGCAACCTGAACGATTTCGATCCGGCTAAAGATCGCGTAGCCGTAGAACAAATGAGCGAACTAGACCGGTTCGCGCTGCTGCGTCTGCACCGGATGACGGATCGTGTCATCAAGGCCTATGACAAGTACGATTTCCACGTGGTGTATCAGACGGTGAACCATTTCTGCGCGGTCGATATGAGCGCGTTCTATCTGGATATTTTGAAAGACCGGCTGTATGCCAGCCTTCCGTCCGATCCGGCCCGCAGAGCGGCGCAAACCGTATTATACGAAGCGCTGACGGCAATAACTAAGTTGATTGCTCCGATTTTGCCGCATACGGCCGACGAAGTATGGAAATACATTCCTGGCACGACACTGCCGAGCGTACAACTCGCGGAGATGCCGACGGTCAATCTAAGCTTGTTTGATGTGAATCTGGAACAAAAATGGGAAAAGTTCAGCGGCGTGCGTGACGACGTACTGAAGGCGCTTGAAGAAGCACGAAAGGAGAAGCTGATCGGCAATTCGCTCAGTGCCTCGGTACATCTGTACCCGAGTGCGGAGACGTACGAGCTGCTCGGTAGCTTCGAGCGGTTGGATCTGTTGTTTATCGTTTCCGCGGTGAAGGTGCATCATCCTGACGAGACAGCTTCCGAGGGAGCTAAAACATTCAAGGGGCTTGCCGTAAAAATCGTAGTAGCCGATGGGGAGAAGTGTGAACGGTGCTGGATCGTTACGCCGGAGGTCGGTCATGACTCCGAGCATCCGACGCTGTGCAAACGCTGCTCGGGAGTGCTGAAAGCCGGCGCTGTAGGCTAATGGGCTAGCGAGCCATCCATGGGAGGTGAAGTTCTTCCCATGGAAAGCTCGTTACATGAAACCCGGGAGGGTTGCGCAATGGAACAGACGACGAAAAAGAACGATCAGGAAAAACTGCTTGAACAGGTGCACAAAAAAGTAAGCGAAATTGCTGCGGACATCGAAAGGACGCAAATTGCCGACTACGTTCTGCTCATGAACAGCCCGATCCGCCTGCTTTGGACCAACCTGATTGCCGGGATATCACGCGGCGTAGGCATTGCGATCGGTTTTACTATATTCGCTTCAACCATCCTGTATCTGCTTCAGGCGCTTAACGTGTTAAACTTGCCTATTATCGGGGATTATATTGCCGATATTGTCAAGCATGTGCAGTACCAATTGGAAGGAAGAAAAACGTACTAGCTCATAGCCTTACGGGAACCGGTCTTCGGCTTCTTCCTCGGGTTCGAGCAAGCCGTCTCCTTCGCCGCTGCGCATATAGTGTTGGTACGCCTTGTTGCGGACAACCGTGACTTGACGGCCGTACATGTCAGTTGCAAGAAAGCTTTCAATCGGTTCGACATATCCTTCGGTCTCATCGGCTTCGATCTGCATCTCGTTGTAGCTGTCGGACTCGTTCGGATCGTCGGCCATCGCCGGCGTATTGGACGTTCCCCAGCTTTCGACGATTTGCCAAGCGTCTTCGCCGTCGAATTGATTTTGCCCCTCGCGTTCGTCGAGACTTGTTCTTCCGAACGGCGGGTCAAGAAATTTTTCTTCCGCGGGACGGCGTTGGGACATATCGGGGTCGGGTACATGCTCCACGCAGTATGCGGTTGTAGGGACGGCTTCCAGCCGTTCGTGCGGAATCGGCTGCCCGCATACCCGGCAAATGCCGTATTCCCCCGATTCCATGCGTGCGAGAGCCTCGTTGATGTCGGTAAGCTGGTGCTCGGCATTTTCGTGAAGAGCGATATCTTTGCCACGCTCGTACATCTCGGTGCCCAAGTCGGCCGGATGGTTGTCGTAATTGGAAAGCTCGCCGGTCTGGACGCGCATGGAATCGCCAAGTCCCATATGCTCGCGCGATTCCAAGTGCCGCTCCAGCCACTGCTTTTCTTCCGTCAGCTTGGCTTTGAGCGCTTGCAGTTGCTGCCCGGTAAGCGGACCGGATGAACCGGATTCGAACGGAAGGTTTGTCAAGAAAAGCGCCTCCTTTTGATTAAAGCAAGCATGTATTGTTATTTTTCGCGCTGCCCGTTGTTTTTAGCTAGGTAAATGTATGCAGGTTGTCAGCAAGCCCAATAAGGAGTTGTTATCTTGAGATATTACATTTACGCTTTCATCGTTCTCCTGTTGGACCAGGCTACCAAATGGCTCATCGTAAGCCGTTTGGAGCTGGGGGAATCGCGCTCGGTCATCGGCGAGTTTTTCCAAATCACTTCTCATCGGAACGCCGGAGCGGCTTTCGGTATTTTGCAAAATCAGCGCTGGTTTTTCCTGGTCATTACCGTTTTTGTAGCGGTTGGGGTGGTCTGGTATTTGCAGAGGACGCGTAAAGAAGGAAAGAAGCTGTTGCCTTTTGCTCTGAGCTTGCTGCTCGGAGGCGCGCTAGGCAATTTTATCGACCGTGCGCTATTTGGCGAAGTTGTGGATTTTCTCGATTTTCACTTCCGTTTCAGTTTTTTCGGTATCCCGGTGAACTATCCGTTTCCGATCTTTAACGTTGCCGATTCTGCGATTGTCGTCGGTGTCGCCTTGATCTTCGTGGAATCGCTGATCAGCTGGCGCCAGGAATCGAAACAAAACGCCGCCAACAAGCTGGAAAGCGGGGATGCACAATCATGAATGTGACCGAGCAAGGATGGTTGGAACAGGATCAGCGATTCGAATGGACGGCCGAGCCGGAAGACGCTGGAGAACGAATCGATAAGTTCATCACGGAAGCGCTGGAGGAAGAAGTGTCCCGCACGCAAGTGCAGCAGTGGATCAAGGACGGCTGCGTGAAGGTCGACGGCCGCGCGGTGAAGCCAAACTACAAGCTTTCCGGTGGAGACGCGATGACACTGGTCATGCCCGAACCGGAAGAGCTGGTGCTTACGCCGGAACCGATTCCGCTGGACGTTGTGTATGAAGATTCGGACGTAATTGTCGTAAACAAGCCGCGGGGCATGGTCGTGCACCCGGCGCCCGGACACTACAGCGGAACGCTCGTCAATGCGCTTCTGTATCATTGCAAGGATTTGTCCGGCATTAACGGCGTCATTCGGCCCGGCATTGTTCATCGTATCGATAAGGATACGTCGGGTCTGCTGATGGCTGCGAAAAATGATCTGGCTCATTCGGGGCTGGCTGCCCAACTGAAGGCCCATACGGTCAATCGCAAATATTTTGCCCTTGTGCATGGCAACGTTCCGCATGAGAACGGCACCGTCGATGCGCCGATCGGACGCGATTCGAAGGATCGGAAGCTGTATACTGTCACCGAACGGAACAGCAAGCATGCGGTAACGCATTTTCTAGTAGTGGAGAGGTTCGGCGATTACACGTTGTTGGAACTGAAGCTGGAGACGGGGCGCACGCATCAGATTCGGGTGCACATGAAGTTTATCGGACATCCGCTTGTGGGAGATCCGGCGTATGGTCCTTCCAAAAATAAAGGGGTTTTGATGGAGGGACAAGCGCTTCACGCGGCCGTGCTCGGATTCGAGCATCCGCGCTCGGGAGCGGAGCTGCAGTTCGAAGCGCCGATTCCGGACGATATGCAGCGGGTTCTGGAAGTGCTAAGAACAAGGTAAGGAACATGGGGGAACGTTATGGAACAGCTTGAGCGCTTAATTAATCCGAGTGTCAAGGAGATTCAAATCTCCGGCATCCGGAAAATTTCCAATTTGGTTGCGAATTATAAAGACGCCCTCACGTTGACGATCGGTCAGCCTGATTTTCCGACGCCGGACCACATTATGCGCGCGGCCGAGCGGGCGATCGAAGAGCAGCGGACGACCTATACGTCGAATCCGGGTCTACCGGAGCTGCGGCAGGCTGCGGCGGCGTTCATCGAACGCAAATACGGGCTCAGCTATTCCGGGCTGGAAGAAGTGCTTGTAACCGTAGGTGCGAGTCAGGCGCTGGACATTACGCTTCGCACGATTTTGGAGCCGGGAAGCGAAGTGATCTTGCCGGGTCCGATCTACCCGGGCTATGAGCCGCTCATTCGCCTGTGCGGCGGCGTGCCGGTGTATGCGGATACCCGCGGCACCGGCTTCAAGCTGACGGCGGAAGTGCTGGAGCCGTATCTGACCGACAAAACACGGTGCGTCATTCTGGCCTATCCGTCCAATCCGACCGGCCGGGTGATGAGCGCTGAGGAGCTTGCCGACATTGCCCGGCTGCTCGAATCGCGCAAGCTGTTCGTCATTTCCGACGAAATCTATAGCGAGCTGATCTACGACGGGCCTCATCGTTCCATCGCCTCCCTGCCTGGGATGCGGGAGCGTACTATCGTCATAAACGGATTGTCGAAATCGCACTCGATGACGGGCTGGCGAATCGGCTTTACTTTTGCCCCGGCTTATTTGACGCAGCACATGGTGAAGGTACACCAATACAACGTTACTTGCGCAAGCTCCATCAGCCAGTATGCAGCCATCGAAGCGCTGACGGCGGGAATCGACGATGCGCTGCCGATGCGAGCCGAATACGTGAAGCGCCGGGACTTCGTCTATAACCGGCTCGTCGAGATGGGCTTCGAGCTGGCGAAGCCGGAGGGAGCGTTTTATTTATTCCCTTCGATTGAGCGCTTTGGCTTGTCTTCTATGGATTTTGCCATGAAGCTGCTGAATGAACAGCGGGTAGCCGTTGTGCCGGGAGATGCGTTCTCCGCGCTCGGGGAAGGCTATGTTCGCTTATCGTACGCTTATTCGATGGATGTGTTGGAGCGGGCCATGGAGCGGTTGAAGGTATTCGTAAGCGGCCTGTAGGTAAAAATAAAAGCTTCTCATCCGTTCTCTGTGACAGAGATGGTGATGAGAAGCTTTTTTGCTATTGTTCGCTTTTCCAATTCAGGAAGCGGCTCATCAGGTCGATGGCGAAGTCGATGGCGCGTTCGTCCGGCTCAAGCTTCGCATGATGCAGTCCGTAAGGGGTCCCGACGCCGAGCCAGAACATAAATCCGGGTATTGTCTCGAGAAAATAACCGAAATCTTCCCCGGTCATCGCTTCAGTACATTCGATCAACTGAAGGGGAACTGAATGGTCCGTATCTCGAACCCAGGTCATAAATTGGCCCGTCACATCCGCTTCGTTAAACACCTGCCGGTAATTGGCGCCGTAGTCGATCTCGGCCTTGCAGGCGAAAGCCGTCTCCATTCCGGCGACGAGCGCCTCGATCCGGGACTTGACGAGCGACATCGTATCGGCGGAGAGCGACCGTATCGTTCCTTCCAGGCGGGCTGTCTCGGCGATAATGTTCTGCTTCGTGCCGCCGTCGATTTTACCGATTGTAATGACCGCCGAATCAAGGGGATTCACATTGCGGGAAATGACGGTTTGCAGTTGTCCTACAAGCTGGCATGCGGCAATGACCATATCGTTCGCGTTGTGCGGGAAAGCTGCATGTCCGCCTTTGCCTGTCAGGGTGATGAACAGCTCGGAAGTATTGGCAAACAAGATGCCGGGCCTCGTAGCCACGGTGCCTACCGGATATTCCGGCGCGACGTGCAAGGCGAAAATTTCGTCAGGCATCCACTCCCGGAGCTCTTCGCATTCGAGCATCGGCTTGGCGCCTCCGGGTCCTTCTTCCGCGGGCTGAAAAATAAAGGTCAGATTATCGCGGATCGGCTGCTGTGCAAAATGAGTCAGGATGCCGAGGCCGATGGACATATGCAGGTCGTGTCCGCAAGCGTGCATAAAGCCGGGATGCTCCGAACGGAAATCGTACTCGGTATCTTCCGTAATCGGCAAGCCGTCGATGTCGGCGCGGTAGCCGAACCGACGCTTGGGCGCGGTTCCTTTCACATTTACGATAATGCCGGTTCGCCAAGTGCGGACTTCGAGCCGCTCTTGCGGCAAGGATGCGATGTAATCCAGCAAATACCGCTGGGTCTTAAACTCTTGAAACCCGAGCTCCGGGATTTTATGCAAATCTCTGCGAATTTGGACAAAGCGGCTCGGGTTAACGGCTACGGACATGTCAGCAATGCCTCCTTAGGTTAGAGAATGAAGAGAAAGGCCCGGCGTCAGATCGCCGAGCCTTGAATGCGCCGAATTACAGGTTGCGCAGGTCTTTCAAAATTTCCGTTTTGGACTTCGTTTTGTCGTCCACTTTTTTGATGACGCGGGCAGGGGTACCGGCAACGACGCTGAACTCCGGCACGTCTTCAACAACGACTGCGCCTGCAGCGACGACGGAGCCTTGTCCGACGCGTACGCCTTCGAGAATAACGGCGTTAGCTCCGACGAGCACGTCGTCCTCGATCACGACCGGTTGCGCGGAAGGCGGCTCGATCACGCCCGCGAGGACAGCGCCTGCGCCGATGTGGCACATTTTACCGACTTTCACGCGGCCGCCGAGAATGGCGTTCATATCGATCATCGTACCTTCGCCGATGGTTACGCCGATGTTGATCACGGCTCCCATCATAATGATCGCGTTGTCGCCGATGCCGACCATGTCGCGGATGATCGCGCCCGGTTCGATGCGGGCATTGACATTTTTGAGGTCCAGCAGGGGTACTGCGGAATTGCGGCGGTCATTTTCCACCACGTAGTCTTCGATTTTGCCGGCTTCTGCGTCCAGCACGCTTTTTACTTCCGCCCAATCGCCGAACAGCACGCCGCTTTTGCCGGAGATGAACGCTTGAATATGGTCTCCGAAGGAGATGGATTCCAGGTCGCCTTTGACGTATACTTTAACCGGGGTCTTTTTCTTGCTTGTTTTAATGAGATTAATGACATCTTCCGTATTCATTTCGATCGACATAAACGGGATTCCAGCTCCTTATGTAGTGATACCGTGAACGACAAACGGGCATGATCCGTTGTCCCGAAGATCACGAACTACATCTTTTATAGCATAAAACGCATGCCCTAGCAATCCTTGGCCGATTGAACCGGGGGCGATTAGGGCGCGATTCGTAGAGTATTGACATCGGGTGTCGAACATGGCATAATGCTTGTAACTGAATAGCACCTTTAAAATCAGTCCCGTGAGGCTGGCAAGGTGAACGACGAATCGAACGGTCCAAGCGGATGCTCCCGACGGCATAGATGCCGGTGAGGTGTGTCCGTCCCGGTGTGACCTGTTCTGTTCCTGTGTGCGCAAACCTTGCCGATACGGCAAGGTTTTTTTATGGTCAAAATCGCGAAAGCTTTGGTGAAGGAGGTTGCCTGACCGATGCAGTCTGCTGAGCATGTGTTAATGGATGAAACCGCGATACGGCGGGCTCTGACGCGTATTGCCCATGAGATATTGGAGAAAAACAAGGGTTTCGAAAACTGCATGTTAATCGGTATCCGGACACGGGGGATTCACCTTGCGAAGCGGGTGGCTGACCGCATCCGCGAGATCGAGGACATACCCGCTCCCATCGGCGAAGTGGATGTGACCAAATACCGGGACGACCGGAGCGGCTTGCTGGAAGCGACCGTATCGGGAGCCCGGGAAGATGCGTCGGGAAGCGAGCAGGCGAACGATCGTCTGGAGGTTCACAACAAAAAGCTTATTTTGTTCGATGACGTGCTGTTCACGGGACGCACCGTAAGGGCAGCCATGGATGCCCTGATGGATCTCGGCCGGCCGCAAATGATTCAATTGGCGGTGCTGGTGGATCGGGGGCACAGGGAACTGCCGATTCGTCCGGATTTCGTAGGGAAAAACATTCCGACGTCCCGGCTCGAAAGTATCGAGGTACAGGTGAATGAAGTGGATGGGGTGGATCAAGTCGTCATTACAGGACAGAGGGGGCCAAACGAATGACACAGCTTCAAGTACAGTCGGAAAAACATTTGCTAGGCACCAAAGGACTAAGCGCCGGAGAACTGAACGCGATCCTTGATCGTGCGGCCCACTGGGAACAGCATCCGGTAAAAGTGACGAACCAGCTCCAGGGGCGCTTTGTCGCCAACATGTTTTTTGAGAACAGCACAAGAACGAGATTCTCCTTCGAGGTTGCGGAAAAAAGGCTCGGAGCGGAAGTGCTCAACTTCGCGGCAGCCGTCTCCAGCGTACAGAAGGGTGAATCGATCTACGATACGGTACGTACGCTCGAATCGATGGGCATCGACGCCGGCGTCATCCGCATGAAGCCCAACGGGCTGCTGGCCGAGCTGGCGCAAAAAATCAAAGTCCCGCTGATCAACGCGGGCGACGGCAACAACGAGCATCCGACGCAGGCGCTGCTCGATCTGTATACGATGCGCAAGCAGTTCGGCGAGATCCGCGGCCTTCATGTGGCAATCGTCGGAGACATCCAGCACAGCCGCGTGGCCCGCTCGAACTTGTGGGCGCTGCAAACGCTGGGAGCCAAAGTAAGCTTCTGCGCGCCGCCGATCATGCAGGCCGCCGAGCTTGCAGAGCATGCGCCTTACATCTCGTTCGACGAAGCGCTGAAAGCCGACGTGATCATGATGCTGCGCGTGCAGCTCGAACGGCACGAAGGCTCGCTGTTCGGCTCGGCGGAGGAATATCGCGCCGCGTACGGGTTGACGGCAGAACGCGCCGCCCGCATGGCGCCGCACGCAATCATCATGCATCCGGCTCCGTTCAACCGCAATGTAGAAATCGACGATGAGCTGGTGGAATGCGAGAAATCGAAAATTTTTACGCAAATGAGCCATGGCGTGCCGATCCGGATGGCGGTCATCGAGCGGGCGCTGAGCTAAACCGAATCCTGACCTACTACGAAGATGAAACGAAGCGGAGGTTCTCATGGGAATTTGGATATTGAATGCCAGCGTGTCGGCTGGGGGCAATGAATTAAAGAAAAAGCACGTGTTCGCGAATGGCGAGCGCATCGAGCAAATCGTCGACGCAGGGAAGACTTTACCGAATACGGCCGGACATACGGTTATCGACGCCCAAGGCAAGCTGCTGGCACCCGGACTCATCGACATGCACGTGCATCTGCGCGAACCGGGCTTCGAATATAAGGAGGATATCGCGTCGGGCACCCGTTCTGCGGCGCGCGGCGGCTTCACCACGATTGCCTGCATGCCGAACACGCGGCCGGTCATCGATACGGTGGATACGGTGCAGTACGTGCTGAACAAGGCGCAAACCAAAGGCATCGTACGCGTCCTGCCTTACGGCTGCATTACGAAAAACGAGCTTGGCCGCGAGCTCACGGACTTCGATGCCTTGAAGGAAGCCGGGGTCATCGGCTACACGGATGACGGCGTCGGCGTGCAAAGCGCGCAAATGATGAAGGATGCGATGGCCAAAGCAGCCTCGATCGGTATGCCGATTATTGCGCACTGCGAGGACAACACGCTGGTCGAAGGCGCAGCCGTTAGCGAAGGAGCGTTCGCTCGCAAGCACGGACTCAAAGGAATCCCGAACGAATCCGAAGCGATTCACGTCGGTCGCGACATTTTGCTGGCTGAAGCGACAGGGGTACACTACCATGTGTGCCACGTCAGTACGGAGCAGTCGGTCCGCCTGATCCGTCAAGCGAAGCAGATCGGCATCAAAGTAACCGCCGAGGTCTGCCCGCACCACCTGCTGCTGTCGGACGAAGACATTCCGGGGATGGATGCGAACTGGAAAATGAACCCGCCACTGCGCACACCGCGCGATGTACAGGCCTGCATTGAGGGCCTTGTTGACGGCACGATTGACATCGTGGTCACCGACCATGCTCCGCACAGCGAGGAAGAGAAAGCGCGCGGCATGCAGCTTGCGCCATTCGGCATCGTCGGCTTCGAGACGGCCTTCCCGCTCTTGTACACGAAGTTCGTCGCTACGGGACAATGGACGCTGGAGTTTCTGCTCGATAAAATGACCAAGCTGCCGGCGCAAGTATTCGGACTTCCTTGGGGAACGATCGAGGTTGGCAAAGCCGCTGATCTGACGCTGATCGACCTCGAAACGGAGAAGAAGGTCAACCCGGCGGAATTCCTCTCCAAGGGACGCAACACGCCGTTCACCGGCTGGAGCTTAAAAGGCTGGCCGACCTTAACCATCGTCGGCGGCAACGTCGTCTGGTCCGAGTAGGAAAAGCGAGTAGACGACCGCCAAAAGGGGAATCTACAGTTAGGGAAATAAAGGAACAAAGTTCCTTATTTATAGAAGTGATTTTGTAGAAAGAACGGCTTGAGTGACGTCGCGCACGAATACCCGCAGCACCGTAAAGCGTGTCCGGCCGGCCGCGGGGGCGTCAGCCTCCGCGCCGGCCGGACAAACGCGATCCCCCGTCGCAGCTCCTTCAAAGCTACATACCCCCTTGTGCGACAACTTGGGGGTCCAGGGGCAACGCCCCTGGGGTCCCCCTTTAAAAAGGGGGATTTAGGGGGATTAATACCACATAGGGAGATGACAGCAGATGCAGGCAAGATTGTTGTTGGAAGACGGTACGCTGTTTACCGGCAAAGCATTCGGAAGCACCGGCGACTCGGTTGGCGAAGTCGTATTCAATACAGGCATTACAGGATACCAAGAGGTATTGTCCGATCCGTCCTATTGCGGCCAGATCGTGACCATGACGTACCCGCTGATCGGAAACTACGGCATTACGCGCGACGATTTCGAATCGATTCGCCCGTTCATTCACGGGTTCGTCGTTCGCGAGCATGAAACGGTACCCAGCAACTGGAGAGCCGAGTACTCGCTGGACAGCTTGCTTAAAGAATACGGCATTATCGGCATCAGCGGCATCGATACCCGGATGCTGACTCGCCGCATCCGTCACCACGGCGTCATGAAAGGCATGCTGACCACCTCCGAAAAGCGTGTGGAAGAGCTGCTGGAGCAGCTTAAAGCATCGCCGCTTATGACTGATCAAGTGTCCCGCGTATCTACAAAAAGCGTGTTTAGCGCACCGGGCACGAAAGAGCGCGTCGTGCTCGTCGATTTCGGCTCCAAGAGCGGCATTTTGCGCGACTTGACCAAGCGCGGCTGCGACGTCGTCGTCGTGCCGCAGGATACGACCGCGGACCAAATCCGCCGGCTGGCGCCGGACGGCATTCTGCTGTCCAACGGCCCCGGGGACCCGAAAGACGTGCCGCATGCGGCAAAAATGATTGCCGAACTGCTCGGCGAATTCCCGATCTTCGGCATCTGCCTCGGGCATCAACTGTTCGCTTTGGCGGGCGGCGCCGATACGGAAAAGCTGAAATTCGGCCATCGTGGCGGCAACCACCCGGTGAAAGATTTGATTACGGACCGCTGCTACATCACATCGCAAAACCATGGCTACACCGTAAAAGAAGAGTCGATCGCCGGCACGGATTTGGAAGTGACTCATATCAACAACAACGACAAGACGATCGAAGGGCTGCGCCACAAAAAATATCCGGCCTTCTCCGTTCAGTATCACCCGGAGGCAGCGCCGGGACCGTTCGATTCGAGCTACTTGTTCGATGACTTCCTGCAGCTGATCCGCGACCATAAGCAAAACAACCCGCAGCTTCCGCGTCAGGCGCAGATCGCAGCGGCATACAAAGCGGGCAGCACGGCCGTATCCGCATCGAAAGGGGAGCTCCACTATGCCGAAAAATAATAACCTCAAAAAAATTCTCGTGATCGGCTCCGGTCCGATTGTCATCGGACAAGCGGCGGAATTCGACTACGCCGGTACGCAAGCTTGCCAGGCTTTGAAAGAAGAAGGCTTCGAGGTCGTTCTGATCAACAGCAATCCCGCGACGATCATGACCGATACAAATATGGCCGACAAAGTATATATCGAACCGATTACGCTCGACTTCGTCAGCCAAATCATCCGCCAAGAGCGCCCAGACGGCTTGCTGCCGACCCTCGGGGGGCAGACTGGTCTCAATATGGCCGTTGAGCTGGCGCGCGCCGGCGTGCTGGAGCGCGAGAACGTGAAGCTGCTCGGTACCCAGTTGACGGCAATCGAGAAAGCCGAAGACCGCGATTTGTTCCGTGATCTGATGCGTGAATTGGAACAGCCGGTACCAGAAAGCACGATCGTCACGACGGTGCAGGAAGCGCTCGATTTTGCGAATGAAATCGGCTATCCGATTATCGTACGTCCGGCGTACACGCTCGGCGGCACAGGGGGCGGCATCTGCGCCACCGAGGAAGAACTGCTGGAAACCGTTGCCTCCGGTATTCGCTACAGCCCGATCGGTCAATGTCTGATCGAGAAAAGTATCGCCGGCATGAAGGAAGTCGAGTACGAGGTGATGCGCGACGCGAACGACAACTGTATCGTCGTGTGCAACATGGAAAACTTCGATCCGGTCGGCGTTCATACGGGCGACAGCATCGTTGTTGCGCCGAGCCAGACGCTGTCGGACCGGGAATACCAGATGCTTCGTTCCGCATCGCTCAAAATCATCCGCGCCTTGAACATCGAAGGCGGATGCAACGTGCAGTTTGCGCTGGACCCGCACAGCTATCAATATTACGTCATCGAAGTGAATCCGCGGGTTAGCCGCTCGTCGGCGCTCGCTTCCAAGGCAACCGGCTACCCGATTGCCAAAATGGCAGCTAAAATCGCGATCGGCTATACGCTCGACGAAATCGTCAACCCGGTAACGGGTCAGACATACGCTTGCTTCGAGCCGACGCTGGACTATATCGTATCCAAAATTCCGCGCTGGCCGTTCGATAAATTTACGTCGGCAAACCGCAAGCTCGGCACGCAAATGAAAGCGACGGGCGAAGTCATGGCCATCGGCCGCACGTTCGAGGAGTCGATTCACAAAGCGGTCCGCTCCCTTGAAATCGGCGTGCACCGCCTGTATCTGAAAGATGCGGAGACTTTGGATCAAGACACGCTTGAGCTGCGGCTCGTGAAGCCTGACGACGAGCGGATCTTCCTGATCGCCGAGGCGCTCCGCCGCGGATACAGCGTACAGCAATTGCAGGATTTGACCAAGGTCGACTGGTGGTTCCTGCATAAGCTGGAAGGCTTGATTGCCTTCGAAGCCGAGCTGCTGCAGCCGGAGCTGAGCGAAGAGCTGCTCCGCGAAGCGAAGCGCAAAGGCTTCACCGACCGCGCCATTGCCGAACTGCGCCGTCAAGCCGACAAAGGGCTGAGCTTAACGCAGGAAGCCGACGTTCGCGCATACCGGATCGGCTTGGGGCTGAAACCGGTTTATAAAATGGTCGACACCTGCGCCGCGGAATTCGAAGCGACGACGCCTTACTACTACTCGACTTACGAGACAGAAGACGAAGTCAAGGAAACGACAAAGCAAAAGGTTGTCGTGCTCGGCTCCGGTCCGATCCGGATCGGTCAAGGGATCGAGTTCGATTACTCGACTGTGCATGCGGTGTGGGCAATCCAAAAGGCCGGCTATGAAGCCGTCATTATCAACAACAATCCGGAGACGGTGTCTACGGACTTCAATACATCGGACCGGCTGTACTTTGAGCCGCTGTTCTTCGAGGACGTCATGAACGTCATCGAGCGCGAGCAGCCGATCGGCGTTATCGTCCAATTCGGCGGACAAACCGCGATCAACCTCGCGGCACCGCTCGTGAAAGCGGGCGTGCGCATCCTCGGCACGGATTTGGAGAACATCGACGCGGCTGAAGACCGCAAAAAATTCGAAGCGCTGCTGCGTCAGCTGGACATCGCACAGCCGCCGGGCGGTACGGTATCCTCGGTGGGCGAGGCTGTCGGCATGGCCTCCCGCTTCGGGTATCCGGTGCTTGTTCGCCCGTCGTATGTCCTTGGCGGCCGTGCAATGGAAATCGTCTACTCCGACGAAGAATTGCTCAGCTACATGGAATATGCGGTCAAAATCAATCCGGAGCATCCGGTTCTCATCGACCGTTACATGCTCGGAAAAGAAGTTGAAGTCGATGCGATCTGCGATAAAGAAACGGTACTAATCCCGGGCATTATGGAGCACGTAGAGCGGGCCGGCGTTCACTCCGGCGACTCCATCGCGGTATATCCGCCGCAGACGGTATCCGCCGAGCTGAAACAAAAAATTATCGACATTACGACCAAAATCGCCAGAGGGCTGCAGATCGTCGGTCTCGTCAACATCCAGTTCGTCATCTATCAAGACGAAGTGTATGTGATCGAAGTCAACCCGCGCTCCTCGCGTACGGTTCCTTTCCTTAGCAAAGTGACGAAAATTCCGATGGCCAACGTCGCAACCCGTGTCATTATGGGCGAAAAGCTGGCCGATATGGGTTACCAAACCGGCTTGTGGCCGGAAGACAAGTTTGTATCCGTCAAAGTGCCGGTCTTCTCCTTCGCGAAGCTGCGCCGTGTCGATACGACGCTCGGACCGGAGATGAAATCGACGGGCGAAGTGATGGGCCGCGACAAAACGTTTGCCAAAGCGCTGTATAAAGGCCTGATCGGCTCCGGCATGAAAATTCCGCCGACAGGCGCGATCATCGCTACGATTGCCGATAAAGACAAAGACGAAGCGATGGAAATCTTCCGCGGCTTCGACAGACTGGGCTATCGCATCGTCGCTACAGGCGGAACGGCACAGGCTCTGGAGGACGCCGGTCTCCAAGTGACCCGCGTCAGCAAGCTGAGCGAAGGCTCGCCGAACATTCTCGACCTGATCCGCAACGGCGAAGCGCACTTCGTCGTCAATACGCTGACGAAAGGCAAGACGCCGGAGCGCGACGGCTTCCGGATTCGCCGCGAAGCGGTGGAGAACGGCATCGTCTGCATGACTTCGCTGGATACGGTTAGCGCGCTGCTGCACGTGTTGGAGTCTACCTACTTCCAATCCACGGCCATGCCTGCGAATCACGCATAACAACAATTGTATTAGCACAGCGTTCCGCTCCTTGCGTAATGCTGTGCTAATCCCTTGATTAGGCCCTTCTACGAGCGGTCAGATTTATCCGATTTTAAAGAAAAGGGGCGGTAACTTGTGTCTACCAACTTAACGGCAGCGAAACGGATCGTGGTTGCGCTCGATTATGCCGAGGCGAAGCAGGCGGAGTCACTCGTCCGGTCGCTGGAAGGCATTCCGTGTTATTTGAAGGTGGGAATGCAGCTGTTTTACAGCGCCGGTCCGGCGTTCGTACAAATGCTTAAAGAAAAAGGCTACAACGTCTTTCTCGATCTCAAAATGCACGATATTCCGAATACCGTCAAGGGCGGCGCGGAAAGCATCACGAAGCTTGGCGTAGACATGTTCAATGTGCACGTAGCGGGTGGCAAGCAGATGATGGAGGCGGCGATGGAAGGCGTGGACAAAGCGCTTCAAGGCGCAGCCGCTTCGAAGCCGATCGTCATCGGCGTTACGCAGCTTACCAGCACAAGCCAGGCGGTCATGAACGAAGAAATCGGCATCGAAGGTACGATAGAGGATGCGGTGCTCCGGTATGCCCGATTGACGCAAGCCGCCGGTCTTCACGGTGTGGTAGCCTCTCCGCTGGAGGTTGTTCGAATTAAAGAGACGTGCGGAAGCGGCTTTGTGACCGTGACGCCGGGCATCCGTCCGGCAGGAGCGGACATCGGCGATCAATCCCGCGTCATGACGCCGGAACAGGCGTTTGCTCAAGGGACGGACTTTATTGTCATTGGCCGTCCGATCACAGCCGCGGCGGACCCGAGAGCGGCGCTGGAAGCGATTATCGCCTCCGTTTAACCAGCGTGCTAAGGTTCGTTATTTAGATAAGACACCCTTTTAAGGAGGAACTTGAATGACAACCCCATCGATTCGTATAAATCCGGAGCTGGCCGGGGAAATAGCCGCCGACCTGCTCGCGATCGGCGCCGTGGCGCTTCGTCCGCAGCAGCCGTTTACTTGGACGTCCGGCCTGAAATCGCCGATCTACTGCGACAACCGGCTCACCATTTCGTTTCCCGAGATTCGCGAACGGATCGCTGAAGGCTTCGTTACGCTCATCCGCTACAATTTCCCGGATGCCGAGGTCATTGCCGGAGCGGCAACCGGAGGCATTCCGCATGCGGCTTGGGTAGCCCAGAAGCTCGGTTTGCCGATGGTTTACGTACGCGACAAGGCAAAAGGCCACGGGAAGGAAAACTTGATCGAAGGCTTGATTAAGCCCGGTCAGAAGACGGTGGTCATCGAGGATTTAATCTCGACGGGTGGCAGCTCGCTCAAGGTGGCCTTGGCTGTAAATGAAGCCGGAGCGCAAGCTCTCGGGGTACTCGGCATCTTCTCGTATCAGTTCGAGAAGGCGCGAGAAGCCTTTGCCGGATCTGGCATTCCTTTTGAGACGCTGACGAATTACTCAGTACTGCTCGACGTCGCTCTTCGGAACGGCAGCATTCAGGAGCAGGATTTGCAGGCGCTAAAAGCATGGAGTGAAAATCCGAGCGAATATGGCAAAGCCTAAAAAGAATTTTTGGCATTCGAATTCTTCCGCTACGGTAAAGGGAAGGGCTCGGATGCTTTTCTATTTTCACCGGGTGATATAAAATAATGTTGATCCCTGTCTTATGTATAGCTGCAGCTGAAAGGAGGACTTCACATTGGAACATCCGGATTCCGATTATTTCCATCATATATTTTATAAGCATTACCCGTCGGTGCGCCGAAAATTGATTGCGTTGGTCCGCGACGAGGCAGCCGCTGAGGATTTGGCACAGGAAGTATTCCTGCGTCTATACCGCAATCCGCCGGACGATCCGCAGTTGATCGGCGCTTGGCTTCATCGGGTATTGACCCGGATCGCCTACGATCATATGTCCAAGCGTGCCCGCGAACGGGCGCTTCAAGAGAAGCAGGAGCTTCATCTGCGGGTAACGAAGCAAGAAGGCAAGTCGAACGAGGAGACGGTATTGGAGCAGTTCGAGCACGAGGAATTGCGCGGGTGGCTGGACCAGCTTTCGGAACGGGACCGGCAGGCGCTGCTGCTTCGTTTCTCCGGCTACAGCTATGCGGAGATCGCCGAGAAGCTTCAAATTCGCGCGCCGCTTGTAGGCACGCTTATCCACCGGGCGACCGCCCGATTGAAACGGCATGCGGAATTGCAAACTCAAGTTGAATAGGAGGGCACGGCATATGACGGAGTCATTTGCAAGGAAAAATTCCGATCCCACGGATGCCGCTTGGGCGAAGCTCCAGCAGCGACTTGCTTCAGAACCGAAGTCGCTCCGCTGGGAGCAGTGGGCGAAAGAAGCCAATAAAATAAACTCGTCGGCAGCAGAAGCCGGGGATATAGAATCGTTACAATCGATCGCTATATCCGATAATCGTCCGTTGCCTGTTTTGGAACCGGATAGGACAACGGCGGAGACGCCTAAAGCTTATCCCTTCGTCCGTTGGATCAGAAGGCGGAGCAAAAGGGTGGCCGCAGCGGCCGCAGTGCTGGTACTGGCCGCTTTCCTCAGCACGCCAATCGGGAACGAGGCGCTAGCTTCCATATTGAATAAATTTCGAATGCAGGAAATGACGGTCGTTCAGGAAAACGATCTCCGGTCTTTGTTGAGCAGCGTTTTTCCCGACGGGCAAACGAGAGAGAGTATCAACAAGCTTGGCACATTCACGAATACGTCCGGCAAAATAGACGGACAATTCCCAGCCAACAAAATTTCCGAGATTTTGGGGCGCAGCATCGTCATTCCGAAGGACTACACCGGAGAGCAGGAGAAGCCTTACATTAGCCATTCCAAGACAATAACGTTCAAATTAAACGTTGACGAAGTGAATAAGGCAATGTCCAGACTTGGGGCAAAGCAGACGCTGCCTAAATCCATTGATGGCAAACCGATTACGCTTGAAACGAGTGAGACGGTCTACATGAATGTGAAAAACGGTAAAGGCAACTACTCCCTGACACAACAGCCGATCCCCGTCGTATCCGTCGATCCGTCCATTCCGGTGGCTGAGGCGCTGCAAGCTGTTTTGCAATTCCCGCTGCTGCCGGATAATCTGAAGGACAGCTTGCAGAACGTGGACTTGCTTACGACCGGAAACGTGCCGCTGCCTATCATCATGAATCGGCCTTCGGAGAAAGTCAAGGTGGGAAGTACGGATGTGCTGGTCATGACGGATTCTATAGACAAGCGTCAATATTACTTTGCCATGTGGGTAAATCAAGGTCAACTCTTTGGGCTAAATGGCGACAATTTTACCGACCGCGAAGCGCTGCTTGACAAAGTGAAGGAGCTGATCGGCTCTTGAACGAGCAAGCCATTACAGCGCATGATCTGACGAAAGATTACGGCAATGGCCGCGGCTGCCGCAGCATTACGATTACCGTAGGGGAAGGGGAAGCCTTTGGCTTCCTCGGCCCGAACGGGGCGGGCAAGAGCACTTTTGTGAAAATGCTCGTAGGCTTGATCCGGCCGACTGAGGGGCACGGTACGATTTGTGGCCATCCGATCGGCTCGTTGGAAGCAAGAAGGCATTTTGGCTACTTGCCGGAGCTGTACCGGTATCAGGAATGGCTCAGCGGCGAAGAAGTGATTTGGCTGCATGCCCGGCTATGCGGGGTTGAAGCTTCCGAGGCGAAGCGGCGCATACCGGAGCTGCTCGACCTCGTCGGCCTAGGGCTTCGGGGCAAAGACCGGGTCAAGAGGTACTCCAAAGGAATGCAGCAGCGGCTTGGATTGGCTTGCGCTCTGGTGAACGACCCGCCTATCGTTTTTTTGGACGAGCCGGCCTCCGCGCTTGATCCCTTGGGCCGCAGAGACGTACGAGAATTGCTCCATCTGATGAAGGCGCGGGGGAAAACGATTTTTCTCAACTCGCACCTGTTGGAGGACGTGGAACTGCTGTGCGACCGCGTCGCGTTGCTGAATAACGGTCAAATTCTGCAGGTCGGCACCGTGGCCGACGTGCTGCACGAGACATCCCGCTGGCACCTTCGTGTCGGCGGGTTTGCGCCGTTTTTGCTGGAATGGCTTCAGGAAGCTTCGGGCTTGACCGTACGCCTTCTTGCCCATAAGGAAGGGACGGCAGCGGAAGAGGACGCGGTCTGGCTGGAAGCGGAGCTGGAGGATGAAGAGCAGATCGGCTGGTTGAACTCGCTTGTCATCGAGCAGGGGATGACGCTGTACGAAGTGAAGAAGGCAAAAACGAAGCTGGACGAATGGTTCGTCAGCTCCGTTGCCGGACGGAGCCACAGGGGGGAACGCGAATGATCACCATCATCGGCTCGACTTGGAAAGAGCTGCTTCGCAAGCGGGTTATGCTGCTGACACTGCTGATGACCGTTATTTTCTTGTTCGCCTTCTGGTTCGTAGCCAAAACTATCGGAGCAAGCTTGCATGAGAGCCATTTTGCATCGGACATGCAGCATTTGATTGCCGTTTACGAACGAAGCGCGATGATCTTGTCGCTCGGCTTTTTTTTCGGTTCGTTCGTCATTGCTTTTTTGTCCATCTTCAGCTCGTTCTCCGTCATCGCAGGGGAAGCGGAGCAGGGCGTGCTGCAGGCGCTGATGACGCGTCCATTGTCTCGTTTGTCCTGGTACATGGGGCGGTGGATCGGTTTTGTTAGCTGGGGAATCGGTTATGCGGCTCTGCTCTTTACATCGATTCTGCTGGTATCCTGGATTCATGCCGGAATTCCCGGAGATATCGTATCGCTGACGCGTTCGTTTGCCTTGTTTATATTTGTTGTGCCGCTGCTTGTGTCTTTATCGATGCTGGGCTCCTGCCATTTTTCTTCCACCGGGAACGGTGTGTTGATGACGATGCTCTATGGGGCGGGATGGCTCGGGGGCATGATTGAAAAAGTAGCAGGCTCGATCCAAATCGATCAAAATATAGCCATTAAGCCGCTGCTGACGATTGCAGGAATCATGTCGCTTGTTATGCCGGCCGACTCACTGCAAAGTCGGATGCAAGCAGAACTGTTTGCCATAACCGAGCTTCAAGGACTGGTGAAATTGAGAAGCGTTTTCGATATCTTCAGTTTCGATCGTGTGCCTTCAAACGCCTTTTTAATGTACAGTGCCGGATATATGCTTATAATGCTGCTGCTCGGCTTATGGTCGTTTCGGAGAAAAGACTTATGATCCGTACGCGTCCCCCAAAAAAGCCCGTCTGCGCCATTCATCGCTTGTTTGCGATGAGCGGGGTAGACGGGCTTTTGTACGGGTTCAGTTGGCCGCGCGCGAGCGTTGAGGCGGCATATCGGGGTTATTTCTTCAGCAGGGCCCAGCGATAGGCGTACTCGAATAGAAATTCGAACGCTTCGAGGTGCCGCTTCGCTTCGAAGGCATTGGCGCCCCACGCGTAAATGCCGTGCTTGCGCAGCAGAATGCCGGGAATGCGCGGCACGATTGCGTCTTCGACCAATTCGGCAATCCGCGGAATTTCCGCATAGTTGGGCAGAATCGGGATATCGATGTGCGCTTCCTCTTCCCAAATATTGAAAGCCTTGATCAGCTCGACGCCGTCGACCGGCACGCTGCCTCGTTCCGCATACAGCTCGGAGATCAGATTGTTAAACACAGTGTGCACATGAAAAATAGCGCCGCAGCCCGTCAAACGGTAAATCTCGCAATGAATCAATGTTTCCGCGGACGGCTTCAGCCCGGTCGTTTCGATCGGTTGGCCCGACTGGTCGACTATCAAATAATCGGACGGCGTATTGACCGACTTGTCCTTGCCGCTGGCCGTGATGGCAAACGCAAACTGCTCGGGAGAAAATTCTCCCGTCCGGATTGACAGGTTGCCGCTTGTTCCCGGGAACAAGCCGCGTGCGGCCAGCAAAGTTTTAATCTCCCGCAGCTCGGCGAACGCCTGCTGCTTTTCTTCCAAACGAATGGCGCTAAAGCTCACGCACTTTCATCTCCTCTAACCGCTTGATCACGTCGTGAAAATCTTCAAAAGGATAGTAGTTCAACCCAAGCTCCTGGCACAGCTTGATCAGATGGGAGCGGGCGAATACCGTATCGGCGAGCTTGGCCCCGGCAAAATCGGTGACGCTGTCGCCGATCATAATGCGCTCGTACGTCTCCCGCGGGTAGGAGCGAATAATTCGCGTTTTGCACATGCCGCAGTCGTTGTCGCATTCCGCGTCGCACGAATGCGGCCACAAAATGCGAATATGCGTGCCGCTGAAGTTGCTCGCGTTGCAATAGATGTTCTCCTTCGGAATCGCAAACGACGACAGGACGGGATAAACGAAAAAGTCGATTCCGCCGCTTGTCACCAGGAAGTGGATGTCCTCCTGCTTGCAGTAATCCAGCAGCTCGCGAAACCCGCTGCGAATCGTCACGTTGCCGATCGCGTAATCGACGACTTCCTGCCGGCGGGAGGTCGGAAGCAGCGCAAACATGCGTCCGACGCCTTCTCGAATCGTAATTTCCTTGGAAATAATTTGATTAACCAACGTATCCCAGCCCTCAGGCTGAAAATGCTTCATAATCGCTACGATATTGTCGTTGACGGTAATCGTCCCGTCGAAATCGCAAAAAATAACCCGCTGCTTGCTCATTCTTTGATCCCCCATGCGTCAATTGCGGCTTGCAGCTCCGGATGCCCGTCTGCGGCATACTCCCGCAGCGGAACCCCTGCCTGACAGCCGTCGATCGCCTGCCGGAAGGCCCGCCCGCCGGCCGCAGCGCCCATAGGATGGCCATGGACTCCGCCTCCGGCATTGACGACCACTTCTCCGCCAAAATCCCGCAAGATGAGCGGCACAAGTCCGGGATGAATGCCGGCCGAAGGAACTGGGAAGCTCGCTGCAAGTGGAACTTGCCCGTTCGCAGACGGTGTTGCGCCGTCCCCGCCGTAGATATAGTCGGCCGTTTCGGTTGTCAGCAGCGCTTCCTTGATCGCCATGTTCTCTTCCCTCGGCATAACGACGGAACCGTACGGCGAAGGGAACAGCACGAGATCGGCCCCGGCTAGCCGCATGAGCTTGCCAAGCAGCACGTTCGCGGCGATGCCGTGATACGGCGACGGATACAAGGCGCCGGCAAGCGACGGATGGGCCATCAGCGGCACGTTGACGTCAGGGTGACGGCTTAGCTCGCTAAGCGCGTCGAAGCCATAGGCGAGCACATTGAACAGCAGCGCATTGGCTCCGGCGTCGATCGCTTTTTTGGCTTGTTCGACGAGCCCGAAGGTCGGTCCGGTCAAATTGGCCGCGTACAGCAGCTTCTGGCCGGTTTCCCGCTCGGCTTCGGCCGCTGCCTTCATGCACAGCTCAACCCGCTTCTCGATCGGAGTCAGCGGATTCTCAAACAAAATCTCGTCGTCCTTGATCAGATCGACGCCGCCGAGCGCCTGCTGATAAAACTGCTCCCGCAGCGCGGGAAGATCATGGCCGATCACCGATTTGAAAATGCTCATGAGCAGCGGACGGTCGTAGACGCCAAGCAGCTTGCGCACGCTCTCGATACCGAAGCGCGGTCCTGGGAAGGCGGATAAGAACGACTCGGAGAATGCCAGGTCGATCAGCTTAATCCGGCCGTCCATCGACAGCTTCCCGAAAACCGTGACGAGTAGGGCGGGGATATCGCGGCTGAAATTAATATCGGGATAAGCAATACGAATATCGGCATATCTTGCGGAAGCGGGCTCGCCCGCAGACGGTTCGTGTACGTCCACGCTGACGACGCGGCCGAGATGTTTTTCCATCTCCGCCTTGCGCGCTTCCGGCAGCTCGGTCCAGCTTCCGACGGTTAGACCGACGGCGATGCCGGTCGCTTTTTTATGAAAATCGGCTTTCTCGTCGTAGCAACGGTAGGTGGCTACGCAATACGCTGAGGATATAGCAAGACTCACAAACTTACACCTTCTTTACTTGGTATGGGAAGCGATGGCCGCGCTGATGGCCGCGCCCATTTCGGCGGAGCGTTCCGCGGCGCGACGTATCCCCTTGGAGATCGCATCGGTGAAGCCGCAGTTGTCCATCGTCTCAATGGCTGCATGCGTAGCGCCGTTCGGAGACGTCACCTTGCGGCGCAGCTCGGCCGGCTCTTCTCCGCTCAGCTCGACCATGCGGGCCGCGCCCAAGACCGTTTGCACGGTCAGACGTTTGGCCTCTTCATGCGTCAACCCGCCATTCATTCCGCTCTCGATCATCGCTTCCATCATATAATAAATGTAAGCCGGGCCGCAGCCGGACAAACTGACAATCGTCTCCATCAGCGGCTCCTCGACGATCGATACGATGCCGACGGAGCGGAACATCTCTTCGCCCAGCTGCCGCTGCGCGTCCGAGACGCCGCCGGAAAAGCTGAGCCCGGTCGCGCCAAGCCCGATTGTGCTGGACGTATTGGGCATCGTGCGGACGATGGCCCAGCCGGGGCTGCCAAGAATCGCCTCCATCGTCTCGATGGAAAGCCCGGCAATCACGGATACGAGCAGTTGTTCTTTGCGGAGCACCGGCTTCAAGTCGAGTATGCCTTGAGCGGCGTCGCTCGGCTTAAAGGCCAGTACGACGATATCGGCGGAACCGATGGCTTCGTTTCGCTCGGCAGCACCGGCGGCATAACGAATGCCATATTGCTTGTTCAATTGTTGCAGCCGGGCCTCATTCGACCGGTTAACAGCTACAAGCTGTCCCGCCTCCATGCCCGCCTCGGAGACGAGTCCCCGGATGATCGCTTCTGCCATGGAGCCGGCGCCGACGAACGTGATGTTTTTGGATAAAATCTGTGACATATTGGCTGCTCCTTTCGATATCCATAAAGTGTATACGATCTTCTGGGTTAACCGCGAATTTGCCCGTTTCCTATAATGCAGTATTTGCTCGATGTCAGCGCTGGCAAGCCCATAGGACCGCGAGCGTGCAGCTTTTGCGTGCTGATGCCGATTTCGGCGCCGAAGCCGAATTCGAAGCCGTCGGTGAAACGAGTGGAGGCGTTGTGATACACGGCGGCTGCATCGACCTCTTGCAGGAAGCGTGCAGCGTTCGCCGCGTCTTCGGTCACGATGCACTCCGAATGCATCGTTCCGTGGCGGTGTATGTGCGCCAGCGCCTCGTCCAGCCCGTTCACGACGCGAACGTTCAAAATATAATCGTTATATTCCGTATCCCAGTCGGCTTCCGAGGCCGTTTTCACCGCCGGTGCGAGCCGCTGCGCTTCCGCATCGCCCCGCAGCTCGACCATTTGCTGCACGAATGACTCGGCGATGTTCGCCAGATGACGCTCCGCAAAATCGCGATGCACCAGCAGCGTTTCCATCGAGTTGCATACCGAAGGCCGCTGCACCTTCGCGTTGATGGCGATCTTCAGCGCCATGTCCGGCTGCGCGCTGGCGTCGATATAGGTATGGCAAAGGCCGGCTCCGGTCTCGATCACCGGCACGGTTGCGTTTTTGACGACGTTCTGAATCAAAGAAGCGCCGCCGCGCGGAATAAGCACATCGAGCAGGCCGTTCAGCTTGAGCATTTCGTCAACTGATGCGCGGCTTGGGTCCATGACGAGCTGCAATGCGTCCGCCGGAACGTCGGTCGTTTTCAGCGCATTGTGGAGCACCTCGACGATCCGCTTATTGGAATGAAGCGCCGAGGAGCCGCCTCGCAGCACGACGGCGTTGCCGGTTTTCAGGCAGAGCCCGGCCGCATCTACGGTAACGTTCGGACGCGCTTCGTAGATGATGCCGATGACGCCGAGCGGCACGCGGACTTTGCGGATTTGCAGTCCGTTCGGGCGGTCGAACGTCTCCAGCGTATCGCCGATCGGATCGGGCAAGGCGACGACCTGCCGCAGTCCGTCAGCCATCGCTTCGATCCGCTGGCGGTTCAGGGCCAGCCGGTCGAGCAGCGACGTGCTGATGCCGCTCTCGCGCCCGCGCTGCAGATCCTCCGCATTGGCGGCGATAATCGATTCGGCCTCCGCTACGAGGGCGTCCGCCATGCACAGCAGCGCGTCGTTCTTTTGCTCGGTGCGTAGCAAACCGAGCTTCGGCGCGGCTTGCTTGGCCAGCTTCGCTTTTTGCACTACTTCGCTCAGGTTTAGAGCTTGATCCGTTGTCATATTCAATTTCCTCCTTCGAAGCGTCTTTCTAAGGTCGTACTTGCTTAGGTTTCGGCAGCATCCTTTGCTTTAGCCGTCGATGCCAGGGTAATCCATTCGTCGCGGTGTATGACTTCGATGCGCGGCACCTCGATCCGCTTCTGCACTTCCTCCGTACTAAGACCGGCAACGGCTTGAAGCTGCCAGGAGGCGTAATTGACGACGCCGCGCCCGATCGTTTCCCCATCCGGGCCGAGCACTTCGATGACATCCCCGGGATGGAACTCCCCGGTCACTTCCTTGACGCCCGCGGGCAGCAAGCTTTTGCCTCCTGTGACGAGCGCCAGCTCCGCGCCTTCGTCCACATAGACTGAGCCCTGCGGCTGGGAGTGGAACCCGAGCCACTGCTTTTTCATCGGTAAATTATGCTCCGCCGTATCGAAATAAGTGCCTTTCCCGGTTCCTTCCACGGCCAGCGTCAGATCGCCGGGCTCCGTGACGCGCCCGACGAACACCGGCACGCCGCCGCGCATTGCGATTCGAGCGGCCTCGATTTTGGAGCGCATGCCACCGGTGCCGACCATAGAGCCGGAGCCCCCAGCGATCCGGGAAATGTTTTCGTCGATTTCCAGCACGCGTTCGATCCGCTTGGCGTCCGCGTTTTTGCGCGGGTCTTCGGTGTACAATCCGTCCGTATCGGTAAGGATGACCAGCCTTTGCGCCCGGACCAAATTGGCTACGAGGGCGGAAAGGGTATCGTTGTCGCCGAATTTCAGCTCGTCGACCGAGACCGTATCGTTTTCGTTAATAATCGGCAGCATTCCGCGGCGCAGCAGCTCTTCAATCGTCATCTGCGCGTTATGGATTCGCTTGCGGTTGGAGAAGTCGGAGCGGGTCAGCAAAATTTGCCCTACGCCTACGCCTTGCCCCAAGAATGCCGCCTGATATGCTTGCATCAGCAGCGCCTGCCCGACGGAAGCGGAGGCCTGCTTCTCGTGCAGCAGCTTGGGACGGGATGCGTACCCCAGCTCCCGAAAGCCGGCTGCCACGGCTCCCGAGGTCACGAGGAGCACGGGAAAGCCTTGACGGTGAAGCGCCGCCAGCTCGGCGGCGAAAAATGCGATTTTTGCCCGGTTCAATCCGCCTTCGTTGGACGTTAGCGAGCTGCTGCCGATTTTCACTACGATCGTTTGCTGCATAGGAATCACTCTTTCTATGACTGATCTGGCTGCCGCCCCGGGGCAGGTGCGGAAAACGCAAAAAGGCCCCGTCCTTTAAGGACGAAAGCCTCCACTTCCGCGGTACCACCTTACTTGATGAATTGACGACCAATCCATCCTGCTTCAGTCCCTTGTAACGGCAGGGAAAGCCGTCCAGCTCGTCGCTGGCCGTTCAGGGGCGGGTTCGGCAAGGCTCCACGGTAAATTCTCGCAGCCGGTGGAATTTACTCTCTGATCGTGCAGGGGCTTTCCTACTATTCCCATCAATACGTTTTGCTTTTCATTAGCATAGCATGAGGGGGGAGGTTTGTAAAGGAATCAGCCGAACAGGCGAAGGGCGTCTATTCGGTCAACCGCTTCACGGAGCCGCTCTTCCGTACTGAGCAAGCCGAGGCGCACGTAGCCTTCGCCGTGGTCGCCGAAGCCGACTCCCGGAGCGACGACGATCTTGGCCTTCTCAAGCAGCATGTCGGAGAACGACTCCGACGTATAACCCTTTGGCACAGGCAGCCAAGTGAAGAAAGAGCCTTGCGAACGCGACGCTTGCCAGCCGATCCGGTCCAAAGCCCCGAATAGGGCGTCTCTGCGGCTCTGGTACATCTGCACGAGCTCGCAAACGCTGTCCTGCGGACCGGTCAACGCGACGGCCGCCGCCTCTTGGATGCCTCCAAACAAGCTGCAGTAGTAATGATCCTGAATCAAGTTGATCATTCGCACGATTTCGCGGTTGCCGAGACAGAAGCCGACCCGCCAGCCGGCCATGTTGTACGTTTTGGACAGCGTGTAAAATTCGACGCCGACCTCCTTGGCGCCCGGCAGCTGCAGAAAGCTGACTGGCTTCTGCCCATCGAAGCCGATGGCGCCGTAAGCGAAGTCGCTGGCCACTACAATGCCGTGCTTCGCCGCAAAAGCAATCGTCTCCTTATAGAAGGAAGCCGGAGCCGAAACCGCCGTCGGATTGTTCGGATAGTTGATGAACAGCAGCTTCGCCCGATTCACGTCATCGGCCGAAAGCGCGCTGTAATCCGGCAGGAACCCGTTCGATTCCAGAAGCGGCATGAAGGCCATCCGGCCGCCGGCCAGGGCGACGCCGGACCAGTAATCCGGGTATCCCGGGTCCGGTACCAAGCAGACGTCGCCGGGATTGAGCAGGCATTGGGCGATTTCCACAAGACCGGTTTTACCGCCGAACAAAACCGCCACTTCCGTCTCCGGGTCGAGCTCGACGCCGTAATCTTCCCGGTATCGATGTGCGGCGGCCTCTTTTAAAAACAAGTAGCCGTTGAACGGAGGGTAGCGGTGGTACTGCGGGTTTTCCGCCGCTTGCTGCAGCGCCTTGACGATGTGCGGCGGGGTCGGTCGATCCGGATTCCCTTGTCCCAGATTGATCACGTCGTGTCCAGCGGCAATCTGAACATTGGCTTTGCGCACAAGCGTGGCGAAAAATTGGGTAGGCAGCTCTTGCAGCCGTTCAGCCGGAATCATGGGAAAAGCGCTGACGGCTGCTTTCGTCGGGTTGTTGGTCTTCATCTATGTCACTCCATTTGTTTGGTTTCAAATGTGTTGCCATACAATAAATTCCTCGTGTTCTTATCGGAATATAGTAAATAATCTGAACGGATAGGAATAATGTAACATGAAAAACGGTGCGTGTATACGGGTCTATTTCGTCGAATCATCCGTTTAACTGTCGAGGGAAACGTTTTTCATAGCTTATCATGTGCAAACTTCAAGGGGATGTGTTACCTGCTGATCGTGCAGGATCGCACGCCCGAGGACTGCCTGCTTCCCGGGAGCAGGGAGCATATGCGCGGTTACTGGTTCGAGAAGTACCCGCGTCTCCGCCAGCTGGAAGCAGGACGCCGTCACGATGCGGCGGCCATACGCAAGGCTCTGGAAGCATCCGGGTTCTCGGTCGTGGAAGAAACGCAGGTATGGGAAGTGCGCAAAAGCTACGCAAGCTATAGCTATTATCGAAAGGAGCTTTTGAGCCGGAAGGGCCGTTCGATTTTGCATGAATTGTCGGATGCGGAGCTTCAGGATTTGGCTGATGCCATCGCAGCGGACTAGGGCTATGGAATAAATGAGCCCGTCCGGGAACGGGACCGCTGGACCATATTCTTTGCACAGGCGCGTTGAAGTTCCGCTTCCGTTGCTCTATCATAATAGGAAGAAACGGCGCAGTTTCCCCAAGCGGGCCGCTGCGTTCGGAATTTCGAGACGGGTGAGGGGGAAGGTTAGATGGCTGGGCAACAATGGAATTTGGCTCTGTTGCAGATGGACATCGCGATAGGAGAGCCCGATCGCAACTTCGCAAAGCTGGAGAGCCTTCTGCATGAAGCGGTCGCTCACGATACGAAGCCGGATGTGATCGTCTTTCCGGAGATGTGGAACACCGGCTACGCGTTGGATCGGATTCAGGAGCTGGCGGACCATTACGGAGAGCGGACCGAAGCTCTGCTGTCGGCGTTTAGCCGAAAGAACGGCGTGAACATCATCGGCGGTTCGATCGCGGAGAAGCGGGACGACGGTGTCTACAATACGATATTCGCATATGACCGGCAAGGAAACCGTGCAGGAGACTACTCGAAAATTCATTTGTTCCGGCTCATGGATGAGGAGAAGTTTCTGCAAAGCGGAGACCGCGCAGGCGAGCTTCAACTGGACGGTATTCCGGCCGGCATGATGATCTGCTACGACATCCGCTTTCCGGAGCTTGCGCGAAAGCTGGCGCTCGGCGGCGCGCAAATTTTATTCGTTCCGGCCGAATGGCCGAACCCGCGGCTGCATCATTGGCGCACGCTGCTGATGGCGCGGGCGATCGAGAACCAGATGTTCGTCGTCTCCTGCAACCGTGTAGGCATGAGCGGGAAGACGGAGTTTTTCGGCCATTCGATGGTCATTGATCCGTGGGGCGAGGTGCTGGCCGAAGGGGAAGAAGCGGAAACGATCGTTCGCGCATCCGTCGATCTTAGCCAGGTACCTGCCGTACGCAGCAAAATTCCGGTATTTGAAGACAGACGTCCTTCCTTATATTAAAAAGCACAAACAGCATGCGAAAGCCGGCTCGGATTATTCCGGCCGGTCTTTTGCGCGTTCGGCTTCCATCACCTTGCGGAACGTCTCCATGAACGCGGCGACCGCCTTCGATAAATAACGCCCCTTGCGATGGGCGATCACGAGCGTACGGGTCGGCCGGCTGGACAGCTGCAGGTACGCGGGCGCCAGCTCGTTCCGCCCCCTCAGCAGCATATGCGGGATGAAGGCAATGCCCATCCCCGCCGCGACGAGCGACTGGACCGTCTCGATATTGCTGCTCTCGAACACGATGTTCGGCGTAAATCCGGCGTCGTTGCACAATTGGATCGCGATTTGACGGAAGCCCTGGCCTCTTTTTAGCGCGATGAACGGCTCCTCCTGCAATTCCGCAATATTGACCGTTTTGTTTGCTCCCTCGGTCAGACGCGCGGCCAGCGGATGCTGCGGCGGGACGGCTAGTACGATTTCTTCCTCAATGATCGGCTCGTAGTCAAGCGAGTCGTCGATCAGGGGCAGGGAAAGCAGGCTGATGTCGGCTTGCCCGCTCGTCGTCAATTGTTCGAGGTTCGAGGTTGTCTCTTCGACGAGCACGATATCGATTTCCGGGTAGCGCTCTTGGAAGACGGGCAGAACGAGGGGCAGCACGTGCGCGCCCGTAATCGGGAGGCTACCTACGACAAGCTTGCCTTTACGCATTTGGGAAATGTCTTCCATTTCTTGTTTTAACTGCTCGACCATGTCGAGAATTTTTTGCGCTTTTTCCACGAACCGGGTTCCGGCATAGGTGACCTCCACCGAGTTGGTCGTCCGTTGAAACAAAAGGACGCCGAGCTCCTTCTCCAGCTTGGAAAGCTGCTGGCTGAGCGACGGCTGGGCGATATGCAGCTTTTCGGCTGCGCGGGAAAAGTTCTTTTCAATGGCGATTTGCAAAGCGTATTGCAGCTGGCGCAGTTCCATGCGGCTCGGCTCCTTTTATAAAGAATACCTATGAATGATACGTTAATCGTAACGTATTTGCTATAAGAATAAAAGAGCTGGCGTGCGGTACTCCCCGTTTGCAAGTAAAAAAGGAAGAAAGAGCGGGAGGCTCCTTCTTCCAGGGCATAACGGAATATTGGCTGGCACGCGCAAGCAGTCGCATTTTTTCGGTTAGGAAGCATCAAGTCCCGCAAGAGCCGGGATACCCGTCGTTCCGTTTCATATCTTCCAAATGCTCACGCATCTCTTCGTCTCCGGGCATTTCGGCGACCAGCTTTACTTTGCCGGGAGTTGGCTCCTCTGACGGGGCCGCATTTGCAGGGCGAGGCGTATCGGTCATTGTACAGTCCTCCCAGTTTCCTTACTTTTGCTTTCGTTGAAAGGTTGTCCAGCCGGGCCTTCATTTATACAGCGGGAAGGGGAAGAGCCCCGGTCGTTTTTTTGATTATCTCATAGTGAAAACCTATGAAGGCTATAGATATTATATCTTGGATCAATGAAGATGGACGTGATACGATAGGTGACATTAGGAGCATCATTCAGATACCGAGGTGGAACCGATGGCAAAAACAATGTTCGAAAAAATTTGGGACAATCACGTTATTCATTCGGAGTCGGGCAAGCCGAGCATCATTTATATCGACCTTCAATTGGTCCATGAAGTGACTTCGCCGCAAGCGTTCGAAGGTCTTCGCCTGAGCGGCCGCAAGGTTCGCCGTCCGGACTTGACGTTCGCAACGATGGATCACAACGTTCCGACGAAGGATCGCTTCAATATCACCGATCCGATTTCCAAGCAGCAGATCGATACGCTCTCCAAAAACTGTGCGGATTTTGGCGTCACCCTGTTTGACCTGGACAGCATCGATCAAGGGGTTGTCCACGTTATGGGACCGGAGCTCGGTTTGACGCATCCCGGCAAAACGATCGTTTGCGGCGATAGCCACACGTCGACGCACGGCGCGTTCGGAGCTTTGGCGTTCGGGATCGGAACGAGCGAAGTGGAGCATGTGCTTGCGACGCAGTGCTTGCAGCAAGCGAAGCCGAAAACGCTGGAAGTGCGCATCAACGGCAAGCTGAAGCCAGGCGTTACGGCAAAGGATTTGATTCTCGGCGTCATTGCGAAATACGGCACGGATTTTGCAACCGGGTACGTGATTGAGTACACGGGCGAAGCGATTCGCAGCTTGTCCATGGAAGAGCGCATGACCGTGTGCAACATGTCGATCGAAGCGGGTGCAAGAGCAGGCTTGATAGCTCCGGACCAAACGACGTTCGATTACCTCCGCGGACGCGAATATGTGCCGCAAGGTGAAGCGTTCGAGCAAGCGGTAGCGGCGTGGGAGCAGCTGACGACGGACGAAGGCGCAGTGTACGATCGTGTAGTCGATTTCGACGCGGACAGCCTGATTCCGCAAGTCACCTGGGGCACTAGCCCGGGCATGGGTACCGACGTAACGTCCCGCGTGCCGAATCCGGCGGATTTCAGCACGGAGAACGAGCGCAAAGCAGCGGAAAAAGCGATCGAGTACATGGGCTTGACGCCGGGAACGCCGATGACGAACGTTACGATCGATTACGTATTTATCGGTTCCTGTACGAACGGCCGGATCGAGGACCTGCGCGCGGCGGCTGCCGTAGCTCAAGGCTACAAGGTATCTCCGAACGTGACGGCGATCGTCGTGCCGGGCTCGGGCCGGGTAAAAATCCAAGCGGAAAAAGAAGGGCTCGATAAAATTTTCATCGAAGCGGGCTTTGAATGGCGCGATGCCGGTTGCAGCATGTGTCTGGCGATGAACCCGGACGTGCTGAAGCCGGGCCAACGCTGCGCTTCGACGTCGAACCGGAACTTCGAAGGCCGACAAGGCCGTGACGGGCGCACGCACCTCGTGTCTCCGGCAATGGCAGTCGCAGCGGCGATCGAAGGCCGTTTCACCGACGTGCGCGATTGGAAATTCAAAGTGAAGCAGGAAGCTTAAGAAGATTATTTTATCGAAGCGAGGAGTTAAACGATATGGAAGCTTTTAAACAGCATACCGGCCTGGTCGGTCCGGTGGACCGCGTGAACGTGGACACGGACGCCATTATTCCTAAACAATTTTTGAAGCGTATCGAGCGTTCCGGCTTCGGCCAATTTCTGTTCTACGAGTGGCGTTTTGACCTGAATGGCCATACGATTCCGGAGTTCAGCCTGAACCAGCCGCGCTATCAAGGCGCCTCCGTTCTGATTTCCCGCGCCAACTTCGGCTGCGGCTCCTCCCGGGAGCATGCGCCTTGGGCCATTCAGGACTATGGGTTCAAAGTCGTGATCGCGCCGTCGTTCGCCGACATTTTCTACAACAACTGCTTCAAGAACGGCATTCTGCCGATCAAGCTGAGCGAAGAGCAGGTCGAGGAGCTGTTCCAACGCACCGCGGCGAAAGAAGGCTACAAGCTGACCGTCGATCTGGAGAACAAACGGATCACCGACGATCAAGGCCTGAGCATCGACTTTGATTTGGATGAGCACCGCCGCCAGTTCCTGCTGCTCGGTCTCGACGATATCGGTCTGACGCTGCAGCATGAAGACAAAATCACGGCATACGAAGTGGGGCATCAAGCGCGTCTCGCGTACAAATAAGCGACGAATAGCCCGGCCTGACTCTTGAATAAGAGAGAAGGTCGGGCTTATTTTTATCGTCCGGCCGCATTTTATCATACAATGTTCAAAAACTTTCGACAAATTTCGTGAAAAGTGTGATCTATGTTTTTTCAAAAGCCGGAAGGGTTGTGTATAATATCACTGGAAGCTGATGGGAGGGTGACAGAAATGAGTTTTTCTAGAATCGGCGTCGTGGGCGCCGGAACAATGGGTCAAGGTATTGCCGAAATGTTGGCAGCCAAAGGATTGGAAGTCATGCTGCTTGAACGGACGCCTGAAAAGCTGGAGCAGGCCTGGGAGCAAATCGAGATCAGCTTAGACAAGCAGTTGGAGAAATGGGCGATCACTCCCGTTGAGAAAAAATTGATTCTTTCGCGCATCGCGAAGGAAACGAATATTCACAATTTGGCCGAATGCGATATGGTTATCGAAACGGTTTCGGAAGATCTCGAGATTAAAAAAGAAGTATTCCGCACACTTGACGAGGTATGCCGGCCGTCGATCATTCTCGCCAGCAACACGTCTACGCTCAGCCTGACGGAACTGGCGGCAGAGACACAGCACCCGGAGCGCGTCATCGGCCTTCATTTTTTATATCCGGTATCGAAAATTCATTTGGTGGAAATCATTCGGGCGCTGAAAACGGGAGAGGATGTCTTCGAAGCGACCCGGGGGTTCGTTGAAGAAACAATTCAAAAACGCGGCATTCAGGTGTACGAATCGCCGGGCTTTGTCACGACGCGTCTGATCTGCGTGCTGATCAATGAAGCGATGCACGCGTTGTCGGAGAGAGTAGCCAGCGCGGACGATATTGATAATGCGATGCGAATCGGCTATGATTTTCATTATGGGCCGCTGGAGATGGCAGACCGCTTCGGCTTGGATTCGATATTGGCCGCGATGGAACGTATGTTCCGGGAATTCGGGGATGTGAAGTACCGGCCGGCGGTGCTGCTGAAGCAGATGGTAAGGGCCGGTCATCTCGGCACGAAGACAGGACATGGCTTTTTCCGCTACGATAAGGACGGTGACCGGATATGATCGTACTCGTTATTAATGCAGGCAGTTCCTCTCTTAAGTTTCAGCTTTACGAGATGGAGAACGAATCCGTGCTGGCCAAAGGGAGGGTGGAGCGGATCGGGATAGAGTCCGCGATCTTGACGTTTGAGCCGGAGGGTAAGCAAGACGTGCGTGAGGTCAGTGAAATTTTGGAGCACACGACGGCGATCCGCAAGGTGCTGGACATGCTGGTGCATCCGGTCCACGGGGTGCTCGAATCGGCGCAGCAAATCGACGCGGTGGGCCATCGGGTCGTGCACGGAGGCGAATCGTTTTCCAATTCCGCGCTGGTGAGCGAAGAGGTAAAGCGGGAGATCAAGCGGTTGTTCGACTTGGCCCCGCTGCATAACCCCGCCCATATGCTCGGGATTCAGGCGGTCGAAACGAATATGCCGGATGTGCAGCAGGCCGTCGTGTTCGACACGGCTTATCATCAAACGATGCCGCCGGTGACGTATTTGTACCCGATCCCGATGGTGCTCTATAAGAAGCATAAAATTCGCCGCTACGGCTTCCACGGCACTTCGCACGCTTATGTGAGCGAGCGCGCCGCGGCGTTCCTCGGTCGGCCGCTACGCGAGCTGAAGCTGATCACCTGCCACATCGGGAACGGAGCGAGCTGCACCGCGGTGATGGACGGGCGGTCCTACGATACGAGCATGGGGATGACGCCGCTGGAAGGGCTCATGATGGGAACGCGGAGCGGGGATATCGATCCGGCTATCGTCCCGTTTACGATGGGCAAGGAGGATCTGACGCTCAGCGAAGTGAACTCGATGCTGAACAAGCACAGCGGGCTGCTTGCCATCTCGGGTATCGGCAGCGATATGCGGGAGATTGATGAAGCAAGGCAGACGGGAGACCGCAATGCGGCGCTCGCGTTCGACATGTACGAGTACCGGCTGCGCAAATGTATCGGCGCTTACGCGGCTGCCATGAACGGGTTGGACGCCATTGTCTTCACGGCAGGTGTCGGGGAAAATTCCGCTTCGCTGCGCGCCGCAGTGTGCCGCAATCTCAGCTTTCTCGGCCTGGAGCTGGACGAAGCGGCGAACGAACGGCGCGAATCCGGAGAACGCGCCATCACGACGACGGGCTCCCGGGTACAGGTGCTTGTCATCCCGACCAATGAGGAGCTTGTTATCGCCCGAGATACGTACAGGTTGATTTTGGAGCGAAATGATGTAAACTAGTGAACGATGGTCAATTTTATAAGTAGGCGGAGGAATGTTCATGAACCGTAACCTGTGTATGATCGGGGATGTGAATAAACATACAAACGAATCGGTGACGATCGGCTGCTGGCTGCATAACATCCGTTCCAGCGGCAAAATCCGTTTCCTGCAGCTGCGGGACGGCTCCGGCTTTATACAGGGCGTCGTTGTCAAGAGCGAAGTGCCGGAGCAGGTGTGGGAAGATACGGGCAAGCTGACGCAAGAAAGCTCGCTCTACGTCACCGGCACGGTGCGCGAGGATACGCGCAGCAAAGGCGGCTTCGAGCTGACGGTGACCGGCGTCGAAATTATTCAAGTCACAACCGATTATCCGATCACGCCCAAGGAGCACGGCGTCGATTTTCTGATGGATCACCGCCATTTGTGGATTCGTTCGCCGCGGCAGCGGGCGATTCTGGTCATCCGGGCGCAAATTATCCGGGCGATTCAGCAATTTTTCGACGAGCGTAACTTCCATTTGGTCGATCCGCCGATTTTGACTCCTTCGTCCTGCGAAGGAACGACGAATTTGTTTCATACGAAATATTTTGACGAGGACGCTTACTTGACGCAGAGCGGCCAGCTGTATATGGAAGCTGCGGCGATGGCGCTTGGCCGGGTATACTCGTTCGGTCCGACCTTCCGGGCGGAGAAATCGAAGACGCGCCGGCATTTGATCGAATTCTGGATGATCGAACCGGAGATGGCGTTTGTGACGCACGAGGAGAATCTGCAAGTGCAGGAGCAGTTCGTCTCTCACATCGTACAGTCGGTGCTGCAAAACTGCCGCAAGGAGCTTGAGACGCTGGAGCGCGACACGACGAAGCTCGAGCAGGTCGTAGGGCCGTTCCCGCGCATTACGTACGACGAAGCGGTAAAGTTTCTTCAAGAGAACGGGCACGAATTCGAATGGGGCGAAGATTTCGGCGCGCCTCACGAGACTGCTATCGCCGAGAAATATGAGAAGCCGGTGTTCATTACGCATTATCCGACAGAGATCAAGGCCTTCTATATGAAGCCTGACCCGGCCCGTCCGGAAGTCGTGCTTTGCGCGGATCTGATCGCTCCGGAAGGCTACGGAGAAATTATCGGAGGCAGCCAGCGGATCGACGATCCGGAGCTGATGGAAGAGCGCTTCCGGCAGCACGAGCTGTCCAAGGAAGCGTACCAGTGGTACCTTGACCTGCGAAAATACGGCTCCGTGCCGCATTCGGGCTTCGGCTTGGGGCTCGAGCGCACAGTCGCTTGGATTTGCGGGCTCGATCACGTTCGCGAGACGATTCCGTTCCCGCGGCTGCTGTACCGCTTGTACCCGTAAGGTCTGCATGCGGAAGTCGACTCTTGCGAGTCTGTAAGTGGAAAGTAGGGTAGGCATGAGACGTAGCGATTACGACACGAAAGAGCTGCCGTCCGTGCTGCTCGCGGGCTGGCAGGACGGGAACGTCGACGTTCCCTACTGGCTGTTCAAATATTACAAACAGCTTGGGCTGATGGAGCCGGACGTGATGCTTATTCTTCATGTCATGGCGTTTAAACAAAAGGAAAATAAAGATTTTCCGACATTGGAAGAGCTTCAAGCCCGCATGTCGCTGCCGCAGGAGAAAGTGATTGCCGTGCTGCAAAAGCTGATCCGGGAACAGCTGCTGCAAATCGACGAGATCGAAGATCCCGTTACGGGAGTCCACAGCGAAGCATATAACTTAAGGCCGCTGCTGAACCGGCTCGCCGAGTGCCGTATCGAGGAGCATCAGGCGGAGCTCGCGGCCAGGAAACAGGCCGAGCGGACGGGCAAAGCGGAGCGAAAAGATATTTTTTCGATTTTCGAAAACGAATTTGGTCGACCGCTCACTCCGATGGAGCTGGAGTCGATATCGGGGTGGATCGACAAAGATCGCTATCCGGAGGAGCTTATCCTCGCCGGTCTTAAGGAAGCGGTGTTCGCCGGCAAGCTGCATTTCCGGTACATCGACCGGATCTTGCTGGAGTGGCAGCGCAACCGAATCACGACCGTCGAGCAGGCGAAGGAGCACTCGCAGAAGTTCCGGTCCCGCTAAGCGGGAAAAAGAAGCAGCCCCGTACGCAAAGTATTTGCGTGCGGGGCTATTTTGCATGACCGAACATGCTTACTATGCCCTGTGCACTTTCGGACCCTGACTAAAGTACCGGAGCTGCTTCGTCAGTCGAAAAACGTAAAAAAAACACTTTAAAACTAAAAAAACTATAGTTTTTTTGTAACTTTTTTGTGTTAAGAGGCGTCTATTATATTAGCGTTACATGATTTTACAGATTTACAGAACGCTTAGAAGGAGGGGCCACATGTTCCGATGGCTGCGCAAACCTAAGAACGAAGCGCAGAATGAAGCGGCAGCCGCCGTGCCAGCCGCTCCGCAGGAGATCAGCGCCGGGCTGCCGGAAGCTTTGGCCGACGGGGAAGCGGCTGCGGCAAGCGACGGTGAGGGTGTCCAGATCGATACCAGACCACCCATTGACACGAGTATCCCACTCCTTACCGTAACGGGAGTGGAGCGTTCATTTCCTGTCGGAGGACAACAGCTTCATGTGCTCAAGGGAATCGATATGGAGTTGTATCCGATGCAACTCGTTATGCTGAAAGGCCGATCCGGCTCGGGGAAAACGACCCTGCTTAACATGATCGGCGGTCTGGACCAGCCGAACCGGGGACAAATCATGTTCAAGGAATATCCGTTCCATGAATGCAGTGACGATCAGCGGACGTACATAAGAAGAAAAGAATTCGGCTTTATTTTTCAATCGTTTGCTTTAATGCCTCTTTTGTCCGCGTGGGAAAATGTGGAATTGTCACTGCGAATGGCGAAAGTTCCCCGATCGGAGTGGAAGCCCCGCGTCACCCATTGTCTGGAACTGGTGGGCCTCGGCAAGCGGATGCATCATCGTCCGTTCGAACTGTCGGGCGGGGAGCAGCAGCGTGTCGCTATTGCCAAAGCTATCGCGCACAAGCCCAGTCTGCTGCTTGCCGACGAGCCGACGGCGGAGCTCGATTCACAAATGGGCGCGCAAGTCATGGCGGTATTCCGGGATATTATCCGTACTGAACGCATGACGATTTGCATGACAACGCATGATCCGACAATAATGGAGGTTGCCGACCGTGTATTCGAAATGGTGGATGGAAAATTTATCAGTAATTAAAAAAACGGGCAGGCCATTGCTGCTCGTTTGCATCGCCGCATCCCTCGCATTGTCGTCCGGATGCTCGTTGCTGCCAAAGGAGGATGAGGAGGAAGCGATACCGGCTATAACCCCGCCCCAACTATCCAAAAAACCGGAGTATGTCGTTAAAACCGAGACGCTGGAATTCGACGTTCCTCTCTCCGGGAAGCTGATGTCGACCGTAGAAGAAGACTTATACTTTACGGATGATGCCAACCGGCGCATTAAATCCTTCTTGGTCAAAACCGGAGACAAGGTTGAGAGCGGGCAATTGATCGCCGATCTCGACGTCACGGAGCAGGAGAACAAATTGCGGCAGAAACGGCTGCAGACGCGCCAGGATGAGTTAGGTATGATCGAAAAGCTGCGCAAAGCCGACGAGACAGGCCCCGAGCAGCTGGAGCGGGACAAAATCGAATTTGAATTAAAAAAGGAAGAAGTAACCACGCTTGAAAAAACGATTGCCGGCGCCAAGCTGATGGCTCCTTATACAGGTACGATTATTTCGGTTTATATGAAAAAAGGGGATACGGCCAGGGCTTACGATGCGGTCGCCACAATCGCGGATTTGTCTCAGCTTACGGTGGCTGCAACCATTAGCGCGGACAGCTTGTCGAAAGTAGCCATTGGCATGGAGGTCGTTGCGGACATCAACGGCGTGGGCAAGGTCAAAGGCAAAGTGTCGAAGCTTCCGAATCCGAAGGCCGAGAACAATAACAACGGGAACAGCGGGGGCCAGGGCGGAGGCCAGCAGAAAAAGGCGGATTCGATCGACAACTATTTGCTGATCCAGCTTGACCAATTTCCCGAGGGGCTTTCCCACGGAACGCCGCTCAGCGTGAAAATTATTACCCAGCGCAAGGAAAACGCGGTTACGATTCCGCCTGCCGCTCTTCGTTCGTATGCGGGCCGCAATTACGTGCAGGTTGTGGACGATAAAGGCAACAAGCGCGAAGTGGACGTCGAAATCGGATTGCAGACGTCGACGGCTGTAGAGATTGTGAAAGGTCTCACGGCAGGGCAGAAAGTAGTGGGACGCTAATGGCGATGCTCCGGTTTTTATTCCGTAAAATGTGGAACACGCGCTGGCTGACGCTCAGCACGCTCGCCGGCCTCATTATGGCCGTCGCTTTTACGACCAGCATCCCGATGTATTCCGACGGCTCGCTCAAGCGCGTCGTGTCGAAATCGCTGGAGGAGAAGAATAACGGGCTTTCCGCTGGCGCCGTCATGATCCGGTATCAAGCGTCCGGCAACGAAAAAGCCGATCTGAATGCGCTCACTGACGTTGACCAGTACATAAAGGAAGATTTGCCCAAGGACATTGCGTTCCCGTATCAGGCATATGTACGGACGTATTCCATTCGCGGCTCGCAAATTACGCCCGAGGATACCAGCAAGGTCGATCCGAGTAAACGCCGGCAGATGACGCTGATGGCTCAGAACGGCTTGAAGGATCAAGTCGAGCTGACGCAGGGGCAGTGGTTCTCCGAGCAGCCGCAGGGCGGAATCATCGAAGCCGTTATTCACGAGGAAGCGATGTTCCGCAACGACCTGCATATCGGTGACGTCTTCAATTATCCGATCAGCGGCGGAAACGGCATTGCCCCGCTCAAAGTGAAGGTGACGGGAACGTTCAAGCCGAAGAACGATACCGATCAGTATTGGTATCAAGGCATGGAAGGCCTGCTTACGTCCTTTTTTATGAGCGAAGCCGGCTTTAACGATTATGTGCTGAAAAGCAAAAAAATCCCGCTTAGCTTATCTAATTGGTACTATGCCTTTGATTTGCGGGAAATCAAGACAAGCCAGCTGTCCTCGCTCCAGACGAAGCTGGAACGTTTGGATATCGTCTTGTTCCAAAAGCTCAAGAACACAAGGGTGGATATTTCGTTTATCCCGCTGCTGCAGGAATTTAAGGTGCAGAGCTTGCAGCTGCAAATGCTGCTCTTTACATTGGCGGCGCCGATGATCGCCATGGTGTTCTATTATATCGTCATGAACGCGAGACAATCGCTCGACCGCCAGCGCACCGTCATTGCCGTAATCCGCAGCCGGGGCGGCAGTACGAATCAAATCATCTGGATTTATTTGCTCGAAGGGCTGCTGCTCGGTGCGGTTGCAATGATCATCGGTCCGCTTCTCGGCTGGTTTATGGCGAAAAGCATAGGTTCGTCCAGCGGGTTCCTGTCGTTCGTCGACCGCAAGGCGGTACCTGTCGGGGTATCGACTGAAGCGCTGCTGTACGGCGTGGGCGCAGTCGTAATTGCGCTGATGGCCAGTATTATTCCGGCCATTGTCTACGCCAAAGCCTCCATCGTCAGCTATAAGCAGAAGCTGGCCAGATCGGATCGAAAACCGTTTTGGCAGCGCTGGTTTTTGGATGTGGTGCTGATCGGTCTGGTGGGCTACGGGTATTACCTGTTTCACGACCGGCAGGATTTATTCAGCCGGACCGGGCTTACGACCGATCAGTTGAGCGTGAACCCGCTGCTGTTTTTTATTCCGGCATTGTCGATCATTGCGCTTGGATTGTTCTTCCTGCGCATTTTCCCGTGGCTGCTTCGCTTCGGCAATTGGCTGGGCAAAAGGCTGCTTCCGGTTCCCGTCTACCTGACGCTGACCCAGCTCTCGCGTTCGTCTACGGCGTACTATCCGCTCATGCTGCTGCTCATTTTGACGCTCGGGCTCGGGATCTACAACGCTTCTGCGGCTCGGACGATCGATTTGAACTCGACCGAGCGGGTGCTTTATGCCTACGGTACCGATGTTATTATGAGAGCGGAATGGACCTCCGTAGCCGAAGATCTGCCGTCAACGTCTAACCAGAACAAGGGCGGACAAGGCCAAGGACAGGGGAAAGGCGGAGCCGGAGGCAAGAATCCCGGTCAGGGAGGCGGCGGTCAGCCTGGAGGTCCGGGGGAAGGCCCGCCGCCGAAGCTGCGTTACATCGAGCCTCCGTTCCAAGTGTTTCGGGAACTGGAAGGCGTCGAGCATGTTGCCCGTGTGCTGCAATCGAAAGGGAACGTGGTCGTTTCCGGCAAGTCTCTCGGACAGGGCATGCTGATGGGCGTCGATAACGTCGATTTCGCCAAGGTGGGCTGGTTCCGCAAAGACTTGTACAAAACGCATCCCTACAACTACTTGAATTTGTTGGGGCAATACGAGCAGGCGGTCATCATCCCGACCTCTTTCGCAGATAAACATCATATCAAATCGGGGGATTTGATCAGCATATCGGTTTCCAGCCAGCCAGTCGAGTTTATCGTGGTAGCTACCGTGCCTTATTGGCCGAGCCAGTATCCGGATCAGACGCCGTTTTTTATCGCTAACCTCGACTATGTGTTCGATCAGGCGCCTGTTACACCTTATGATGTATGGATGAAAATGAAAGACGGAGCCAAGGTAACGCCGATCATTGAAGCGCTCAAAGCAAAGAAAATCGGCATTGCCAGCGTCAAAGACGTCCGCAACGAACTGATCACGCAGAAAAAGCATCCGGCGCGCGGCGGCGTGTTCGGCATCTTGAGCCTCGGCTTTCTCGTATCCGTTCTTGTCTCGTTGATCGGCTACATTTTATACTGGTTTTTCAACTTGTCCAGCAGGGTCGTTCAGTTCGGTGTGCTGCGCGCCATGGGGTTGTCGCGACGACAGCTTACAGGCATGCTGCTGCTCGAGCAGCTGTTTACCGCCGGTCTGGCCATTGGACTCGGTCTCGGCATCGGCAAACTGACAAGCTACTTGTTCCTGCCGTTCCTGCAAACCGCGGACAACGTCAAGACGCAGGTGCCTCCGTTCCGCGTTATATTCGATGCGAGAGATACCGATCAGCTGTATGTCGTCATCGCCGTTATGATGCTGACCGGCGCCGGGTTGTTGTTCCTTCACATCAGGAGGCTGCGCGTACACCAGGCTGTGAAGCTGGGAGAGGAGAAATGATACAGTGATTCATTGCGACGGACTCGTCAAAATATACAAAACCGACGATATCGAGGTCGTTGCGCTTACAGGGCTGAACATTTCCGTCGCCCAAGGGGAAATGATGGCGATCATCGGAAACAGCGGCAGCGGCAAGTCGACGTTATTGAACATTCTGGGGGGGCTGGACCGCCCCTCCGCCGGCCAGGTGCGCGTGGGCGAATGGAACCTGCTGAAAATAACGGACGACGAGCTGGTGCAGTACAAGCGCAAAACCGTCGGCTTCATCTGGCAGAACAATGCGCGCAACCTTATTCCTTACTTGACGGCGCTCGAGAATGTAGAAATGCCGATGATACTCAGCGGCCAATACGACCGCGCCTATGCGAAGCAGCTGCTGGAGTGGGTCGGCCTCAAAGAGCGGATCAACAGCAAGCTGCAGCAGTTGTCGGGCGGCGAGCAGCAGCGGGTGGCGATTGCCATTGCGCTCGCGAATCGACCGTCCTTGCTTCTGGCTGACGAACCGACCGGTTCCGTCGATACGCGGACGTCGGATATGATCATGGACATTTTCCGGCATCTGAATTCCGAGCTTGGCGTGACTATCGTTATCGTAACCCACGATATGGCACTTGCTGGAAAAGTAGACCGCGTCGTCGCCATCCGCGACGGGATGACGAGCACCGAATTCGTCAAGCGCAACCCGAACTTGGACGCCGAAGGCGAAGCGGCGGCATCGCACGGATCGATTCACGATGTTCATGAAGAATATGTCGTGCTCGACCGGGCGGGACGGCTTCAAATTCCAAGGGCGTATTTGCAGGCGCTCGGGATCGAAGGAAAGGCATCGATGGAATTCGACGGCGAGAAAATTATTATACGTACGCCGAAGTCGCTGGATTAGCACGAAGGATTGCGGGCAGCAGAGAGAAGCATATTACCCGATGAGGATCTGAAACATGAACAAGTGCGCCGGGAGAACGGTGCAGCTGTCGTTAAGCGCCAGCTTATTGGCGTCGACGTTAACAACCTAGATCATACATAAAAACCAATCTGGGGGGATCCTGAACATGCAAAAATATGTTAAGAAGACGGTAGCCGTATCGCTCTGCGTCGGCTTGATGGCGCCGACACTGGTTGCCTGCACAAAATCCGGCAGCGGGGACAGCAAAAGTGAGAAAGTGCTTCGAATCGCAACCACGGGATATGGCAACGATGAGTATTTCCGTCAACGCTTCACCGAATTGTTCGAATTCGCGAATCCGAACATTAAGCTTGAACTTATCTCGACATCGGATGACCGTTACATGTATGGCGGCCGGCCAGATCCGAAAGAAAAGCCGAAAGATCCGATGGATAAGCTCAAAGAAGTGATGACGGGCGATAATCCGCCCGATGTCGTGATGGTTGGCTATGAGCAGCTGCCGGATTTGATCAGCAACAATATGCTGAAGCAGCTCGATCAGGACATCTCGAAAGATAAATTCGATACATCCGATATCGTTCCTGCAGTCATCGAAGGCATTAAAAAGGCGGGTGACGGTAAAATTTATGCGCTGGCGCCGACCTTCAATTCCTCCGCACTTATTTACAATAAAAAAATATTCGATGAAGCCGGAGTTCAGTATCCGACCGACAAGTTGACCTGGGATCAAACGTTCGATCTGGCCCGCAGATTGACGAAAGGGGAAGGGGAAAACCGTAAGTACGGCTTCTCGTTCTCGACGCGCAGCATGGGTGGTGACTTTTACTATGCGACACAAATGTATACGGCGCCGCTTGATCTCAAGACTTTTGACGATAAAGGCGAGAAGATGATTGTCGATTCCGATCAATGGGAAAAAGTGTGGAAAACGCTGCTGCAGCTGAAAACCGAGAAAATTATGCCTGAGCCGATCGACTTCTCCAAACGGCGCAATCCTGGATCTAACGAAGACTACAACCCGTTCATGGACGACGATTTCTTATCCGGCCGTGTAGCGATGTCTATCATCAACTACTATCAACTTGACCAGTATAGGAACGTCATGAAAAATGCGGCGAATATCAAAGGCTTAACTCCGTTCGATTGGGATGTCGTTACGGTGCCTGTGCATCAGGAAGCGCCGGAATACGGCGGCAACATCGGTCTGGACGGTCTGATGGGCATTAACGCTAAGGCCCAGAACGCCGAGGACGCTTGGAAATTCATCAAATTTATCAACAGTGAGGAATGGGCCCGGCTGAAAGGCAGCAGCACCTACAATTTGGTATCGCGTCAAAAATACATCAAGCCGAAGGACGGTGCTGAGCTCAATATCAAAGCATTCACGACGTTGCTTCCTGCGCCAAGCCGGGGCTACAAGATTTATCGTGAAAAACCGGGCTTGTACCAAGTGGAGCACCTCGGCTCCCAAAAATTCCAGCAAGTCGCCGAGAATAAGCTGCAAGTACGCGATGCGCTCAAGCAATGGCAGACGGAAGGCGATGCGCTGCTGCAAAAAATTAAAGAGAATCCGAATGCTCAGTTTGATTCGATGATGCAGGGGGGATAAGATGTCCCTTCTCAGAGGAGGACGCTCACTATGAGGTTAACCAATTGTCGAACTTGTACCAAGTAAGAACGATCGGCAACCGCAAATTGTAAGAAGTCAGTGTGAACAACCAATTACCTGGATTTATACATAAAAACCAATCTGGGGGGATCCTGAACATGCAGAAATATGTTAAGAAGACGGTAGCCGTATCGCTCTGCGTCGGCTTGATGGCGCCGACACTGGTTGCCTGCACGAAATCCGGCAGCGGGGACAGCAAAAGCGAGAAAGTGCTTCGAATCGCAACCACGGGATATGGCAACGATGAGTATCTCCGCCAACGCTTCACCGAATTGTTCGAATTCGCGAATCCGAACATTAAGTTTGAATTCATCTCGACATCGGATGACCGTTACATGTATGGCGGACGCCCGGATCCGAAGGAAAAGCCGAAAGATCCGATGGATAAGCTCAAAGAAGTGATGACTAGCGATAGTCCGCCCGATGTCGTGATGGTTGGCTACGAGCAGCTGCCGGATTTGATCAGCAACAATATGTTGAAGCAACTCGATCAGGACATCGCGAAGGACAAATTCGATACGTCCGATATCGTTCCTGCAGTCATCGAGGGCATTAAAAAGGCGGGCGACGGCAAAATTTATGCGCTGGCGCCGACCTTCTATTCCTCTGCACTTATTTACAATAAAAAAATGTTCGATGAAGCCGGAGTTCAGTATCCGACCGACAAGATGACCTGGGATCAAACGTTCGATCTGGCCCGCAGATTGGCGAAAGGGGAAGGAGAGAACCGCAAGTACGGCTTCTCGTTCACGCCGGAGAACATGGGCGATGACATTTACTATGCGACGCGTATGTATACGGCGCCGCTTGATCTTAAGACTTTTGACGATAAAGGCGAGAAGATGACCGTCGATTCCGATCAATGGGAAAAAGTGTGGAAAACGCTGCTGCAGCTGAAAACCGAGAAAATTTTGCCCGAGCCGATCGACTTCTCCAAGCGGGGCAACTCTGGGCCTAACGAAAACCCATTTGATTACGACGATTTCTTATCCGGACGTGTAGCGATGTCCATCATCGACTACAGCAACATTAGCCATTATACGAACGTCATGAAAAACGTGGCAAACATCAAAGGCCTCACTGCGTTCGATTGGGATGTCGTTACGGTGCCTGTGCATCAGGAAGCGCCGGAATACGGCGGCAGGATCGGTCTGGACGGTCTGATGGGCGTTAACGCCAAGGCGCAAAACCCCGAGGACGCCTGGAAATTCATCAAATTTATCAACAGCGAGGACTGGGCCCGCTTGAAAGCCGGCACCTCCTCTAATCTGGTGTCCCGTCAAAAATACATCAAGCCGAAGGACGGTGCGGAGTTCAATATCAAAGCGTTCACGACACTGCTTCCTGCGCCAAGCCGGGACAACAAGATTTATCGTGAAAAACCGGGCTTGTACGATGTGGAACGGCTCGGCTCCCAAAAATTCCAGCAAGTCGTGCAGAATAAGCAGCAAGTGCGCGATGCGCTCAAGCAATGGCAGACGGAAGGCGACGCGATGCTGCAAAAAATTAAAGAAAATCCGAATGCTCAGTTTGATTCGATGATGCAGGGGGGATAAGATGTCCCTTCTCAGCAAGAATGCGGGCAGTACGTTCGGAGTGAAACTCAACAAGGAGGAACAACAAGATGAATTCCAAACGCAAACGATATAAAACTTGCATAGTTCTACTGGCAGCCGTACTTACCTTCGGGTCCGCGCTCCCCGCCTTTGCGGCGGAGGGCGGCGGCACGAACCCGCCTTCGGGAACAACGGCGACCGTCTCAACTGGGACCGCACCGGCGATCGGACAGGTAGATCTTAACGCGAACAGCTATTTCGAGCTTAAAAATGTGGTCATGATGCCGGAGCAAGGCAACAAAACCGTGACGTTCACCGTGGGGGTCCACAACGGAGGGACGACCGACCTGCAGTTCATCGACTACTGGCCGCAGCTGAGGACGAAGACCGGCAACCAAATTTCCGTTCGCGTCCTGCCGCAGGACAAGGATAAAAACCGCATCCCGGCCAAATCGAGCCAAGACATCAGCTTTTACGCAACGGTGAACGAATCGACGGATTTGAAGGATCTTATTTTTGAAGTTATCAAATGGGACTTTAGCATACCGGAGGCGGGTTTTAAGCGAAAAATCGGAGAGGTGAGCGTTCCCGGCAACTATTCCGTCGTTACGCCGGCCGGTAAAGCACATACGATTCAAATGGCAAACAATCCGGTCAAAGCCAGCATCAAAAAAGTGTTGATGAGCAAGAACGAGAAAAACTATACTCCGACTATCGTGCTTAATCTGGAAAACGTAGGCTCGAAGAGCGTAGCAGTGCCCGGATATCAATATTTGATTCGCACAAACGAAGGGTACATGTATCCGCTTGACGCCAAGGCGGTAAAAGATTTGACCATCAATCCGCAAACGAACAAGGATATCGATCTTACGGGCTCCGTTCCCATTTCCGTCTCAAAGGAAGGCTGGCAGCTCGTGATCGTTCAAGACGCGCAGGATTTGAAGCGGAATCTGCCGATTGCCTTCTTCGCTTTACCGGCCGTATCGGATAAGGACGGGGTGGATACAGGCAAAGCTTTTAGCTTCACGAACAAATCGGGTACTTACACGGCTAAGCTGAATACGGTCCAACGTCTGCCTTGGCAGGACCAGGATATTTTGACCGCAGGATTTACGCTTTCCAACAAAGGCCCGGAGGCGCTTCCGATTCCGGATCTGACAGGGTACTTCAAGCTGGATGACAACGTGAAGGTGGAAGCGAAGCTGGTCCGGACGGACAATGTCATCGGTCTGGCCCCGAATGCGGAAGCACAATTCCAACTTATCGGTAAAATTCCTTACACGTCGCAATTCGGCAAGGTTAAGCTTGTGCTGCAAGAGAAAACGAGCAGCAGTGGCGGTGATGGCAAGACAGACCCGCAGACGGCGGCGAGCGATTTGCTTGAATTTGTACACCGCTCGGAGATGATGAATATTCCTTATAATAACTTCGGTGAAACCTATAAAGTGAACAACGTGGGTCGCAGCGTAAGCTACAAGGTGCGCTCTGTCACCACATATCCAGGAGAAACGGCCGATACGTTTACCGCCCTTCTCGAAGTAGGCAATTTGGAAACAAGAGTATCGGACATCTCGAAGCTGGTAGGTTATTTCAAGACAGCCCAGGGAAGATATTATCCTGCGACTATTTCGGAAATCAAGTCGAAAGTCAATCCCGACGGAAAGGCGCTATTCCTGCTTTCGACCAATGTTTCCAAAGGGTTCCCGACCTCCGGTATGAACGTGATCATCGGAGAAGCCGTTACTGAAGGCAAATTGACCGAAGCGGATAAAAAACCGGATGCTTATGTCAACGCGGTAGCGTATTGGCTGCCGCAAGAAAATTTTACGCTCAAGAAAGACTTCAAAAATTTAGATCTCGTACCTTACGAGCTATCGCTTAGCGATATTCGCACTTCAATCGATAACGAAGGCGCAAATCTCAAATTTAACTACGAGTTGATCAAAGATTTGATGATTACCACGAACATGGACGGACGTAAACTGATCATTGAGCTTGATGACGAGGACCAAAAAATTAGATTCAATAAAGAATTTGATTTCAAAGACTTCGACGGGGAAATGTCTGATAAACAGGGCGCGGCCAACGGTCAGCTTGATCCGAAGGACAAAGTCATCGTCGGCAAGCATAAGGATTTGGAAATAAAGGTAAGGGATGGGGACTTCAGATTTAAAATCAGCCATGTGAAAAAATTCAAACTCAATATCTACGATTCGTTCCAAGGGCAAAAGAGATTGATCGCCACCAGAGAACTCAATTGGTTTGAACCCACGCAATAAGATTTTCACTTTTTTGAAACCGCTGCTGCATCAGTTTCGTAAAACTGTGCAGGAGCGGTTTTTTTGCTGGGAACTCAGTTAGTTCTATGTATACTTGGCTAAATGTTCATTGGGGGGATTGACAGGTTTTTCAAGACGATTTATGTTATTTACATTAACAACATTATTAACGATGTTAATACTAAATTAAGGAGAAGACAATGAGTAAACCGCATCTCTCGTTTGGTGAATGTAAAAGGACGGTCACCCAACAAATGTCCCGGGCGTTTGAACTGGAAGGATTCAGCCCGCTTGTCGGGAAAATATTCGGCCTGCTTTTATTCGCGCCCAAACCGGTCAGCCTGCAGGAAATGGCCGATCAGCTTGGTGTGACGAAAGCGGCCGTCAGCGTCCAGGTTCGTGCGTTGGAGAAATACTCCTTGTGCCAAAAAGTTCCGATGAGAAGCGATCGCAAGGACTACTATTACCTATCCGATGATTTTACACTGACCAGCATGCGGGCCAACAAGCAAAAAATCGAATTGATGACCAAGCAATACGAAGAACTGTCGTTTGCCCTTAAAGGAATGTCTCAGATCGATGAGACTGAAAAAGAGTCCTTTGAGGTTTCCAAACGAAGATTTGCGGAAGTTTCCGCCATGTACCGAATGTTTTTATCGCGATTGGACGGGATCGAAGAGGAGTGGAGCAGATCAAGAGAGCAGCTATGAAGAATTAGACGAAAGACGAGTCCTGTTTTTTTATGTCATGACTTTTTTCACCTTACAGCGATTAACGAACCAAGCTATACTGAAAAAAGATGTGTGGAAAATGAAGGGGTAACAGGAAATGCCTCGTCTAAGTAGTCAGCAATCGTAATGGAGGAGTAGAGAGATGAGTTCATTAACAAATTTTTCGATGAAGAACGTCGCGGCAGTAATCATTATGATGCTGATGTTGTTTATCGGCGGCACCTATGCGGCTTCCGTCGTAAAGATGGAGCTGATGCCGAGTATTACGTTAAAGCATATTTATATTACGACCCAGTATACGGCTCCTCCCAAGGATGTGTTGGAACTGGTAACCAAGCCCATCGAGAAGGCGGTAGCCGGGCTAGACGGCATTAAAAATTTAAAGTCGACCTCTAGCGATAACTTCTCCACGATCGAGGTTGAATTACTGCAAGGGAAAAAAATCGAGGATGCCAAAAGGGAAGCCGAAAGCTTGCTTGTGAACGTTAAGCTGCCCCAAGGCGCGGAAAAACCGAAGGTTCAGACCACAGGATCCGAAGCGAAGGTTATTTCCTTTCTCTCGATGTACGGCGAGAACGATATGAGCCAGCAGGAACTGGATAAAATCTTTAAGGATATCATCAAGCCGGGCTTTTCCAAAATCAAAGGCATTGACCGCGTAGACGGCTTTGGCAATAAGGAAGCGATTTTGACACTAAAGTTGAACAGCAACGCCATCGCCAACTATGGACTGACACCGCGTGATGTATCCCAAAGCATCCAGTCGGCCATTTTGTCGAGCCCCGCCGGATTGGCCGACTTCAACGGCAATAGTCTGATGGTACGCATAAAGAGCGATCTGGACACGATTTTCAACCTGGAAAACATGAAGATTACGGCGCCCGGAGGAGAAACGCTTCTTCTGAAGGATATCGCCAAAGTTGAAGCTATTTCCGAGTCCAGATTTTTTTCGCGCCTCGATGGCAAGTCGGCCATCGGAATCACCATCTCTAAAGTCAAGGGCGCCAACGACGTGAAATTAACTGACGAAGCGGACGCTTTAATCGCTACGTGGAAGCAGCAATATCCCAACATTACGATTAAATCGCTCTTTGTCACATCGGGCTTAATCAAAGAATCCATTCACGGGATGGTTAAAGAAGGAGTGCTCGGCGCTCTGCTTGCCTCCATTATGATCCTGCTCTTCCTTAGAAACGTTCGGATGACCATCATCGTTTTGGTCTCTATCCCGTTATCATTATTAATCACGCTGCTCGTCATGGCCCCGTTGGACATTTCGCTCAACATCATGACGCTGGGCGGGATCACGATCGCCATCGGGCGTGTCGTGGACGATAGTATCGTAGTCATCGAGAATATTTACAGCGAGCTCGTGAAGGTTCATGAACGCGGCGAATCGGTTATCAAGAAGGCAACTGTTCAAGTGTCTTCAGCCATTACTTCGTCCACACTTACAACCGCTGGGGTATTCGCTCCGATCGGCTTTGTCAGCGGTGAGATTGGGGATATATTCCGTCCGTTTGCCATTACACTGTCCGTTGCTTTATTGGCTTCGCTGCTGGTAGCTGTGACCGTTATACCGATGCTTGCCAAACTGCTCGTGCTGCGTTCCAAAAATATTAAGGTTCACGACGAAACGCAAGTCGGCAAAGTGTCAGGCGCTTATTTGAAAGCCCTGAAATGGTCGCTAAACAACCGAATGAAGACGATGCTGCTTTCCTTGCTGGTGTTTGTTGTGACTATCGCAGGGACGGTTCCTTTCCTGGCAATGGAGATGATGCCTGCCAGTAACTCGGATAAACAAGTTCAGTTTAGTATCAAAATGCCTCGGGAAACTTCATTTGCTTCCAATGATTTAAAAATGAAGGAAATCGAAGCGATGATGCGCGAAATGAAAAACGAGGCGGGAGAGCCCGCTTACGAATATATGAACTCTTATATAGGCGGCGGTAGCTCGGACAATCGTCTAGATTATTTAAGTCAGCTTCTTGGCGCGGCTTCGCAGGGAACGAACGCCAAGAAATTGCTGAATCAAACGAAGGAAAAAATACTGTACTTGCTTCCTAAAGGCTCTGAGGTAGACGGCGTGGTGCTTGGCGCCGATGGTGGAGGAGGCGGTGCTGACTTCATCTATATGCTTAAAGGCGACGACTCGAATTTACTTAAGCAGGGCGCCAAGCTGGTGAAGGAGAAGCTCAAGGAAATTCCGGAATTCCGCGATATTAAAGACAGCTTGAGCGAATCGAAGAACGAAGTGGAAGTCGCTGTAGATCAAAATAAGGCCAGACTATATAATTTGTCTTCCGGAGAAATCGTAGGAGCCGTGAATTCTTGGCTGAGAGAGGAAAAGATCGGAGACCTGAAATTCGACAATACGACATTCTCCACCAAGATCATGCTGGACAAGAGCTTCAAAAACTCCATCGACAAGATCGGGAATTTCCTGATCAAGACTCCGTCAGGGACAACCGTCAAGTTAAATGAGGTAGCGAAGATTCGGCAAATTGAAGCTCCGGCGGAGATTACCCGGGATCAGCAGGTTCAATACGTACAGGTAACGGCGAAGATCGAATCCAAGGACAAGGGCGGCGTTAGTGCCAAAGCGGCCGAAATGCTGCAATCCGTGGAGCTTCCGTCAGGAGTTCGTGTTGAAGTCAAAGGGGCGTCCGAAGACATTCAGAAAAACTTCACGGAAATGTTCGTAGCTATGATCGGCTCCGTCTTTATTGTCTATCTGCTCTTGGTTCTGACTTTCGGAAACGCCAGTGCGCCGTTCGCGATTTTGTTCTCCCTTCCGCTTGCGGCGATCGGAGGCTTGCTTGGGTTGATCCTTACCGGGGAATCGCTCAACCTTACCTCATTGATCGGGTTCCTGATGCTGATCGGTGTCGTGGTTACTAATGCGATCGTTCTTATTGAACGCGTGCAGCAGTTGGAGGAAGAAGGAAAGTCCGTACGCGACTCCCTTGTGCTAGGGGGCTTATCCCGTCTTCGTCCGATTATTATGACCGCAGGGGCTACCATTGTTACCCTGATGCCGCTGGCTCTTGGGTTCTCCAAAGGAGCAATCATTTCTAAAGGCTTGGCCGTTGTTGTTATCGGCGGATTGACCACCTCGACCGTGCTTACGCTGATTGTTGTGCCGGTCGTGTACGAAATGATCTACAATACCAAGACCCGTCTTGGCCGCTTGTTCGGAAATAAGACTTCGGAATCTAAGTCAACGCCGGTGACGGATGCTTAAAAATGCATTTCATTTAGATAGAGAGTGCCATAAGGGAAAAAGGAGAATCAGCCCATGAATCCGATCATGTCAAAATCTTTCAAGCAAAGTACCAAAGTAATGGGGGCCGTCGTTATTTCGGCGGCGCTCCTCGCTGGTTGCGGCTCACAGCCGGAAGCTGCTCCGGCGGCTGCCAATGCGTCAGAACCCCAGCTCAAGCCGGTTAAAGTCGCAAAGTTGGAAAAGAAAAGGATCGGTGATCCGTTGGAGCAGGTTGCCGATGTCATTTCTTCCATTCAGGTTGATGTCGTGACCAAGGCAGGCGGAGACGTTATGGAAGTATTGAAGAAACGCGGCGATATGGTGGAAAAAGGCGATGTGATTTTCCGCATGGACCCGACAGATGTGAAGCTTAAAAAGGAAAAAGCACAGGTTGATGTTTCAAGCAGTCAGCAGCAGTTGGAAAAATCCAGACAAGAATTGGTCAACAGCAAGCAGGAGATGAAGAATGGAATCAAGAAGCTGGAAGATTCCATTAAAGAGACCGAGAAGAACTATAACAAAATGCGTAATGATTACGATCTGGGTCTGGTTACAAAATTCCAGCTTGAGCAGGCGGAAACGCAGCTTAACAATCTCAAGCTCGAACTGGAAAATACCCGAAACAAGCTGAAGACGCTGGAAACGACGAACTCCTTGGCCCCGTTGGAGCAACTGATGGAGTCTTCGAATCTTTCGATTCGTGAAGCCGATCGGACGCTAGGTCATATGGAAGTGAAAGCGACGGTTAGCGGCGTCTTAACCGACATGCCGATTGAAGTGGGCATGGCGTTGAACGCCGGTTTTCCAGCAGGCAAGATACAGCAACTCGATCCGATTAAAATCCGGGCGGAACTGACCGAGGAGACGGCCAATTTGGTGCGCGGCAAGCAGGAACTGACGTTTTACGTCCCGGGCGTGCTTGACAAGACTAAAGCTAAAGTCAAATATCTGGCTGACGTCATGAACGCCAATGCCAAGTCTTACACGTTGGAGCTTGAGTATCCGAACGCCGAGCGCAAGCTTAAGCCCGGCACGAAAGCCCAGATTCTCATGACCGAAGAAATCGATCAGATGGTTGTTACGGTTCCTAGCACAGCCGTTGTACGTGAAGGCGGGGAGACGTTCGTTTTCGTGCTCGTAGGCGATACGGCGGAGAAACGCAAAGTGGCTTTAGGCCGTCTGAACGAGACGATCCAAGAAGTGCGGTCTGGTATCAACGAAGGAGAACAGCTCATCATTTCAGGTCAGAACCAATTGAAAGACAAAGAGAAAGTCCAGCTGGCCAAGTAACCCGCAGCGGACCTGACAGGAGGAAAATCAAGTGAACAACAAGCTGAAAAAAACCGTAGCATCCGTCGTTATTACCGCTTCAATCATGAGTACCGGCTATTCCGCTTTGGCAGCAAATCCGGCAGGAAGCGAGCCTGAAGCACATGCTGTCGTTACTTATAAACTGACGGACCTTCTCGATGTGGAAGTCAAGGGCGTATTGAACGAACGAATTCAGGACGGTACCCGTCTCGGTGTCATCGTTCGAATGAAGAACAACAGCAGCAGTTCCACACGAGTGCCGGATTACGAGCTGCGGGTGAAAACGAGCGAAGGCGTCGAATATACACTGCAGCCAAGCGCTTCAAATGTCAAATCGATTCAACCGAAAGCGAACACGGAACTCAGTTATATGACCGTAATCGACCGTACCGATACCGTAAATCTGGCCCAAGTGAATTGGACCCATGTCGATAATTACATCTATCCGAAGAAGGAGACCTTGTTGGTGGCTGCGCCGATCACCGGGCAGCCTTGGAAGGGTGGGGATACGCCGATTACTGATCCGAGCGCGATGAAGAAGTGGTCCGAATCCTTTACGATCCCATCTTTAATCTCGCCCATTCAATATACGCCGACGACGATCAATAAGGAATCGACAGACAAAGGTACCGTCTATGTCGTGCAACTGCTCGCTTATAATCCTTCGAACCAGCGCGAAACGATTCCGGCTTTTGTCATAGACGGCAAAGCGACGGGAAAAGTATTTTCTGGCAGCAAGGTAGAGCAGGGAAGCATTACGCTGGAAGCGAAAGAAGAGAAATATATTCACTTTGCCATTCCGACGAACCAAGATACGATCTTGTCCAGCTTAAATGTTCTGACTCCTGAGAAGTTTGCTGCCGGCGGAGCTGGCAGTGCAGGGATCGGTGCAGGAGCAGGAGCAGGAGCAGGAGCAGGCGATAACCCCGGCGCTGCCGCGGGTGGTGCTGCTGGGGTGTTTAACGTAGGCCGTCTTAACATTTTGCTGCCATCGCAGCAAACCGGAGACGCTGCCTTGTCCTACAAGCTTGGTACTCCAATGTCGCTTGATAAACGGAGCCGATTGATTCATCCGGACATGGATGTTTCTGTTATCGAATTCCATATGTTTGACAACAAGGATGAAGGCTCGAAAACCGTTTCGGCCAAATTCAAGCTCACCAATAAGACAGAACGGCCGCTTGCTGTTCCGGCGTTTGCGACCGATCTGGTCAGCTCGGACGGTTATGAGTACAATGGCATCCGTCAAAATATGACGACGCCGAACGTACTTCCGAATTCTTCGCTCACTGTGAACTACTTCTATACGATTCCAGTGTCCGAAACCGGGAAAGGCTTGTCTTTGAAGGTCCAAGATACGAAGACGGCCGCTCCGTACAAGTCGACGATTGGCGCTTACAGCATGGCGGTTCAAACCGAGGAAAGCAAGGATACGTTTGCATTGTATCCGTTTGAGCTTAAAGTGAACAACTGGCAAGTTGGTACAAGCTTCAATTCTAATCCTATAGCACAGAAGGCCTATCAGTACAAAGGTAAGTTCTGGCTGGAAATTAAACGTCATGACCAAGTTCAGGTAGATCCGAGCTTCTCGGGACTGCTGTTCGAGCTGTATAACTCCTCGAATCAATTGGTCGGAACAGGCAGTGGAGCATTCACAGGGCTAAACCGTTTGTCTACCGGTGAAAACAATATCACCTTTGACGGCGGCACGGATCAATTCGATTATCCGCTGACGGTTAAGATTTACGAACAGTTTACGACTGCGGGCGATCAGAAGTCCAAGCGTCTGCTTAAAGTGCTTAAGCCATAATTCATAGTCGTATCAAACAAGCGAAAGCCGGCCTTTGGGTCGGCTTTTTCCCAAATAACACCAGTTGTCCCGTGGTATGCGAATATAGATCATGGTATAATGATAGCACTTTCATTAAAGGAGCGATTCTCATGAAACGTCAGGTTCACAGCAAAGAAATAAAAGCCGCGGTATATCAAAAGCTGGAGGAACGCGGCGTAACGATGGAAGATATAGCATTGATCGTCAGAGAAATGCAGCTTCCTTATCATCCTGATTTAACGCTGGAGACTTGTCTTGAATCGGTTCATGCGGTTTTACAGAAGCGGGAGCTTCAGCATGCGATTCTTGTCGGTATCGAGCTGGACGTATTGGCTGAAAAAGGTCTGTTATCCGAGCCGCTGCAATCGATTGTCGAAAGCGATGAAGGGCTGTTCGGCTGTGATGAAACGCTCGCTCTTGGGTCAGTGTTCGGTTACGGAAGCATCGCGGTTACGACATTTGGCCATTTGGATAAACAAAAGGTCGGAATTATTAAGCGCCTGGATACCAAGAACGGAAACGGAGTGCACACCTTCCTGGATGATCTGGTTGCCAGTATTGCGGCATCGGCATCAAGTCGTCTAGCTCATCGGCAGCGGGATGCGGATGAACGGGACGATGTCGCTGCTTATGTTGCCGCGACGGAAGAAAACGTGGGCTGAATGAAATTTTGTTATATATTGGAGCAGCTTCCTTATGCAAATAAGGGAGCTTTTTTTGGGTTAAGATACTAACAATACTTCATCTTCATTCGATAAGCGGAGTGAACATAAAATGAACTGGGTCTATTGGGTGAAATTATATGACAGCAAGTTTCAAGCGGGGTGTCTGGCCAAGCGGATGGAGGAGGACTGGTGGATTTACGGTTACGAATGCCCCAGCGAAGTCCAAGTGTTCCGTTCCAAAAAAGGCCGTTTTGGTGTCCGCTACACGGTTTAAATTTTTTACTTGACTTCAACGTTTTAGTTGGTGTATAGTTATATTTGTCGCTGTCGTTATACAGTGTAAATTTTCTGACGCGGGGTGGAGCAGCCCGGTAGCTCGTCGGGCTCATAACCCGAAGGCCGCAGGTTCAAATCCTGCCCCCGCAACCAAAGTTTCAAGGGCCCTTAGCTCAGTTGGTTAGAGCGGTCGGCTCATAACCGATTGGTCGGGGGTTCGAGTCCCTCAGGGCCCACCAAACAGAACTGCGCCGGAGTGGCGGAATCGGCAGACGCACAGGACTTAAAATCCTGCGGTAGGTGACTACCGTACCGGTTCGAGTCCGGTCTTCGGCAGTTCCAGTAGTCGTATTCTACATAAAGAGTTTTGCTTTGATCCGTCAGAGCAAAACTCTTTTTCGTTTCTGGAGGAGATTTTTGCTCTGGAGCCTCATATACTTTAGAACACGATCAGGAAGGGAGGCTCTTCTATGCCTTCGATTATTTTGGCTCCAATTAAAATAACCGGCGCTGAAGGAGAAGTTATATTCGGCGATGTGCTTCAGGTGAATCCGAAAAGTACATCCAAATCATATTCTGGCGCAGGCGGCGGTAATACGGGAGATTGGATGGGGAATGTTTCTGTGGTCAGCTCGACGAATACGTTTGATGCGGATATTGCCGATTCCAATAATGCGGCGAATAATTAATCGAATTACATAAAGACTGGAAGTCTATATACGACTAAACCCATTGATCCCGTTCGGTCGATTCGACCCGAAAGGGATATTTTTTCGGAAAATGAAGCTAAGGGAACCGGATATCGACATTTAAAAAAGGGTGGTCGATGGGCTGTTTGCGTATATGAATCTGAAGAATGCCATTCTTATATACCGCTTTGCAACTGCTTGGCACCACTTGGGTGGACAGCCGAATCGCTTGGATTTTGTCGTCTGGAAGTTCCTCTAGACGAATTTGGTAGGGATTCAGCTTTAGTCGGATCTTGCGAGCTTGTTCTTTGTCGGGAATGTGGATTTTGACGATGATATTGTTGTGTGTGTCGAAGATTTCAAAGTGAAAATGATGCTTGAGCGCCTGAACTTCGACGTTGGGCAATGCCTGGTTCAGCACGTCTTTGATATACCCTTCAACCCAGGATACGGTATCTCCGTTTTGGCCGCTTAAGGGTGGGGCAGGATACGGTAGCTTTCCGTTAAAAAGTTGCTCGAAATGTTTCCAATTCATATCGAAAAATGAGTTATTATTTTTGGAATCGCTCATGTTTATCACTCCTTACTGCTTCCAATATATGAACGCAATGCGCAAACCATGAATCCTCTCAAGCTGTTCTAAAACATACTTCTTCTTTTGGGATCATATACTTCAATAAAAACACTTGAGTTAGGGTGCTGCCTCATGCCGGCCATCGTGGGTGCCATCAAAATTGTGAACATCGGTACAGGCTCCATCGTGCATATAGGCGATTCGATTCAATTGGCTCCGAGTGTAACGGCTAAAACGTTTTCCGGGGCAGGTTCTTTCAATACTGGAGATAATTTACGGGTCTGCAATATGGTCAGTACCACCAATACTTACGATAACGATGTCGCTGACTCTAACGTAGTCTCCGCCGATAAGGCAGGTGTTATATAAACCGTCATGCAGCTTATCATACACCAAAGCATCGTCATTCAAAATTTCAAGATCGGCGCCGTGTCGAACTCTTCCGTGCTTCAGATCGGGACTGCGGGTACGATACGCGCACTCGCTAATCTATACAATACCGGTGGATTTACCGGCCCTGCGCCTCAGTTTACCCTTCCTTCCGTCACTCCGCAACCGACGACGCAGGGAATGATAGCAGAACCTACCCCTATAACCTTGGTGCCGCTGGCTGCACCTTCCAGGTAAACGGAGGAATGACGGATGTATTCATCTTACCCGGAATCGTATTTTCAAAAGCTGAACGATTATTTAAAGTGGCAGACGAGTCGCCTCCGTTCCTTGGAAAGTAAGGTCGAATCGCTTTCCAAAGAGCTCGAATCGTTAAAAAAGCAGCGGGGATTGACGATTGAGCGAATTGAATACAAATTCGATCAATTGAAAGTAGAGAAGCTTGATGGAACGCTCAATGTGGGGATTTCGCCTGCCGGGCTCGGCGAACAATCGGTCCAGGATATGGAGGTTGGAGGTGAAACGATTCGAACCAATGAAGCCAGATCGGAGTCATTTGCACGTATCCAACAGCGGGTGACAGATTATTTGCGGCAATCGACTCCCGCCGAATTGGTGCAACTGGAAGAGAAGTACCAAGTGAAGCTGGATGAGAATGCGACCGAAACTATCATTGGCGATCTCGAGGGGCAGATCGGGCAGCGGATCGATTATTATTTAAAATATGGAATCGACCCGAACGTAGTGATCTTGACGACAGAGCAGGAACAGGGCATTACGGATAAAGTGATCCGGGATATTCGGCTTGGGCTTGATCAATATTTCTTAAAGCGAAAAACGGAGGGAGGGACTCCGAATGAATCTGCAAGTGGAGAATAAAGAGATTTGTGTCGGTAATATCCATATCGTGGGCGTTGCCAGTTCGTCGGTATTCCTAATAGGTGACGCTGAGGTGATCAGCTTGTCCAGCGTGTTCGATACGCCGCCGGAATCGCTTATTATCGGCCCGCTCGTACCGCTTGCACTCGGAGGCGGCAGATGACTTGCGTTCCGCGCACATCCGTTGTTCGAAGCTTGAAAGTCGACAGTCTTATTTTTGGCTCTTCTATTTTTGTAGGGGATTTGCACAATTTTTCCCCGGTCTCTTACGTTTATGCCGTTCAAAGGGAGATTTCCGTATTTTACGGGGATGAAGGGAATTTGAGCGCCTATCCCATCTATTCGGCCCCTCTTCCCTGGGCCCGCCAGACGCCGGCAATGCAGATGGAAGTGACTAACACATCTCCGGTAATTTGTGCAGGGAACGTCCGGGTCATCTCCATTTCTACGGCATCCATGGTGCAGTTCGGATCGGTCCGATCGATTCGTGCGGATACCAGGGTGAAAAACATCCGTCAATTGCTGCGCGGACTTCCTCCAAAATGAGGTGGAAATAGCTTCGATTGAGCTGTCTGTGATGGGCTTCCGTCTCCGTTCTATGATATAATCATTTTGTTCTACTGGAAACGAACGGATAAGGGAGCGAAAACGATGGCACGCAAAAAAATAGAGCACGTGGGCATTATGGTCCGGAATATCGACACATCGGTGCAGTTTTACAAAGATGTCGTAGGCCTCGAACTGAAGGATAAGCTCGTACATACGAACAGCGTCGTCACGCTGGCTTTTCTCGGTTTCAACGAGTCGGGTGAAACGGAGCTGGAACTGATCCAAGGCTACAACGACGGGCTTCCGGCGGAAGGCAAGGTGCATCATATCGCTTTTACGGTGGACGACATTGAAGAAGAATTTGCCCGCATTAAAGAACTCGACGTGCGTTTGATCGATGAAGAGATTACGATGCTGCCAAATGGCTCGCGTTATTTCTTTTTTTATGGCCCGGATGGTGAATGGGTCGAATTTTTTCAATCGACGAGATAAGGCGCGCATGAGTTCCGGAAAAGCAAAGCCCGATACGAAAATAAACGGCAGGGGTAACGAACGACATGTTGTTCAGTAACCGTCAAAAGAAGCTGATCCTCGATGCTTTGCTCAAGGAGCGTCGGCGCCTGTTTTCCAAGCATAAGGGCGAACTGCTCGACAAAACGATCGAGGACTTGTCGCAGATGCTGCGCAACGAAGAAATCAATGCAGAGAGCCTAAAGATAACGTCATCGATTGGAGCAGGAAAGGCGGCAAGCGCCGCTAGGCCGATCAATCCAAAGGCATCCCGTCATGGGGTGCCTTTTACATGCGAGTCAACCCCAAGGTTAATGCTTGTTCCTCTGCTAAAAATAAACTGCCCGCCCAACCCGATTTCTTCATCCGGATCTCTTCCGAACATGTCCAACACTTCCAGCCATATCCCTTTTTCATCGCTTCCGTTTCGTCAAGTTCATTTCCTTTATTTTACGCTATAAAAAAGAATGTTCCACCACTTGAATTGCGAACGCATGTTTGGTATATAATATAGATAGAAGAACGAATGTTCCTGTTTCGAGGAGGGGAAAAGTGTGCTTCCATGGCAAAAGTACACAGGGTGTATGGTTGAGATCATTTACGGGGACCGTTCCGGACAATTCAGCAAGCGGAGGATCGTTATTCGGTCCGTACAGCCTGCTTTCATTCGGGCTTATTGTATGGAGCGCGGAGCGGTCCGATGCTTTGCCATCGATCGCATATTGGCCGTACAGCCTGTCCCATCCTCGAAACGAACGCCGTCAACGTCAACGTCAGCGAGACAGCAGGAATTGGCTTAAGGAGAGCGATGCATGTGAGAAGCAATCTATACGATGAGTTGAAAGAACACCGCCACGGAGATCAGGAGCGGCTAAGAAAGCTGATGGAAGAGATTCGGATGCTGATGGAAGCGAAAAAAAAGCGCCCTCTGCTGGACAGGCTTCGTACGAAGCGTCCGAATACGAAGCCGAAAGCTTGGGATTAACCGGTACAGCAAGTTCCCGTAGAACAGCGGGGGGCGTTGAAAAAAGCAAAAGCCCGGCGGTATGTGCAGCTTATTAAGCGGATACCGGGCTAATGCTGACGTTTTCTTTCGAATCGGAGACAGCCTGACAAATTCCTGCGTTATATTTCATCGAATTGATGAAGTGGAAACCTGTCTTGAAGACGACGCATTTTATGAGCGGGTTCGGCTTATGAAGCTTCTGGCAAGCGAGGCAATAGTACATAAGTTTTCTCCTTTTCGAGTCACAATATGACAATTATAGACACATTATATGCGTAAAATTGTGAAATATCACCCAAAATGGTATAAAGTTTTACTAAAGATTTTCCAATTCCGATTATTCGTTATCGAAACAACTTAAATGCAAAAAAATCGGGGCGAACTGATGGGAGAGCTCAGGGACATTTTGGCGAATCTGGCGATTTTGGCCGATAAGTACGGTTTTACATTGGAAGATGCCGCCAAAGCTCACCAGGAGAAATTATTGAAGCGATTCGAAGCCGACCCGGTGAATTGAGTCGCTCCGATTTTTGGCTAAAGTATAACGATGCGCAGAAGATGGACAAACTAAAACAAATTTCTCAAGCAGGAGAGAAGAATGCTCGCAGTCATCTTTGATGTAGAAACTACATATGTAACTGTAAAAGGGGACATCCCGGAAATCGTAGAGATCGGTGCTTGCAAAGTGAATCTGAATCCGTATGACCCCTCAGGAGAAGCCGGTACGGATTGTTTTCAATGCTATACGTTTCCTGAAATTAAAGGACGTTTCGGCAAAAAGACGTTAAAGTTTATCGGCTTGAAAGAAGAGGATCTGGGTAAAGTAATCCCGTTTCGCGAAGGGTACGACCGATTCATGGAATGGATCGGCCCCGAATTGGCTTACTTCTGCAGTTGGGGGATCGATGACCGCAAAATTTTGCTGGAGCATTGCAAGCGGTTCGAGCTGTCTCAAAGCTGGCTGAACCATTACCATGACATTCAGAGGCCGATTTCGCAGCTGCTTGTCAAGCGCAATCAAATGAAGCTGAAGGATGCGATTGAACTGGCTGGTATCGAGAAAGAAGGAAGACTTCACTCCGCCTTGGTTGATGCGGTCAATACGACGAAATTGTTTGTCCGGTATTACGATCAGCTTAATTTAAGAGCAGTGATGCGGGGATGAAGTTGGCTTCCAGCCTTCAAGCTGATACAATAATCACCACGATTATTCACAATTCATACATAGAAAAAAGCCCGTAGAATCAAGGATTCACGGGCTCGTTTTGCTATGACCTGTAGTGGGCTCGAACCACTGACCCCCACCCTGTCAAGATGGTGCTCTCCCAGCTGAGCTAACAAGTCACGTTGTATTTGTTGCTGCAAAGAGTAATATACAGCAAATGAAGGAAGAAGTCAAGAGGAAAGAATGAAAAATACTCGCAAAGCATTAGATGCTTTTTTTTAATATACTGTTACAATGAGAAAATCCGCATCCTATAAAGGAACGCGGATTTCTGTCTGTTATTATGACCTGTGCAGGGCTCGAACCTGCGACCCCCACCCTGTCAAGATGGTGCTCTCCCAGCTGAGCTAACAAGTCATGTTTCATATCTTGCGGGAACGTTTACCATAATACCAAGATGGGCGCATAATGTCAAGCATTAGTCTACAATTTTTTTGTTTTTGTAAATGTAGTTTTATTCCGCCATGGATCTCTGCCTTTTATCCCTATACATTCGTTATGGTATAATAGAGTCAGTTAGACATGTATTTGAAAAGAGGGGACTTTGATGAGAGATTTCCGATGGGCGCATTTGCAGCCGCATATTGAAGGAGGGGTGAACGAGCAGCCGGAACCGGAGCAAGAAGCGCTGGATTGGGGCGAGCAGGAATGGGGAACACACCGGTACCACGTCAACCGGCTCGTCGAGGACTCCGTATCGCTGCTGCCGATGCCGGAGAAAGCTATCGTACTGGGAGCGGGGAATCACGGCGATGTCGGCCTGCCGCGGCTTTCCTTCCATTTTCAGCAGGTAACCGCGCTGGATACGGAAGACAATATGCTGCAGGAATGGCTCGATTCGGCCGGGGGAATGACAAACAACCGGGTCCGTTCTTTAACGCGAATTGACTATACCCGGCTGGACCAAATTTCCTTCTACGAAACGTTTGAGGAGATACTGGAGGAAGGTAAGTCTGCTGGAGAAATAACGGATTACTTGAGGGACTGCGCATTTCGCGTGCGCGGGCTGGAGGCAATGCCTCATTTGAAAAAAACGTTTTCGCTCGTCGTTTCCTCGGGTGTACATACGCAATTGTTTTATCCAGATGCGCTCATGCAATTTTACGGTTATATGGAGAAATACGATGAAAATGAAACCCGGCTAATTGTCGAGGCGCTGGGATACCTTCGGAACAGCCTGATATCGGATTATAACCGGATGCTGCTGTCGCTTGTAAAACCTGACGGCCGGGTAACGGTATGGACAGATATGATTTTACTGGACGAGGACAAGCAATGGATCGCCGAGGAATTGGACCGGCGGCTAACCGATAAGGAGAGGACGAGCTTTTTGTTCGAAACGTTCGGACAGTACGGGATCGAAGCGGCTGTGCTGGGCCTCAAGGATTTACATGATTGCCTTCGCCCCGAGCAACTGTTGTTCCGCAGTTGGGTCGGCTATACCGATTCCGGCAAAACGTATTTGATCGCCGGGTTATCTGGCCGGCTCCGCCCGTAATATTCCGAATTCGGCCAGATCTTCTTCGGTACAGAAACTGCACTGCGAGATGACGATGGTTTTGCGAAGCTTGATCGCTAATTGATTGAGCATACTGGTCAATGCCGTCGTCTCCGTTTCGTTATGCGAAAACTGAATGCAATATTCCGGATGACCGGTTTCCGTCTGCCCGGAGCGCACAAGTATCCCCAGCGCCCGGTATTCTTTGGCTAGAGCGATGAATTTCAGCTCGATCAATAAACGGCTTTCATCCGGGAGCGGGGCTGCGGTAAAAAAGCGGGCCCCACCGGCGCTAAGGTCCAGCAAGGCGGCTTTCCTCGTTTTGAATTCCGGCTCAAGATCGGCCATTCCGATAATTTTCAATTCCGCGCATAGCGGCTGGTGAAAGCGCAAACGAAAAAAGCTGCGCTTGTTTTTTTCCATACTCATCTCAAACAGTCCTTTGCAGCAGGGTGAAGAGGCGAATTAACGTTTACATACTAGGGAAGCTTGGGTTAAGCAACCGCTTTCTATTAAAAAGCCGCTCAGGAATAGAGCGGCGGTGAATCTAGTGTGTGATTCTTGTTGTGCAGAACAGCATAATTTCCGATAATTTCAATCGGTCGATCTGGCTTCGTATCGGCGAGTCGTCAGGTGAGGAAGGGTTTCTCATTCGAAGTGGTCCGCTCTTCCAAATTCGGATAAATCTATTATACAATAATGTCGTAAAAAGAACATTAAAACTTTGCTACATTGGTTGACTTCTTTAGGGGGCCGTCAGAACAATTTATTGAAATGGAGAATTGCGGATGAAAAAATTATACAGCCAAATGACGTTAACCGAATTGGAACAGGAAATGAAGAGCCTGCGAGAGGAGCTGGACGGGGCGGAATTTCCAAGCCAGCGCTCCGTGATCGAGCGCAAATATTATACGGCGCAGGCTTATACGCTCGATCCGTCCGATTTTCCGCCAGGGGTGTACAAGGTGGAGCATGTGCAGCTCCCGTTTATTTTAAGCTATGTGAATGGTATTATGGCTTGGGGGATATTAGGGGAAGAGCCGGATGCCAGCTTCCCGATTTCGATGCTGACCCGGCTCTAAATGCGGCACATATCTACTGGACAATTCTCACACTGACAGATGTCGCGGAGATAAGACAAATCTTTAACGACGATGTAATTGTTTTCCATAGCAATAATGTTACCACGTTTCAGATCTCCGAGCATCCGGTTGACGCTCTCCCGGGTTGCACCGATCATATCGGCAAGCTCGCTGTTCGTAAGCTTTTTGGTGATGACGATTTCCGATCCGTGATTTTTACCGTACGAGTTGCACAGCCGGATCAACGTCGAGCAGAGAGCGCCGGGCTTGCCGAACATCATGAGATCGCGGAATTTCGTTTGGGTCATCCGATGCATAAGTCCCATCCACTTCATGAACTCGACGGCAAGGTCCCCGTGCTGCCACAGCAGGACCTCCAAATCTTTTTGCTGGATAACCCCGATGATGGAGTTTTCCATGACCTCGGCATTAAAGCTGTGAACGGAGTTTTGAAAAGGATCGACCTGTCCGAACAAGTCTCCGGTATTATAGACATAAAGGATGAAGCTTTTTCCTTCATCGCTAGCTTTCGTAATCTTCACTTGACCGCGCTTCAAAAAGTACAGCTTATCGGCTGTATCGCCTTCCCAGAACAAATGATTCCCGGCTTCGGCTCTCATTTCATACATGATTTCCTTAAGCTTCGTTAAGCTTTCTTCCGTAAAGCAATCTGAGTTGGCCACTTGGCTGACTGGTTTTCGTTGCAGCGTATCCGTCATGGTACATACCTCCGGCGTCGGTCTGGTTAAGACCTCTGTAGGTTTTGTTGTATCTAACATACCCCATTCTATCGGTTTTGTGATGTGATTTACATCACACTTCTTGAAATCTCCATATTTTTTTGTGATCTTTGTAACATGCAGCGCTTCGCCCGATGTGTATAGTGAAGGTAAGAATCACATTACATGGGGGAAGTGAAACGTTATGATGACCGGAGTATTATTGGCGGGCGGTCACCCGAGGCGGATTGAAGGCCGGCCCGCGGAACTGTTGGTATTGGCTGGTGAAACGGTCGTAGCGAAGCAAATCCGCGAAATGCTCACGATCTGCGGAGAAGTCATTATTGTAACGAACGAGCCCAAAATTTTTCTTGAACATGTTCCCCGGTCCGTACGCATCATTACGGATTTTTACCCGGGCCGCGGACCTCTGGGCGGGCTTCATGCAGCGCTCACCCTTTCGAGATACCCGGAGCTTTGGGTAACCGGCGGGGCCATGCCGTTCATTTCGGCAAGAGCAGCCTCCTTCCTGGCGGAGCACCGGAGCGTCTTCGGCTATGATGCCGTGCTGCCGGAAGTATCGGGACGGCCCGAGCCGTTGCATGGCATATACCGCCAAAGCTGTCTCACGGCATTAACGCCGCTGCTGGAATCGGGAAGCGACGTACAGCCGGGCTGGATGGCGTTCCTGCGTAAGCTTCGTTGGGGCTGCGTCGAATCGGATATGCTTCGCAAGCAAAATTTGGGGGATGCGTTTACATTTCGAATTAAAACAGAAAGGCAGTATTCGGAAGCGGTTTCGCGGGCGCAAGCGCAGCTCCGAAGCGTATATCGGTAAAAAAGGGCGGAGCTTCTCCGTCTTTTATTTTGCCGGTTCGTGCTGGAAGCTATGGAAGTGAAAAGCCAAGTATAGGAACGGCGGCGGATTACGATGCTAAGCCTGAGGTGATGGCTGATGAATCGGGCGTTATGGACGTCCCTTGCCGCGATAGGTACGGCACAAGCGCTGAAAATACCCGACCGGCTCCGTCAGAACGGGCGATTCGAGTGGGAGGACCTGTTTCGGACCGGCGGCATGCCGAGCTCACATTCGGCCGGTGTCGTGTCGCTTGCGACTTATGTCGGGCTTAAAAACGGCGCTTCCTCCATCTCGTTCTCGCTTGCTGCCTTGCTGAGTCTGATCGTGATGTACGATGCCATGGGAATTCGCCGTCATGCCGGCATGATCGCATCGGAGGTAAACCAATTGGAGGATGTGCTCGTTAAATTAACGGAGCAGCATCCTCCACATGTGCATCGCAAAGACAAGGAGCTGGAAGAGCGGTTGGGCCATCTGCCGGAAGAGGTATTGGGCGGGGCGGCCATTGGGGCCGCCATCGGTTGGCTCAGCTATGTGACGGAATTTCCAAGGCATCGCCGGAGAAAAGTTTGGATCTCTTTTATACGGAAATCGTTGTACACGCTGAGTTCCCGCACGGTTCAATAAGCTCGTTCGTCCCGGACGTTGGTAAAGTAATCGTAAATTTGGTGCCTTCGTCCGGCACGCTTTCTACCTCAATGGTTCCTTCATGATCCTGAACGATTTTATGACAGATCGATAAGCCCAGACCCGTTCCGGAATCTTTGGTCGTATAGAACGGGATAAAAATTTTATCCAGCTCCGACTCGGGAATGCCTTTGCCGGTATCGGAAATTTCAATCACGGCATGGGGTCCCGCGGCAAACAGCCGGATTCTTACGATGCCTTGTTCGGGCATCGCTTCAAAGGCATTTTTCACCAGATTCAACAGCAGCTGAAGCATTTTATCTTGATCCATCAGCATATGAATATCCCGGTCGTCGTGTTCGAACCTGACTTGATGTCCGAGTCTCGACGTCTCCGAATCCAGTAGCGAGAGAACCCGGTCAATACAGCCTCGAATGGACTGAATTTTATATTGGGTAACATACGGCTTGGAAAATTGCAAAAATTCGGCGGTCAGCATACTCATCCGGTTAATTTCATCCATAATCAGCTCATACCAAGGCTCAATGTTATAATCCCCGGCTTTGGATAGCTGCAGAAACCCCTTGATCGTCGTCAGCGGATTGCGGATTTCGTGCGCCATGCCCGAGGCCAGCTCGCCGACGACGCGAAGCTTCTCCGACCGCAGCATATGCTCCTCGCGTTTCAGCCAGCTTTCCCGCTTCATCATATACAGCCCGTGCTCGGCGACGACGATCAGATCGTCCTTGGTCGCTCCGTCCCGCGAATAGCAGGCCATGCCGAAATTAATTTCGATGCCGGTCAGCTTAGGAAATTCGGAGGCGAGCAGCTGCGTGACGGCATTGACCGTCTGCTGCATGTCGTCCGATCGGAGCACGATCGCAAATTCGTCTCCGCCATAGCGGGATATCAACAAAGCGTCGGGGAACATGATGCGCAGCAGTTCGGCCGCTTGTCGCAAAATTTTGTTCACTCCCTGAACACCGTTTGTCGTGTTCAGCGATTTGAGATCCTTGCAGTCGATGAGTACGAGGATGATGGGCTCTTTTTGCTTAACGAGCTGCTCCATTTGTTTATGAAATTCCTGAAAATTATATAGGCCTGTTAGCGAATCGTGAGTACTCAGATGCTTCTTCTCCTTGGTAAGCAGCTGTTTCTGCCGCTCAATATCATAAATGTATTTACGGAACATAAAAGCAAGCAGCAGGCAAGTTCCTGCCAAAAACAAACCATCGATCAGCGCGTTCCAGCTGAAGGAACGACCGGCTGTCGAAATGAGAGCGGAAACAAGCGTCAGGGCCGCATTGGTGCTAACCGCATAGCGAAAAGGAACCGTTCCGTAAAATAGCTTGCACATATGCAACAAGTAAAGCGGAAAGCTCCAGTCGCTTAAGCTTGCGGCATGAAACGCGACGAGAAGACTGAGTTGGACGGCAAGCTGCGCCGGTATGAACGCGAGAACGGAACGGATATGTGTGAGTGCGTAGCCAAGGGATGCGAGAACGAGCAGCAGCGGACTTGAGGTCTGATCGTGATAGAGGGAGGAAGCGCAAACCAAACCGGTATAAATGAGGAAGATCCAGCTACCTTTCATATTGGAACTCCAACTCCCGACGATCTGTGGATTTTATTAGTACTAAAGAAATTCTGTATCGGGAGATGGAATTCCTGCTTGTAATCCCAAATTCAGTAAAACTTTTTTGAGGGTTCAAAGAAAGAAAACCAAGCGGAATCGCCTGTCGGGATGCGCTTGGTTCTCAGGTTTAAAATCCGGGCAGGTTATCGAGATTGTTGCTTGGATCTCCATCGGCGTTGGAACGCAAATGTTCATCTCCGTCTCTTCCGCGGAATACGTTCACGTTCTCCAGCTGTCCGTTTTTGGCGAGCTGCTGCGCTTCTAAGTAATCGACCACTTGGCCGGAAGACAGCTTCAATTCTACAATGTCGCCGTCTCCGTTTTTGCGTACGGCTACGACATGCTGTTTGTTTTGTTCCATATGGTATCGCCTCCACGGACTATCATGCGCCGGATGAAGGCATATTATACTTCGAATATGTACGTCTTGAACTGTTCGATAAACGTCATATCCCCGGTTTTGCCGATGAACTGAGACATATCGTCGCCATAATGCATCAGCAGGATCTTTTGCTGAATCGGCTTCGGCAGCGTCAGCAGCTCGTCCAAAGTGGCGTGAACGAGGCCGGGGGAATCCAGCTGACAATCGTGCAAAAAAACGGTGCAGCCCTTATGATGAAGCTCGTGCAGGAGCGGACCGTTGAACCGGGTATCGGCGCTGAAGAAGATTTTGCCGTTAAGCAGGACCGAATAGCATGGCTTGCCCGAGATGTGATCAGCCGGGAGGAGTTCGACCGTCAGACCGGGATGAAGGGCTGTCGGCGTACGATCGTGAAGTGCAGCGACCTTGAAGTAATCGTTCAGGGACGTAACGTTTTCCGCCAGATTCTCCAGTCCGCCGCGCAGTGATTGCTCCCATAGAATCGTTTCCAGATGGGAGGATACGAGCAGCGGTATTTTTCTTTTAAACGTGTACATATTGCGAAAGGCGAGCTCTTCGAGTCCCCCGACATGGTCCGCGTGAATGTGGGAGATGAGTACCGCATCGATCTGATCCAGAGAGACGCCGAGCTCGTGCAGAGCTCTTGGTGCGGTATAACCGCAGTCGATTAACAGCGTGAAGCCGTCGGCATAAACCAAGGCATTGTTATTATAGTACGTTTTCGCAAAAGCGCTTCCCGTACCTATCATTTGAATTTGCAGACTCACTTGGTTCCTCCGCTCGTTAAGGCTTCCAGCCGGATATGTTTTTAAATTTACCATGGTTATCTTGCACGATTCAAGATAGGTTGTCACATTTTGGGGAAATTTAATACATCCTGCTCCTCTTGAAACAGGAACATATGTTCCGTATAATAAAAGCAGCGGCTGCCGTATCGTTCTGGAGGAAATGACCCCGGAGCGTCACTACCATGTCATGTATGTATTCCAAGGCAACGAGTTTCACTGCTCCATAATGCCTGTCGTGCTAAAGGGCAAATGCGAAGAAAAGCTGCAGGAGCTCCTTAGGGCGTGAGCTGAAATTTCCCGGGCAACCGCACGAATCGCCACGGCTCGCCTTGCGGGAGCATCGTTCGACAATGACGCCTTGGTTGGCATATTTTGTATAGGAAATGGAGAAAATCTTCTTCACACACAACATCTAGAGGGACGCTTTAAAAAAACTGAAAGTTTTCTGGACGAAGCGCGCAACTCTTACCGCGCTATGGAGTATAAGATAGCAGAACGAAGAACATGATGGAGGTTGCTGGAAATGAAGGTGCCGCGATTGCTGCCGCTGGTGCTGTCGCTTTCCTTATTCGGAACAGCGGGGGCGTTCGCCAGCTCTATGTGGGGCGATTTCGAAGGTTTTCCGAAAGTAAAGCTGATGATCAATAATGCGGAAAAGCCGTTCAAAGACGGTGAAACTCCCGCTTTTGTCGCGAAGGGAAGCGCCGTATTCCCCGTTCGTATGTTGTCTGAATCTTTGCAGGCGCTCGTAAAATGGGATGACGCTGCAAAGACCGTCTCCATTCACAAACCGAACGTACATATGTTTGTTGCGAAGAAGGTCAATGACGACTATTCGATCAAGCAGCCGTTCGGTGCGGTGAAGAAGGGCGACCGTCTCGATTTTGCCGTATTTGCGCAAGTAGACAGTTTGACGACGCCGATCTCATCTTTTAAAATCTCGATCCACGCTCCGAACGGGGAGCAAGTGGCGGTTCATGAGAAAGCCGTCAACGGCCAGAAGGAAAGCTTCTGGTACCCGTGGCCGTTTAACGTCACATTCGCCGAATCCGGGAACTACGTCGTGAAGTTCTCAATCAAACCGGACGAGCGCAGCGATTATACGGTCGTTTCGGAAAAGGTGATCGCAGCCGAATAAGGCCGGCGGATGTTGGTATAAGCCGGTTCATTGACTTCGTCTTAGCGTGCGTGGTACGATACGGGAGAACATTAATTTAAGATGAAATGAGGTTTTCCCATGAGTGACCACATTCATGACGCTTCCTGCGATCACGATCATGAGGACGATATCTTTATCGTGACCGACCAAGACGGAGTCGAGCATGAGATGGTGATGGTATACACTTTCGAAGCTAACGAGCGGGCCTATGCCGTACTTCTCGATCGTAACGATATGGAGGCAGACGGCGTTATTTTCCGGATAGACGAAGAGGACGGCGAAGCTTTTCTTGCGAGCATTGAAGACGAAGAAGAGTGGGATCGCGTTGTTCAAATTTACAATGAAATTGTGGAAGAACAAGAGCAGCAATAACAAATGCCGTAAAAAACCTTTCTTGCTTGCAAGAAAGGTTTTTCGCTCTTTAAGCGACTGTGATGGGTCGGGGATCGAAAAAAAACCGTTGACCGCTCAAGGCGGAAAACGGTCTTTTGGGACGTTTATTTACGCGGGTTGAAGTACATGGTTCGTCCGTTGAATAAATGCAGTTCCGCTTTCCACAGCTTGGCGAGATACTTGCAAAACTCGTTGCCTTTGGCTTTGTCGCCCTGCGTGGCATCCTCGGGAAGGACAAACTGGACGTAATGCCTTTGCGTCTCGCCCGACGTCTCCGATCCGACTCCTGCCACAATATATTTGTAGCGCGGGCTCATTGCTTTTAAATAAAACCACTTGCCTTCCCCTTCGGGTTTCGTTTGAATCTCATACGGAAATCCGGCTTCGTCGTATTCCCAATTGAGCTGTTTGCCGGTCAGCGCAAGCTGCTCGCGGTAATGCTCCAGTTGGGCTTTCAATTCATCTAACGTCAGGGAGGAAACGGCGGACCCTTCGACGAACTTGATATAAGCGCTTTGCGCCATGATGAATGCACCTGCCTATACATATGGACTGGAACGATTTTCTTGTTTGAAGTACCATGAACATCATAGCATTTAGAAAAATCAAATACAATACTTGTTCTGGCAGCGGTAGACGGACAGGGAAGAGGGAGAGAGCGATGAAAGACAGAAGGTTTGAAGGATATTTATTGGTCACGGATATGGATGGAACGCTGCTTGACAGCGCGAAACAAATTAGCGGAGAAAATCGGGCCGCCATCGAACGGTTTACGAGCCTGGGGGGCCGGTTCACGTTAGCGACGGGGCGTATTGCCGGGTCGGTCCGGCCCTTCGTGGAGCAGTTGCCCGTGAATGCGCCGGCTATCTTATACAACGGAGCGGTCATTCACGATTTCAGCCGCGGAGAGGCCATCTGGGAACGGCCGCTGCCTGCTTCGGCTAAGGAAGCGGTGGAGCGCGTTCTTGAGCGTTTTCCGGGCATTGGCGCGGAATTGTATGTGCGCGGAGGAGCGGCGCCCTATGTGCTGCAGGAAAATGCAGCGACGGAGCGTCATCGGGCCGTGGAGAAATTTCCGCTGCTGCGGCTGAACTCGTACGACGACGTATCCGAGCCGTGGATCAAGGCGCTGTTTTCCTGGGAGCCGTCGCTGCTTGACGAAGCTATACCCGAGATCGAACGGCTGACAGCGGGGACGGAGGTCGTCTGGGTTCGTTCGGACGATAAATATTTCGAGATGCTGCCTCCGGAAGCGACGAAGGGGCATGCACTGGAACGGTTGGCAGCGGAGCTCGGCATCCCGATGAAGCGCTGCATCGCGCTTGGGGATCATCTGAACGACTTGGAGATGATACGGCGGGCAGGCATCGGCATCGCCGTAGCCAATGCGCATCAGGAGCTTCTGGACGCGGCCAAGCGCCATGGCAAGCATCATAACGAGCATGCGATAGCCGACGCGATTGAATGGCTGGAGGAACAAGTCCTGCAGGGGACGTTAACATAAAATAAATAAGCTTCTCCAGGGGAGAAGCTTATTTGGCTTTCTAGAAAATCGCGGGAGCTTCGACAATGACCTTGACGTATTCGATGCTGCGATCTTCCGGTCCCTTGACCGGCAGCCCGACGTCGATATGCTCGGTAATGTAGTCGATGAGATCCTGCGAGATGACTTCGCCCGGGAGCAGAATCGGAATGCCCGGCGGGTAGACGTAGATAAATTCGGCGATAATGCGGTCAGCCGATTCCTTGAACGGGATCAGTTCCGTGTCTCCGTAGAACGCGTCGCGCGGAGCCAAGGCGAGCTGCGGAATTTTCGGGATTTTGATGACCAGTTCGTTCGCCTGGCGAATGGTGTAGTTCTCCTCGGACATCCCGCGCAGCGCATCAAGCAGGATGTCGATGTTTTCGCGCGTATCACCCGGCGTAATGAGGCACAGCACGTTGTACATATCGCTGAGCTCGACTTCGATATTATAGTGCTCGCGCAGCCAATTTTCCGCATCGTAGCCTGTAATGCCGAGATGGCGTACGTGGATATTGATCTTTGTCGGGTCATAGTCGTAGGTCGCTTCCGTACCCAGAATTTCTTCTCCGAAGCATTCCAGTCCCGGAATGCGGTTGATTTCCTCGCGGGCGTAGTTTGCCAGCTCCAGCGCCCGCTCCGCCATCATGTGGCCGTTCAGCGCCAGGTTCCGCCGCGAGCAGTCCAGCGACCCGAGCAAAATATAGGACGTCGAAGTCGTGGTAAGCATACTAATGATCGTCTTCGCGCGGCGCACGTTCACGCGTCCTTCGCGAATGTTCAGCACGGAGCTTTGCGTCATTGAGCCGCCCAGCTTGTGTACGCTCGTAGCGGCCATGTCGGCGCCGGCCTCCATAGCGGACATCGGCAGCTTGTCGTGGAAATGAATCAGCACGCCATGAGCCTCGTCCACCAGTACCGGAATGTTGTAGCTGTGCACGATTTCTACGATTTCCTTCAGGTTCGCGCACACGCCGTAATACGTCGGGTTGATGACCAGCAGCGCTTTGGCGTCCGGATGGCGATCCAACGCGCGTTTGACGGAGGTGGTCGTCACGCCATGATCGATCCCGAGATTTTCGTCGCGAACCGGCTTCAGGAAGATCGGCTTCGCGCCGGCGAATATGATCGCGGCCATAATCGATTTGTGAATGTTGCGCGGAACGATGATTTTGTCGCCTTGGGAGCAGACGGTGAGGATCATCGTCATGATAGCGCCGCTAGTGCCCTGCACGGAAAAAAACGTATGATCGGCCCCGAACGCGGCTGCGGCCAGCTTCTGAGACTCTTCGATGACGCCTGTCGGCTGATGCAGGTCATCGAGCGGAGCTATATTAATCAGGTCGATGGACAGCGCGTTATCGCCGATAAACTCCCGAAACTCGGGGTCCATACCGACACCTTTCTTATGTCCTGGAATGTGAAACTGCACCGGATTGCGTCCGGCATGCTCCTTAAGTGCGGTAAACAGGGGAGTTTTCGTTTGATCCACGGTCATCCCTACCCTTCGTGTGTACAAGTTTAGTTGGCTATGCCAGTGTCTGCCGGGAAAAAAGCAAACAAAATGAGTATAGCAAAAAGCGACGCGGATGCAAGCGGTTTTTGATAAATAGTTTGTTAGCTTGGCCGAATAATTAAACGCGAAGGCGGACGTAGGCGGAAAAAGCCTTGCCGGCCGCGCTTTTCCGAGGCTCCCGCGCGAAGGTTTGTCGATTTTGTTAATCTTAAAAAGCTTTCGTTTCCATCGTCGAAAAAGTTATGGTACGATAAGAATAATTTCTGCCAGTGGCTTCGGCCGAACCCGCGGCTCAGGCCGTCTTAGGATCAACCAACAAATCGGGGGGAAAAGTTACGCATATGAAAAAACAGCTAGCTATTATTATGGTACTGCTGATGACGATATTTATCGGCTTCGGCATTATCATCCCGGTGCTTCCCGACGCCGTCACCGGATCGGGGGCCGACAGCTACCATCTCGGCATGCTATTGTCGGTCTATTCTTTGGCGTCATTTCTGATGTCTCCTTTTTGGGGCGGATTATCGGACCGGATCGGGCGCCGCCCGATCATTATGATCGGGACGCTCGGCTTCAGCGTCAGCTTCTTCTTGTTCGGCATGGCGGGGGACAACCTCGTGCTGATGTACTTGTCGCGGATCTTGGGAGGTTTGTTCTCGGGGGCCGCTACCGCGTGCGCCGTCGCTTATGTCGCCGACATTACGACGGAGGAGAATCGCACCAAGGGCATGGGGCTTGTCGGCATGTCGATTGGCATGGGCTTCATCTTCGGCCCGGCGTTCGGAGGCTTGCTGAGCCATTTCGGGCTGCAGGTGCCGTTCTTCGCGTCTTCCGTGCTGGCGCTGGCCACCTTCGCCTTCGCCTTCTTCATGCTGCCGGAGTCGCTGACCGTGGAGATGCGGAGCAAGCCGAAGGAAGCGAAAGCTTCCCGTTGGAGCGCCTTCGTCGGTTCGCTCAAATATTTGTATGTGCTTTCGTTCTTTGTCTCGTTCACGCTGGCGGGGCTGGAGGCGACGCTGCTGCTGTTCGAACGGGATCAGATTGGCGCAACGCCGACGCAGCTCGGCATCATGTTTGCGGTAAGCGGCGTAGTCGGCGCCTTGATTCAAGGCGGCGTGGTCCGGCGGCTGATCAAAAGAGGGCAGGAAGCCCGGGTGATCGGCATCGGCCTGCTGCTGTCGGCGCTGGGCTTCGTGCTGATCCTGTTCTCCAGCAGTCTGCTTACCGCTTCGATCTACTTGAGCGTCTTCGCCGCAGGGAACGCGCTTATTCGTCCTTGCGTCACCTCGCTGATCACGCAGAAGACCAAGGTCGGACAAGGGGTAGCTTCCGGTTTAAGCTCCTCAATGGACAGCATGGGCCGTATTACCGGGCCGCTGCTTGGGGCCGGCATTTACGATTACAACCACAGCGTGCCGTTCGTGACCGGAGCGGTCCTTTCAATCGCCGCCTTGTACGTGCTGTACCGTTTTATCGTTGCGGATCGCGCAGACACCAGGGCAGCGGGACAGCCCGTATAACGAAATTATAAGGAACGCAAAGAAGCCGCCGCATGCGATTGTTCGCTGCGGCGGCTTTTCTTATTCACTCCGGATGGCGCAGTACCGAATCTGTCTGACCGCCGGGGGCCGGGGGCCATTCCTCCCGTGTCATGGCATAGATCGCATGATCTTCCCATACGCCGTAGATCTGCAAATAGTTGCGGGCCAGGCCTTCCAGCCGCATGGCGTTTTTTTCGACGACCCGAATCGATCCTCTATTGCGAGGCATGATGGCGGCTTGAACCCGGTGAAGTCCGCAGTTCTCGAAAGCGAACCGAAGCACAAGTCCGACCGCCTCGGACATGTAGCCTTGCCCGTTGAAGCGTTCGGAAATGTAATACCCGAGATTCGCGTTCTGCCATGGCCCTCGAACGATGGACGATAGCGTGACCCGGCCGATAAGCTGGTCCGTGCCGTTCAAGAAAATACCGAAGGCGTAGGTGCTGTCCTGTTCTCGTTCGGCGATCGTCTTCACCAGAGATTCTCGTACGGCTTCGAGGGTAAAAGCGTTGCTGTCCTGCAGAGGCTCGAAGGGACGAAAGAACGTTTCGTTTTCCGCCCGCAGCAGATGAAGCGCTGGGACATCAGGTAAATCAAGAGGTCGGATATAGATCCGGTCTCCATGTACAATCATGAAGCTGTCTCCTTTGGAACCCGAGTATGAAGCGTATGTCTCCACAGCTTACCGAGTGGCGAGTCCGTGCATAATAAAGCGGATGCACGTCTCCGCTTCTTCTTCCTCGTCCCATTCTTGTTCCGGCACGAGCAGGAAACGGGTCATTAGGAAGCCGATGATGACCGAGGCGGTCAGCCGGACCACGGTGGCGGCAGGAAGGGGGATGATCTGCCCTTCTTGTTGGAAAAAAACAATCACTTTCTTGATGCGCGTGAATACTTCGCTCATGATGTCCGTCTTGAATTGCTCCTGGAGTTCGGGGTGAAACGGAATTTCCTGCATCAAAATTTTGATCATGGGCAAATGCTGGCGGGCGAACTCCAGCCGGTTGCGGATCAACGACCGCAGAAAGTCCTCGTACCGGGTATACTTCGCCTCCAGCACCGGCGTGAAATTACGGAGGACGAACGGGGCGACGAGCTTAGCCATGATCGGACGGACGATGGATAGCAGCAAGTCTTTTTTGGTTTTGTAATGACGGAAGATTGTGCCTTCCGCAACGCCTGCTTTTTGCGCGATTTCACTGGTGGAAGCTGCGGCGTAGCCTTTCTCGGCAAAAATCTCGATGGCTGCATGCAGGATTTTCGTTTGTTTTTCCGTCATTTTCGGTTCTTCGTCGCTTAGCTTAAGCAGCTGTTCGATCCAATCTTCGTTCGATTCGGGTACCATGACTCACACCTCTTTGATGCATAGTTCGGGAGCCTCATATATTATACACCAAAATTGTCCTGAAGTGTGAACGAGTGTTCGACAGCGATTTCCCTACTCCGCTTCCGTCAAGATGCCATGTTTGGAAAAGCAAAAAACCGCCCCTGTCGGGACGGTATGGCACGTAAGCACTATGGTTTATTTCACAATCAGTACGGGAACCTTAGCTTGCTGCACGACGTTATGGCTGACGCTTCCGAGAAAGAACTCGCGGATTTTCCCAAGTCCCCGGCTTCCCATGACAATCAGGTCGCACTCGATTTCTTCCGCATGCGCGAGGATGGTATAAGCCGGTTGCCCCCGGGTCAGTGTAAATTTCACGTTTAGTGTCGACGGGATCAGCGACTTGGCTTCTTGGATCGTCGCTTCGGCAGCTTCGATGTAATTGCTGTTAACCGCATATTCGCTTCCGACGAAAGTAGGAAGGGCGTACACATGAATAATTTCCAGCCGCGGAGGATGTAGGCTGTGAGATTGTTCCTGAATCAATTCGACCGCACGTTTCAAGGCTTTCTTCGATAAATTCGAACCGTCATAGGCAACAAGGATTTTAGAAAATAACATCATCCTCACCTCATTTGCGGTATAGTGGGTACGATTTCATTATACCACAAAAAACCGCTTACATGGCGGAAAATTCAGAAAATTATCAATAACTTTAAGGCTCCGCATTCATATTATTAAAGTTCAAGAGGACTGTTACTATACCGAGCGCCAAAATGAACAGGGTCATCCCCAGACCGAATGAGAATACGAAGGGCAGCATCATAAACCAAACGCCCGCTAAAAACGCTATCCAATGCTGCCACGAGCCCCAGCCTGTTTTGCCCAACGCCAGCAGCGAAAAGGCGAATTCAATGAAGCCGGCGGCCATCATGCTCCACTGAACTCCGGAATGGCCGGAAAAACCGAAAATCCACGGAGCGCCTACGAACCAAAGACCAATCAGCGCAGCCAGCAGGTTGCGAATCGCATTTTTCGTCATGCCTACCCCTCCTTGAAATGGATCGCCGTTCTTTGTTAACTATATGCAACCGATTTCAAAATGTGTTGTATTTCCGCTATTTATTGTAAAAAATGTGAGGAACGTGGAGGGGTAATGGGGTATCGTAGTGAAACATTCGGCAACGCGAAGCATAGAATAAGGCCCCCGTCATCGGCTTGAGCCGGAGGGAGGCCTTGTCCATGCCATGCTTATAGTTTGGCCATCTTATATAAAGGCAGGGAGGAAACCATTGTTTCTTTCGCTAGTCGAAGGAAGGCTTGTCCGTCTGCCAGCACCGGATCGCCGGCAGGAATGTTGCGGCCAACCAGCAGCTCGGCCTTCTTCACGTCGCGAAAACGTCGAAGTGCTTGCTCGAACTTGCTGTCATCCAAGTCCCGTACTGGTAGTGCGTCTTTTTGCATATGATCGAACGAAAGCACGAAATCTTCGGGCAGAACGGAGCGGACCTCCGGCAGGCGGTCCAAATACGTTTGGGCAATCGCCTGCTTATTCGGCAGCTCGTAGATCAGGGCGAGCCAAATGAACACCCGGTCGTCGAATAAGCCGATCTGAAAATGGGGGAGCTGCTTGTAACCGCGCTTGCTGCTTGAGAACGACATCCACGTGTCGACGGGCGGGTTCACCTTGCGGCGCGCATGTTTGGCGATGTGTAAAAACAGCTCTTCTCCCGCCTGCACGGCAATCTCATCCAGCAGCTCGCTACTGATGGCCCCGAACTTGGGCTGAATGCGCGAGCGGATCGCTTCCATCCGTCCCTCCAGACCTTCTATCGTAAAGGTTTCGAAATCCGTTTCGGTAAAGCCGGTAAACTGCATGACTGAAGACTCCTTTTTTTAAGATGTAAAGAAAGTTTCTTATATATCAATGACAATAATAATAGCATAAAATGGGACTTCCGGGCACGTTTACGACGACTGACGATATTTTTTAGTCTGTAAGTCAAACTTTTTGGGCATTAAAATATGAATTATTTGAAAACATGCGCTCCGAGCCTGTCAGCTGTATACGAAAAAACAGATGCCCAATGGACCGCGTTTTCTTTTTTGACCGCAAGATGCCTTGATAATCTACACATTTTGTCATCGATCGACAAAATGTTAGCACATGGAAGCCGATTCTTCTGAATCGACTTTGTTAAGTGTTTGTAAAAATGTCTAAATATTGAACAAAAGTTTATAATTGATTACAAAATGGGACTTTGGAACCATATTAAACACACCTAAAATTTGTATATAATTAGCAAGTGTTGGTTATTTTGTAATCACATAGAAGGGGGTGACGACTGGATGTTCTCACAAAGGCCTTCTTGGATTTTGAATGCCGATGCAAGCTCTCACGTACAACAAAAGAAGCCGCAAAATAGTTGCCCTTCGTAAGCTCCGGGCAGAAAAAAGCTCCAAAAACGAGAGACTGGCTGCCTAAAGACAGCCTGCTCCATCTCAAACATCTTGTTCAACCCACGTTCTGTTCATCGCATCAGGAAACCACACCCGCATTTTTCCTGCACACAAAACTTACTTCTTAGTCTACCGCACGACCCGTTTTCAGAACAAGCTCCGAATTGTACAGGGAACACCTGAAGGGAGTTTGCAGCATGACAAAGCGATAAATGATCCAGCTTCTGCCCTTGTTACTGGCGATATTACCGTATGCCAATCGCTTTAAAAAGAGGGTGCGAACAGAAAAACAACGCCGCGGAGGTAAGCCCCTAACTAACTTATTCGGATTAAATCATACCTGAGGAGAGATTTATGATATGACAGTGAACACATTCGAAGCTTTGGAATCCAATGTTAGATCTTATTGCCGGTCGTTCCCGGACGTTTTTGTACGTGCCAAAGGCTCCGTCCTATATGCGCAGTCCGGAAAGTCGTATATCGATTTTTTCGCTGGCGCAGGCGCTTTGAATTATGGACACAACAACGACTTTATCAAAGAGCGGCTCATCAGCTATTTGCAATCGGACGGCATCAGCCACGGCTTGGACATGTACACTTCGGCCAAGGAAACGTTCCTGCAGACATTCTCAGACAAGATCCTCAAGCCACGCGGTCTGAACCACAAGGTTCAATTTTGCGGTCCGACGGGAACCAACGCGGTAGAGGCGGCCTTCAAGCTGGCGAGAAAAGTCAAGGACCGGACGGGCATATTTGCTTTCATCGGCGCGTTTCATGGCATGTCGCTCGGCAGCTTGGCCGCCACCAGCAGCCTGTATCACCGCGAAGCGGGCGGAGTTCCGCTGCATGACGTGACCTTCATGCCGTTCCCGGCAGGCTTTATCGACGGCTTGGACACGATCGAATACATGGAGGCGATTCTGACGGACGACCATTCGGGTATCGCTAAACCGGCGGCGATCATCCTCGAAACGATGCAGGCGGAAGGCGGTCTGAACGAAGCTCCGATGGAATGGCTCCGCCAGCTGCGCGATTTGTGCGACCGTCACGACATTTTGCTCATTTGCGACGAAATCCAAGTCGGATGCGGCCGTACTGGCCCGTTCTTCTCCTTCGAGCGCGCAGGCATCGTTCCCGATCTGGTCGTGCTTTCCAAATCGATCAGCGGCTACGGGCTGCCGATGTCCCTGCTGCTGCTGAAGCCGGAGCTCGACGTCTGGAAGCCGGCGGAGCACAACGGCACATTCCGGGGGAACCAGCTAGCCTTCGTCGGCGCTACGGCCGCTCTCGAATTCCGCGAACAGACCGGATTGGAGGCGGAAACGGAACGCAAGGGGAAGTTCATCGAGCAATTTTTGAAGGAGCAAATTTTGCCGATCGATCCGCGTCTCACGGTAAGGGGCAGAGGGCTCATCTGGGGAATCGATACGTCGGGCAGCGGGGACGAGACGCTCTCTAAAGCGATTGCCTCGCGCTGCTATGAGCTCGGATTGATCATCGAGCGGGCAGGACGTAACGATGCGGTCGTCAAGCTGATGCCTGCGCTCACGATTCCGATGGAGGAGCTTGCCAAGGGCTGCGAGATTCTGAAACAGGTCGTTATAGAAAGCTGCGCGTCGAACTTGCTTCAACCAGAATTGGTCTAAGTTCGGCCGGCGGGAGATGGAGTGGCGAAATCATATTCAGTTCACCATTTTATTGGGGGAGTGAATGAAATGAATATGATGAAAAAAAGAGTTCTGATGTTGCTGTTGTCATGCCTGCTGCTATGGGCTGTCGTTGCAGCGCCTGCTTCTGCTGCCGCACCCGAGCCTGACTTATCTGGCGTTCCCGGAACTTGGGCACCCGGCGCTACACCGAGCAACTTGAATCCGAACTACCCCGTCATTCTGTTCGTACAAGGCCTCATTTCTAACGCCGGAACGTGGTACAAAACGAACGATATGTACCAAACGGCTTACAATAACGGGTATCAAACCGCTTTCGTCGAGCTGTACGATTCGGGAGGCCCGTCGAGAAACATGTGGGATAACGGCAAGCTGCTTGCCGATAAAATCGTGGAAATTTCCAAGGCGTTCCCGGGCAAAAAGCTCGTGATCGTCGCCCACAGCAAAGGCGGGCTCGATTCGCAAACGGCTCTCGTGCATTACGGCGCGTATCCGTACGTTTCGCACCTCCTCACTTTAGGCAGCCCGCACCACGGGTCGCAGCTCGCCGATTTGGCGTACTCCTTCTGGGCGAAATGGCTGGTGGACCTGATTGGTATGAAGACCGAAGGCACCTACTCCTTGCAAACGTCTTACATGAAGCATTTCCGTTCGATTACCGATTCGCACGCCAACGCTTCGAAGAACAAGATTTACACGTTCGCCGGAAAGGGCTGGCACGGTTCTAAACTGATTTCCCTCGCCGGCGACGGTTCTAAACTGATTTATTTCGCCGGCGGACTGTATTTATCGATATTCGGTCCGAACGACGGTGCCGTGACGGTCAAGAGCGCCCATAATCCCAAGGGCACCATGGTGAAGATCGGACCGTGGGACCACAAGGTGGTTCATAACGGCACGCCGATGTTCCCGTTGATCAAGCCTTATTTGACGGTTCCAGCCGGGCTCGCGGCAGAGGCGGAAAGCAGTGGACAAAGTGTGGCTCAGGAAACGAATCCGCTTGACCTGGTTCAACCCGGCAGCATGTTGATCCGTGGGGGCAAGCATGAAAGCACAGCCGTTGAGCGTTTTCTCGTGGAGAACGACGTACGGAGCATCACGTTCGATTGGATTGCCGATCAACCGGCCGACCACCTGGAATTGATTGCGCCGAACGGCGAGAAAAGAACGATCGCCGTCGAGGTGGAGCAGGATCAGGAGCTGTTCAAAAGCGCTTGGCATCATACTGCGGTCGTTGCCAAGCCGGAACAGGGCGAGTGGACGCTGCAGGCGCTATCCCAAAAGCCCGGCGCGCATCTGTTGACGGTTCAATACGATTCGGCGCTTTCCGATTCGCTCAAATTGACGACCGAAGACAAGCAGAAATTCCTTGTTGAAACCGACGGCAACGAACTACCCTCCAACAAGCTGAACGTTCGTTACGATGTGAGATTTATCCCTGAGCAAGGCAATCCGGGCAAAAAGAAAGTTCAACCGTTGAAACAACAAGCGGAGGCAGGCGCGAATAACGAATTGGATCTGACGGCGGCGCAGGAGCCGGGCGTCTACCAAACGTCCGTCGAAGTTCAGGGTGTGACGGCGCAAGGCGTTCCGTTCGAAAGATCCATGCTCCGCTCAGTCTATGTCGATAAACAGGGGGGAAGGCACTAACCGACGATTATGACGATCGAAGTTTACGCGGTCCGGATATCCGGGGAGCCCGAGGTCGGCATCATGCAGCAGCTGTACGATTGCGTATCGGAAGAAAAGCAGGCGAAAGCCGCAAGACTGAAGCAGCCTGCGGACCGGTGCAGAACGTTGGCCGGGGAAGCGCTGGCCCGGTGGCTCATCGGGCAAAAATGGGGGCTTCGCCCCCCGGATATCCGGTATATCCATAATGCTTACGGAAAACCGTCTTTGGACGGTTTTCCGAATATTCATTTCAATGTATCCCATTCCGGCGAATGGGTCGTATGCGCCATCTCGGAGCAGCCGGTAGGCGTCGATATCGAACGGCAGCAGCATATCGATTTTTTGTGGTCCTATCATTATTTCGCTCCCGAAGAGGCAAACGATTTGCAGCAGCGTCCGTTTGTGGAGAGGTTGCCTTATTTTTACGATCTGTGGACCTTGAAGGAAAGCTTCATCAAGCAAAGAGGGGTCGGACTTTCTCTTCCTTTGGACCGTTTCGCGGTCCGGGTCACATCGGAGGGCAATCCGGTCCTGCTGCATAGTCCGGATTTGAAGGAGTACTGGTTCAAGCAGTATCCTGTGGACGGTCCGTACAAGCTGGCCGTGTGCGGGCAGGAACGCGATTTTGCCGAAGAACTGACCATCCTGCCGTTCGACACGTTCGTGAAATCGCTGGGTTCCTTGCAGCTTGTTCCGCAGGTGGCGCAATCCGGCGAGTATTAACCGTTTTTAGGGTACATTTGTTCGTGTCATTCCACAATGGTAACGATTCGGCATAGAAAGCTCGGCAGCCGGCGGGCGTTCGCCCTTTCTGGCACATAAGAGCGCACCGGCTGCGTCCTTGGGTTGCGTGGTCTGACTAACGAATTTCTAGACTAGGGGAGTGTCCATGTGAGCGAGAATACGAAGCAACGATTTCCATTAACGCAAGCGCAGCTAAGAATTTGGTACACGGAAATGATGAACCCGGATACCACCTTAAGCATGCTCTCTGAATCTTTGAAAATACAGGGAGGACCCCTTGACGTAGACGTTTTAAAACAGGCGATTTATCATATTATCCGGCAAAATGACGCGTTTCGAATCCGGATTGCGTTCGAAAATAACGAGCCGATGCAATGGTTCGAGGAGCCCGAGAATATCGTTCCCGAATGCGATTATGCGGAGATTGACGGCTATGCGGAAGCGGAAGCGTGGCTGGATCGTTTCAACCGGATTCCCATCGGCATGTTCGAGCCCCGGTTGTATCATATTGTGAATCTGAAAGTTAACGAAAACGAGCATTGGGTCGTTTGTAAATTCAATCATATTATTTTGGATGGCTTATCTTCGGATACGATGCTCCATCTGATCATGGAGTATTATATAGAGATTGCGAAAGGCAACGTTCCGGCGCATGGTGCGCAGAGCACGTACCTTGATTACATTTATGCCGATCAGGAATACGGGAAGTCGGACCGTTACCAGAAAGATAAGGAGTATTGGCTGGACAAGTTCCGCACCTTGCCTGAGGTCATGGGGGTAAAATCGTATTCCGCCCATGCCGTGAGCACCGAGGCCAAAAGAAAAAGCGTCGTCATTAGCGGTGATTTTTACGAGAAATTACAGGTCTTTAGCGAGCGAAACAACGTAAGCTTGTTTACTTTGTTTTTAAGCGTATTGTACGTCTATCTGTATAAAGCGACCGGGAATGAGGACATTTCGGTCGGGACGATTTTGGCCAATCGAACTTCCAAGAAGGAAAAAGAGACGCTTGGGATGTTTGCGAGTACGATTGCAGGCAGAATATCGGTCGATCCGGACCAATCGCTGCTTTCCTTGCTGCAACACGTTTCCAAGGAACAGAAGTCGAATCTTCGTCACCAAAAGTACCCTTATAACCAACTCATTCAGGACTTGAGGGAGGTTTATCCGAACAAGCAGGAGGTTCAGGATTTATTCCGCGTGTCGATGGAATACTTGCCGCTCCGGCATGAGCATTACGATAGCCTGAGCGTCCGGCATTCCCCTAGTTTTGGTGGCTATGAAGCGGGAGATTTTCTCGTGGACGTATACGATTCCATTGACGATCGTATGATCGATCTGCACGTCAGCTACCGGGCCCAATTGTACGACGACGGCGAAGCGTCCCGGCTGGTCGACCAACTGCTCGCCATTGTCAATCATATGTTGGATTGCCCTGATCAGACGCTTCGAGAGCTATCTCTGCTGAGTGACGAAGAGAGAGGAAACATTCTGACCCGCTTCAATCCCCCTGCTGTTGACGATTCGCAGGAGCAAATGCTGCACGTGCGTTTCGAAGAGCAGGCCGCGAAGACGCCGGAGCACATCGCCGTCGTTGATAAGGACAAGCAGTTGACCTACGGAGAGCTGAACGAGCGGGCGAACCGGCTCGCGGGTGTGTTGAGAGACTGCGGGATTGGCCGGGAATCGATCGTTGGCATATTGGCCGACCGCTCGGCGGAAACGCTCGTCGGCGTGCTGGCGGTATGGAAAGCGGGAGGGGCCTACGTACCGCTCGATCCCGATTATCCGCAGGAGCGCATCGAGTTTATGCTGGAGGACAGCGCTTCGACCGTGCTGCTGACGCAGACCGGTCTCAAAGAGCGCGTACAGGCTTGGCTGGGACAGGGAGCTGCGCTGCAAACCGTGCTCTGCCTTGATGACGAAGCGGTGTATGCCGGTGATCGGGCGAACGTGCCAAATGTGAACGAGCCGCACGATCTGGCTTACGTGATCTATACGTCGGGTACGACAGGCCGTCCAAAGGGAGTAATGGTCGAGCACCGCAGCCTGACGAATACGGCCGCCGCCTACCGCCGGGAATACCGATTTGACGAGTCCCCGGTACGGCTGCTGCAGCTCGCCAGCTTCTCCTTCGACGTGTTCGTCGGGGACGTGGCGCGGACGCTGTATAACGGTGGGACGATGGTCATTTGCCCGAAGGAGGACCGGATCGATCCGGCCCGCATGTACGGCTGGATTCGTGAATACGGAATTACCGTCTTCGAGTCGACGCCGGCGCTGATCGTTCCCTTCATGGACTATGTAGCCGAGAACGGGCTGGATATGAGCTCGATGAAGCTGCTCATCACGAGCTCGGACAGTTGCAGCGTATCGGATTACAGGGTGCTGCAGGAGCGCTACGGCTCGCCGTTCCGCATTATTAACGCTTACGGCGTCACCGAGGCCGCCATCGATTCCAGCTTCTACGACGAACCGCTCGCGAAGCTGCCGGATACGGGCAGCGTGCCGATCGGCAAAGCATGGCTGAACGCCAAATTCTATATCGTCGATCCGCAGATAAATCCCGTGCCCGTAGGATTTCTTGGAGAATTGTGCATTGGCGGCATCGGAGTGGCGCGCGGATACTTGAACCGTCCCGAGCTGACGGCAGAGAAATTTGTGGATAGCCCGTTCGTCCCGGGCGAGCGTTTGTACCGTACGGGAGACTTGGCGCGTTGGATGGAAGACGGCAACGTTGACTTTATCGGCCGGATCGACTATCAGGTGAAAATCCGCGGTTTCCGTATTGAACTCGGCGAGATCGAAAGCGCGATGCTGCGTTTCGATGGCGTCAGGCAGGCCATCGTGGTCGATCGGACGGACGAGCGGGGGCAAAAATATTTGGTAGGCTACGCCGCAGCCGAAGAAACGTTCAAGCTGGAGGAGCTTCAGACTTATTTGAAACAAACCTTGCCTGCGCACATGGTTCCCTCGCGCTTGATGCGGCTGGAGAGGCTGCCTCTGACACCGAACGGCAAGATCGACCGGAAGGCGCTGCCGGTTCCGGAGGGAACCGCGCAGACCGGAACGGAGTACGAAGCGCCGGACACGCCGCAGGAAATTAAGCTGGCCGGGATCTGGCAGGACGTGCTCGGCCTGGAGAAGATCGGCTTGAACGATAATTTCTTCGATCTCGGCGGCCATTCGCTGCGCGCAACCATTCTGGCGAGCAAAATTCAGAAAGAAATGAATGTCGATTTCCCGATGCGGGACGTGTTCCGCTTCTCTACGATGGGGGAAATGGCCCAGGCGATCGCCCGGATGGAAGAGAGTCTGTACGAATCGATCCCTGCCGTCGAGGAAAGGGAATACTACCCGGTATCTTCCGCGCAAAAGCGGCTTTATATTTTGCGTCAATTGGACGGAGCGGAGCACATTTACAATATGCCCGTCGCGCTGATCATTGACGGTCAGCTGGACCACGGGCGCGTGGAGCAAGCTTTTCGCGGATTGATTGCACGGCATGAGGCTTTGCGTACGGGCTTTGAGCTGGTGAACGGGGACACGATGCAGCGCGTATACCGCGAAGTGGAGTTTGCGCTGGAGAGCGGATACGCGAGCGAAGAGGAAGCCGGCGAGTTTATCCAGCAATATGTCCGTCCGTTCGATTTGGAGCGTCCGCCGTTGCTTCGGGCAGGTCTGATTTCGCTCGGCCGGGAACGGCAAATTTTGCTCTTCGACGTGCATCACATCGTTTCCGACGGGATCTCCATGAACATTTTACTGGACGAACTGGTCCGGCTGTACCGTGGGGAAGAGCTGCCGCCTTTGCGGGTGCAGTACAAGGATTATGCCGTGTGGCAGCAATCCGCTGCGCAGCGCGAACGGATGCAACGGCAGGAGGCATATTGGATGGGCATGTTGGACGGCGAGCTTCCCGTGCTGGAGCTGCCGACGGACTACGCGAGACCATCCGAGCGCAGCTATGAGGGGGACGAGCTTCGTTTTGTCATGGACAAATCGAAGGCGGAAAGATTGCAGCAAATCGCCGAAGATACCGGTGCTACGTTATATATGCTGCTGCTGGCGGCCTATACGATATTGCTGCATAAATATTCGGGGCAGGGGGACGTGATCGTCGGCACGCCGGTAGCGGGCAGAACGCATGCCGATGTGGAGCCAATCGTCGGAATGTTCGTCAACTCGCTCGCGATCCGCAGTTATCCGGCGGGTGACAAGCCGTTCCTCTCCTATATCGAGGAGATCAAGGAAACGACGCTTCAGGTCTTCGATAATCAGGATTATCCGCTGGAGGGGCTGCTCGAAAAAGTACAGGTCGCGTGGGATCAGGGACGAAATCCGTTGTTCGATACGATGTTTGTGCTGCAAAATGCGGACGACCCCATTACTCATTTCGGCGATCTGCCCGCAGAAGCTTATTCGTTTAAACATACGATTGCCAAATTCGATCTGACCTTGGAAATTACGTTGGAAAACGACGCGCTGAACGGTCTTTTTGAATACTGCACGAAACTGTTTACCCAAAATATGATTGATAATTTTGCTCAAGATTTCGTGGGGATCGTTTCCCAGATGTGTGAGCGTCCTTATACCCTGATCAAGGATATTGCCTTGAACGGAAACACGGAGCAGGAAGAGATTTCGGCCGACGCTATCGATTTTGTATTCTGACGAACCCGGACTTTCTACTTATGGAAGGAGATACAGAGAAGTGATGAAGGTAGCATTCGAGAGAGAAACCACGTTCTGGAACAAGGTATTCGAAGGTGAAGAAAACCCGCCTACGGCACTTCCTTACAGCAAAGCTCAGAATCAAGCTCCAGCCCTTGTCCGGACAATGTCCACCGCATTGTCTAAAGAGGTCTCCGAGCGGATCATTCAAATGAGCAAAGGCGCGCCTTTGCCGGCCTATATGATTTTGTTGTCGGGAGTTCAAAGCTTACTATACAAATATACGAGCAGCAGCTCGATTTTGGTGGGGATGCCTGTCGTCACCAAGCTGAACGAGGCCCGGCGTCCTGTCAACCACCTGGTGATTCTCAGGGAAGAAGTCCGCGATGACAGCACCTTTAAAGCTTTGCTTGGCGAAGCGAAAACCTCGGTTACGTCAGCCATAAATCATCAGAACGTTCCGTTCCGCTTGATGACGGAGCGCCTGGAGCTGCAATATGCGGACGGCGTGCCTGTCGTTAACACGCTGGTTGCGTTGAAGCAGCTTCACATTACCGATTATCGGCAAAGCGCGGTGTCGGATGTTTTATTCGATTTCGAATTGAAAAAGGATGAGGTCCGCCTTCATTTAACATATAACGGGAATCTGTATACCGAATCGTTCATTAAGCAGGCAGTCGATCACTTAAACCGGTTGTTTTCCGTCGTTTTGTTCCAGCCCGATCTCGCTCTGGAGCAGGCCGATTTGTTGTCAGAGGCCGAGAAGCATCAACTGCTGGACGCATTCAACCAAACCGGCACGGATTATCCCCGGGACACCACGATCCACCGCTTGTTCGAGGAGCAGGCGGAGCGCCGTCCGGATGCGATGGCGGTTGCCTTCGAAGACCGGCAGCTGACGTACGGCGAGCTGAACGAGCGCGCCAATCGCTTGGCAAGAACGCTGCGGAACGCGGGCGTGCAGGCGGACCAACTGGTCGGTATTATGGTGGAACGTTCGCTCGACATGATCGTGGGCATTATGGGCATTCTGAAAGCCGGCGGGGCGTATGTGCCGATCGATCCGGAATATCCGGAAGAGCGCATTCGGTACATGCTGGAGGACTCAGGCATGAAGCTGCTGCTCGCCCAGGAGCATCTGCTGGACCGCGCGCCGTTTGCGGGCAAGTTTGTGAATTTGAACGATGAGGAAGCCTACCACCAAGACGGCTCCAACCTTGAGCCTGTCAACGGTCCGGAGCATTTGACCTACGTGATCTACACGTCGGGAACGACGGGCAAGCCGAAAGGCGTTATGGTCGAGCACCGGAACGTCGTGCGTCTGGTGAAAAATACCAATTATGCGAAGCTGAACGAACAGACGCATATTTTGCAGACGGGCGCGGTTGTATTCGACGCTTCGACCTTCGAAATATGGGGCGCGCTGCTGAACGGCGGAAGACTGTACGTGGTGCGCAACGAAACGATTCTGGACGCTGCGAGCCTGAAAAAGGCGATTCAGCAGTACGGCATCAACACGATGTGGCTGACGGCAGCGCTGTATAACCAGCTTTCGCAGCAGGACAGTGGAATGTTCGCGGGACTGAAAACCTTGATCGTCGGTGGCGACGTGCTCTCCGTACCGCATATCAACCGGGTGCTGCGCGAGTATGCGGGACTCAGCATCGTCAACGGATACGGTCCGACGGAAAATACGACGTTTTCCACGACGCATACGATCGTCGGTGAGCAGAAGGAAGCGGTGCCGATCGGCAAGCCGATCAACAACTCTACGGCGTACATCGTGGACAGCAAGCTGAACCTGCTGCCGGTCGGGGTATGGGGCGAGCTGATCGTAGGCGGAGACGGTGTCGCACGCGGGTATTTGAACCGACCGGAGCTGACGGCGGAGAAGTTTGTGGAAATTTCCATCCGCCCCGGCGAGCGGTGCTACCGGACGGGAGACCTGGCAAGATGGCTGCCGGACGGAACGCTGGAATACAAAGGCCGGATCGACGAGCAGGTGAAAATCCGGGGCTACCGGATCGAGCTTGGCGAGATCGAAGAGCAGTTGTTGAAAGTCGCGAGCGTGAAAGAAGCGACGGTCATCGCGCGCGAAGACGAAAGCGGACAGAAACAGCTGTGCGCCTACTTCGTAGCGGAGCGGGAGCTGACGGTCAGCGAGCTGAGAGCGGCATTATCGCAGGAGCTGCCGAACTATATGATCCCGTCGCACTTCGTGCCGCTGGAGCGGATGCCACTGACGCCGAACGGGAAGATCGACCGCAGGGCGCTGCCTGCTCCGGAGGAAAGCATGCAGACCGGCGTGGAGTTCGTGGAGCCACGGACTGAGCTGGAAGCCGGAATCGTTAAGATATGGCAAGAAATTCTTAAGATAGAAAAAATAAGTGTAAAAGACAGTTTCTTTGAGCTTGGCGGCCATTCGCTGCGCGCGACGACCATGGTCAGCCGGCTTCATAAAGAGCTGAACGTCAGCCTGCCGCTGCGAGACGTATTCCGGTATCCTACGGTCGAAAAGCTGGCCGAAGCCATCAGCGGAATGGGCGAGCAGGCGTACAGCTCGATTCCTGCCGCGGAAGCGCGGGAGGTTTATCCGCTATCGTCCGCGCAAAAGCGGCTCTACATTTTGCACCAGCTGGAAGGGGCCGAGCAAAGCTACAACATGCCGGGCGTGACGCTGCTCGAAGGAGCGCTGGACCGCGGGCGGCTGGAGGAAGCATTCCAGGCGTTGGTCGCGCGGCATGAGACGCTGCGAACCGCCTTCGAGATGGTAGGCGGGGAGCCGATGCAGCGGATCTACCCCGAAGTGGTGTTTGCAGTCGAGCATATCCGGGCGAGCGAGGAAGAAGCCGACGCAGCGGTGAAGCAATTTATTCGCGCCTTCGACTTGGCAAAGCCGCCGCTCTTGCGGGTAGGTTTGATCGAGCTGGCACCCGAACGCCATCTCTTGATGTTCGACACGCACCATATCGTTTCCGACGGCATTTCCATGGATGTTCTGGTGGAAGAATTCGCCCGTCTGTACGGCGGAGAAGAGCTGCCGGCGCTGCGCATCCAGTACAAGGATTACGCCGTATGGCAGCAGTCCGAGGCGCAAAAAGAGCAGTTGAAGCGTCAGGAGGCGTACTGGCTTGAGGTATTCCGCGGCGAGCTGCCGGTGCTCGAAATGCCTACGGACTACGCCCGTCCTGCCGTGCAGAGCTATGCGGGGAATGCGCTCCGCTTCGAGCTCGATGCGCACCAACGGGAAGGCTTGCAGCGAATCGCTGTGGAGAGCGGTGCGACGCTGTACATGGTGCTGCTTGCCGCTTACACAATTCTGCTGCAAAAGTACACCGGCCAGGAGGACGTCGTCGTCGGCACGCCGATTGCGGGCAGAACGCACGGCGATTTGCAGCCGCTAATCGGGATGTTCGTCAATACGCTGGCGATCCGCAACTATCCGACGGCGGACAAAACGTTCCTCTCGTATTTGGACGAAGTGAAGGAAACGACGCTGGGCGCGTTCGAGCGCCAGGATTACCCGTTCGAAGAGCTGGTGGACAAGCTGAAGCTGGCTCGCGATTTGAGCCGCAACCCGCTCTTTGACACGATGTTTACTCTGCAAAATACGGAGAACAAGGAGTTTCGCCTGCCGGGCTTGCAGCTGACGCCGTACCCGGTTGAAGAGCATACGTCGAAATTCGATCTGAGCTTGGACATCATGGAAAGCGGCGACGGCTTCCTTTGCGGAATCGAATACGCAACCGCGTTGTACAAGCGGGAGACGATCGAACGGATGGCGAAGCACTTCGAGCAATTGCTGACGGCCATCGTCAACGATCCTGCGGCAAAAATCGCATCGCTGGGCATCCTGACGGCGGAAGAGAAGGCGCAGGTCGTGCACGTGTTCAACCCGGCCGCGCCGGATGCGCCGGAGAACGAAGCGTTCCACGCGCTGTTCGAGAAGCAGGCGGAGCGCACGCCGGAAGCCGCCGCGGTCAATTACGAAAGCGACCGGCTGACGTACCGGGAGCTGAACGAACGGGCGAACCGTCTGGCGCGCACACTGCGGGCTCAAGGCGTGCAGCCGAACCAACTGGTGGGCATTTTGGCCGACCGTTCGGCCGAGCTGCTCGTCGGCGCGCTGGCGGTCTGGAAAGCGGGCGGAGCTTATGTGCCGCTGGACCCGGATTATCCGTCCGACCGCATCCAGTTCATGCTGGAGGACAGCGCAGCCTCGGTGCTGCTGACGCAGACGCACCTGCAGGAGCGCGCGCAGCAATGGGTGCAGGGAGAGCCGACGCTGCAAGCGGTGCTTTGCCTGGACGACGAGGCGGCGTATGCCGAAGACGCGTCGAACGTGGCGAACGTGAACGATCCGCACGATCTGGCCTACGTGATCTATACGTCGGGGACGACGGGACGCCCGAAAGGCGTGATGATCGAGCACCGGAGCCTGGTCAATACGGCGGCAGGATACCGCCGGGAGTATCGTCTGGACCAGTTCCCGGTACGGCTGCTGCAACTAGCGAGCTTCTCGTTTGACGTGTTCGTGGGAGACATCGCGCGGACGCTGTACAACGGCGGCACGATGGTCATCTGCCCGAAAGACGACCGGATCGATCCGGCCCGTTTGCATTACTGGATCAGCGAAGAAAAGATCACGATCTTCGAATCGACGCCGGCGCTTATCGTCCCGTTCATGGACTATGTGGCAGAACACGGGCTGGACATGAGCTCGATGGAGCTGCTGATCACAAGCTCCGACAGCTGCAGCGTGACGGACTACCGGGTGCTGCAAGAGCGCTTCGACGGGCAGTTTAGAATCATCAACGCGTACGGGGTAACGGAAGCGGCGATCGATTCGAGCTTGTACGACGAGCCGCTGGCCAAGCTGCCGGAGGCGGGGAACGTGCCAATCGGGAAAGCGGCGCTGAACGCCAAGTTCTACATCGTTGACGCGCACTTGAATCCAGTGCCTGCGGGCGTGCTGGGCGAGCTGTGCATCGGTGGTATCGGGGTGGCGCGAGGCTACCTGAACCGTCCGGAGCTGACGGAAGAGAAATTCGTAGACAGCCCGTTTGTCGAAGGCGAGCGTTTGTACCGGACAGGGGACTTGGCGCGGTGGATGCCGGACGGCAACGTGGACTTCATCGGCCGGATCGACAACCAGGCGAAAATCCGGGGATACCGGATCGAGACGGGCGAGATCGAGACGCAGCTGCTGAAAGCGGAAGGCGTGCGGGAAGCGGTCGTCGTCGTGCGGGAGGATGCGAAAGGCCAGAAGGTGCTGTGCGCGTACTTCACGGCGGAGAGCGAGCTGAAGCTGAGCGAGCTGCGGAGCAGCCTGTCGCAGGAGCTGCCGGGATACATGATCCCGTCGTACTTCGTGCAGCTGGAGCAGCTGCCGCTGACGGCGAACGGGAAGATCGACCGCAAAGCGCTGCCGTCGCCGGATGCGAGCATGCAGACGGGGATGGAATACGTCGCGGCTCGGACGCCGCAGGAAGCGAAGCTGGCAAGCATCTGGCAGGAAGTGCTCGGGCTGGAGAAGGTCGGCGTGAAGGACAACTTCTTCGAGCTGGGCGGGCACTCCCTGCGCGCGACGATGTTGGTCGGCAAGGTGCACAAGGAGATGAACGTGGAGCTTCCGCTGCGGGACGTGTTCCGCTGCTCGACGGTGGAAGAGATGGCCCAAGCGATTGCCCGGATGGAAGAGCAAGCGTATGTCTCGATCCCGACGGTCGAGGAGAGGGAGTGCTATCCGGTATCTTCCGCGCAGAAGCGTCTCTACATCCTGCACCAGTTGGAAGGAGCGGAACAAAGCTACAATATGACCGGCGAGCTGGTGCTCGAAGGGACGCTGGACCGCGGGCGGTTGGAGGAAGCGTTCCGTCAACTGATTGCGCGGCACGAGACGCTGCGCACGGGCTTCGAGCTGGTGAACGGCGAGCCGGTGCAGCGGGTGTACAAGGAAGTGGACTTCGCCGTCGAGCATTATCGGGCGAGCGAGGGAGAAGCCGGGGAAATCGTACGCGGATTCGTGCGCACGTTTGACTTGGCGAAGCCGCCGCTGCTGCGCGTAGGCTTGGTCGAGCTGGCGAAGGACCGACACATCCTGCTGCTGGATATGCACCATATCGTCTCCGACGGCATGTCGACGGATGTGCTGACCGAAGAGTTCGGGCGGTTGTACAACGGGGAAAACCTGCTGCCGCTGCGCATTCAATACAAGGACTTTGCGGTATGGCAGCAGTCCGAGGCGCAGCAGGAGCAGGTGAAACGGCAGGAGGCCTATTGGCTGGACATGTTCCGGGGCGAATTGCCCGTGCTTGAGATGCCGACGGATTATCCGCGCCCTGCGGTGCGGAGGTTCGAAGGAAGCACACTTTCCTTCCGCCTGGACGCGGGGCTGAACGAAGCCTTGAAGCGGGTTGCGGCAGAAAGCGGAGCGACGCTGTACATGGTTTTGCTGGCTGCGTACAACGTGATGCTGCAAAAATATACGGGTCAGGAAGACATCGTCATCGGCACGCCGATCGCGGGAAGAACGCATGGCGATTTGCAGCCGCTCATCGGGATGTTTGTCAACACGCTGGCGATCCGCAATTATCCGGCTGGCGGGAAGACGTTCCGTTCATTCCTGGAGGAAGTGAAGGAAACGACCCTGGGAGCCTACGAGCACCAGAGCTACCCGTTTGAGGAGCTGGTGGAGAAGCTGCAGGTGCCTCGCGACTTGAGCCGCAACCCGATTTTTGACGCGATGTTCGTGCTGCAAAATACGGAAAACCAGGAGCTCCAGCTTGATGGGCTCAGGCTGGCTCCGTATCCGAGCGGCAATACGATCGCGAGATTCGATCTGACGCTGGACGTGACGGAAACCGGCAGCGGGCTGGAATGCAGCTTCGAATACGCGACTTCCTTGTATGCACGGGAAACGATCGAACGCATGTCGAAGCATTTGGAGCAATTGCTCACTGCGATCGCGAAGGCTTCGGAAGCGCCGATTGCCGGGTTGGACATGCTGACGGCGGCGGAGCAGACACAGCTTCATCATGTGTTCAACGCTACGGCGGCGGACTATGAAGCGGACAAAGCGATCCACCAATTATTCGAGGAACAGGCGGAACGCACGCCGGATCATCCGGCCGTCGTCTTCGAAGGCCAACAGCTGACGTACCGGGAATTGAACGAACGGGCGAACCGGCTGGCACGCACCTTGCAGGCACTGGGTGTGCAGACGGACCAGCCTGTCGGACTTATGCTTGAGCGCTCTTTGGAAATGGTCGTCGGCATGTTTGCCGTCCTGAAAGCCGGGGGTGCCTACGTGCCGATCGATCCGGAATATCCGGAAGACCGCATCAGCTACATGCTGGAAGATTCGGGCGCGCAAGTGCTGTTGGCCCAGCGTCGTTTGCAGGAGCGCGTTTCGTTTGCCGGGACCGTTGTCACGGTGGATGACGAGCAGGCATACGCCGGGGACGGCTCGAACCTGGAGTCCGCCGCGGGTCCGAACGATTTGGCGTATATCATTTATACGTCGGGGACGACCGGTAAGCCAAAAGGGGTAATGCTCGAGCATCACGGGCTGTGCAGTCTGAAGCAGATGTTTGCGAACACCTTGCAAATGACCGGACAGGACCGGGTTGTTCAATTCGCCAGCTTGTCGTTCGACGCATCGTGCTGGGAAGTATTCCAAACTCTGTTCTTCGGTGCGACCTTGTACATCCCGACGAAGGAAACGATTCTGGATTACCAATGGTTCGAGCGGTACATGAGCGATAACGGCATTACGACCGCTACGCTGCCGCCGACCTATGCGGTCTACCTAAACCCGGACCATATGCCGGGCTTCAAAAAGCTGATCACGGCAGGCTCCGCATCATCCTTGGAGCTGCTACAGCAGTGGAAAGATAAAGTGAAATATTTCAACGCCTACGGTCCGACGGAGGACTCGATCTGCACGACCATTTGGACGCCTTCGACCGAAGACATCGGCCAATTGAAGTTGGTGCCGATCGGAGGTCCTATCGTCAATCACCGGATTTATATTGTCGATGCGCATCATCAACCGGTGCCCGTCGGCGTGGCTGGCGAGCTGTGTGTTGCAGGCGTTGGGTTGGCGCGGGGCTATTTGAACCGTCCCGATCTGACGGCGGAGAAGTTCGTGGACAATCCATTCGAGCCGGGCGAGCGGATGTACCGGACGGGCGATTTGGCCAAGTGGCTGCCGGACGGAACGATCGAGTACCTGGGCCGGATCGACCATCAGGTCAAAATCCGTGGCTACCGGATCGAGCTGGGCGAGATCGAAGAGCAGCTGCTGAAGGTCGCGTCCGTTCAGGAAGCGATTGTCATCGCGCATGATGACGCAAGCGGACAAAAGCAGCTCTGCGCCTACTTCGTGGCCGACCGGACGATGACGGTGGGCGAGCTGAGAGGGGAGCTGTCCGGCGAGCTGCCGGGGTATATGATCCCGTCGCACTTCGTGCAGCTGGAACGGATGCCATTGACACCGAACGGGAAGATCGACCGCAAGGTGCTGCCTGCTCCGCAAGGAAACGCTTCGGCGGGAGCCGACTACGTCGCGCCCCGGAGCGAGGAGGAAAAAGTGCTCGCTGACGTATGGCGGGCCGTGCTGGGCGCGGAACGCGTCGGAGCGACGGATCATTTCTTCGAGCTGGGCGGAGATTCGATCAAATCGATTCAAGTCTCGTCCCGCCTGCATCAGGCCGGGTACAAGCTGGAAATCCGCGACTTGTTCAAATATCCGACCGTCGCGCAGCTGAGCAAGCATATCCGTCCGGTGGCGCGGATGGCCGACCAAGGGGAAGTAAGCGGCGACGTCGCGCTGACGCCGATCCAGCATTGGTTCTTCGAGCAGCAGTTTGCCGAGCCGCATCATTTTAACCAATCGGTCATGCTGCACCGCAAGGACGGCTTCGACGAAGCGGCGATTCACAAGGTGCTGCGGAAGCTTGTGGAGCATCACGATGCGCTGCGTGTCGTATTCCACAAGTCGGAGAGCGGCTTCACTGCATGGAACCGGGCTGTCGGGGAAGGCGAGCTTTACGGTCTGGAAGTGGTGGATCTCAAAGGAATCGAGGAGTCCGCGCAAGCGGTCGAAGCCAAAGCGAACGAAATTCAGAGCCGCATCGATCTGGAAGCGGGACCGTTTGTCAAAGCGGGGCTGTTCCAATGCGCAGACGGCGACCATCTGCTGATCGTCATCCACCATGGCGTGGTAGACGGCGTATCGTGGCGCATTTTGCTGGAGGATCTCGCGAACGGCTACGAGCAGGCTGTCAAAGGAGAAGAGCTTCGTTTTCCGGCGAAAACGGATGCGTACCGCACTTGGTCCGAGCAGCTTGCGGCGTACGCGCAAAGTCCGGTTATTGAGCGCGAGCTGGCCTATTGGAAGCGCATCGCGCAAACGGAGGTACAGCCGCTGCCCAAGGACGAGCAAGTGGACGTTTCCTTGCAGCAGGATAGCGAATCCATCTCGATGGAGTGGACCCGCGAGGAAACGGAGCAGCTGTTGAAGGGCGTCCATCGCGCGTACAATACCGAAATGAACGATATTTTGCTGGCGGCGCTGGGGATGGCCGTACAGAAGTGGAGCGGCCTTGACCGTGTGCTGGTGAATCTGGAAGGCCACGGCCGGGAATCCATCATGACGGATATCGATATTACGCGCACCGTAGGCTGGTTTACGAGCAAATATCCGGTTGTGCTTGAACTGGAGCAAGGTAAAGACATATCCTACTTGCTCAAGAAAACGAAAGAAGACCTGCGTGGAATCCCGAATAAAGGGATCGGTTACGGCATATGCCGGTACTTGTCTGTGGTTAAGAACGATATTGCATGGGGCGCGGAGCCAGAAGTCAGCTTCAACTATCTCGGACAATTCGATCGGGATTTGCAAAACGGCGACATCGGAGTATCGGCGCATACGGGCGGCAAGCAGTCGAGCGACCGGCAAAAGCGAAGCTTCGCGCTGGACATCAACGGCATGATTGCAGACGGAACGCTGTCGCTCGAGCTGAGCTACAACGGCAAGGAATACCGCCGGGAGACGATGGAGCGTCTGGCCGCTTCGCTTCGGGAAAGCCTGCGCGCCATTATCGCGCATTGCGTTTCGAAAGAACGGGCGGAATTGACGCCGAGCGACGTTCAATTCAAAGGCCTGAGCGTGGAGGAGCTTGAGCAAATTTCCGGACAAACGCCGTATCTCGGGGACCTCGAGAACATCTATGCGCTCACGCCGATGCAAAAAGGGATGTGGTTCCACAATACCTTGAACCGACATGGCGGCGCGTATATCGAGCAGACGCTGTTTAACGTACAAGGCGCTCTGAACATCGAGCTGTTCTCCCGAAGCTGGGACGAGTTGGCGGCGCGGCATGCCGTGCTGCGCACCAACTTCCACAGTGGCTGGAGAGGGGAACCGCTGCAGATTGTCTACCGCTACAAGCCGGTCGAGTTTGCTTACGAAGACCTGCGTCATTTGGCAGAGGCCCAGTGGAGCGCGTATCTCGATCAACTGGTGAATGACGACAAGACCCGGGGCTTCGATCTGGAGCAGGATGCGCTGATGCGGGTGAAAGTTGTCCGCACACAGGAAGAAAGCTTCCATGTGCTTTGGAGCTTCCATCATATCCTGATGGACGGCTGGTGCTTGCCTCTGATCGCCAAAGAGCTGTTCGACACGTACGAGGCTTACCTGCGCCACGATTTGTCCGAACGGCCGACGGCTCCGTCCTACAGCCATTATATCGAATGGCTGGAGAAGCAGGATATGGAAGCGGCAGCCCGTTATTGGACCGGGTTCTTGGCAGGGTACGACAGCCAGACGACGCTGCCTCAAGGCAAATTGCACAACAAGAACGGGGAGTATACGGAAGCGAATATTCTCCGCCCGCTGGGCAAGAGCTTAACCGAACGGATGAGCCGAATTGCCAAGCAGCATCAGGTGACCGTGAATACGTTGATGCAGGCGGCTTGGGGCATTATATTGCAGAAATATAACGGAACGGACGATGCGGTATTCGGCAGCGTCGTTTCAGGCAGATCCGCGGAGATCGCGGGAATCGAAGAGATGATCGGGCTGTTCATTAACACGATTCCGGTCCGCGTCTCTTGCGAGGCGGAGCAAAGCTTTGCCGACGTGATGAAGCGCGTGCAGGAAGCGGCTTTGGAGTCGGGACGCTACGATTACTATCCGCTGTACGAAATTCAGGCGCAGAGCGCCCAAAAGCAGGATCTGATCGGCCATATTATGGCCTTCGAGAACTTCCCGATGGACGAGCAGATCGAGCAGGCGGGCAGCGATGAGGACGGAAAGCTTGCGATTACGGATGTCGACATCGCGGAACAAACGAACTATGACTTTACCCTGGTTGTTATGCCGGGAGAAGAGCTTGCCGTCCGCTTCTATTACAATGCGTCCGTGTACGAACATTATGCCATGGAGCGGCTGATGGGACATCTCATCCATGTGCTTGAGCAGGTCACAGCCAACCCGGAAGCTCCCGTAAGTACGCTGGAGCTGGTGACCGAGGCGGAGAAAGCGGAGATTATTCACGTATTCAACAATACGGCGGCGGAATACCAGCAAGAACAGACGATTCACGGGCTGTTCGAAGAGCAGGCGCTGCGCAATCCCGATGCGGTGGCGGTTGTGTTCGAGAAATCGCAGCTTACGTATGGGGAGCTGAACGAGCAGGCGAACCGTATGGCGCGAACGCTGCGAGATGCCGGAGTACGCCCGGATCAGCTGGTCGGCCTTATGGTCGAGCGCTCGCTGGAGATGGTCGTCGGCATGATGGCGATTATGAAAGCCGGCGGGGCCTATATCCCGATCGATCCGGAATATCCGGAGGACCGTATTCGGTACATGCTGGAAGATTCGGGTGCGCAGGCGCTGCTGACACAGCGTCATTTGCGGGACCGCGTATCGTTTGCCGGGACACTTGTGGCGGTGGACGACGAGCAGGCCTATCATGCGGACGGCTCGAATCTGGAGCCGGTCGTCGGACCGAATCATCTGGCGTACGTGATCTATACGTCGGGCACGACGGGCAAGCCGAAAGGGGTTATGGTCGAGCATCACGGGCTATGCAGCCTGAAGCTGATGTTTGCGAACACGCTGCAAATGACGGAGCAAGATCGCGTCGTGCAGTTTGCCAGCCTGTCGTTTGACGCGTCGTGCTGGGAAATTTTCAAAGCGTTGTTCTTCGGCGCAACGCTGTATATTCCGACTTCTACGACCATTCTCGATTATCCGTTGTTCGAGAGCTATATGAACGAGAATGGCATCACGGCGACGATCCTGCCGCCGACTTACGCGGCTTATCTGAATCCGGACCGGATGCCAAGCCTGAAGAAGCTGATCACAGGCGGTTCAGCGGCTTCGGTCGAATTCGTCCAGCAGTGGAAGGACAAGGTTCTGTACTTCAACGCCTACGGGCCAACGGAAGCCTCGATCGTAGCGTCGATTTGGGACGCGGCGTCGGATGGTCTTGGAGACCGGAAGTCGGTGCCGATTGGCCGGCCGCTTGCGAACCATCGCATCTACGTCGTGGATTCGCACAACCGGATGCTGCCAGTCGGCGTAGCCGGGGAGCTGTGCATCTCTGGCGTCGGGCTGGCGCGAGGGTACTTGAACCGTCCCGAGCTGACGGCGGAAAAATTCGTCGACAATCCGTTTGAGCCGGGTGAGCGGATGTACCGGACGGCCGACCTGGTCCGCTGGCTGCCGGATGGCAATCTCGAATACATGGGCCGGATCGACCATCAGGTGAAAATTCGCGGCTACCGGATCGAGCTTGGCGAAGTGGAAACGCAGCTGGCGAAGATCGACGCCGTTCAGGAAGCGATTGTCCTCGCGCGTGAGGACGCAAATGGACAGCAGCAGCTTGTCGCCTACTTTGTAGCACAACAAGAACTCACGGCGGCCGAGCTGAGATTGGCGATGTCGCAGGAGCTGCCGAACTATATGATCCCGTCGTATTTCGTACAGCTCGCGCAAATGCCGCTTACGCCGAACGGGAAAATCGACCGCAAGGCGCTGCCTGCTCCGGAAGGAAGCATGCATGCGGGCGGCGAGTACGTCGTGCCGCGGACGCCGACGGAAGCCAAGCTGGCGCACATTTGGCAGGACGTGCTCGGGCTGGAGAAGGTGGGCGTGAAGGACAACTTCTTCGAGCTTGGCGGACATTCGCTGCGTGCCACGGCATTGGCGAGCAAGGTGCGCAAGGAACTGAATATGGAGCTTCCGCTGCGGCACATCTTCCAATTCCCGACGGTCGAGCAATTGGCCGAGGCGATCGGACAGTTGGAGCAGCAGGAGTTCGATGCGATTCCTGTTGTCGAAGAACGGGAATACTACCCGGTTTCCTCGGCTCAGAAACGGCTCTATATCCTGCATCAGCTGGAAGGCGCGGCCCAAAGCTACAACATGCCGGGCGTGATGGGGCTCGAAGGGGCGCTGGACCGCGAGCGGTTCGAAGAGACGTTCCGCAAGCTGATTGCGCGTCACGAGACGCTGCGGACGGGCTTCGAGCTGGTGGACGGCGAACCGATGCAGCGGATCTATCCGGAAGTGGATTTTGCCGTCGAAACGGTTCAAGCCGGCGAGGAAGAAGCCAAAACGATCGTGCGCGACTTTATCCGTCCGTTTGATCTGGCGAAGCCGCCTCTTCTGCGGGTAGGCTTGATCGAGCTGGCGCCTGAGCGGCACATCCTGATGCTGGATATGCATCACATTGTTTCCGACGGCGTCTCGGCGGATGTTCTGGTGGAAGAGTTCGCCCGGCTGTATAGCGGGGAGGAGCTGCCGGGGCTGCGCATCCAGTACAAGGATTATGCCGTATGGCAGCAGTCCGAGGCGCAAAAAGAGCAGTTGAAGCGCCAGGAGGCGTACTGGCTCGAAGCGTTCCGCGGGGAGCTGCCGGTGCTCGAAATGCCGACGGATTATGCCCGCCCTGCCGTGCAGAGCTATGCCGGCGATACGCTTGATTTCCGCATGAACTCGGAAATAAGCGAAGGGCTGAAGCGAATAGCTGCGGAAAGCGGCGCGACGCTATACATGGTGCTGCTGGCCACCTATACAGTGCTGCTGCAAAAGTACACCGCTCAGGAGGACGTCGTCGTCGGAACGCCGATTGCAGGCAGAACCCATGCGGATCTGCAACCGCTGATCGGGATGTTCGTCAACACGCTGGCGATCCGCAACTATCCGGCAGCGGACAAAACGTTCCTTTCGTACCTGGAGGACGTGAAGGAAACGACGCTTGGCGCGTTTGAACACCAGACTTATCCGTTTGAAGAGCTGGTGGACAAGCTGCAAATGGCTCGGGATTTGAGCCGCAATCCGCTCTTTGACACGATGTTTTCCTTGCAAAACACGGAAAACAAAGAGATGCATCTTCCGGGACTTCACCTGACACCGTACCCGACCGAGTACGGCATGTCGAAATTCGACCTGAGCCTCGACGTGATGGAGGACAGCGAAGGTCTGGAGTGCAGTCTCGAATACGCAACCGCGTTGTACAAGCGGGAGACGATCGAACGGATGGCGAAGCACTTCGAGCAATTGCTGACGGCCATCGTCAACGATCCTGCGGCAAAAATCGCATCGCTGGGCATCCTGACGGCGGAAGAGAAGGCGCAGATCGTGCACGTGTTCAACCCGGCCGCGCCGGATGCGCCGGAGAACGAAGCGTTCCACGCGCTGTTCGAGAAGCAGGCGGAGCGTACGCCGGAAGCCGCCGCGGTCGTTTACGAAAACGACCGGCTGACGTACCGGGAGCTGAACGAACATGCGAACCGTCTGGCGCGCACGCTGCGGGCTCAAGGCGTGCAGCCGAACCAACTGGTGGGCATTTTGGCCGACCGTTCGGCCGAGCTGCTCGTCGGCGCGCTGGCGGTATGGAAAGCGGGCGGCGCTTACGTGCCGCTGGACCCGGATTATCCGTCCGACCGCATTCAGTTCATGCTGGAGGACAGCGCAGCCTCGGTGCTGCTGACGCAAACGCACCTGCTGGAGCGTGCGCAGCAATGGGTACAGGGAGAGCCGACGCTGCAAGCGGTGCTTTGCCTGGACGACGAGGCGGCGTATGCCGAAGACGCGTCGAACGTGGCGAACGTGAACGAGCCGCACGATCTGGCCTACGTGATCTATACGTCAGGGACGACGGGACGCCCGAAAGGCGTGATGATCGAGCACCGGAGCCTGCTCAATACGGCGGCAGGATACCGCCGGGAGTATCGTCTGGATCAATTCCCGGTACGGCTGCTGCAGTTAGCGAGCTTCTCATTCGACGTGTTCGTGGGAGACATCGCGCGGACGCTGTACAACGGCGGCACGATGGTTATCTGCCCGAAAGACGACCGGATCGATCCGGCCCGTCTGCATTACTGGATCAGCGAAGAGAAGATCACGATCTTCGAATCGACGCCGGCGCTTATCATCCCGTTCATGGACTATGTGGCAGAACACGGGCTCGACATGAGCTCGATGGAACTGCTGATCACAAGCTCGGACAGCTGCAGCGTGACAGACTACCGGGTGCTTCAGGAGCGCTTCGGAACGCAATTCCGAATCATCAACGCGTACGGGGTAACGGAAGCGGCGATCGATTCGAGCTTGTACGACGAGCTGCTGGCCAAGCTGCCGGAGGCGGGGAACGTGCCGATCGGGAAAGCGGGCCTGAACGCCAAGTTCTACATCGTCGACGCACACTTGAATCCGGTGCCTGTGGGCGTGCTGGGCGAGCTGTGCATCGGCGGCATCGGGGTGGCGCGAGGCTACCTGAACCGTCCGGAGCTGACGGAAGAGAAGTTTGTGGACAGCCCGTTTGTGGAAGGCGAGCGTTTGTACCGGACAGGGGACTTGGCGCGGTGGATGCCGGACGGCAACGTAGACTTTATCGGGCGGATCGACAACCAGGCGAAAATCCGGGGATACCGGATCGAGACGGGCGAGATCGAGACGCAGCTGCTAAAAGCGGAAGGCGTGCGGGAAGCGGTCGTCGTCGTGCGGGAGGACGCAAAAGGCCAGAAGGTGCTGTGCGCGTACTTTACGGCGGAGAGCGAGCTGAAGCTGAGCGAGCTGCGGAGCAGCCTGTCGCAGGAGCTGCCGGGATACATGATCCCGTCGTACTTCGTGCAGCTGGAGCAGCTGCCGCTGACGGCGAACGGGAAGATCGACCGCAAAGCGCTGCCGTCGCCGGATGCGAGCATGCAGACGGGGATGGAATACGTCGCGGCTCGGACGCCGCAGGAAGCGAAGCTGGCAAGCATCTGGCAGGAAGTGCTCGGGCTGGAGAAGGTCGGCGTGAAGGACAACTTCTTCGAGCTGGGCGGCCACTCCCTGCGCGCGACGATGCTTGTCGGCAAGGTGCACAAGGAGATGAACGTGGAGCTTCCGCTGCGGGACGTGTTCCGCTGCTCGACGGTGGAAGAGATGGCCCAAGCGATTGCCCGGATGGAAGAGCAAGCGTATGTCTCGATCCCGACGGTCGAGGAGAGGGAGTGCTATCCGGTATCTTCCGCGCAGAAGCGTCTCTACATCCTGCAACAACTGGAAGGAGCGGAGCAAACCTACAACATGCCGGAAAGGCTGGTGCTCGAAGGAGCGCTGGACCACGGGCGTTTGGAGGAAGCGTTCCGTCAACTGATCGCACGGCACGAGACGCTGCGCACGGGTTTCGAGCTGGTGAACGGCGAGCCGGTGCAGCGGGTGTACAAGGAAGTGGATTTCGCCGTCGAGCACTATCGGGCGAGCGAGGGAGAAGCCGGGGAGATCGTACGCGGATTCGTGCGCACGTTTGACTTGGCGAAGCCACCGCTGCTGCGCGTAGGCTTGGTCGAGCTGGCGGAGGACCGGCACATTCTGCTGCTGGATATGCACCACATCGTCTCCGACGGCGTCTCGACCGACGTGCTGACCGAAGAGTTCGGCCGCTTGTACAACGGAGAAAGCTTGGCGCCGCTGCGCATCCAGTACAAGGACTATGCGGCATGGCGGCAGTCCGAAGCGCAGCAGGAGCAGATGAAACGGCAGGAGGCCTACTGGCTGGACGTATTCCGTGGTGAGCTGCCCGTACTCGAACTGCCGACAGATTATCCGCGTCCTGCGGTGCGGAAGTTCGAAGGAAGCCTGCTACAGATTCAACTGGAGCCGAAGCTTGGCGAAGGCCTGCAGCGGATCGCGGCGGAAAGCGGCGCGACGCTGTACATGGTCCTCCTGGCCGCCTACAAGGTGCTGCTGCAAAAATATACGGGTCAAGAAGACATCGTCGTCGGCACGCCGATTGCGGGAAGAACGCATGGCGATTTGCAGCCGATCATCGGGATGTTTGTCAACACGCTGGCCATCCGCAGCTACCCGGACGGGGAGAAAACGTTCCGTTCGTTCCTGGACGAAGTGAAGGAAACGATGCTGGGCGCCTACGAGCATCAGAGCTATCCGTTCGAAGAGCTGGTGGAGAAAGCGCAGCCTGCTCGCGACTTAAGCCGCAACCCGCTGTTCGATACGCTGTTTGCGCTGCAAAACAAAGAAACCGGAGAGCTTCAGCTTGATGGACTGCGGCTAACTCCGTATCCGGCCGAGCATACCGTAGCGAAATTCGACCTGAGCGTGGACGTCACGGAAGGCAGCGAAGGCTTGGAGCTAAGCATGGAATATTCGACGGCCTTGTACACAAGGGAAACGATCGAACGGATGGCGAAGCATTTCGAGCAATTGCTTGCCGCTATTGTGCAGGCTCCTGAAGCGCCGCTTGCTTCGCTGGAGATGATCACGGCGGAGGAGAAGGAGCACATTCAGCGCGTGTTCAACGCTACGGAAGCCAAATATCCTTCGGACAAAACGATTCATCAATTGTTCGAGGAACAGGCGGAGCGCACCCCGGATCACCTTGCCGTTGCGTTCGAGGGCAAGCAGCTGACGTACGGCGAGCTGAACGAGCGGGCGAGCCGATTGGCAAGAACGCTGCGGAATGAAGGCGTACAGCCGGATCAACTGGTGGGCCTGATGGTGGAGCGTTCGCTGGAAATGGTTGTCGGGATGATCGCGATCCTGAAAGCGGGAGGCGCGTATGTGCCGATCGATCCGGATTATCCGGAGGAACGCATCCGGTACATGCTGGAGGATTCGGGCTCGAAGCTGCTGCTCGTTCAGGGGCATCTGCTGGACCGCGCGCCGTTTGCGGGCAAGCTCGTGAATTTGAACGACGAGGGGGCTTACCGCGAGGACGGCTCCAATCTGGAGCCTGTGAACGGTTCGGAGCATTTGGCCTACGTGATCTTCACGTCGGGAACGACGGGCAAGCCGAAAGGCGTTATGGTCGAGCACAGGAACGTCGTCCGTCTGGTGAAAAACGCCAATTATGCGGAGCTGAACGAACAGACGCATATTTTGCAGACGGGTGCGGTTGTGTTCGACGCTTCGACCTTTGAAGTCTGGGGCGCGCTGCTGAACGGCGGAAGACTGTACGTGGTGCGCAACGAAACGATTCTGGACGCTTCGAGTCTGAAAAACGCGATTCAGCAGTACGACATCAACACGATGTGGCTGACGGCACCGCTGTATAACCAGCTTTCGCAGCAGGACAGCGGAATGTTTGCGGGACTGAAAACCTTGATCGTCGGTGGCGACGTGCTCTCCGTACCGCACATCAACCGGGTGCTGCGCGAGCATCCGGGACTCAGCATCGTCAACGGATACGGCCCGACGGAAAATACGACGTTTTCCACGACACATACGATTGTCGGCGAGCAGAAGGAAGCGGTGCCGATCGGCAAGCCGATCAACAACTCTACGGCGTACATCGTCGACAGCAAGCTGAGCCTGCTGCCTGTTGGAGTATGGGGCGAGCTGATCGTCGGTGGCGATGGCGTGGCGCGCGGCTATTTGAACCGGCCGGAGCTGACGGCGGAGAAGTTCGTGGAAAGCTCCTTCCTCCCCGGAGAGCGATGCTACCGGACAGGAGACCTGGCAAGATGGCTGCCGGAAGGAACACTGGAATACAAAGGCCGGATCGACGAGCAGGTGAAAATCCGGGGCTACCGGATCGAGCTTGGCGAGATCGAAGAGCAGCTGTTGAAAGTCGCGAGCGTGAAAGAAGCGACGGTCATCGCGCGCGAAGACGAAAGCGGACAGAAGCAATTGTGCGCCTACTTCGTAGCGGAGCGGGAACTGACGGTCGGCGAGCTGAGAGCGGCGTTATCGCAGGAACTGCCGAACTATATGATCCCGTCGCACTTTGTGCCGTTGGAGCGGATGCCGTTGACGCCAAACGGGAAGATCGACCGCAGAGCGCTGCCTTCCCCACAAGGAAACGCGCCTGTGGGAGCGGAGTATGTCGCGCCGCGGACCGAGCAAGAGAAGGCTCTGGCTGCCGTATGGCAGGCGGTACTGGGGGCCGAGCGCGTCGGGGTGACGGATCACTTCTTCGAGCTGGGCGGCGACTCGATCAAGTCGATTCAGGTGTCGTCCCGTCTGCACCAGGCCGGGTACAAGCTGGAAATCCGCGACTTGTTCAAATATCCGACTCTGGCGCAGCTCAGTCAGCATATTCAGCCGGTGGTCCGAATGATCGATCAGGGCGAAGTGACCGGAGAGGTCGGGCTGACGCCGATACAGCGCTGGTTCTTCGAGCAGTCGTTGGCCGATTTACATCACTTCAACCAAGCCTTCATGCTGCATCGAAAGGATCGCTTCGACGAGGCGGCGCTTCGCCAAGTGCTGCAGAAGCTTGCAGAGCATCACGACGCGCTGCGTACCGTATTCCGTAAGTCGGAGAACGGCTATGCCGCATGGAACCGGGCCATCGGAGAAGGCGAGATGTACAGCCTGGAGGTGACCGATTTCAGAGACGTCAAGTCTGCCGAGCAAGCGGTCGAAGCCAAGGCAAACGAGATCCAGAGCAGCATCGACCTCGAAGCAGGACCGCTGTTTAAAGCGGGGCTGTTCCAATGCGCGGACGGCGATCATCTGCTTCTCGTCATTCACCACGGCGTCGTCGATGGCGTATCCTGGCGGATACTGCTGGAGGATGTCGCCCTTGGCTACGAGCAGGCCGCCAAGGGAGAAGAGGTTCGTCTTCCGGCGAAAACCGATGCGTTCCATACGTGGTCCGGGCAGCTCGCAGCGTATGCGCAAAGTCCGGCAATGGAAAACGAGCGGGCGTACTGGGAGCTCATTGCCCAGACCGCCGTGGCGCCGTTGCCTAAGGATAAGCAATCCGATCGTTCCTTGCAGCAGGACAACGAATCCATCACGATTCAATGGAGCCGCGTGGAGACGGAGCAGCTGTTGAAGAAAGTCCACCGCGCGTACAACACCGAAATGAACGACATTCTGTTGACAGCGCTGGGCATGGCGGTGCAGAAATGGCGCGGTCTCGATCGTCTGCTGGTAAACCTTGAAGGACACGGACGGGAATCCATCATGACGGACATCGATATTACGCGCACCGTGGGCTGGTTTACAAGCAAGTATCCGGTGTTGCTCCAGATGGAACCGGGCAGGAGCTTGTCCACCCGAATCAAAAAAGTGAAAGAGGATCTGCGCCGAATTCCGAACAAGGGAATCGGTTACGGCCTCTGCCGCTACTTGTCCGCACAGCCGGACGGTACCGTATGGGGAGCGGAGCCGGAGATCAGCTTTAACTATCTGGGACAATTCGATCAGGATCTGTCCAATAACGATATCGGATTATCGCCGTACTCCAGCGGTTCGGAAATGAGCGACCGGCAAGCCCGCAGCTTCATACTGGACATCAACGGCATGATCACGGACGGTTCGCTGGCGCTTGAGCTGAGCTACAGCCGGAAGGAGTACCATCGCGAGACGGTGGAGGAATTGGCCGGTATGCTGCAGGAAAGCCTCCAGGAAATCATCGCGCATTGCGCGGCGAAAGAATGGACGGAGTTGACGCCGAGCGATGTCCAGCTCAAAGGACTTACCGTCGAGGAGCTGGAGCAGATTTCCGCACAAACGCGCAATGTCGGGGAAATCGAGAACATCTATACCCTTACGCCGATGCAAAAGGGGATGTGGTTCCACACGACCTTGGACAAGGAAGCTGGAGCGTATTTCGAGCAGATGCGGTTTACCGTGCAAGGAAGCCTGGATGCGGAGCAGTTCGCCAGAAGCTGGAACGATCTGGTCGCCCGTCACGCGATCCTGCGCACGAACTTCTTCAGCGGGCCGCGAGGAGAGCCTCTGCAAATCGTCTACCGCGACAAACGGATCGGATTCGTCTATGAAGATCTGAGCCATTTGCCGGCGGACGAGCGGCAGGCATCCGTCGAAAGGCTGGAGCAAGAAGACATCGCCCGCGGGTTTGATCTGGAGCAGGATGCGCTGGTGCGTGTTGCGGTCATCCGTACACAGGAAGCAAGCTACCGGGTACTTTGGAGCTTCCACCACATCCTGATGGACGGCTGGTGCTTGCCTCTGGTCGTCAAGGAACTGTTTGAAACGTACGAGGCTTACGTTCAGGGCGATCGTCCTGAGCAAAAGGCGGCGCCGGCGTACAGCCAGTATATCGAATGGCTGGAGAATCAGGACAGCGCAGCGGCATCCGCCTATTGGTCGAACTACTTGGCGGGCTACGAAGGTCAAACGGCGCTCCCTCAGGAGAAGGCGCAAAAACGAAGCGAAGGCTATGTGGCCGAGCATGTCGTTTGCGAGCTGGACAAAGCGTTAAGCGACCGGATGAACCGGGCCGCGAAGCAGTGCCGGGTGACGGTGAATACGCTGATGCAAGCGGCGTGGGGCGTCATTCTGCAGAAGTATAACGCAACCGGCGATGTGGTGTACGGCAGCGTCGTTTCGGGCCGACCGGCGGAAATTCCGGGCATCGAAGAAATGATCGGGCTCTTTATCAACACGATCCCGGTTCGCGTTGCCTGCCAGCCGGAGGAAAGCTTTGCCGACGTCATGGGAAGGATGCAGGAAGCGGCGCTGGAATCCGGACGTTACGACTTCTATCCGCTATACGAAATTCAGGCCCAAAGCGTTCAAAAGCAAGAGCTGATCAACCATTTGCTGGTATTCGAAAACTACCCGATGGATGAACAGGTGGAGCAGGCCGGCGGCGATGATAGCGGTACGCTCTCGATTACAGACGTTGATGTAGCGGAGCATACGAACTATAACTTCACCGTGACGGTCTTCCCGGGAGACGAAATTGTCGTGTGCTTCGATTACAACGGTGTTGTCTTCGAACGGGCCGATATGGAGCGGTTGAAAGGGCACCTGCTGCATGTGCTTGAGCAAATCGTGGCCGACCCGCAAGCTTCCGTAGGCGGCTTGGAGCTGGCTACCGCAGCGGAGAAGTCGGAAATTATCCACGTGTTCAACAACACCGCGACAGAGTATGCGCGTGAGCAGACGATTCACGGGCTGTTCGAGGAACAGGCGGAACGGATGCCGGATAAAGCGGCGGTCGTCTTTGAAAATACGCAGCTCACCTACCGGGAGCTGAACGAGAGGGCTAACCGGCTGGCCCGAACGCTGAGAGCGGAGGGCGTGCAGGCGGACCAGCCGGTCGGATTGATGATCGAGCGGTCGCTGGAGATGATCGTCGGCGCGTTTGCGGTCATGAAAGCCGGAGGCGCCTACGTGCCGATTGATCCGGAATATCCGGAAGACCGTATCCGGTACATGCTGGAAGACTCAGGAGCGCAAGTGCTGTTGACGCAGCGTCATTTGCAGGAGCGCGTATCGTTTGACGGGAAAGTGATCGCAGCGGATGACGAGCAGGCCTACGGCGAAGACGGCTCGAATCTGGAGCCGGTCGTCGGTCCGAATCATTTGGCGTACGTGATCTATACGTCGGGCACGACGGGCAAGCCGAAAGGGGTCATGGTCGAGCATCACGGGCTGTGCAGCTTGAAGCTGATGTTTGCGGAAACGCTGCGGATCACAGAAGAGGACCGGGTCGTCCAATTTGCAAGCTTGTCGTTCGATGCTTCGTGCTGGGAAATTTTCAAAGCGTTGTTCTTTGGCGCAACCTTGTATATCCCGGCCAAGGATACGATTCTGGATTATCCGCTGTTCGAAAGCTACATGAACGAGAACGGCATTACGGCAGCGATCCTGCCGCCGACCTATGCGATCTATTTGAGCCCGGACCGCTTGCCGAGCTTGAAAAAGCTCATTACGGGAGGCTCTGCCGCTTCGGTCGAATTCGTTCAGCAGTGGAAAGACGAAGTCCGCTATTTCAACGCCTACGGGCCAACGGAAGCTTCGATTGTGACGTCCGTATGGGCGGCTTCCCCGGACGGTCTCGATCTGAGATCGGTTCCGATCGGCCGTCCGATTGCGAATCACCAAATCTTTATTGTGGATTCGCAAAATCACATGCTGCCGGTCGGTGTGGCTGGAGAGCTGTGCATCTCAGGCGCAGGACTGGCGCGGGGTTATTTGAACCGTCCCGAGCTGACGGCGGAGAAATTTGTGGACAATCCGTTTCTGGCGGGCGAGCGGATGTACCGGACGGGCGATTTGGCCCGCTGGCTGCCGGACGGCAACATCGAGTATTTGGGCCGGATCGACCATCAGGTGAAGATTCGTGGCTACCGGATCGAATTAGGCGAGATCGAGGAGCAGCTTTTGACAATCGCTTCCGTTCAAGAAACGATTGTCATTGCCTGCGGCGACGCAAACGGGCAGCAGCAGCTTTGCGCCTACTTCGTGGCTGACCGGGAGTTGACGATGAGCGAGCTGAGAGGCGCGTTGTCACAAGAGCTGCCGGGCTATATGATTCCGTCGTACTTCGTGCAGCTGGAGCAAATGCCGCTGACGACGAACGGGAAGATCGACCGCAATGCGCTGCCTGCCCCGGAAGGAAGCATGCAGACGGGCGCTGACTTCGTCGAGCCGCGTACTCCGGTGGAAGCCGAGCTGGCACGCATCTGGCAGGAAGTGCTCGGAAGCGGGCCGATTAGCGTGAAGGACAACTTCTTCGAGCTTGGAGGTCACTCCTTGCGGGCGACGGTGCTGTCAAGCAAGGTGAACAAGGAGCTGAACGTCAATCTGCCGCTGCGGGATATTTTCCGGTTCCCGACAGTCGAAGCGCTGGCCCAGGTTATCGACGGGCTGGAGCAGCAGGAGCACAGCGCCATTCCGGTGATCGGGGAGCGGGAGTACTATCCGGTTTCTTCCGCACAGAAGCGGCTCTTCGTTTTGCATCAGTTGGAAGGAGCGCAGCAAAGCTACAACATTCCGGGCTTTGCAACGATCGAAGGGCCGCTGGACCGCGACCGCTTCGAAGCGGTCTTCCATCAACTGATCGAGCGTCATGAAACGCTGCGTACCGGTTTTGAGATGGCGAACGGCGAACCTGTTCAACGCGTATACAGCGAGGTCGAGTTTGCCGTGGAATACAACAAAGCCGGCCGGGAAGAAGCGGTGGAAATTGCACAGCGTTTCGTCCGCCCGTTTGATTTGAGAAAGCCGCCTTTGCTTCGCGTAGGGCTGATCGAAGTGGAGTCGGAACGCCACATTCTGATGCTGGATATGCATCACATCATTTCGGACGGCGCTTCCGTGGGGATTTTGCAGGAAGAGTTCTCCAGGCTGTATGCGGGCGAGAAACTGCCGCCTCTGCGGATTCAATACAAGGATTACGCGGCATGGCAGCGGTCCGAAGCATATGCCAAGCGGGTGAAGCAGCAGGAAGGCTATTGGCTGCAATCGCTGGCGGGAGAGCTGCCGGTCATCGAGCTGCCGACCGACTACGAAAGAACTTCTACCCGAAGCTTCGAAGGCGCGGAGCTTGAGTTTGAAGCGGACGAAGCTCTTACGCAGCGGCTGAACGAGCTGGCGGCCCGCCATGAAAGCACACTGTATATGGTTCTGCTGTCCGCGTACACGGTACTGCTGTCCAAGTACAGCGGGCAGGAAGACATTATCGTTGGAACGCCGGTTGCCGGAAGAACGCACGCGGATGTCGAGCCGGTCATCGGGATGTTTGTCAACACGCTGGCAATCCGCAATTATCCGGCGGGCGACAAAACGTTCCTCTCCTATCTGGAGGAGGTCAAAGAGACGACGTTGGGAGCCTTCGAGCATCAGGATTATCCATTCGAAGAGCTTGTCGAACGATTGAATGTGAAGTGGGATGCGAGCCGTAATCCGGTGTTCGATACGATGTTCGTCTTGCAAAATACCGAGGATCGCGGAATTGAAGCGGATGCATTCAGCCTGACTCCGTTTGTCTTCGATCAGACGGTTGCCGTACAGTTCGACCTGACCCTGTCGGTGGCCGAAGACGACGGCGCCATCCGCGGAAGCTTCCAGTATGCCGCCAAATTGTTCAAAGCGACCATGATCCGCAAAATGTCGAAGGATTTGTTGGCTGTCCTGGAACAAATCTGCGGAAACCCTGATATCCGGTTAAGCCAGATCCAATTGAATGAGCCTGAAAACGATAGCAATGATTCGTTAAGCAGCATCGAATTCGCATTCTAGCGGTTGGCCAAACCATAATTCGTTAGCACCTGACAGAGTGTGTGTCTGCGTTTTTGGACACACACTCCGGGTGTTTTGTCACACCACTTTAGGGGAGGTCTACGAATGAAATCGGTATTTGAGAAGGAAGAGGCTTATTGGACCGAGAAATTTGATGCCGAAGACAGCCTATGCTGCCTGCCCTTTAGCACTACCGCCAATAAAGTCGTTCGATCGGATCTTGCAGCCAATCTGAGCGTCATCGAACGGCAGCTGCCGCCGGAGCTTTCGGCAAGAATTGTGGCCCTTGGCAACGGGTCGGACATGGCTGTGTATATGATTTTGCTGGCCGTGGTCAAAGGTATTCTACATATTTACGTGAACCGGGAAAATATTTTGGTCGGCATGCCCGCTATCGCATCGCTTGATAAGGACAATCCGCCTGTCCATGAAGTGCTGATTCTTAAAAATAGCGTGAGCGCCAGCAGTACATTGAAATCGCTGCTGGGCCAGATCAAAACGTCGATCAGCGAAGCCGTCGCGCACCAGAATCTTCCGTTTAGAAAAATGGCCGGCCCATTGAATCTGGAATATACCGCCCATGGCGTTCCCGTGATCCATACGGTCGTTTCGTTAAGTAACATTCATACTGCGGCTTACGAGCAAAGCGTATCGGCCGATACCGTGTTCCGGTTTCATGCCGATAACGGCGTGATCACGTTAAGCCTGGGCTACGACTCACACCGGTACGATCCAGCCTTGATGGACCGAATGATCGGCCATCTCTTTCGTTTGTCATCGGTTATTTTGTTTCAACCGGAGCTTGAGCTTCGCAAGGCGGAGCTTTTGTCCGACTCCGAGAAACATCAGCTTCTCCATGAATTCAACGCTACGGCGGCGGATTATCCCCGGGAGAAGACGCTTTACGGGCTGTTCGAGGAGCAGGTGGAGCGGGACCCGGAAGCCGCGGCGGTTCTTTTTGAAAATGAGCGGCTGACGTACGGGGAATTGAACGAACGGGCGAACCGGTTGGCGCGCACGTTGCGGGCGAAAGGGGTTCAAGCGGATCGGCTGGTGGGGATCATGGCCGAGCGTTCTCTTGAAATGGTCGTCGGCATTATGGCGATTTTGAAGGCTGGAGGAGCCTATGTGCCGATTGACCCGGAATACCCCGAGGAGCGGATTCGTTACATGCTGGAGGATTCGGGAGCGCAGGTTCTGCTGCTTCAGCGTCATTTGCGGGAAAAAGCAGCCTTTGACGGAGACATTTTGGAGATGGAGGACGCTGCGGCTTACCACCCGGACGGCTCGAATCCGGAGCCGGGTTCCGGCCCGCGCCATATGGCGTATGTGATCTACACGTCGGGTTCGACGGGCAAGCCGAAAGGGGTTATGGTCGAGCATCATTCGGTCGTCAACCGGATTCTGTGGATGCATAAGCGATATCCGATCAGTACGGCGGATACGATCCTGCAAAAAACCGCCTTCACCTTTGACGTCTCGGTGTGGGAGCTGTTCTGGTGGTCCATGGTCGGCTCGAAGGTGTGTATGCTGTCGGTAGGCGGAGAAAAAAATCCGGAGCGCATCGTAGAGACGATCGCGCGCTATGGCATTACCACCATGCATTTCGTACCGGCGATGCTGCACGTTTTCCTGGAATACGTCGAGTCGCTGCCGGCCGCAGCGGTCCTGGACAAGCTGAGGACGCTGCGCCAGGTGTTTGCGAGCGGCGAAGCGCTGCCTCCGCAGCATGTCGCCCGGTTTCAGAAGGTAATCTCGGCCGTGAACGGGGCGAAGCTGATCAACCTGTACGGGCCGACAGAGGCGACGGTAGACGTGTCGTATTTTGATTGCGAGCCGGGCGGAGATTATCCGATGATTCCAATCGGCAAACCGATTGACAATACGCAGCTATACATCATCAAGGAAGGAACGGGTCAATTGCAGCCGATCGGCGTGGCCGGAGAGCTGTGCATCGCAGGCGTTGGCGTCGCCCGAGGCTACTTGAACCGTCCGGAGCTGACGGCGGAGAAGTTTGCAAGGAACCCGTTCGGGGCATCGGCGGAGGAGCGGATGTACCGTACGGGCGACTTGGCCCGCTGGCTGCCGGACGGCAATATCGAATACCTGGGCCGCATGGATCACCAGGTGAAAATCCGCGGCTACCGTATTGAACTTGGCGAAGTGGAAGTGCGGCTGCTGAAAGTGGAGGCGATCCAGGAGGCTATCGTCATCGCGCGGGACAGCGAAGGCGGAGGCAAGCAATTGTATGCCTACTTCGTGGCGAACCGGCCGTTAACGGTCAGCGAGCTGCGGGGAGCGCTGGCGCAAGGCATGCCGGCTTATATGATTCCGTCGTACTTTGCGCAGGTCGAGCAGATGCCGTTAACTCCCAACGGCAAGATCGACCGCAAGGCGTTGATTGCCATGGAAGGAAAGCTGAAGACCGGTCTGGAATATGTAGCGCCGCGGACGGCGCAGGAGGCGCAGCTCACCCAAATTTGGCAAGAGGTGCTCGGGTTGGAGAAGGTTGGCGTGAAGGATCATTTCTTTGCTCTCGGCGGACATTCCTTGAACCTGATGCAGCTCGTTCAGCGCGTATATGCCGAAACGGGGATCGAGCTTCCCATTCACAAAGTGTTTCAAAACCCTTCCGTGGAATCGATGGCGTACGAGATCTGGGAATCCGGGTCCGAAGGGGACAGCTGCCATTTCGTGAAGCTGAATAGCGACGGACCGGTGAACGTATTCTGCTTCCCGCCGGGAAGCGGCTACGGCTTTAGTTATCTGGAATTGGCGAAGGCGCTGGAAGGCTGCTGCGCGTTGTACGCCATAGACTTCATCGACGAAATTGAAGATTACGGCGATATGGTGGAGCGGTATGCCGACGAGGTGATCCGCGTTCAGGGTCAATCGCCTTACGTATTGCTCGGCTATTCCGTAGGCGGCAATTTGATGTTTGAAGTAGCCAAAGCTCTGGAAAAAAGAGGATGCCGCGTCACGGATATGATCATGGTCGATTCCTTGATCAGACAAATCGTCACCGACGCCATGCCTGCGGAAGAATTGGAAGGCGACATTCGCGAAATCCTGGATCTGGTGGAAGGCATGAAAGAGGGGGCGACGAGAAACCCGCTTATCCGCGACCGGGTTCAACAAAAAGTGAGAGCCTATTTGACTTATGGCGATCAGTTGATTAATACCGGCATGGTGGAAGCGAATATTTACGGGCTGTATTCGGAAGAAACCGAAGCCCTTATCCAGGACCACCATGTGCCGACATGGAGCGCCGCTACCCGCCAAAGCTATTCAGAGTACCGGCTTGCCGGGGTTCATGCCAAAGTGCTTCATCCCGAGTCCATCGCCGTGAACGCACAAACAATTCAACAGATCGTCCGCCAAATGCCGGACCGACGGGAGTCCAAAAGGTGTTGCTCTGAACCGGAGCAGCCTTTTGCCTGCCTTGAAAGGGGACAAGTGGGTGGCACAAGAACGTAAATCCGGGTTGACCTTACGGAAGGCCATCTCTTGGCTGTGGAAATTCACGAAGCCTTACAGAGGATGGATGCTCGTCGGCATCATCGCGGCCATGGCGGCGGCCATCATCGAGGTGTGGACTGGCAGTTTGACCCAGCAGCTGACGACCAGTGCGGAGAAAGGGGCGGGGCAATCGGTAATCCCAATCGTTTATGCGGTGTTTACGATTATCCTGATCGGTGTCCCTGCCAAATATTTTATGGTCTACGGCGTGGAAAAAAGCAGCGCCCTGATCGTGAGGGATATCCGCAACCATCTGATGAACCATATAGGAAAATTACCTGTTCACTATCTGGAGAAACAGCACTCTGGCGATGTTCTTTCGAGGCTTAGCAGCGATTTGCGGCTCATCCAGCAATTTTTGACCCGGGACTTGGCCCAATGGTTTTATCACCCGCTGCTGTTCATCGGCTGCTTTGTCAGCCTGATTTGGATACAGTGGCAGCTCGTGGTGTTCAGCTTGCTGCTGCTTCCCTTTTCCTTGCTGGCTTCCCAGTGGATAGGAAATCAATTGCGCCAGCTCACGGAAGAAGCCCAGGAAAATATGGGGCGGATGAACTCCAATTTGCAGGATACGCTGGGCGGTATGCCGATCGTTAAAAGCTATTTGCTATCCGGAATTATGTTCCGTTCGTATCAATCTCTGCTCCAGCTGACGCTGCAAAAAAAATTGGCCCTGAAAAAAAGGGAGGCTTGGATTACTCCCGTTCTGTTTACGCTGATGATCAGTCCGATCGTCTTCTCGGTGATCTACGGAAGCTATTTAATTTCCCAAGGCTTGTTCAGCACGGGGGAACTGGTTGCTTTTCTATACCTGCTGAATTTGTGCCTGGACCCGCTTGACCACATCCCGGCGCTCATTACGAATACGTTTGAAATGAGCGGAGCGTTAAAAAGAGTGGTTGACATTGGGAATCAGCCTGTCGAAAACCAGGAGGGGCATACCATTGCAAGAACGGAACTGCCGCCGATTGAGTTCGATAACGTCAGCTTCGCTTATGAGCCGACTTCCCCGATCCTTCAGAAGCTGAGCTTCACGGTGCCGAAAGGGAAGACGATCGCTTTGGTGGGGGCGAGCGGCGGCGGAAAAAGCACCGTATTTAAGCTCTTGTATGGCTTTTACGCCTTGCGGGAGGGCCAAGGGACGATTAAAGTATTCGGTCAGCCGATCATGAACAGCAATTTGAACGATTTGCGCTCCCATTTTTCGGTAGTGACGCAGGATTCGTATTTGTTCGGCGGCACCGTCGCCGAGAATATCGCCTACGGCAAGGCGAACGCTTCGATGGATGAGGTAATCGAAGCGGCCAAGCTGGCGAACGCACACTCTTTCATTATGGAGCTTCCGGAAGGCTACCAAACCGAGGTGGGGGAGCGGGGCGGATTTCTGTCCGGCGGACAGCGCCAGCGTATTGCCATTGCGCGCGCCTTTCTGAAGGATGCGCCCATCCTGTTGCTGGACGAGCCGACCTCCGCGTTGGACACGGAGTCGGAAATGTTCGTCCAGGAAGCACTGAGCGTTTTGATGAAAGAAAAGACGACCATCGTGATTGCCCATCGGCTGACGACCATTGAGAATGCGGACGAAATCTGGGTCATGGACCACGGGACGATTGCCGAAGCGGGGAATCACGCTCAGCTGTTGGCCAAGAAAGGGCTGTACGCCCAATCGTACCATCAGGAGTTTACAACAAATGCCGGCAAGAACCAGGAGGTGACTTATACGTGAATGGCGGCGTCATGATCACTTATATGAAAGAGCTCGGCTACATGTTGAGCTTTATGAATCCGCGGCGCAGGGTCCAATATTTCGTGGGGCTCACCGTCAGTACGATCGTTCATACCTTGTTCTTCGTCGCGTTCAGCCTGGTGATCCAGCGTTTGGTCAATTTTGCACAGACCCATGATTCCTCTTTGATGTATCAAGCCTTTTACATCTTGGGAGGCTCGCTGCTGATCGTCAACCTGATCTCTCCCGGGTTCACCTATATGTATCAGCGCAGCGTGGAGCATACGATGGTCGATATCCGGGAGCGTATATACCGCAAGCTGTGCCGGCTGCGCATCGGATATCTGGAGCAGACCCATAACGGGGATCTGGTTTCGAGAATGACCACCGATGTATTGACCCTGGAAATGACGTACACGAGCGTTTTTTTCGCGATTCTGCTGCAGCTCACGCTTAGTATAGGAGCCGTCGTGACGATGTTCGTCATGCATTGGCAATTGGCGAGCGCTTCGTTTGTGGTGCTGCTCATTTCCTTTGCCATCAGCATTCGGTTCGTCCGGCAAATCCGAACGCAGTACGAGCAGTCGCTTACCCTGTTGGGCAAGATGACGGGGAAGTTTTCCGATTTTATCGGGGGGATTCAACTTGTTAAACTGTTCCATATTCGTCCGATTTTTGCCCAGTATCGCGACCTGAACGAGCAGGCAACGAGGGTAGCCGAGCAAACCGCCGCCAAAAACGGGATGCTCGCTGCGGTCAATCATTTTGTCAGCTACGTTACGTTCTGCGGAATGATTGTCGTAGGCGGATTACTGTATGCCCATGGCCTTATCGCCATGGGGACAGTGGTGGCGTTGGCGGTTCTTCAGATCAGTTTGACGCACGCGATTTTGAATTTCGGCACCTTCTTGTCACAAGCGCAAAATTCGTTCGCCGGCGCTCTTCGCATTAAAGAGGTTCTGGAGGAGCAGGAAGAGCCCGAGCGAATCGGTCTCAGCGGAAAGGGCGCAGTATCGACCGCCATGGTGGAATTCCGCGACGTCGAATTTTCCTATCAAGCGGATAAAAAGGTGCTGTGCGGAATGTCCATGCAGGTATGTCCGGGCCAAGTCGCGGCGATCGTCGGGGCGAGCGGCAGCGGCAAGAGCACCTTGATCAAATTGCTGCTGGGCTTTTACCCCGTCGACCGCGGAGAGATTTTGCTGCAAGGCAAACCGTTCGGGCACTATACGTTGGAAGAGATCCGCAGCCAGATCGCCTATGTGCCGCAAGACGCATTTCTGTTCAGCGGAACGATCGAAGACAACATTCGTTACGGGAATCCGCAGGCGACGACGGAAGAAGTCATGGAGGCGGCCAAAGCCGCTTATGCCCATCATTTTATTCAGGAGCTGCCCGAGCAGTACAACACCCAAGTGGGGGAGCGGGGAGCGTCGTTATCAGGCGGGCAAAGACAGCGGGTTGCGATTGCCAGGGCGATCCTGAAAAATGCGCCGATCCTGCTGCTGGACGAGGCCACGTCGGCGCTCGATAACGAGTCGGAATATTGGGTGCAGCAAGCCCTGAACGAGTTGATGAAAGGACGTACGACGATTCTGATTGCCCATCGCTTGAGCACCGTGGAGAAAGCGGATTTCATTACGGTCATGAATCAAGGGACGATCGTGGAGCAGGGCACGCATCAGAATTTGCTTGAACGCGAAGGCCACTACGCGAGGTTATACGGATAGCTGGCGGGGATAGGCACCGGGCCAATTCCCGGCAACCCGCCGAAATGCAAAAACAGGCAGAAAGCCGCTAACGGCTCCTGCCTGTTTTTTTGCGCTAATGCGCGGCTTACGTTTTATTTGCCCTGCTTCACTTCGTTCAAGAGCGAGAGGTCGAGGAATTTGCTCAGGTCCAGCGCTTCTTTCTTCACGTCCTTGATATAGCCGGCCTCGATGGAGACGCGGGCCATTTCTTCGATCGCTTCCTTGCTGACGTCCGTCGTCAGATTCAGGTGGGAAATCGCCGCTTTAATCAAAGCGACATCCATTCCTTTTCCGCTGAGCGTTTTCAACTGGTTGTTGATCAGTTCATACGCTTTGTCCGGATTTTTCTTGATGAAGTCGATCGCATCCGCATTGGCTTGAATGGCTCCCTTCGCCAGCTCACGGTTGTCTTTCAGAAACTTGTCGCCGGCAACAAGAATCGTGAGCGGATAATTGCCGTTGTTCGGCGGAATTTGATCCCACGTCGCGATTACTTTGCCGATGCCTTCCTGCTCCATCTGCGTGCCCCACGGCTCCGGAATGAGCGTCGCGTCGATTTCTTTCTGGCGCATCGCCACGAGCGTATCGGCCGGGGCGCGGGCGATGATCTGTACGCCGCTCTTGTCGGTCGTCACGTTCAGATTGTTCTGCTTCAGCAGCAGGCGGAGCGAAATTTCGTTCGTGCTGCCTTTCGTCGGGATGGCGACGGTTTTGCCGACCAAATCCTTGACGCTGCCGATGCCGGAATCTTTGCCGGCTACAAGCACCGCGCCTCCGTTATTCGAACCGGAAATGACGCGGAAGTTTTTGCTTTTCAGGAACTGGTTCGTCGAAGGTCCGGGACCGACGAAGCCCAGATCGATCTGATCGGTAGCCAGCGCGGTGGAGAAGTCGGACCCGTTGTCGAACGGCGTCACCTCGATTTTGACGTTCTCGCCCCAATACTTCTTGAACAAGCCCTGCTCCAGAGCGACATAGCCCGGCGCGTGGGTAACGTTCTTGAAGATGCCGAGCCGTACCGTTTTCACCGCGGCCGGTTTGTTCGCTCCGGCGGCTCCGTCTTTCGGCGCTTCCGTTTTGCTTCCGCAGGCGGAAAGCGCAAGCGATGCGGTCAGAACGACCGCCAATAGTGCAGACCACTTTTTCATCGTGCCGTTTCTCTCCTTTGTTTAGCACCGACCGTTCGGCCGTACTGCCCCCGATTGATTATTTTTTGCCGCTGATTAATCCGTAGCGCAGCAATAGCTTATCCTCAAGCCGCTTGAAGCAAAAATGGTCGGACACCGTGCCGAGCACGGCGATGATGATCACGATGCAGAGCATAAGCGCCGTATCCGCGAGATTGCGGCCGTCCTGCAGCAGCTGTCCGAGGCCGACGCCTTTGGCGATCAGCTCGCCTGCGACAAGCGCCCGCCAGGCAAAAGCCCAGGCGACGCGAACGCCGGTAATCAGATAAGGGAACGCGGCGGGGACCATGATCTGGTAAAACATGCGCATGCCGTCGCCGGTTCCCATCGTTTGCGCGGCCTTGATATAAATCGAAGGGATATTTTTGATCCCGGTCCGGCTGGCCATCGCCATCGTCCATGTGGCGCCTAGCGTGGTGATGAATATTACCGAAAAATCGTTCATGCCGAACCAGATGATGGCAAAAGGCAGCCAGGCGATACTCGGAATCGTCTGCAGCGCCACAACTAGAAAGCCGATCGTGTCGTCGATCAGACGGTACCGGGCGAACAGGAAGCCGAGCACCGTGCCGACCAGAATCGAGACGGCGAACGCGAGCAGCAGCCGTTTCAGGCTTTGAAACGTCGCTTCAAGCAGTTGGCCGTGAACGAAGCCGTCGTAGAACGCTTGAGCCGTCTGGGTGACGGAAGGGAACTTCCAGCCCCAGTCGAATATTCTAAATCCCGCTTCCCACGCTATCAAGAGCAGAACCAGGAAGAGGCCCCTTCTTAATGCTGTACTCATCGCCCATCTCCTCCTTTACCACTTTTTCCAGCTCGTCAGCCAGCGCATCCATAATGCTGGCTTCCACGTGGTGCAGGACGGAGTCGGCGTAATCGCGCGGACGCGCCGCCTGAACGGCGAATTCCTTCTTGATCTTTCCAGGGCGGGTCGACATGACCAGCACGCGGTCCGACAAGATGACGGCTTCGCGGATGTTATGCGTAATGAACAGGATCGTTTTGCGTGTCCTCATCCAAATTTCTTCAAGCTCCTTATGCAATATGAGCCGCGTCTGTTCGTCCAGTGCCGCAAAAGGCTCATCCATCAACAAAATTTCCGGGTCCATCGCCAGCGCCCGGGCAATGGCTGCCCGCTGTTTCATGCCGCCCGACAGCTCGTGCGGATAGCGGTCCACGAATTTGCTCAAATGCACCGCTTTGATCTGCTCCATCGCCAGCGCTTCGCGTTCCTTTTTGCCGATGCCCTTTTGCTTCAGTCCGAACGCGACGTTATCCAGCACCGTCAGCCACGGGAACAAGGCATGTTCCTGAAAGACGACGACGCGGTCGGGCCCCGGCGCATTGCAGGGCTTGCCGTTCACCGTAATGGTTCCCTGCTCCGCTTGCTCCAGGCCGGCGACCAGATTGAGCAGCGTGGATTTACCGCATCCCGACGGGCCGAGCAGCGAGACGAATTCGCCCTTGCGGATCGTCAGGGAAACGTTGTCAATAGCGGTAAAGCTGCCGCCGGTACGCTGATGGAACGTCTTGCTGACGTCTTTGATTTCAATCAATGGGTTCACTCTCCTCGAAGAGACATGAGAAAACGCATAATCAACTATACCAACTTATTTTATAGGAATTAGGTGTATTGTCAACTATAAATTTTGCAGGAATTTGCGGTCTTTTGTCGAATGGTAGAAGCAGACCACATTTTTCCTATTTTATAGAAAGGTATGGGTGTGAGATGAAGCGAATGAAGCGAGTCACGGTGCTTGCCGCGATCATTAGCGGAGCGTTCGCCGCCGGCGTTTACGCCGAGGACGTTTTGCAGCGGGTGGACGCTTACCTGCGTCCCGATTTCAACCTCGTGCTGGACGGGGAGCCCGTCAAGCTGTCGGAATCGCCGCTGGTGTACAAGGACAAGAGCTACCTGCCGCTGGCCGATTTGACCCGGCTGCTTGGCGCCAACCTGCTCTGGCGGGAAGATACGAAGACGATCTACATCAACAGCCGGATCAATTCCGAGCAGAAGACGGAGGATTCAAATCAGGAATACGAATCGATCGAACTGTCCGACCCGTACTCGATCCGACTCAAATACCTTGGGGCCGAGTACCCGATGCTGCTCACGTACAATAAGAAGAACTTGTCCGCCTATGTCCCGTATTACCGGGAAATCGACGTCAAACGGATGGGCATCGATATGAGCGGCTTGAAGAAAGCGCGTGAGCGCCTGACCGGTGTGGTATACATCAGTGAGCAGGAGCTGAAGAAGCGCTGGCGGCAAAACCCGGAGCAAGTGTACGCCACCAATGGCGACAATTACATCATCAACGGGGAAGTCAGTCCGAAAAAGATCGAAACGCTGCGGACGTACATCAAAAATTCGCAGATGATCAAGTATGGGGAAATGGTGTTCTATCAAAAAGCGGTGATCCTCGACAAGCGCGGGGAAACGGACGAATACGACTATTTGTACCACGAAACCGTGCAGATCCCTATCGCTCCGAACAGCACTCCGCCCCCGAATGGAGGCATGGTCAAACGGTTTATGCTGGGTCGTCTGAAGCTGACGAGAGACATCGCTTCCTCCGAGATCAGGTATACGCTCAACATGGTCGACCGCATCGATTTGCAGGAGGAAGCCAATAAACGGGGCATTCGTTAATCTTGTTGTTTCCAATAGAGAATGGCAATTTGCGTCCGGTCCCTCAGGCCGAGCTTGCTCAAAATCTCCGATATGTAATTTTTGATCGTCCCTTCGCTCAGGAACAATTCCTGGGCGATTTCTTTATTGGATAGTCCTTCTGCGATTTTCTCGACTACCTGCTTCTCCGTAGGGGTCAGGCCGTACGATTCGAACCTCGCGAAAGGGTCCTTACGGCTCTGCGTCACTTGTTCTGAAGCCGCCCTCGCTTGCGCGGAAGACTGGGGATGAATCCAGCTCGTCAGCTTGCGGGCAATATCCGGGTGGATGAGCCAGTTGCCTTGGTGGACCGTTTTAATACCATGCACGATCCCATCCGGCGAAATATTTTTGAGCAGGTAGCCGTTTGCGCCATTGCGCAGCGCCTCGATAATATAATCGTCGTCGTCGAAGGTCGTCAAAATGAGCACGCGGGTATCGGGCGACGCCCGTTTGATGTTCAGCGTGCCTTCAACCCCGGAGCCGTTAGGCATGCGGATATCCATCAGCACGACATCGGCGGTTTGTCCGTCGGTAAAAAAGCGGTGGGCTTCGTTTCCGTCTCCGCATGCTCCCACAACGCGTAATTCCGGGTCTAGCTCCAAAATCATTTTCATGCTTTCGCGGATAAACGGGTCGTCGTCAACAATCAATACTCGAATCATGATAGGTTTACCCGCCTCCTCGTGGTTAAATCTTTGGTCGATGTCCCTTACGAGCCAGGTGTCGGCACGCAGGTCGTGACGGCGAACCGGCCGTCGGTTTCGATGCGCAGCTCTCCGCCTACCAGTCGCGTCCGTTCCTCCATGCCGCTGAGCCCGATTCCTTTGCTCATACCGGTCAAATCCGGCAGCGTCCCGTTATTGGAAACGGTCATGGAGACGTTGGACGCATCGAAGCTCAGCTCGATAAGCACCTCGGTAGCCTGTCCGTGACGAAGTGCGTTGGTCACGGCTTCTTGAGCATTCCGGTAAAGCACGATTTCAAGACTCGGATAGAGCGGGCGCGGCATGCCGGCGATTTCGCAGCGAATTTGAAGCTGCGGATCGGCTGCGAAGTCCTCGATCAGCCGAGTTAGCGAGAAGCTCTGCCCCTCCTCCTCCGGCGGCTTCATCCGCCGGACCGTCCGCCGCAGCGTATCCATCGCTTCCGTCAGTTGATCCCGGACGATCCGGGTCATCTCCATGCCTTTCTCCGGCTGCCCAGGCGAAATCCGGATGATCGCTTCCAGCATCATTTTCAGCCGGATCAGCTTATGCCCGAGATCGTCGTGAATTTCGTGCGAGATGCGGGTCCGCTCCTCCGTCTGGGCCAACTGTTCCACCTTGCCGGCGTATTCGACAAGTCTTCTGCGGGTGGCATCGAGCTCATAGGCTTTGCTTCGCAATTCGTCGTACACCTGCTCCAGCTCCCGCTTCCGGTCGCCGGTTTCCGCCCAACCGTACAGCAGCAGCGCTCCGGTGGCAAGCAGCAGATTGGCCGTGAGCTTCAGCTCCATATCGGGATGTTCAGTAAGCGAAACATTCAAAAGCAGAGCCTGCAGCGCAAGCAGAAACCAACGCAGTCCCGACCGCTCCTTCAGCATATAAGCCGTCAATGTGGAGTAGTGGCAGGCGAACATCATTCCTTCCATTTGCAGACTGAGCCAGGTGACGAACAGCATTTCGGCCGCAGCCGCCAAGTTCTGTGCCCGCCCCGGCAGCCATGAGCGGCTTATTTCCGCAACGGCAAGCAGGACCAGCGTATAGAAAGCGAGCTGTCCGCTTTGTTCGAGCGGCAGCATATATGCCGTGCTGACGGCGGGAAAAAGAATCAGTATGTATCGGAGCAGTAACAGCATCCCTTATACGCCTCCATATGCGATTATAACATAAGGTAGACCTTCATGACTTTCGTCATTTCCAACAAATGACGAAAGCGACCTGTTTTCGCACCTTGAAGGGCGGTACAATACAATCAAAGCATATCACCTTACAAGGAGCGTACGACCGTGTCATTTATCGAGATCAAAGATGTCGTCAAACGGTTTGGCGGCAATATTTCCGTAGATCATTTGAATTTAAGCATCCGGCAAGGGGAAGTATTCGGTCTGCTCGGACCGAACGGCGCCGGGAAAAGCACCACAATTAAAATGCTCTGCGGGCTGCTCAAAATCGATCAAGGGGTCATGCGAATTGATGGTATTTCCGTTGCTGCCAGTCCGCTGGAGATCAAGCGAAGGATCGGACTCGTGCCGCAGGAGCTCGCGATCTACGAAAACTTGACGGCGCAGGAAAACGTCACGTTTTTCGGCAAGCTGTACGGTCTGCGGGGGGAGCTGCTGCGCAAGCGGGTGCAGGAAGCGCTGGACTTCGTAGGGCTGTCGGACCGTCAGGGCGAGAAGTCCGGCACTTATTCGGGAGGGATGAAACGGCGGCTAAACATCGCGTGCGCGATCATGCACCGGCCGAAGCTCATCATCATGGACGAGCCGACGGTCGCGATCGACCCGCAATCCCGCAATCATATTCTCGATTCGGTCCGCAAGCTGAATCAGATGGGCTCGACCGTCATTTATACGAGCCATCATATGGAGGAGGTTGCCGCGATCAGCACGCGGGTCGGGATTATCGATCACGGCCACTTGATCGCCTGCGGCACACAGGAGGATTTGCGGGCGCTCGTCTCCTCGGATGAGAAGCTGATCGTCAAAGTCGCGGAGGTCAAGGATGAGGCCGTGGCCGAGCTACAGGCGCATCCGCGCATCCGGCAAGTGGCGAGGGACGACCGGACGATCGAAATTTATCTGCCTTCCTCACCCAATTCGCTGCAGGACATTTTGTTTATTTTATCGAAGCACCAAGTCGTTATTCAATCGCTAACCCGCTTGGAACCGGACCTGGAGGCGCTGTTCCTGTGCTTGACCGGACGGACGCTTCGGGACTAGGGGGAGAGGATATGCGCATTTTATGGATCGTAGCCGGTTACCAGCTCCTGCAGTTTAGCCGCACCAAAGGGGTAATACTCGATTTGTTTCTGCTGCCGCTGGTGCTTATCTTCATTCTGGGCACAGCGCTATCGGAGGAGATTAAAACGGGGGATGTTAAGCTGAGCCCTGTGAAGGTCGCCATGGCGAATCAGGATCAGAGCCTGTGGACCGAGCGGATCAAAGCCTATCTGGACTACCCGAAAACCAGGGAAATTCTCCAAGTGCGGGAATTTCCCGGCCGCGAAGAAGCGGTGCGTGCGCTTCAAGAGGGAAGAGCCGAATACGGGCTGATCGTGCCCGCAGGGTTCGGGGAAGCTTTGCTGCACGGACAACCTGCTTCATGGGAGCTTATTGCGGGGAAAGACCTGGGGAAGAATCTGATCGCCGAAACGGCGCTGGAAAGCTATCTCGCCTATGCGAACAGCGTGCAGGCCGCCGTCCTGACTTTGGGGCCGCAGGCCGCAAAGGCTATGCCGGCGGATGCGTCCGGCTATGCCGGCGGATGCGTCCGGCTATGCCGGCGCTTCGGATTCGTTCGTCGCGATGGGCAAGCTGGGAAACAAGGGCAAGGAGTACACGGCGCTTCAGTATTATGCCGTATCGATGCTGGTCATGTTCATGATGTTTGCCGGGACGGTGGCAGCCATCAGTCTCGTGAGCGAGCGCGAGGACCATACGATGCTCAGACTCCGCTCCATGCCTGTGACGATGAACCAGATCGTATTCGGCAAAATGCTGGGGAACGGCCTGCTGATCTTAATGCAGGCGCTTGTCATTATCGGGGTGACGCACCACGTCTACGGCGTCTACTGGGGAGACCGCCCGGTGATCATTCTGGCGGTATGCCTGGCCGTCACGCTGGTTTCGATGGCGCTGGCGATGTTAGCCTCATTGTTCTGCCGCAATGTAAAGTCGGTGTCGATGGCTTTGCAAATCGTCATTTTTCTCATGACCATTTTAAGCGGAGGATTAGACTTGGAAGTGAACGGAGAACTGGTACAGATCGCGGAATTCACCGTGAACCATTGGGCAAACCGAAGTCTGCTGGAATTGATGCTGGATGGAGATACGCAGCTTGTCCTGCACTACGTAAAGGTTTTGGCTGCGATCGCTTCCGCATTGGCAGCCGTTGCTTTCATGGCGTACCGGAAGGTGGGATACCATGAATAGTTTGTTCATTGCCGTGAATTTAATCAAAAGGACGATCGGAAACTGGAGAGGTTTTCTGTTGTTTATCGTTGCCCCGGCTCTGCTTGTTTCGCTCATTATCTGGACCGTGGAGCACCAAGACAAGCAGGCGGCTATCTGTTATCTAAACTTGGACGAAGGTCCCGTCGGAGGGCATGTGGTGCGGGAGCTCGAGCTTACAGGCAGGTACCGGTTATCGGCAGCGGCCTCTCCCGAGTCGCTGAGGGAGGCGGTCACCGAACGTAAAGCGGTCGCTGCCTTTATCATTCCGGCCGGTTTCTCCCAGAGCTTAATGGAAGGCCGGGCTGTTCGCGCGGAGCAGCTGGAGCTGGCGATGAGCGAAGCGTCCTTCACGCTGCGGATGAGCTTGGACCACACGATTCAGCGGGTGAATAACGCGATCCGAATGCTGAAAGCTTCCGATCAGCCCGGCGATCGATTGGGTCAAATGCTGGAGCAGGCGGAGAAGCATCAGGTGCGTGCCATCCGTACCGATTTCGGCTCGTATGCCAGCCCGGCGCTTGGATTGGCCACAGGCATCCTGCTCATTTTTCTCATGGGATTGGTAAACAATTCCGTTTCTATTATGGTCGAAGACCGGAAACAAAAAACGATGACCCGAATCTTTACGGCTCCCGTCCCCGCCTACGAAATCATGCTCGGCAACTTCCTCGGCAGCTTCGCGGTCGGCACACTGCAAATCGTGCTTGTACTGGGGTTTACACGGTATGGGATGAACTTTTCGTATGGGCTGCCGTTCATGCCCCATCTGCTAGTGATGGAGTGCTTTCTGCTCGCCGTGATGGGTATCGGCAGCGCAGTGGCCGGATTGGTTCGCAACAGTAAAAATATCGGCGCCGTCAACGCGATAGTAACTACGCCGACCTGCATGCTGGGCGGCTGCTTCTGGCCGGTATGGATCATGCCCGAGTTCATGCAGAAGCTGGCCAATTTCGTGCCGCAAACCTGGGCGATCGAGGCCATTCACCGGCTCGGCTCGGGTCAAGGGCTGGGAGATGTCGCCATGCATCTGGGCGTGCTGGGACTCTTCGCTGTGGTGCTGCTCGGCATCGGCTCCGTCGTGATGAAGCCGGGCGAAACGGAAGCCGGCTAGCGGCGGGGGGAATCGAAATTTACGGTATAACGTCTTTGCCTTGGAGCGAAGGCGTTGTTTCGTTTCGGAGGCAGCGCGGACACAAAAAATAGGTTTAAAAAACGTTAAAAAAATCAATAATCCAAGTTGCTAAATCATATGATTCATAATAAGATAGATCTAAGAAACAGAATAGTCAGAAAATTCTATTAAAGAAATAAACATGTTCGACTAGCGTTCACGCCAATACACACGCCGGCAGCAGCATGGACCGAACCAGAAGACATCGCTGTTCATTAAGCAAGCTATCATCAAGGAGGGGATTGCCGTGAGCAAGAGTCATGAGGTGGAATATTGCAACCTTGAGTTACGGTTTGACCGTCGGCTAATCCGTAACTTCATCAAAACGCTCATTCAAGAAGGCTATTCGCTCTATTGGAACGAGAGCGACCAACAGTTTATCGTCTCGATCCGGACCGGCCGCAAGCTGGTAAAGCTGCGGTTTCAGCGCATCGGCGAGCGATATAAAATTGTGGGCAATTACTCCTTCAAAGACGAAAAGCTGGCGGAGCTGATGGAGAAGATGATCGGCGATACCCGCGGACACGCGGTAGTAAAGCGCTTTAAAGACCGGCAGATTCTGATTGAAAACATCATGTTCGGCGAAATCATCCGTATGGTTGAAATTTCGGGGGTGGAACATAAGGTGTTATTCCAAAAGGAACCAGTGGTCACGGTGGAGGAAATGATGCAGGCGTTCCGGTCCAGACGTCCGGACGAACGGATTCCGGTGCTGCGGATGGAGCTTGACTACGAATTGGCTACGCTGCATGAGGCGATTCAGGAGGAAGACCGGGAAGCGGTCGAACGATGTAAAGAGAGGTTAATGGAACTCCGGTATGAGATGATACTGCTCGAAATGTAAAATACTACGGCTGCGGAAAGGCGTTGGCGGAACATACCGCAGCGCAGCGAACAGCCGCTGACAGCCTGTGCGGGAGTGGGAGCACAGGCTGTTTTGACGTGTTCATAAAAAGTCCGTTTTGTGCTGAATCTACGCATGAAAATAGCATTGTTAACGTGTGCATTTCTATGTTATCATGAACGGGAGGTGGTCCCATGAGCAGTGTTACGATTAAAGACATCGCCAAACTGGCCGGCGTGTCGCATACGACCGTTTCCCGGGCATTAAACGATAGCCCGCTGATCAATCCGGAAACGAAAGAGCGCATCAAAGCGATTGCAGCAAGTATGAACTATACTCCGAATTACAGCGCGCGAAGCTTGGTGCTGGATCGATCATACAATTTAGGGCTGTTTTTTACAACCTTGCATACCGGTACCTCCGCCGGATTTTTGTACGAAGCCATCAAAGGCGTGAACGACGTCATTAAAGACGGCTATAACTTGATTGTCCGGGGGATTGACGATTACAAGAGCTTTCATAAGGTGAACCGCAAAAATTTCGACGGCATCCTCATCATGAGCCAAAGCGATAGCGATCAGTCGTTCATCGAATATGCTTCGGACAAAGAGATTCCGCTTGTGGTGCTGAACCGGCCCGTCGAAGGCGTCCAAGTGATGAACTTCGTCCCGGACGACCAGAGCGGCGCTTATCGGCTAACGGAATACTTGGTGCAGCAGGGACACCGCCATATTGCCATCATCGAGGGGAAACAGGGCTTCAAATCGACGCAAGCCCGACGCGAGGGGTATTGCGAGGCGCTCCACAAGCACGGGATCTTCGTGCCGGAAGCGTATTACGTCAGCGGCAATTACGATCTGGAAAGCGGTCACGCGGCCATGAGCAAGCTGCTGGAGCTGCCCGACCGGCCGACAGCCGTCTTTTGCTGCAACGACGACATGGCGCTCGGCGCGGTGAAAGCCGTGACGGAGCGGGGCTTGTCGGTGCCGGAAGACATCTCGGTGGCGGGCTTCGACGACAACCTGTTCTCGGCTTTCATGTCGCCTGCTCTGACCACGGTTCGCAGACCGATCGAAGAGCTGAGCCGGGCCGGGGCGGAGAAGCTGCTGAAGTTCATTGAGACGAAGCATTCGGAACAATCGCTCGTACTTTTCCATACGGAGCTGGTCATTCGCGATTCCGTCAAATCCATCTAATTCGTTTGGGGAGGCAACTAACATGAGCGTACTCAGAACGCTTCTGCAAGACATCCCGATTCCGCAAATGGTCCGCATCCGTCAGAAGTTCGACGGAACCCGGCTGGAGCGTCCGAGCGAGGATTTGGAGCGCGAGCTGGCGAAGCCCGGCGCCATCGACCGGATCAAGCCGGGCCAGCAGGTGGCTGTGGCGGTAGGCAGCCGCGGCGTGGCGAACATCGCTGCCTTCACCCGGACGACGATCGATGCGATCAAACGGGCGGGCGCCCATCCGTTCATCGTCCCCTGCATGGGCAGCCACGGTGGCGCGACCGCCGAAGGTCAGAAGGAAGTGCTTCATCATCTTGGCATTACGGAGGAAGCGATGGGAGTGCCGATCCGCTCGACGATGGAGGTCGTGCAGATCGACCAGCTGCCGAACGGACTTCCGGTATACGTAGACAAATACGCATACGAGGCCGACGCCATCGTCGTCATCAACCGGGTGAAGCCGCACACCGCCTTCCGCGGCAAAGTCGAAAGCGGCGTCATGAAAATGATTTCCATCGGGCTCGGCAAGCAAAAAGGGGCGGAAGCGTGCCACCAGCTCGGCTTCAAATATATGGCTGAAAACGTGCCGGCCATGGCGCGGATTATGCTTGAAAAGCTGCCGATCCTGTTCGGCGTGGCGTTGGTGGAAAATGCATACGACGAAACGTGCATCGTCGAAGTGCTGCCCGCAGCTCAGGTGGAGGAACGTGAGATAGCGCTGCTTGAGATCGCCAAAGCCCGGCTGCCGAAAATTTTGTTCGATCAAATCGACGTGCTGGTCATCGATTACATCGGCAAAAACATCAGCGGCGACGGCATGGACCCGAACATTACCGGCCGTTATCCGACGCCGTACGCGCATGGCGGCCCCGACGTGTCCAAGATGGTCGTGCTCGACACGACGCCGGAAACGAAAGGCAACGCCAACGGCGTCGGCACGGCCGATTTCACGACGCAGCGGCTGGTCGACAAGATGGATCTGGCCGCGACCTACGCCAACGGACTGACTTCCACGGTATGCGCGCCGACCAAAATCGCAACGACGCTCGAAAACGACCTGTACGCCATCAAAGCCGCGGTCAAAACCTGCAATATTTTGGATTATACCCAATGCCGGCTGGTGCGTATACGGGATACGCTGCATTTGGGCGAGATCGAAATTTCGGTCAATTTGCTTGAGGAAGCCAAGCTTCATCCGGACATCGAGATTTTGACCGAACCGTACGATCTGCCATTCAACAGCGAAGGGAATCTGGTATAAATGAGCGGTTTGTCTTTACCTAAGCCTTACATTATCCCCGCGGATATCGGCACGACGAGCACCAAGACGCTGGTGATCGACCGGAGCGGCCGCGTGCTTGCTTCTCATGCGGTGGAATATCCGCTTTATACACCCAAACCGGATATGGCCGAGCAGGACCCGGACGAAATTTTTCAAGCGGTGCTTGCCGCCATTCGCGAAGTCGTCGGTAAAGCGGCCATTCTGCCCGGACAAGTGCTGTGCGTCTCGTTCAGCTCGGCGATGCACAGCTTTCCGCGCTGGAGGAGCTCAGCGGCCCGACCCGGGAGGTACGCGCCTCCGGCGGCTTTGCCCGCTCTTCGTTCTGGCTCCAGATGATGGCCGACGTGCTGAATGCGAACGTCGCCGTGCCAAGTACGATCCATGAAGTATATCAACAGTTGACAAAAATTTATAATCGTGTGTACCATCAGTTGAAGGATGAGTTTGATGCCATCGCCGCCTTTCAACAGATTCACACGAAATCTTAGGGGGCGTCGGGCCATGAACTTATTCGATTTATCGGGAAAGACGGCAGTGATTATCGGAGGCAACAGCACCTTAGGCGGAACGATGGGGGTCGCGCTTGGCGGACACGGGGCGGATGTCGCGGTGGTCGGGCGTAATATGGACAAATCCGAAGAAGTTGCAAAGCGGATCGAAGCGGCCGGCGGACGGGCCAAGTGCTTCTCGGCGGATGCGACGAAAGCTGAAGACTTGAAGCGGGTGCTGACCGAGGTGCTTGCGTGGACGGGACGCTGCGATATTTTGATGAACTGTCCGGGCAAAAACAGCGCGACGCCGTTTTTTGACATCACCATGGACGAATGGGATTCGATTATGGAAGTGAATCTCAAGAGCGTCGTGTTGGCTTGTCAAATTTTTGGGAAGCATATGGTGGACAAGGGCGAAGGAGGCAGCATCATTAATATTTCCTCCGTATCTTCGGACCCGCCGCTGTCCAAAGTGTTCACGTACTCCGCTTCCAAAGCGGCGGTGAACAACGTCACCCAATTTCTGGCGCGCGAATTCGCTCCGGCGCGTGTGCGTGTCAATGCCATCATTCCGGGCTTCTTCCCGGCCGAGCAAAACCGCAAAATTTTGTCTCCCGAGCGTGTCGAATCGATTATGCGTCATACGCCGATGAACCGTTTCGGCGAAGCGGAAGAGCTTCAGGGCGCAGCCGTGTATCTGGCTTCGGAGAAAGCTTCGAGTTTCGTCACCGGCACGGTACTGCGGGTGGATGGGGGCTTCGGAGCGATGACGATTTAAGGGTGGGAAAAGGCGGTTTTCGAAAAGGAAGCAGGGCCTGCGGTGCAGCAATATCAATCTCCAGGCGCTCTCAAAGGCGCCCCGTAAACTTTCCGATTGATATTCTGACCTTCGGCCTAACCTTTTCGAAAACCGCTAGCTGTAACCCCTAAACCGTCAAAAATTAAATAGACAAAAGGAAGGAAGAGAAACCACAATGTCCAAACAACAAGTCGGCGTGATCGGCCTTGCGGTCATGGGGAAAAACCTGGCTCTGAACATCGAAAGCAGAGGCTTCACCGTATCTGTCTTCAACCGTTCGCGGGAGAAAACGGATGCGCTGCTCGCTGAAGCGCAAGGCAAGAAGCTGGTCGGTACATATAGCATCGAGGAATTCGTAGCTTCGCTCGAAACGCCTCGTAAAATTTTAATCATGGTGCAAGCGGGCTATGCGACAGACGATACGATCAATCAGTTGATTCCGCATCTGGATAAAGGCGATATTATTATCGATGGCGGCAACGCATTTTTCCCGGACACCCAGCGCCGCAACAAAGAGCTGGAAGCGCACGGCCTCCGCTTTATCGGTACGGGCGTATCCGGCGGCGAGGAAGGCGCGCTGAAGGGCCCCGCGATTATGCCGGGCGGGCAAAAGGACGCCTACGAGCTGGTCGCTCCGATCCTGACGGCCATTTCCGCCAAAGTAAACGGCGACCCTTGCTGCACCTACATCGGACCGGACGGCGCCGGCCATTACGTCAAGATGGTGCATAACGGCATCGAGTACGGCGACATGCAGCTTATCTGCGAGGCGTACCACCTGCTCAAAGACGTGCTTGGCGTTAGCACGCAGGAGCTTCATGAGATTTTCGCCGATTGGAATAAGGGCGAGCTGGACAGCTACCTGATCGAAATCACAACCGACATTTTCACCAAATATGATCCGGAAACGGGCAAGCCGATGGTTGATGTCATCCTCGACTCCGCCGGTCAGAAGGGTACGGGCAAATGGACAAGCCAAAGCGCGCTCGATCTCGGCGTTCCGCTGTCCATCATTACCGAATCCGTCTTCTCCCGCTTCATCTCGGCCATGAAAGAAGAGCGCGTTGCCGCCAGCAAAGTGCTGAACGGACCGAAGCAAGCGGCGTTCGACGGCGACCGCGCAGCGTTTATCGAAGCGGTGCGGAAAGCACTGTTTGCGAGCAAAATTTGCTCTTACGCTCAGGGCTTCGCCCAAATGAGAGCGGCAAGCGAGGAATACAACTGGAGCCTGGACTACGGCAGCATTGCGATGATTTTCCGCGGCGGCTGCATTATCCGCGCCCGTTTCCTGCAAAATATCAAGGATGCGTACGACCGCAGCCCAGAACTGAAAAACCTGCTGCTTGACGAATACTTCAAAGGCATCGTGGAGCAGTACCAGGACGTTTGGAGAAACGTCGTCGCAACGGCCATCACCCGCGGCGTGCCGGTGCCGGCCTTCGCTTCCGCGCTGGCTTACTACGACAGCTACCGGACGGAACGTTTGCCGGCCAACCTGCTGCAAGCGCAGCGCGATTATTTCGGCGCGCATACCTTCAAGCGGGTCGACAAAGAAGGCACCTTCCACTTCCACTGGATGGAAAACTAAGCGGCTACAGGTGCCTTTTGATGCGGTCAGGCTTGACCTGATGCAGACCGAAGGACGCCTCGTACAGCCAGCTCTTGAGCCGGTCGGCCTCCATATCGTGGCCGCCCCGACGCTGAATGAGCATCAAAGCGATTTCGGCGAAATATCTAAAGTTTTTAAGCAGCCGTGGCTGGGAAAGATCCGTCAAGTTCGGGTCTTCCTCGGCCACCTTTTTTTTAATATACTCCAGCATCCAGACGATTTCCTCTCGGCATAAGGGCCTTGTGGGGTCCATGATTTGTTCCAGCTTGAGCTCGGTCCAGTCCGGACCGGCCGCACGGGTTTGGGATAGAGCGCTTTGCGTCATATGACCGTGTTCTCCCTTCGGGAAATATGCATTAATCATCATGACTGATCTGGCTGGAATTTATTCACAACCATCTTATGATTTTGTCAAACTTTCTATTCACACGGTGTCGGCTATGATATGATAGGGTCAGTTGAATGATGCGAAAGTCAGAGGTGCAGGGAAGTGGAATACCGTAACATCGTGTTGGTCGGTATGATGGGAACCGGCAAATCCTCCGTAGGACAAGCGCTCGCTTCGAGGCTGAACTGGGTGTACGAGGATACGGACGCTGCCATCGAGCGGGCGGGGGGAATGAGCATTACCCAAATGTTTGCGGAGCTCGGAGAGCCCTTCTTCCGCAAAGCGGAAAGCGAGACAATCGAACGGACGCTGCAAGGTCGGCATCAAGTGGTAGTGACCGGAGGCGGGGCGGTTCTTGCAGAGCAAAACCGGATTCTCATGCAGCGCAGCGGCCTGGTTGTCGCGCTGAAGGCGTCCGCCGAAACGATCATCGAGCGGGTCCGGTCCGATCAAAGCCGTCCTTTGCTGCAAGGCGGAGTTGAAGACCGCGTACGCCACATCATGGAGAGCCGCAAGCACGCGTACGATTTTGCGGATCTCCATGTGGATACGGACGGCAAAACCGTCGGGCAGATCGTCGACGAGATTTGCAGCCGCTTGGAGCGGGAGCGGGCTTAAAGCTGCTCCCACTCCAGCATACCGCCGGTCATGTTGACAAGCCCGGTGAAGCCTTGGGCTTCCAAATATTCAAGCGCCCGTCCGCTGCGGTTTCCGCTGCGGCAGACGAGAATCGTTTCGCTGTGCTGCGGGATTTCGCCATGGCGCTGAGGGATTTCCATCAAAGGAATATGCTTTGCGCCCGGAATCATGCCGAGCGCGACTTCTTCCGGTTCGCGCACGTCGATGATGGTAAGCTTTTCGCCGTTTTCAAGCCGTTGCTTGACTTCTTGCGGGGTAATCGTATGCATCAATACAGCCTCCTTCTCGTTCGGCTTGCGGCCGACTTGCCTTCATCATAAAAAGAAAACGGCAGCGTGTCAAACAAAGCGGAACGCAGTCTTTGATGACGCTAATTTCGAATGGGGACGATATCGGTTGACCGTACTTTATATAGGTCTGGCGGGAATCGCCGGAGCGCTGGCACGGTACGGATTGTCCGTCGCGATGAATCCGCAGCAGGTTACCTCGCTGCCGTGGGGAACGCTGTTATGTAACCTTGCGGGCTGCCTGACGCTTGGTTTTCTGGCTTATTTGCCCGGTTTGAAGCGGTATCCGAACCTTCGCGCCGCGCTGACGACCGGATTCATCGGAGCGTTTACGACCTTCTCCACATTAAGCTGGGAGCTCGTATCCATGCTCCAGCAGCAGCTTTGGACGATCGCCGCGCTTTATTTTATCGTCAGCCTGTGGGGCGGAATCGGCTGTATTCGTCTCGGACGCCGGTTCAGCTTAAATTTGACGGCGGTAAAAAGGGGTTCTCAGGAATGATGTCGAATACGTTAGGAACGCTGCTGCTCGTAAGCGCAGGAGGCTTTGCCGGCGCCGTGGCAAGGTATTGGATCGGCAGCCGGATTGCGGAACGGCTTAGAACTTCTCTGCCATACGGAACGCTGACGGTCAATCTGGCCGGTTCGTTCTTGTTGGGCGTCCTGTGGGGAGGAGGGGCAGACGGCCGGTTGATGGCGCTCCTTGGCAGCGGATTTATGGGAGCATTCACGACCTTTTCGACGCTAAAGCTGGAAAGCGAAGCGCTGCTTCGCCAAGGCGAAGGCCGGACGGCCTGGCTGTATATGGGGCTGTCGTATACACTCGGTTTGCTGCTTGCTTATGCAGGCTATATCCTTTCACTTACATATATAAAGCTCTGACGGACAAGGAGAGATACTTTACGATGAAAGCCATTGTCAAACCGACCCCGCGTCTGGGCGGGACGATTAACGCCCTGTCTTCCAAAAACTACACGACCCGCTACTTGCTCATCGCCGCGCTTGCGGACGGGACGAGCACGGTGTACTATCCGGCCCATAGCGAGGATAGCGACGCAATGCGCCGCTGTATCCGGGACTTGGGCGCCGTCCTGGAAGAGGACGACGAGAAAATGACGATCCGCGGCTTCGGTTGTCATCCGAAGCATGTGAGCGAACTGAATGTCGGCAATGCGGGAGCGGTGCTCCGCTTCTTGATGTCGGTCGCCGCTTTCTGCCCGGAGGTGACGTTCATTAACGCTTACCCGGACTCCCTAGGCAAACGGCCCCATAATGATCTAATCGATGCTTTGAAGCAAATGGGAGTCGAGGTCGAGCATCGTGAAGGAAAGCTGCCGATTACGATTCGGGGCGGTCATCCGCGGGGCGGTAAAATTACCGTTTCCGGGAACGTTAGCTCGCAATTTTTAAGCTCCTTGTTGTTCGTTGCTCCTCTGCTGGACGAGGATAGCGAAATTACGGTGCTGCACGATCTGAAATCGAAAATTATCGTCGGCCAGACGCTGGAAGTCATTGCCCAAGCAGGCGTGAAAATCGAAGCATCCGACGATTTGATGCATTATAAAATTCCGGGCAAACAGCAGTACAAGCCCCAAAACTATACGGTTCAGGGCGATTATCCGGGTTCTGCCGCCATTCTGGCCGCTGCGGCCGTGACGCATTCGGATGTGACGGTGCTTCATCTGGCGGAGCAAAGCAAGCAGGGCGAGCGGGCCGTCGTCGATGTGCTCCGCGCGATGGGCGTCGATCTTACCCACGAGAACGATACCGTTCGGATTCGCGGCAATCAGAAGCTGACCGCAGGCGAATTCGACGGGGATCATTTCACCGACGCCGTGCTGGCGATGGTTGCTGCGGCGGTGTTCGCGGAGGGCACGTCCCGCTTCTACAATGTAGAAAACCTGCGGTACAAGGAATGCGACAGAATTACGGATTTTGTCAACGAGCTGCGAAAAGCCGGGGCGGATGTGGAAGAGCGACAAAGCGAAATTATCGTCCACGGGCGTCCGCAGGGCGTAACGGGCGGCGTCGAGATTAACGCGCACTACGACCACCGCGTCATCATGGCGCTCACCATCGTTGGCCTCCGCTCCGAGCAAGGCTTGATCATCAACGATGCGCACCATGTGGCGAAATCTTACCCGCATTACTTCGAGCATTTGCTGTCGCTCGGGGCGCAGATCGATCTGGTTCAAGAGTAAGACGCCGCGCGTCGGCGTTGCTTAACCCATCATCATGATCGGCATGCTGATCGTAACAAGGCGGTGAAGGCCGTGACCGTATTATGGAAAGGAATTCAGGTCACGCTTGCTTTATTTCTCATCACAGGGCTACTTTTTGCCAGCGGCGTATTTGCCGTACTGCTTTACGCTAAACTAACGGGACAAACGTGGTTCCGGGACCCGGCCGTCGCCTACGCGGAGCAAGAAGCCGCCGCGGCGGTCAAGGCAGCCGCAACTGCCGCCGCACCGCCTGCGTCGAAGCCTGTCGAGCGGCCGAAGAGCGTATTGCTGGAAGCGCCCCATATTCGGCAGCGGCCCGAGCTTCCATCCGGATGCGAGGTGACGAGTCTTGCGATGCTGCTGCAATTTTACGGCGTCAACAAATCCAAGATGGATTTGGTCCCCGAGATGAAAAAAGATCCGACGCCGATCCGTTATAATAAAAACGGCTCGATCGCTTATTGGGGCAATCCGAACACCGGATTCGTCGGGGAAGTGACAGGCGCTGCCAAAGGGTTCGCGATCTATCATACCGCATTGTTCGAGTTGCTTAAGGACTATGTTCCGACGGCGCAAGATATGACCAAGGAGCCGTTTTCGAAGCTTGAAGACCAATTGATTCAAGGGATTCCGTCCGTCGTTTGGACGACGATCAATTATAAGGTTCCGGACAAATGGGTCGTGTGGGATACGCCGATCGGGCCGATCGAGACGACCTTTATGGAGCATGCGGTGCTGCTGGTCGGCTTTGATGAACAGTACGTTTATGTGAACGACCCGCTTGCTGGTCAAAGCAACAAAAAAATCGACAAAGAAGCGTTTATCGCAACATGGGATGCCATGGGACGCCAAGCGTTAAGCTACACGAAGGCGAAATAAATTTTATGAAGCGAGGAGCGAAGCGTCGTGGCTTTTGAAAATCCGCCCCGTGAACGAATCAAAGAACTATTGGCAGGAGCCGGCAACGTAGCGGTCGTCGGTCTGTCCGACAATCCCGACCGCATATCTTACATGGTTGCGGAGGCCATGCAGAAAAAAGGTTACCGTATCATTCCGGTCAATCCAACCGTAAGCGGCTCGATTTTGGGGGAAACTTGCTACGCTTCGCTCGGCGATATTCCCGGACCGGTCGATATTGTGAACGTCTTCCGCCGCAGCGAAACGGTCGTTCCCGTAGCCGAGGAAGCGGTGCGGATCGGGGCCAAAGTGTTCTGGCTGCAGCAGGGCATCTTTAACGAAGAAGCAGCGGATATTGCCCGCACCGGCGGTCTTGAAGCGATCATGGACCGCTGCATCAAAGTAGAATTCGATATTGCTGCCCGGAGGGAAATAAGTTGTTTCATTCAGACGTTCGTCGTTATTTATCGGTTTATTTGGTTATGGATCTTTCGGGGCACGAAGGGCGGTCGGCGCTTGATATTGCCCGGGCGGCACTGGACGGCGGCGTAACGATGATCCAGCTTCGCGAAAAAAAAGCGCCTTTGTCCCGCGTCATCGAGGAGGGCAGAGCGCTGCGAGAGCTTTGCCGGGAATATGGCGTCCCGTTTCTGGTGAACGACCGGGTCGATGTAGCGCTTGTGCTGGACGCCGACGGCGTGCATGTCGGCCAGGACGATCTGCCCGGATCGGAAGCCCGCAAGCTGCTTGGCAAGGATAAGATTATCGGCATCTCCGCCGGCACGATGGCTGAGGCGGAGTGGGCGATGGCTCAAGGCGCAGATTATTTGGGTGTGGGCGCCGTCTATTCCACTCTTACGAAAGGGGATGCCGGAGCGCCGATAGGCACCGGATTGATTTCGGAGATCAAGCGGCGCTGGCCGCATGTCAGCATGGTCGGGATCGGAGGCATTGACGTTTCCAATGCGGCGCCCGTCATTCAGGCTGGCGCAGACGGAGTAGCCGTCGTATCGGCCATCGTTCGGCAAAGCGATCCTTGCTTGGCCGCCCGGAAGTTAAAGCAGGAAGTTTGTCCCGAATAATCCTTGTAATAAAATAAATCCTCCTTGAAGACAATAAGAAAGGCTTCTGGAATGGAACGGAACAACGACCCAGCACCGGAAGACTTCCTATAATAAACTTCGAGGAGGATTTTGTCGCATGTACCAACAAGGCTACCAAAGCAGCTTTCACAACCCATCAGGCACGGCCGGTCCTGCAAGCTCCCAATACTCCAAATACCAGCCGGTCGGATATGTACAATCCCAATACAACCAGTCCTTGAATCCATCCGGAATCAGCCAGCAATACGGAGCCGGGCAGCAATTCTCGCAATTCCAAAGCCCGCAAGCATATCACACGGCGAACTACCGTGGCAACCAACAGGGGCATGATGCCTATCTTCGCTCCGATTCCACGCAGCCGGCGCAAAGCCAATTCGGGATCGGCGCACCCCAATTCGGCGCTTCTTCTTTCGGAGCCGGACAACAGTTCTCGCAATATCAAAGCCCGCAATCGCCGCAAGCGTATCACACGGCGAACTACCGTGGAAACCAGCAAGGCCATGACGCTTATCTGCGTTCCGATTCCACGCAGCCGGCACAAAGCCAATTCGGGATCGGCGCACCCCAATTCGGCGCGGCAAACTTTGCAGGCCAAAATCAATTTGGGCAGCAGCAATTTGGAATTTCCGGGCAATCGTATTCCCAATTCCAAAGCCCGCAATCGTACCATCTGGCCCACTACCACGGCAACCAACAAGATCATGATGCTTATCTCCGTTCCGATTCCAATCAACCGGCGCAAAGCCAATTCGGAATCGGCGCAACGGGTTTCGGCACAGCCGGTTTCGGCGCAAGCGGCATCGGCTTTAACAGATTCTAATTTTAATCGGCAAGCAGCTTCGAACAGGCGGGCCCGAGCGGCCCGTCTTCTTTGTGTTTTTCCTGAACTTACGGTTTGACAAAAAACGGTTCTGAGCGTACCATCGTTAGTATGAAAGGGGGAACGGACCGATTTGAATTGGATGGGAAACTTGCAGCAGCTTGGCCGGTCGCTTATGATGCCGACCATTACCCTTCCCGTTGCCGCTATCTTGCTGCGCCTCGGTACCCTGCCTTGGGATCGGATTCATATGCCCCGCGTCGGGGAAATCCTATTGCTATGCGGCACAACGATCTTTACGTATTTGCCGCTTATTTTTGCGGTTGGCGTCGCTCTCGGGTTGACGGAAAGCGCAGGAATCGCAGGCATGTCGGCGCTTATCGGGCATTACATGTTCAGCGAAGCGACGCAGCGTTACCTCGGCGATTCGTTTCAGCTCGGCGTTCCCGGCGGCATCCTGATCGGGTTGCTGGCCGCCGTCATTTATCATAGGGTAAAGCATATTCAGCTTCCCGAATCGATTCAATTTTTCGGCGGTCCCCGCATGGTGCCGCTGCTAATGGGGCTTGCCATCTTTTTATTGATTTTACTGATGATCCAATTCGGTCCTGCGCTCGAAACCGGGATGGAGAAGCTCACGAATTTTATATTGGGGCTCGGCGGCTTCGGCGCATTTTTATACGGCATCATTCACCGACTTTTGGTCCCATCTGGACTGCATCACGTGTTTAACAACTTTTTTTGGTTTCAGCTCGGCGCGTACAACGATGCGCAAGGACAGCCGGTATTCGGCGACTTGCCCCGTTACTTCGCCGGAGACCCGACGGCCGGACTGTATATGGCCGGCTTGTATCCGATCATGATGTTCGCGCTGCCCGCCATTGCCTTGGCGATTATTCAGGAAGCGCGCGAGGATTTAAAGCCGAAAATTCGCACGACGTTTCTGACGGCGGCTTTTGCCTGCTTCTTAACCGGGGTGACCGAGCCGATTGAGTTTGCGTTTTTGTTCGTGGCGCCGTATCTGTTTTTCGTTCATGCCATTCTTTCGGGATTGGCGATGTGGGTCGCTTACATGCTTGACATTCACCACGGCTTCTCCTATTCAGCGGGAGCGATCGATTATTTGATCAATCTGCACCTGTCGACCCGCGGCCTGCTGCTGATTCCGATCGGGCTTGCTTACGGCTTCGTCTACTATGTGCTGTTCCGCTGGGCGATCCGCCGCTTTCGCATCCCGACGCCGGGGCGCGAGGAGGGTTCGCAGCTCGAAGAATGGGCCGGGGACATTCCGTACCGTTCGCCGCTCATTTTGCAAGCGCTTGGCGGCAAGGAAAACATCAAGAACATCGAAGCGTGTATTACCCGCCTGCGGCTTACGCTAGTCAACGACCGGCAGATGGATGTGTCGGCGCTGAGGCTGCTCGGCGCGGCCGGCGTCATCCGTTTGGGCGGTGGCAACGTTCAGGTCGTGTTCGGGACGTATTCCGAATTGATCCGCGAAGAGATGATCAAGTCGATGCGCAAAGATATTCAGCAGGTGCTGTTCAGCTCGCCTATGCAGGGACGGATGATTCCGCTGGAGGAAGTGCCGGACAAAATTTTTGCCGGCAAGCTGGTGGGCAACGGCGTCGCCTTTTTCCCCGATAAAGGGGAGCTGGTGTCGCCGGTAGCGGGTAAAATCATTCACGTATATCCGACGCTTCACGCCCTCGGGATCGAAACGGAGCAGGGACTTCAAGTGCTCCTCCATATCGGAATCGATACGGCTGGCCTGCAGGGCAAATATTTTACCGCCTACGTGAAAGAAGGAGACCTGGTTGAACCCGGCCAGCTGCTCGTCAAGTTCAATCTGCAGAAGGTGAAGAAAAACTGCAAGTCGCTCGCGACGCCTATGCTCATCACGAACGTCGATATGGTGAGATCATGGAGCTTCGCGCCTTATAAAGCCGTAAAGAAAGGACAGGCGTCGGTCATGTCCGTCATGCTGAAAAATACCGCTACAACAGGAGTTACAGGGGGAGGGAACGCTTATGGTTGAGGGGATCGGAGCTTCGTCGGGGATTGCAATGGGCAAAGCTTTCGTTATTCCAACCTGGGAATGGGACTTTCCCGAGAAGCTGATCGATGTCACGGACTTGGCGTACGAATTCGAAAGGTTATATGACGGAATCCGCCATTCCAAGGACGAGATCGAACTGATCAAACAGGAATTCGTCAGCGTGCTGGGCGAGGAGCAAACGCAAATTTTCGATGCGCATCTGGCCATCTTGGAAGACCCGATATTCATGAACGAAGTGCAGGGGATCATGCAGCGGCAGTACAAAGCGGCCGAGGTCGCCGTCAAAGAAGCGATCGACAAGTTCGTAGAAATGTTCGATCTGCTTGACGATGGCTATATGAAGGAGCGCGCGCTCGATATTAAAGACGTCGGCAATCGGCTGCTCAAGCATCTGCTGGGAGCGCTTGAAGAGACGCTACCGCCCAAGGATCAGCCCTACATTCTCGTAGCCAAAGAGCTGATTCCGTCCCAAATGGTGCATCTGGACGTGAATCTGGCGTTAGGGCTGGTCACGATGCTGGGCGGCAAAACGTCGCATGTGGCGATCATGGCCCGCGCGATGGGCGTTCCGTACGTTCTCGGGCTCGAGGGCAAGCTGCAAACGCCGATTCAAAACGGCGACTATCTGATCATCGACGGCGACGAGGGCGTCGTCTATGTAAATCCGGCCGACGATGTGATCGAGAAGTACAAGGCGCGCAAGGAAACGTGGAAAGCCGTTCAGGAGCAGCTGCAAAAGCTGGCCCATTTGCCTACCCGGACGGAGGACGGAAGGCAGATGCATTTGGCGGCCAACATCAGCTCGGTGAAGGAGCTGGAGCTGGTCATGAAGAACGGCGCTTCCGGCGTCGGCTTGTTCCGGACGGAGTTTTTATACATGGACCGCAGCAGCTTCCCTGAAGAAGAGGAGCAGTTTGCCGTCTATCGCGAGGTGGCCGAGCGGATGGACGGCAAGCCGGTTGTCATTCGGACACTGGATGTCGGAGGGGATAAGCATCTCGATTACCTGGCCTTGCCGGAGGAAGAGAATCCGTCGCTCGGCTATCGCGCGATCCGGATCATGCTGGACCGGACGGACTTGTTCAAAACGCAGCTTCGCGCTATATTGCGGTCCAGTCATTACGGCAGCGTGAAAATCATGTACCCGATGATTTCCTCGCTAGACGAGCTGCGCCGAGCCAATGAGGTGCTGGAGGACGCCAAACAGGAGCTTGCCGCGGAAGGTACCCCGTTCCGCTCCGACATTGAGGTCGGCATTATGATCGAGCTTCCGGCGGCGGTCATGATCTCCGATCTGCTGGCGCAAAAGGTCGACTTTTTCAGCATCGGAACGAACGATCTGGTCCAATACGTGCTGGCTGTCGACCGGATGAACGAGACGGTGGCGCATTTGTACGACCCGTTTCATCCGTCGGTGCTCCGCATGCTGAAGATTACGGCGGATCATGCCCACAAGCATGGGACGCATATCAGCGTGTGCGGCGAGCTGGCAGGGGACATCCGGGCCTTGCCGATTTGGATCGCGCTCGGCATTACCGACCTGAGCATGTCGGTGCAATCGATATTGAAGGTAAAAAACAGCCTGCTCCAAAGCAGACACAGCGACGGCGAAAAGATTTGGGAGGAGCTGGCCGGCTGTGCCAGCAGCGCCGAAGTGGTGACCGTCCTTGCCAAATATTTGGAGACGGATATCGCCGATCAGTCGGGCCGCACGCGACCCGCTTGCGGCTTCTCTTAAGCGCTGTTGATTTTAGGATATGAACCATAGTGGGGAGAGAACAGGATGAATCTTGCGGGACATCGAGTACTTGCGTTTGTTGACGAAGAGTTTGAAGATTTGGAGATGTGGTACCCGGTGCTGCGGCTGCGGGAATCCGGGCTTGACGTACATCTGGCCGGCCCTAAGGCGGGTGCCGTCTATCACGGAAAATACGGCGTTCCTCTGACGACCGAATATGCCTTGGATGAAGTGAAGTCCGAAGACTATATCGGTCTTTACGTGCCGGGCGGCTGGGCGCCGGACAAACTGCGCCGCTATGCTTCGGTGCTGCGGCTGACCCGTGAATTTCACGATGCGGAAAAACCGATTGCGCACATTTGTCATGCCGGCTGGGTCCTCGTATCGGCGAAAATATGCCAGGGCTACACCATGACTTCCACACCTGGCATCAAGGACGATCTTGAAAATGCGGGCGCGATTTGGGTCGACCAGGAAGTGGTCGTCGACCGGCACATAGTGTCCGGACGCAGACCTCCGGATCTTCCGGCGTTTACCAAAGCGTTCGTAGACCGTTTGGCGCAATATGCGGCTAACTAAAGTTTATGCAAACAAGGAGCATATGGGATGAACATGATCGTCAGGTGGCTGCCTTCCGTCCTGTGGATGGCGGTCATTTTTTATTCGTCCTCGCGAACCGGCGATGATCTTGGGGGATGGCTGTCTGAAATCCGCCGGATTATTCCTGCGATGGAAGGGTTCGATTGGGGACATTTCGTTTCTTACTTTATATTGGCTTGGACTTATTTATGGGCACTCCGTCCCAAGCGGCTGACCTTCCTGCCGAAGCTTACGGTCGTGCTGCTGTGCGTGCTTTACGGGGTGACAGACGAGTTTCACCAATCGTTCGTACCCGGGCGCACGCCGGATGTTATGGACTTGCGCAACGATGCGATTGGAGCTGCCTTGGCGATGCTTACACTGTCGCTGCCTTTTGTCCGACGCGCTTACGAGCGTCTGTGTGCTAAATATTACTAACCCCGCAGCGGAAGGAGTTTGTTCGCCAAGGTAGAATATTTGTACTTAAGCAGGATAAACGAATGCGCCGTCCCGGACGACGGCTGCGCGTTTGACGGGAACCTTCAGATATCATGGATTCTGATCGTTTGAGAAAGGTTTGGCGTTGCTGCCAAAAGGAGTGGTAGTTGTTGCATAAGCCGTGCAAGTGCGGAAAGGCTATGAGCATTCGTCTTCGTACCGTCATTTATCAGAACAAAGTCGAGATCGGGAACGTTCCGATTTTCTCGTGCGACACCTGCAACCGCAGCGAGGTGTTTGCGGAAGTGAAACCGGAGTTGACCGGATTCATCAGCAAGATCGGCAGCAAACCGGAGAAGCAATCGCTCCAGTTTGACGATGTATGCGAAATCGCTCATTTGATGGTCAAAGTAACGGAGAAAAAAAGGGCAGCCGACCCTGTAGAGACAATCATCCAAGAAAGAATCAACGAACTGCTTGATCTGCTGCTGTTGGCCCAGTCGCTCGACGACGAAGTATGGATTGACGACGTCCGCAAAAGACTGTCGCAAATCGCCAAGCATTCGGTAACGGTACACGATTTTTGAAAGCCGCTGCTCCGCAGTTGGCTTTTTTTATGTCTTTTTGATACTATATTCATAGGACTATGACCAATTCGTTGCGAAAACAAGCATTTTGTCGTATGATAAGGCTAAATGACATGATCGCATTATACTTTTTAAACAATGGAGAGAATGGCCGTGACTGTGACAATTTATGATGTAGCCAGAGAAGCAGGCGTTTCCATGGCGACCGTTTCCAGGGTTGTCAACAATAACCCAAACGTGAAGCCGCAAACTCGCAAGAAGGTGTTTGAAGCGATCGAGCGTTTAGGCTACCGTCCCAATGCCGTGGCAAGAGGCTTAGCCAGCAAGAAAACGACAACGGTCGGCGTGGTCATTCCCGATATTTCCAACTCGATCTTTTCCGAGGTCGCGCGCGGCATCGAAGATATCGCGAATATGTACCACTACAATATTATTTTATCCAATGCGGACAAGAAGAAGGAAAAAGAAATCCGCGTGATTAACACCTTGCTGGAGAAGCAAGTGGACGGACTGCTCTTCATGGGCGGGGCGATTACGGAGGATCACATTCAGGCGTTCAAGACGTCTTCTGTACCGGTGGTGCTGTGTGCGACGGCGGATGAACAGCGGACGATTCCTTCGGTCGATATCGACCATGAGAAGGCGGCGTTCGACGCCGTGAACGTACTGTTGGAGAACGGACACCGCGATATCGCCATGATTTCCGGCACTTTGCAGGACCCGTCCAACGGTTTCGCCCGTTACCAAGGATACAAGAAAGCACTCGAAGCCGCGAACATTCCGCTGCGCGAAGAGCTGGTCCGCATCGGGAACTACCGCTATGAATCGGGACTTGAAGTGACGAAGTACTTTCTGGAGCTGGACAACCGTCCTACGGCGATCTTTGCGGCAACGGACGAGATGGCGATCGGAGCGATTCACACGCTGCAGGATAGCGGCTTGAAGGTTCCGGAAGACATGTCTGTCATCAGCGTGGACAACATTCGGATGGCTTCGATGGTTCGTCCGCTGCTGACAACGGTTGCTCAGCCGATGTACGACATCGGTGCCGTGGCGATGCGGCTTCTAACCAAGCTGATGAATAAAGAAACGAAGGATGCTTCGGAGCTGTCGCAGGTTATTTTGCCGCATGAAGTGCTTTATAGAAATTCGGTGGCTCATCGCTAATATGAGCCACTTTCTTTTGTAAAAAGGGGGATTCTGGATTGACGTACGGTAAACTAGGCGTCATCGGCGCGATGAAGGAAGAAATCGAGCTGTTCCACGAGCATATGGAGCAGGTGCGGGAATCGGCGAAGGCGGGGATCACGTTCTACGAAGGGGTTTTCCACGGTAAAAACATCGTTCTGTGCAAATCGGGCGTAGGCAAGGTGAATGCTGCCGTAACGACGCAGATTTTGATCGATACCTACGGCGTGGAAGCCGTGATCTTCACCGGAGTGGCAGGGGCGGTCGACCCGTCGCTGAACGTCGGCGATATCGTGGTGTCGACGGAGTGCCTTCAGCACGATATGGATGTAACGGCCCTTGGATTTCCGCGGGGGACGATTCCTTACGAGGCGACGTCGGTTTTTGCTGCTGATACGGGACTGCGCAGCGCAGCGGCCGGAGCGAGCCGGGAGCTGTTCGGGGCGGTTAAGGAAGGACGGGTACTTTCGGGCGACCAGTTTATCGCCAGCCGGGAGACGGTCCAAATGCTGCATCAGGAGCTTCAAGGCGCATGCGTCGAGATGGAGGGCGCGGCGGTCGCACAGGCTTGCTCCATGAACGGCATCCCGTTCGTCATCATTCGTTCCATGTCCGACAAGGCGGACGGATCGGCGCACGTCAATTTTGCGGAATTCACCGTGCAAGCTTCCGAGAACTCATACCGTATCGTGGATCAGATTGTCAAGCGTCTGACATAGGTTTGACGGACACCGGAAGGGGTCCAAACCAGAGAAATAGAAGGAGAGAATATAACGATGTCATCCGTAACGATGGAACAATTGGTCGCTTTGGCCAAGCACAGAGGCTTTATTTTCCCGGGCTCCGAAATTTACGGCGGTCTTGCCAATACGTGGGACTACGGTCCGCTCGGCGTTGAGCTGAAGAATAACATTAAGCGCGCCTGGTGGAAAAAGTTCATTCAGGAATCCCCGTACAATGTCGGCCTCGACGCGGCTATTCTGATGAACCCTCAAGCTTGGGTCGCATCCGGCCATGTGGGCAACTTCAACGACCCGATGATCGACTGCAAGCAGTGCAAAGTGCGTCACCGCGCCGACAAATTGATTGAGAACGCCTTGGCGGAAAAAGGCATCGAAATGATCGTCGACGGCCTGTCGTTTGCTGAGATGGAGAAGCTGATTGCCGAGCATAAGATCGTTTGTCCCGATTGCGGAGCGTTGGACTACACCGAAATTCGCCAGTTTAACCTGATGTTCAAAACGTTCCAAGGCGTGACCGAATCGAGTACGAATGTCGTTTACATGCGTCCGGAGACGGCGCAGGGCATTTTCGTCAATTTCAAAAACGTACAGCGCACTATGCGCAAAAAGCTGCCGTTCGGTATCGGTCAAGTCGGCAAGAGCTTCCGGAACGAAATTACGCCGGGGAACTTCACTTTCCGTACGCGTGAGTTCGAACAGATGGAGCTCGAATTTTTCTGCAAGCCGGGCGAAGACCTGCAATGGTTCGATTACTGGCGTTCGTTCTGCCGCGATTGGCTCTTGGGCCTCGGCATCACGGAAGGAAACATCCGACTGCGCGATCATTCGGGCGACGAGCTGTCCCACTATTCCAATGCAACGACGGACATCGAATACAAATTCCCGTTCGGCTGGGGCGAGCTGTGGGGCATCGCCGACCGCACGGATTACGATTTGAAGCAGCATATGACGCATTCCGGCGATGATTTCAACTATATCGAGCAAGAAACGAACGAGCGGTATATTCCATACTGTATCGAGCCATCGCTCGGTGCGGACCGGGTAACGCTGGCGTTCCTGATCGACGCGTTCGAAGAGCAGAAGCTGGAAGGCGACGACAGCCGGACGGTATTGCATCTGCATCCGGCGCTTGCGCCTTATAAAGCGGCGATTTTCCCGCTGTCGAAGAAGCTGTCCGACGGAGCTAACCAAGTATTTGCCGATCTGGCGAAGCACTTCATGGTCGATTATGACGAAGCTGGTTCGATCGGCAAACGTTACCGCCGTCATGACGAGATCGGCACACCGTTCTGCATTACGTACGACTTCGAGTCGGAGCAGGATGGTCAAGTGACCGTTCGCGACCGCGATACGATGGAGCAGACGCGGATGCCGATCAGCGAGCTCAAAGCGTTTATCGAGTCGAAAGTGCAGTTCTAATCTTCAAAATACGACACAGCCCGCGCCAATATGGTCGCGCGGGCTATTTGTATCCTCACAGAGAACGAACCTAGGTACTTGTACGGCTGTTAAGCCGCAAAAATTGCGCTTCAAGCCGAAGGATTAGGCTAAATAAAGCGAGGCAATTTCTTTGGTGTGCCGGTTTTTCTCGGTAATTTCCTGCCGCCTCGGCATCGGGTCCCAAGTGTGCGCCGCGTCCAGCCACGTAGTTGGAAGCGCTTCACCGAAATGCGGCTGCCATTTCGCTACCCAGTCGGCTGGCAGGGCCATCTCCGGGTTTTGCTCCAGCAGTTGGAGAAGGGGATGCTCGCTTATTTCCAGCCAGAGGAGGCTCCAGGCCCTCGGGACGACACGCCAAATATCGTAGCCTCCGCCGCCGAGCGCTACCCATCGGCCATGGCAGTGCTCATGTGCCAGTCGGTGGATGATGCGCGGCATCACCCGATAAATTTCCATGCTGCAGTGAATATGAGCCAGCGGATCGTAGGCATGGGCATCGCAGCCGTGCTGGGAAACGATAAGATCCGGTTTAAATTGCGCCGCCGTCTTGATAACCACCTCCTCGAAGCATTCCAGCCACGATTCATCCTCGGTAAAGGGCTCCATCGGCACGTTGATCGTCGTTCCGAAGCCCGTCCCGTCGCCGCGCTCGTTCACCGCTCCCGTACCGGGAAACAAATATTTGCCCGTTTCATGAATCGAGAACGTACAGGTATCCGGGTCGGTGTAGAAGCTCCATTGAACGCCGTCGCCGTGATGCACGTCGGTATCGATGTACAGGACGCGCACGCCGTACTTGCTTTTGGCATGCGCAATGGCTACGGATGCATCGTTGTAGACGCAAAAGCCCGCTCCTTTATTCGGCATGGCATGGTGCAGCCCGCCTCCCAAATGCAGCGCGTGCCCGGCTTCTCCGCCGAGCACGGCATCGACCGCCCGAATCGAGCCTCCGACCACAAAGGATGTAGCCTGGTGCATTCCCGGGAAAAAGGGCGTATCTTCCGTATCCAGCCCGTATTTTCCTGCCAGATGCAGCCACTCTTCCGCCGGCTGGTCGGCGCTTAATGCCTTGACGGCATTGACATATTCCTGCGAATGCACCGAGCAAAGCTGCGTTTCGTCGGCCGGCATCGGCCGGATCAGGCTGTCGCCGGGCAACGCTTTCGCCTTGCGCAACAGATCGACCGTCAGCACCAGTCTTTGCTGATTAAACGGGTGACTGTCGTTGAACTTGTAGGCGACTTCATTCTCGTCGTAAACAAACAAAGCTTTTGCACTCATGCTATTCGCGCTCCCATCAGTACATAAACCGCTGCCGGAATCGGACCCGGTCGAATTGCTCCTCGGAAGACAGCGGCACGTTTTTGCCGATGCGCACCATCAGGCAGTTGGCCGGATGAGAGCAGATTTCCGGATCGTCGGTAGCATACCAGACCATATCGACGCATTTCATCAGCTTCTCCATCATATCCCGGTACTGCCAAACGGTAAGCCCGCTTTTTTCCAAGTCCCAATGCCAGTAATATTCAGTCGTAAACGTGATGACATTCTCAAGCTGCCCATCCTCAAAGGCCAAACGGATCAGCTTCTTGCCAAGGCCAAGCCCCCGATAGTCGTCCGCCACCTCGATCGCGCCCAACTCGACCAAGTCCTCCATATTTCCTTCCGACCAGCGTTCCATCTCGTCGGGATAATGGAATGTGACGTAGCCGACAATTTGCGTCGAAATCCTAGCCAGAACGATTCGTCCCTCCGGCAGCCCGGCAATTTCGACAAGCGCCTCGAACTGCTCCTTGGGCCTTCGGAACGCATCAAGATCCGGATGCATCGTATAGTTGCGGAGCTGCTCGGGCGGCACAGGGCCTTCCAGGATAATTTCGCCGTTCTGATACGGAATAACCTGGGAATGATACAATTTAACATGCTCCATCTGCGGCGATTCACTCCCTTCCAGAACTTCACTTTAAGAATAACAAAAAAATAGTCGGATAAAAAGTGTTGTGGTATAATATGTTTTAGTGCGTATGAAAGCGTTTCATTAAAGTAAAAAAGAGAGCTTTGGGGAGGAAATGGTCATGGATCATACGAATGTCGAAATCATAGCACCCGTAGCAACATCGCCCAACATGAAAAACTACGAGGAAGAACGAGCCCATTTTCAATGGACGGATATCGAGAAAGCATTCACATGGTCCCAAACCGGAAAGGTGAACGTCGCTTATGAAGCGATTGATCGCCATGCCGATTCGCAGCTCGGAGACAAAATCGCCCTGTACTACAGCGATGACCGCCGAGACGAACAGTACACGTTCAAGGAAATGAAAGCCCAGTCCAATCGATTCGGCAACATTCTGCGCAAGCTTGGCGTAGGGAAGGGCGACCGGGTCTTCATCTTCATGCCGCGCTCGCCGGAGCTTTATTTTGCCTTGTTCGGCACGATCAAAGTCGGAGCCGTGGTCGGACCGTTGTTCGAAGCGTTCATGGAGACGGCCGTCAAGGATCGGCTGGAGGACAGCGAGGCGGTGGCGATCATTACGACGCCTTCGCAGCTTTCGCGTGTGCCCGCTCAAGACCTCCCGCATTTGAAGCATGTAATCTTGGTCGGAGAAGATCTGTCTTTATCCGAAGGCCAAGTCGATTTTTATAAAGAAATGGCTGTCGCTTCCGAAGAGCTCGAGATCGAGTGGGTGGACCGCGAAGACGGATTGATTATTCACTATACATCCGGCTCTACCGGAAAGCCGAAGGGCGTATTCCACGTCCATAACGCCATGCTGCAGCATTATTATACCGGTCGTGTCGTGCTGGATCTTCAGGAGCAGGACGTTTATTGGTGTACGGCGGACCCGGGTTGGGTCACTGGCACGTCTTACGGAATTTTTGCGCCATGGCTCAACGGTGCGACCAACGTCATCCGTGGAGGCCGTTTCTCTCCGCAGAACTGGTACGGGACGATCGAGAAATATAAGGTCACAGTATGGTACAGTGCACCGACGGCTTTCCGCATGCTGATGGGCGCCGGCGACGATACGGTGAAGCAGTTTGATCTCAGCTCCCTTCGTCACGTACTCAGCGTAGGCGAACCGCTGAACCCGGAAGTCGTCCGCTGGGGGCTGAAGGTGTACAATCAGCGCATTCACGATACGTGGTGGATGACGGAGACAGGCGGACATCTCATCTGTAACTACCCAAGCATGGCGATCCGTCCGGGCTCGATGGGCAAGCCGATTCCAGGCGTCGAAGCGGCGATCATCGACGATGCAGGCAACGTGCTGCCGCCGTACCGCATGGGCAATCTGGCAATCAAGACGCCTTGGCCGTCGATGATGCGCAAAATTTGGAACAATCCGGCGAAATATGAAGAATATTTCCGGATTGCGGGCTGGTACATTTCCGGCGATTCCGCTTATATGGATGAAGACGGCTACTTCTGGTTCCAGGGCCGCGTCGATGACGTCATCAATACGGCAGGAGAGCGCGTAGGCCCGTTCGAGGTGGAGAGCAAGCTGGTCGAGCATCCGGCGGTTGCGGAAGCGGGGGTAATTGGCAAACCGGACCCGATGCGCGGCGAGATCATCAAAGCGTTCATTGCCTTGCGTGAAGGTTATACGCCGTCCGAAGAGCTTAAAACGGACATTTCCAAGTTCGTCAAAGAAGGCTTGTCCGCCCACGCCGCGCCGCGTGAGATCGAATTCAAAGACAAGCTGCCGAAAACCCGCAGCGGCAAAATTATGCGCCGCGTGCTGAAAGCATGGGAGCTGAATTTGCCGACAGGCGACTTGTCGACCATCGAGGACTAGGAAGCTCGTCCGGTGTTGGCTTGATATCGTTTATTATCAAGGGGAGGATTTCCGCTGCTTCAAGTGGCGGAGCTCCTCTCTTTTATTATTTATCTAAAAAAAGGGCTACGAACCGCACAAGCGGTTTGTGTCCCTTTTTTCATTACTGTTATTTCTTGAACTTCACCGCCGCCGAAGGCTTGGATTCGCCGAATTCATTTGTGGCGGAAACTTTGTAATAGCCGTCATAGGAGACAGCATAGTATTTGAATTGCGTTGCATTCGCTACTGTACCGATTTTCTCGAACTTGCCGTTTTCTTTTTCGCTATAGTATACCTTGTATTCCTTAACTTTTTCTTTGCTGGGATTATCCTTCCAATTCAGCTCGACGCCTCCGCCAGTGGACTTGGCCGTCAATCCTGTAGGCGCAGCCGGAGGTGTCTTGACGGCCTTCTGATCACCGTTGTCGGTGGAGCCGCTGCCAGCGCCTTGCTCCTTTTTCGGTCCAGAGCCGGTGCCGTTTTCCGAACCGCCAGTACCTTCGTTATTTTTTCCATCGTTCGGTTTGCTCTCCGGAGCGGTCTTCTGACCTCCATCCGGGGGGAGCGATGGTAGATCGACGGACGTTCCGTCCGTGTAAGCCGCTTTGCTTGGTAGCGATTCGTTACCGGCTACATCGACAGCGGTCACGTAATAACCGTACAGGTTGCCTCCGTTGCCGGAATCCGTAAATTTCGCCTCGTCGCCGGCCATCACGACTTTGCTTACCCGCTGGTACGGCCCGTTATTGGCGGAACGGTACAAACGGTAACCGACCGTGTCGGCGCTTGAGCTTGCTTGGAACGTGATGACGCTGGTGCTGCCTGTCTGGGTCGCTACCACCGTCGTAGGCGCTGCCGGCGGATTTCCGTCGTCCTTCCGCGGATCGGTCTCGGCAGGCGCATCGTCTTGGTAATCTTTCGGACGGTAAAAATCCAGACTGCGGCGGCGGTCCGCTTTGACTCTGTTCATGGCGCTTGCCAGCTCTCTAAACAAAGGTCCGAGCGATTTTTCCCGCTTGACCACGCTCTTCTGTTGAACAAATTCGCTTGGCGTTCCGTCTTGTGCGAGATAATTGATTCCGTTATACGCAATAATCGGCAAGCTTACCATCACGTTATCTACTTCCGTCGGAATATATTTTTTATTAAATATGTCCGTGACGAGCTTGCCCGCCTGCGAAGCCGCCGCGCTCGGCAGCTTTCCGGAAAGGCTGGATACGGTCGCCGTGACGATATTGGCCGGCCGCTCGAACTCTTTTGTCGGGAACATCTCAGGTTTTTTATTAATGGCATCATCCAGAACGAGCGCAAAAATATTTTTGGCCCGGTTCGTTCCGCCGGTTTTCTTGCTTAGTTTATGAATCGACTGGTCATATCCGGCCCAGACGCCCAGTGTAATATCCGGCGTGTAGCCCACAAACCAAGCGTCAGCATCTTCCTGGGTCGAGCCGGTTTTGCCGACGATCGGAATTTTGCCGTAGTGCTTGAAATTTTTCATCAGGTCGGTTGCCGTACCGGACGTAATGACGGTACGCATCATATCGGTCATCAAATATGCCGTTTGCTCGGAAAAGGCGGTTGACGGGTTAAGCTGATGCTCGAAGACGACTTTTCCTTGGGAGTCCGTAATCTTGCGGATGAGGAACGTTTCGTTGAACACGCCTTTGTTGCCGATCGTCGCGTAGGCATTCGTCAACTCTTTGACCGTTACTCCGTTTTTTAAACCGCCGATAACGCCCGTCTGAGCTTGATAGTCTTCCTTGGTAATGGAGACGATCCCCATCTTTTTGGCAAATTCCCAGGCTTCTTTAATGCCGACGTCTTCAATGAAAAGCTTGATCGCCGGAATGTTATATGACTGGTTTAACGCCCGTCTGACCGTAATGAGTCCATGATAACTGTTGTCCCAGTTTTCCGGGATGTGAAAGCCTCTTCCGCCATCCTTGAGAATGATCGGGACATCGTCAATGACCGAGGCTGGCTGAATGGCGCCCATCTCCATGGCGGGCAAAAAAGCGGCAATCGGCTTCATGGCCGATCCGGGCTGACGGAGCGCCTGTGTCGCGTGATTCAACTGCTCCTTGAAAAAGTCGCGCCCTTCCATCATGCCGAGAATGGCTCCGGTTTTGCTGTCCATCATGACGGCGCCGATTTGCTCGATCCCTTTGACTTTATCCTCAGCAGTAAAGTTATTATCATTCTTCGCGATGTTGCGCATCGACTCATAGATGTCTTTGTCGATCGTCGTATACACGTGATAGCCGCCCCGGGACAATTGGGCTTGTACGCTTTTCAGCGCCTCGCTGTACATATCCGGATTGGCCTGCGGGTCCAGCTTCGGGTGTTGGACCGATAACAGCGCCTTAGCCGCTTCCTTCTCTACCTCGATCATCAGGAAAGGGTAGGTGGTGTATGCTTTTCTAACACGCTCGGCTAGCGAGCCCTTCAAGTCGAACTGTAGCGCCTCCTGGTACTGCTGCTCGTTGATTTTGCCTTCCTCCAGCATCCGCTTCAGCACGAGCTGCTGGCGCTTAACCGCGCGCTTGAAAGCGGCGCCGTCGACCTCGCCTTTGCTGGTGAAAGCGGAGAAATTGCTCGGCTGCTGGGGCACGCCTGCCAAATAGGCGGCTTGCGCAATATTCAACTTGTTGAGATCGTCGATGTTGAAGATCCCTTTAGCGGCTGCTTTAATGCCGTACACGTTATAGCCGGACGAGCCGTTGCCGTAAGGAATTTTGTTTAAGTAGGCCAGCAAAATTTCATCCTTTGACATCAGACGCTCCATACGCAGGGCGAGCAAAATTTCTTTGGCTTTGCGGCTGTCGGTTACATCCAGCGTCAGAAAGACGCGTCTGGCGACCTGCTGCGTAATCGTGCTGCCTCCGGTCTGAACGTCGTCATTCAACAGCTTTTGGAGCACCCCGCGGACTGTTCCTTTGATGTCCACGCCGCGATGCTGATAAAAGTCGTTGTCCTCGATTGCCAATACGGCATCCAGCACTGGCTTGGGAATATCCTTCAAGCCCGCCATCCGCCGGTCTTCCTCGGTACGAAGCTGGCCGACGACCGAATCGTCGCGGAAATATACGAATCCGGTTAAGGCGTCGTCCTGCATTTGCGCCATCATCGTTTCCTTGCTCCGAATCGGATCATCTTTAATCAGTGCGCTGACATAACCGAAAGCGGCGCCGGCCCCCAGCAAACCCGCAAACAAACCGGCGATAAAAAGCCACTTGATCGTATGTAGAGTATATTTGCCAGTTCTAAGCAAGATGACTTGATATCTTGGCCTTTTCTGTTTTGTCTCCTTTTCCATGAAAGCGAGTTCCTCCTGATTGGAAAACATTCTTAAACATTATAGCATAAAAGCGCTCCGCTACACACCGCCGCAAAATCGTTTCTCCATGACGATTTGCTGACTTCGGTCTGATTTGACGCTTCGAATCGAGGGGTTTGACAATCGTTTTGGCCATGTGATATAACTAGGGATAATTGTATACCGTTGAAATGCAGTGATGGACTTAGTAGGATAAGGAACTAAGCTTGCAGAGAGCTGGTGGATGGTGCGAACCGGCGGCCGACCTTAAACCGAATTACCGTCCGGAGCAGCGGAAGGGAACCGCGGAACGGCATGTCAAAGCCGCCCGTCAGTAGCTTCCGATCGGGCAGCAGCCCGTTATCCGATGAAGTGAAAGCTTTGGTAACGAAATTTAGTGAAGGAAGTGTATTTTTTCCTTACGATACCGTTTCGTTTGCCGGGCTTTAATTAGGGTGGTACCGCGAGCAAAGCCTTCTCGTCCCTTGGGATGAGAGGCTTTTTTTTATTTTATTGCAAATTTAGAGATCAAGCAGGAGGAACGAACCATGGCAAAATGGGAGCAATTGACACCGCAGCAGCAGCAGGAGGTGAACCGTCAGCTGGAGACGATTCGCCGCGGAGTCGTCGAGATCGTGCCTGAGGAAGATTTGAAGCAGAAGGTCATCGACTCCGTCGCAACGGGAATTCCTTTAAAAGTAAAACTGGGACTTGATCCTTCGGCTCCTGATATTCATGTCGGGCACACGGTCGTGTTGCACAAGCTGCGCCAGTTTCAGGAATTCGGCCATCAGGTGCAGCTTATCATCGGCGATTTCACCGGCCGGATCGGGGACCCGACAGGCAAATCCGAGACGCGCAAGCAGTTGACGCAAGAAGACGTCAAACGCAATGCGGAGACGTATCAGAAGCAAATTTATAAAATATTGGACCCGCAAAAAACGCAGCTGTTCTACAACTCGGAATGGCTCGGACCGCTCACCTTCGTCGATGTCGTCGAGCTGTCGGCCAAGCTGACGGTGGCGCGTATGCTGGAGCGGGACGATTTCTCCAAGCGATATGCCGGTGGACAGCCGATTCATATCCACGAGTTTTTCTATCCGCTGATGCAGGGCTATGATTCGGTGGCGCTTAAGAGCGATATTGAGCTGGGCGGAACGGATCAGAAGTTCAATCTGCTGATGGGTCGTACTCTGCAAAAGGAATACGGCGTTGATGCGCAGGTAGCGATCATGAACCCGCTGCTTGAAGGGCTGGACGGCGTGCAGAAGATGAGCAAGAGCCTCGGCAACTATATCGGAATCGACGAAGAGCCGAATGAAATTTACGGCAAAGCGATGTCCGTGCCGGACGAGCTGATGCTCAAATATTACGAGCTGACGACCGACATTTCGAACGAAGAGCTGCAGCAGCTTCGCGATGGGCTCGGCAACGGCAACGTTCATCCGCGCGATGCCAAGATGCGGCTTGCTTACACTTTTGTCCGGATGTATCATGGGCAGCAGGCTGCGGAAGAAGCGCAGCAGCATTTCGTGACCGTCTTCCAGCAGCGCGCGCTGCCGGAGGATATTCAGGAAGTAGATTTGCCGCAGGAGGCGCTGGAAGACGGTAAAATCCGTATTGTGAAGCTGCTCGTTACGCTTGGTCTGCAAAGCTCGGGCAGCGAGGCGCGCCGGAGCGTACAGCAGGGCGCGGTGAAGGTCAACGAGGAGAAAATCGACGATCCGAACGCCGAGCTCGCGCCGCAGGGCGGCGAAATCGTGCAGGTTGGCAAACGCAAATTTGCCCGCATTAAGCTAGGGTAAGCACATAAGAAAAGGATGCTCCGCATGTCGTATCGACTTCGGCGGAAGCATCCTTTTTTTTTCGGGATTTTCGGCAGGGGAGAGTAGAGTCACGACGCAAAAAAGCTGCTTTGCAGCAGGTTTCCCTGTCTGCAAAGCAGCCCTTGTACGATTAAATATTAGCGGCTGTAGAACTCGACGATTTGTTTTTCGTCGATTTCTTGAGCGAGCTCAGAGCGCTCAGGCCAGCGAACATACTTGCCTTCCAATACGCCTTCGCTGGATTCGAGGTAAGCCGGCAGGTGGTTGCGGTTTGCCAAAGCTTCTTTAACGGAAGACTGGTTGCGGCTTTTCTCACGAAGGCCGATAACGTCGCCCGTGCTTACCGTGTAGGAAGCGATATCGACTTTCTTGCCGTTCACCGTTACGTGACCGTGGGCAACCAATTGACGCGCGCCGGCGCGGGAGTTGGCGAAGCCCAGACGGTATACGAGGTTGTCCAAACGGCTTTCAAGCAGGAACATGAAGTTTTCGCCCGCGATCCCTTGCAGCTTGGTAGCTTTGTTGAACAGGTTGCGGAATTGCTTCTCGTTCAAACCGTACATGTGGCGAAGTTTTTGTTTTTCTTGCAATTGAACGCCGTAGCCGGACAGCTTCTTGCGTTGTCCCGGACCATGCTGCCCCGGAGGGAAAGGACGTTTTTTCAATTCTTTACCAGTTTCGCTCAAGGAAATACCAAGGCGGCGGCTTAATTTAAATTTGGGACCAGTGTAACGTGCCATAAGTTGGGAAGCTCCTTTTATCAATAATTTGGTTAAGTTAATAAACGGGTGAAGCGTGTGCCCGATTTTGCCTGAAGCGTTTCTTAACGATCCGCACCCGACAAGAAGAACCAGCCGCGGTCCTGTCGGCAGCAAAATCTTACAGAGGGTGACGCAAGCTTCCACCATAAGCAACGGGCTGCCAGAGCAGTAATTCCGATACTTATTCTCGACTTCTTATTTTATAAGATGAATATGTTCGTGTCAAGCGTAGGAATGCGAGAACCGGCATACGAAAAGCTGTTTTTTGTTGCAGACTATCGCTCCAACAGGTTCGTGATCGGAAGCAATTTCTGGTACAATATGATGTGCGAAGGGAGGCTTGACCATTGGCCAATTGGAATGTCCACCAGTTGTCGGAAGCGCTCCAATCTCTCGGATGGATAGGTCATGTCGCGGGGGCGCTGCTCGTTTTGTTGCAGACGCTGTTTCCCGTTGTGCCTTTTGTCTTGGTAGCCGGGGCTAACGTCTTGATTTTCGGGTTGTGGCGAGGGTTTCTGGTCAACTATGTGTTTGCTTGCCTTGGAGCGTTTATTGCGTATTATGCGGCAAGAAATTACGGAAGGGCATGGGTGCAAAGCAAGCTCGCGAAGTACGATTTTATCGAGCAATGGAGCGGGAGACTGGAGCGGCACGGACTTTGGTATATCGCAGCCAGCCGGATTATTCCGGTGATTCCTTCCTTCGGCATCAACCTGGGCGCTGCGGTCATGAAGGTCAAACCAAGGGATTTTGTGATCGGCACGCTGATCGGCAAAGCGCCGATGATCTTCCTTGAATCGGTAATCGGGCACGACCTGCTCCATCTCGGCCGGTATAAAGGAAGACTTTTTGCCGCATTAGCCTTGTTTTTCGTCCTGCTGATCATCGGGAATTATTACAAAAACAAATGGACCAAAAGCGGCAGCAAATTTTAACATTGCTATGGAAAAAGGAGAAGATTCGATGCGTGACCCCCGTTTAGAACAACTGGCTCGTAATCTTGTTGGTTATTCTTTGAATGTGCAGCCCGGCGAAAGGGTGTTGATCGAGATGATCGGCTCCGAGCGGGAAATCGTCAAATGTCTCGTGCAGGAGGTGCATGCCCGCGGCGGCCATCCTTACGTGGAGCTGACGGACTATGCGATTACGGCGGCAGTGCTGCGTTCTGCGACGCCCGAGTTCTTGGAGCATTGGGCCGATATGCACCTGTCTCGAATGAAGGATATGGACTGCTACGTTGCGGTTCGCGCCGGTGAAAACGTAAGCGAGCTGTCCGACGTGCCAGAGGATAAGATGAAGCTTTACAAACGAATTTACAGCCAAAAGGTGCACATGGAGCAGCGGATCAAGCATACGCGCTGGGTCGTACTGCGTTACCCGAATGCTTCGATGGCACAGCTTGCCGGCATGAGCACGGAAAAATTCGAAGATTTCTACTTCGACGTCTGCAATCTGGATTATGCCAAAATGTCCGATGCGATGACTCCGCTTCAGGAGCTGATGAACCGGACCGATCGCGTGCGCATCGTAGGACCGGGGGAAACGGATATTTCCTTCTCGATCAAAGGCATCGGCTCCGTCAAATGCTGTGGCCGCCGCAACATCCCGGATGGCGAGCTGTATAGCGCCCCGGTACGCGACTCCGTGAACGGCGTCATCGCCTATAATACGGTTTCCGAAAATTCCGGAATTACGTTCGAGAACGTCGTCTTCCGGTTCGAGAAGGGCAAAATCGTCGAGGCTACCGCAAACGATACCGCCCGGCTGAACAAAATTCTCGACACGGACGAAGGCGCCCGTTATATCGGTGAATTCAGCCTCGGGTTCAACCCGCATATTTTATACCCGATGAAGGATACGCTGTTTGACGAGAAAATCGACGGCAGCCTTCACTTCACGCCCGGTCAAGCGTACGAGCAGGCGGACAACGGCAACCGATCCGCCGTTCATTGGGATCTGGTGCTTATTCAGCGGCCGGAATTTGGCGGGGGCGAGATTTATTTTGACGACCGGCTGATTCGCAAGGACGGGCGTTTCGTCATTCCGGAGCTGGAAGGGCTTAACCCGGAAAATTTAAAGTAATCGACACGAAAATAGTGTTGCATGTTATTCCCTTCCACGGTATCATATTTGAAGAAAGCGATTTATTTTGTCCGTCACTAGACGCATGGAGGGATTTTGTATGTCAAACGCTAATAACGCCGCAATCGTGGAAATTTCTCAAACCGCCAATAAATTCAGATCTTCCATTGTTCTGCAGTATGATAACAAGTACATCGATGTCAAGAGCATCCTCGGCTTGTTTACGACGCTGCTCACATCCAGCAACTATGATCTTCATGTTCACGGTCCGGATGCCGACGAAGCGAAGAAAGCGATGGCCGAAGTGTTCGAAAAGCACAGTCTTATGATCAACAGCATTCAAGACTAATTCATATGGTTTCCAGATAAAGGCATTTTCGCACGGGCGAAGATGCCTTTATTTCATTTTTATGAGAATAATTCTCAAGGTGCGGCGTCTATCTTGGTCTATCGACTTGTGTATTGCGCCGTTTTCGACTAATATAAAACTATCGGCGTTTAAGCGCCTGCTTCGGATAAGAACCGGGGCCGCATGTTTATCCGGTGAACCGCCGGTGAACGCAAATGGTTGGATTACAGGGGGGGAGCACCATGTCGTCGGATGTGCTGCTCAGCTTGTCGCAGAAGGCCTTGCATCTGCTGCAAGAAGATGCGGACAAGATCGAGAAGCTGATCGAAGTGCAGATGGAAAACTTAACCACGCGCAAATGTCCTCTGTATGAAGAGGTATTAGATACGCAAATTTACGGGTTGTCGCGGGAGATTGACTTTGCGATCCGGGCGGAGCTGGTTACCGAGACGGCGGGCAAACAAATCTTGATGAAGCTGGAACGGAATATGGCCCAGCTCTACGAGGCTATGAGTCAAAACAAAGAGTAACCTTCGTTGGGAAGGTTACTCTTTGTTTTTTTATCTGTATTGCTTCTACACCAAGAAGAACGCAATGCCGAGAATGATATAGACAACCAGCAGCAGCACGCCCTCGAACCACGTTGTCGCTCCGTCCTTGGAGATCGACTTGGCGATAAACGCGGCTACGCCGATGGCTACAATCTCGTAGGTCGTAAAGACGAGATCCATCGTTTTCCCGAAAACGAGCGAGAGCAGCACCAACACAGGCGCGACGAACAGCGCAATTTGCAGGCTGCTGCCGACCGCAATCTCGACGGCTGCGCCCATTTTGTTTTTCCGGGCCATGATAATGGCTGCGCTGTGTTCCGCGGCATTGCCGACGATGGCAATCAGGAAGGCGCCTACGAACAGCTCGGACAGTCCGTATTGACGGCTGAACGGCTCCAGCGTATGGACGAGCCATTCGCTCTGAAAGGCGACCATGGTGGTGGCGACGATCAGAAATACGATAGATAAGCCTTTGGACCATGCGGCTTCCCCATGCTCAATGACCTCGTCCGAGAGCTCGTTCTTGTGCGTGATCATGGAGAAGACGAGCCAGAGCAGGTAAGCAATGATCAGGATCACGGATACGATGATGCTCAGATTGGACGTTTCCTGAGTGGTGAAGCTCCGGGCGAAAGCCGCAGGAATGAACAGGGCGATCACAGCCAATAGCATGAGCGATCCGTTGTGACCGGCCAATTTTACGTTGAATGTCTGTTCCTTGAATTTCAATCCGCCGAGCAGTACGCTAAGTCCGAGCACCAGCAGCATATTCCCGATAATGGAGCCGGTGATGCTGGCTTTGACGATATCGAACAACCCGTCTCTCACCAGAAAGATGGCGATGATGAGTTCCGCGGCATTGCCGAACGTCGCGTTCAAAAAACCGCCCAGTCTGTCGCCGGCATAATGAGCCACGCTTTCCGTAGCTTTTCCCAGAAAACCGGCGACAAAGACGATCGCCACCGCCGAGATGAAAAATTGAACCGTTGGGCTAAATGTGGGAGCTCCGACATAGTGGGCCACTGCGCTTAGGGCGAAGCTTGCAAGCAGACCGATCGTAAAACCGTAGCGTTTCAAAAGGATCACCTCATGTGGTAAAGTATACCTAACTCGAATAAAATCTATTCTAAAGATATAAACAGTTTTCGGACGAAGTAAAGTACTTTAGAGGGGAGATTTTTATGGATCTATATTTAAAAGGTAAAAAAGCTGTCGTCACCGCTTCCAGCAAGGGATTGGGCCGGGCAATCGCCGAGCAGTTGGCGGCGGAAGGAGCCGATTTATTGCTCTGCAGCCGGGATGAGCAGGCCGTATGCGACGTAGCTGCTCAGCTGGGGCAAAAATACGGCGTATCGGCTGCAGGTATGGCTGTCGATCTAAGCAGCCCCGAGCAAATCGGCTGGCTCGTCCAGCAGGCGGCCGACCGTTTCGGCCGGGTTGACGCTCTCGTGTGCAATGCGGGAGGGCCGCCGAGCGGCAGCTTCCTATCGCTGGACGAGGAAGCATGGCTCCATGCCATTCAAGTGAATCTCATGAGCGTTGTCAGGCTTGTAAAAGGCTTCCATCCGCTGATGAAGGAGCAGGGCGGACGGATCGTCACAATCGCTTCGTCGTCGGTGAAAGTGCCGATTCCCGGTTTGGTGCTGTCCAATACGCTGCGAACGGGGATCGTCGGTCTAATGAAGACGCTATCGGTCGAGTGGGGTTCCGACGGAATTTTGCTGAACACCGTATGTCCCGGCCGGATCAGTACGGATCGTCTGGTCGAGCTGGATTCGGCCAAAGCGACCCGCGACCAGGTAACGTTTGAAGAGATACGGGAAAGCATGATCAAGGATATTCCGCTCGGCCGCTACGGCGAACCAGAGGAGCTGGCTGCCACGGCCGCATTCCTGCTTTCGCCGCGCAACAGCTACATGACCGGATCGGTCTTCTATGTCGATGGCGGGTCGGTCAAGGCCATTTAGAGATCATTTCCGGCGGGGTGACAGCGACTTGTTCCGTCTGACAGCACCTGTGAATGCAGTCGATGTCGAATGCCGTCAAATGGCTGCGCGGTACATTTGCATTCCCGCTTGGAAGTTATTACAATAGAGCTATAATCCTTGAAGGAGTGATCCTCATGAGCGAAGAAATTCAAACAGGTCTTATCCGCATTTCAGATGATGTCGTAGCGACTATTGCAGGATTGGCTGCGCTGGAGACTCCAGGGATTGCCGATATGTCGGGAGGCATTTCCGAAGGATTGGCGAAGCGTCTGAGCGGCAAAAACGTACAGAAGGGCGTTTCAGTGGAAGTAGGACAAGTGGAAACGGCTATTGATCTTCGAGTCATTGTGAATTACGGAAGTAAAATCCATGAGGTTTGTCGAGATCTTCAAGAAAATGTACGCGATGCGGTGGAGAACATGACCGGTCTGACGGTCGTTGAAGTCAATATTAAGGTTGAGGGCGTCGCATTTCTCGAAGAAGAGAGAGCCGTTGTGGAAGACCCGAATAACCGGGTCAAGTAAAAGCAAAAAAGAGAGCCTTGAATTAGGCTCTCTTTTTCGTTTCCCGTTCTTTTTCCGACTTATTGTACTCTCTGGATATGCTAAGCAGAATACCTAGGCCGACCAGTGTTGTCAGCATCGAGGTGCCGCCATAGCTGATTAGCGGCAGTGTCACGCCGGTGAGCGGAATCGTATTCGTTACCCCACCCATGTTAATGAACGCTTGAACGCCGATCATTCCGACGATCCCCACACCAAGCAGCATGCCGAACGTATCCTGGCAGCGGAGTGCCACGATCAATCCCCGCCAAAAAAATGCAAGATAGGCCAGCAGAAACAGACTGGTGCCGATAAAACCGAGTTCTTCTCCAATAATCGCAAAAATAAAATCGTTGTGCGCTTCCGGCAAATAGTGCAGCTTCTGCACGCTTTGTCCGAAGCCGGCTCCCGTCAGGCCGCCGTGTCCGAACGCATACAGCGATTGCAGAAGATGAAAGCCGCTTCCCTTCGGATCAGCCCACGGGTTAAAGTAGGCCGAAAAACGGGCGAAATGATGGCTGATGCCGTCAGTGGCGATATAATAAATCATTCCTACCAAGGTCAGGAATATGCCTCCGCCAGCGCTAAGATAAAAGATATGCTTGAGTTGCGCCCCGCCGACAATGATGATCAGCATGGCGCACAGGACCAGCACCATCGTGGAACCGAGGTCCGGCTGCAGCATGATCAGCGCGCAGATAAAACCGATAACGACTAGCGGCGGCACAAGCCCCCGTTTGAAGTCCTGGAACCGGTCGCCTTTTTTGCTGATAATCGAAGCCAAATAAATGAGAACCGCAAGCTTGGCGAATTCAGTCGGTTGCACGGAGAAGAAGCCACCGATTCTAATCCAGCTCTTGGCACCGTTGACTCCCGTACCGATTATCGGGACGAGGAGCAGAAGAACGACAACAACGAAAAGGGCCGGTATGACCCATTTCTGAAACTTCCGGAAATCCACATTCATGCAAAAAAACATGGCTACCGTGCCGAGTCCAATAAATATAGCCTGGCGGATTGCCATGTACCAAGGATCGTTCGGTTCGTAAGCCATGCTTGCGCTAAAAACAAACGCCAATCCGAAGCACACGAGCGAAAACGTCAAGAAGAGCAGCAGAAAATCAGGCGTTCCTCGTCGCGGGGCACTCATAGGGCCTCCCTCTATTGAGTCAGCTTGACTTTCAGTTCAGCAAGCTTGCCGCTAACCGTTTTCATAATGTAATCCGGAATGGCAGCCTGATAGTTGACGCCGTGCGGGAACGTCGCTTGGCCGATATAGACATCCTCGACATAAAGAATGGCATAAGGCGATTCCAGCTTTCCGGATTCTACGCGGGCATTGATGCGCAGGAAATAATCGTTCGTAGATTCACGATCCGGCAGTTGCAGATCGTACGTAGCGCGGTAATATTCCCATTGCCAACGCACGAAGCCGAGCTGCTCCATCACTTCATCCAAATGCGCAAGGTCGCTTTTTATGCCTTTAATTCCGCTATTTTCAATGATCACAACAAAACCCTCCTAGATATATGTACCTCGACTCTACGGTTAACCCTTTATTCATGATAGTATGTTTCCCTTTCTTGTGCAAGCCTAATGCACGGAGGGAAATTTCCCGCCCGAATTAAGTTTGTGAAATTCTTGTGATACATGGATGAAACCGTTTAAAGGATTTGATAAAATGAAATTACATTTCAGCGATCGCTAATTTGAATGCGCCGGACAGCGGCAAGAAAAGACGGAGGGTACCCTATGAAATCGATAGAAGAAACGCTGCAAGCGTCAGTGCCCGATATGATCGCTTGGCGCCGCTATTTGCACCGCCATCCCGAGCTTTCGTACGAAGAATCGGCGACCGCGGCTTTCGTTGCGGACTTGCTGAAGCAATGGGGGCTGGAGGTTCGGACGGGCGTAGGCGGGCACGGGATCGTTGCAAAGCTGCGCGGAGCATCGGACGGGCCGACGGTGGCGTTGAGAGCCGATATGGATGCGCTGCCGATTCAGGATGAAAAAAGCTGCGAGTACGCCTCTTCGGTACCGGGAGTGATGCACGCCTGCGGTCATGATGCCCATACGTCCACTTTGCTCGGCGTCGCCAAAACCCTTAGCAGCCACCGGGAAACGCTGGGCGGCAGCATCGTATTTATTTTTCAGCCGGCCGAAGAGATATCTCCTGGCGGGGCGTTAGGGATGATCGAGGAAGGCGCGCTCGACGGGGTCGATGTCATTTATGGCATTCATTTGTGGACATCGTTTGAGGTCGGAGCGGCTTATTGCAAGCCCGGTCCGATCATGGCGGCGGCGGATGAGTTTGTGATCGAGATCAAAGGAAAGGGCGGTCACGGCGGACTGCCTCATGAGACGGTGGACAGCGTATACATCGCCTCGCAGCTGGTTGTCAATTTGCAGTCGATTGTGAGCCGCAGCGTCGATCCAACACAGCCCTGTGTCGTCAGCGTGGGATCGATACACAGCGGAACGAGCTTCAACGTGATTGCCGAATCCGCCGTGCTTGAAGGGACGGTACGGACTTACGACCCCGCTCTGCGCATGCAAGTGAAAGAGCGGCTGGAGACGATCGTAAAACAAACATGTCTGATGAACGGGGCAGCCTACACGCTCGACTACAAGCTTGGTTATCCTCCCGTTGTCAACGATGCGAAGGAAGCGGAACGGTTTTACCGCGCGGCTGCATGGGCTATCGGCACGGAAGCCGGACGGACGGCGCCGCTCATTATGGCTGGCGAAGACTATGCCTATTATTTAGAAAAAATTCCAGGCTGTTTTATGTTCGTAGGCTCGGCCAATAAAGCGAAGGGCATCGTGTATCCGCAACACCATCCGAAATTCGATATTGACGAAACGTCGATGGAACACGCCGCCCGGTTATTTATCGCCATGATCCAAGATTATATGAAGGAAAATGGGACGAAAGCTTGACTGCGTCTCCCGGGAAGTCACAACGGACGGGACGAATGGGAAGCCGAGGGAAAGGGAATTCTAAGCGTGCAGCGGCCTGGCGGAGAGTTTCGGCAACAGGCTGCCAATTCTTTTTCTCAGGAGGGTGTTTGCCATGAGTACCAGAACGCTTCAGGAAATTATGACGACCGATTGTTCGACGGTTACGTTGAAGGATAACGTATACGAGGCGGCCGTGAAGATGAAGCACGAGGATACGGGCTTTATTCCCGTCGTCGAGGGAAAGAAGCTCATCGGGGTATTGACGGACCGGGACCTAGTCATCCGCGGCTATGCGGAGAAGCGGGAAGGGTCCGCGGCGATTAAGCAGGTGATGAGCGAAAGAGTTGTGTCCGTACCGCCTGAGACAACGGTGGACGAAGCGGCCAAAATTATGGCTAAAGAGCAAATCCGCCGGCTGCCGGTGGTGGAGAACGGCGATCTGGTCGGGATCGTATCCATCGGAGACTTGGCCGTCCGCGACAAGTTCGAGGATGAAGCGGGCGAAGCGCTCAGTCAAATTTCCGAACAGGATAAGCAAACGGTGCATTAATCAGCAATCGTTCTTTCGTCCGTAAGGTCGGAGGAACGATTTTTTTATATATTGTTTTGTTCACGTGTGCATTGTATAATGATGGTGTCGAAAAGAAGGTTAATTTAGGTAAGGACATGTCATGAGAGGCGGGGAAACGATGAGCAAGATACGATTCGGACTTATCGGAATCGGCAATATGGGGAAGGGTCATACGAATTATTTTGCCAAAAATGAAGTGACCGGAGGCGAGTTGACCGCCATTGTGGATACGAACCCGGAGCGGTTGGAATGGGTTCGCCAGCAGTACGGAGACCGGTTCAAGCTGTTTGACAATCCGGATTCGTTTTTCGCTTCGCAAGCCTTCGATGCCGTTCTCATCTGCACGCCGCACTACGATCACCCCGGCTTGGCGATTGCGGCATTCGAGCATGGCTATCATGTGCTGGTCGAGAAGCCGGCAGGCGTCTACACGAAACAGGTTCGCGAGATGAACGAAGCTGCCGCCCGGTCCGGAAAAGCATTCGGCATCATGTATAACCAACGCACGAACCCGTTATACCAAAAGCTGCGCGATCTCGTCTCCTCCGGAGAGCTTGGCGAAATTCGCCGCACCAATTGGATCATTACGAGCTGGTACCGCTCTCAGAGCTATTACGATTCCGGCGGCTGGCGGGCGACCTGGGCAGGGGAAGGCGGAGGCGTTCTGCTTAACCAAGACCCGCACCAGCTCGATCTGTGGCAGTGGACGATCGATATGATGCCTACACGGGTTCGTGCGTTTTGCCATTTCGGGAAATACCGCAATATCGAAGTGGAGGACGACGTGACCGCTTACGTGGAATACGAGAACGGAGCGACCGGCTTGTTCGTGACTACGACCGGCGAAGCCCCGGGTACGAACCGGTTCGAAGTGAGCGGCGACCGCGGCAAAATTGTCATCGAAGACGGCAAGCTGACGTTCTGGCGGCTGCGGGTGCCGGAGTCCGAGTTTAACCGCGATTTCAAAGGCGGCTTCGGTGCGCCGGAATGCTGGAAATGCGAGATTCCGGTAAGCTCCTCGGAAGGATCGCAGCACAAAGGGATTACGCAAAATTTCGTCGATCATATTTTGCACGGCACACCGCTGTTGGCCCCAGGAGAAGAAGGGATCAAGGGACTGACCCTTTCGAACGCGATGCACCTGTCCTCCTGGACCGACAATTGGGTCGATCTTCCGATCGACGAAGACCTGTATTACGAAAAGCTGCAGGAACGGATTCAAAACTCCACGTATAAAAAAGAAACCTGCAAGCTGAACCATATGGATGTCAGCGGAACTCATTAATCTAATGAAGTATGTATCGGCCAGAAACGAAGATGGTCCGGGCGAAATGCGGCCGGACCTTTTTTACGTTCTTTATTTATTGTCGGCCCATAGCCCCTTTTTCTTGCTGCGCGCCTCCCGCTCCAGCTTGACGAAGCTGTCCTGGAACATCACGTTAGGCGGTATGGTCATCGTATTGGCGTAGCCTTCGCGGACCAGCGTTTCGTTGAACATCGCGGGATCGCCTTGAACGAACACATAACGGAGCAGCCGCCCATACTTGTCTTTATCCCCTGCGTCCGCAAAGAGGTATGCCGTTTTGCCGGTCAGCTTCGACTTCGTGTATTGACTGTCTTCCTTCCCGTAGTATTCGACGGGACTGTTCGGCTTCACCGTTTCGGGCGTATTGACGCCGATTAAGCGGACTTTGTCACCCGACATCGTCTCGAACGTATCGCCATCGACGACGCGCTTGACCTCGATTACCCGGTCGGGATTGTTTGGCGAATGTTTAAATCCCCCTCCCAACCCTCATACTAAAACTGACAGCTATAGGTGGAGGGATCGGGAGATGACATTTCATAAAGACCGCCCATTGATCGTGCAAACCGATTTTTGCGTGCTGCTGGAAGTGCGGCACCCGGCTTTCGAAGAAGCGCGGGCCGGGCTCGCCAAGTTTGCGGATCTCGTCAAATCGCCGGAAAACATCCATACGTATCGCATGTCGTCGCTTTCCCTCTGGAATGCCTCGGCAGCCGGGCTGACGTCCGAGGAGATTATTGGCTTCCTGGATCGTCATGCGAAATTCGGCGTTCCGATGGCCGTTAAGCAAGATATCCGGCGCTTCGTCGAGCGGTACGGTCTTGTTCGGATGGAAAGACTGGGCGACGATCTGCTTCTCATCTCGGAAGACGTAGAAGCGATCAAGGAGATGGTTTCTTTCCGTTCCTTGCGGTCGTACGGGTTGTGTCAGGTTGATTCGCAGACGCTACGTTTTTCCGCCCGGTATCGGGGGCTTCTCAAGCAGGAGCTCGTTAAGCTTGGCTTTCCGGTTGAAGACCTGGCGGGCTATAGCCGGGGCGAATCGCTTCCTATCCGCCTCCGGACGGAGGAGGCTGGTGAGCAGGCGTTCGAACTGCGGGAATATCAGAGGTCGGCGGTCGATTCCTTTTATCGGGAGGGGAGCCTGCATGGCGGCAGCGGCGTGCTGGTCCTGCCTTGCGGCGCCGGGAAAACGGTGATCGGCATCGCCGCGATGGGAAAGCTGAACTGCGCGACGCTGATTTTGACGTCAAACAGCACTTCGGTACGGCAGTGGAAGCGGGAAATTTTGGAGAAAACGGACGTTACGGAAGACTTGGTCGGCGAGTACACGGGAATGCAAAAAGAAGTGCGCCCGATTACGGTGGCCACGTATCAGATCCTGACTTACCGCAAATCCAAAGATGATCCGTTCATCCATATGGACCTGTTCAACAAACGCGACTGGGGCTTGATCGTCTACGACGAGGTGCATCTGCTTCCGGCCCCGGTGTTCCGTGTTACAGCGGACATTCAGGCGACGCGCCGGCTTGGCCTGACGGCGACACTGATCCGGGAGGACGGCCGGGAAGAGGATGTGTTCTCGCTGGTCGGGCCCAAGCGCTACGAGATGCCGTGGAAGGAGCTGGAGACGCAAGGCTGGATTGCCTCGGTCGAGTGCGTCGAGCTCCGGGTTCCGATGGCGGAGAAAGAGAATGAAGCTTACCTCGCCGCGGCGCCAAGATACAAAATGCGGGAGGCCAGTGTCAACCCGGACAAGCTGAAGGTCGTCCGCGAGCTGCTGAGCAAGCATGACGGCGAGCAAATTTTAATTATCGGCCAATATTTGGAGCAGCTTCGCCAGCTTGCAGAAGCTACGAAGCTTCCTATGATAAGCGGTGAAATGCCTTATGAGGAGCGGGAAGCGTTGTATTCCGGCTTTCGCGGCGGGACGGTTCCGGCGCTGATCGTATCCAAAGTGGCCAACTTCGCGGTCGATCTGCCCGATGCGACAGTGGCGATCCAAATATCGGGCAGCTTCGGCTCGAGGCAGGAGGAGGCGCAGCGGCTCGGACGGATATTGCGGCCCAAGGCGGGCATGAACCGGGCGGTCTTCTATACGCTCGTCAGCGAGGATACGAAAGAGCAGGAGTTCGCGCTGAACCGGCAGCTGTTCTTGATCGAACAGGGCTACCGCTACCGGATCGAATGGGCGGATGGATCGAAGGAGGCGGTCTCGATATGAATTACGCGCAGTTGCTGCTGCGGATGCCCCGAGAGCTGAAGAGCCGGCTGGAAGCCGAAACGGTCTACGCGCCTTGGCTTGGTCAAGGAGCTTCGCTTTGTCAACTATGGACCGACCCCGTCGTGATGGAGACCGTTTGCAACCGGTTGAGCCGTTCCGAGCGTACGGTGCTTGAGGCGGTTGTGCGGCGAATCGGCTGTGAGCCGTTCGACGATGCGGAATTGGAGCGAGCGGCAGTCGGCCCCTTGTCCGGAGCTGAGGTAAAAATGGGCCTGGCCGGATTGCTTCGCAAGGGCATCGTTTTTTCATTTCTCAAAACATGGGGCGAGCCATTGTATTTCATGCCGGAGGACGGATTTTCCTGCTGGCAGTCGGTTTTATTTCCCGAAATGTCCTCCGGGCTTGGCGAGGCGCCGGGAAGCGCAGGGTTGAGCCAGGCACCGGCCCTGCCCGGTGAGCCGAATTTGGCGCGCGATTTGTTTTATACGATGGTGCTTGCCGCAGAACAGGGGCTTAAGCTGACCAAAAACGGAACTTTGCACAAAAAGCAGCTTCAGAAATTGTCCGAACGGGTGCGGCTCCGGGAAGAGGCTCTTGAGCCGCTTTCGCTGAAATATGCGTATGCCGATACGTATTCTCCGAAGATTGCGTTGGTGCTGGATATGCTTTTGCGGTTGCAGCTTGTCGTTCCGGAAGACGAAGAGCTTAAGCTGGGCGTCGAAGCAGTAGACGTTTTTCTGGACCAGCCGCTGGCCGCGCAGATGCGCCGTTTGTACGGGCTTTGGAAAACACTGGCGCTTCCTGCCGCGGCGTGGCTGCAGCACGCCGTGTGCCTTCTGGAGCGCGTAAACGACGGGACATGGATAACGGCGGAGCAATTGCTGGAACGGTTGGAGACGTTCAGTCTACTGCCTGAGTCGGTAAAGAGCGGGGAAAGAGCGGAGAGCACCCGGTATTTGCTCAGGTTGTGGCTGGAGCCGCTCGCTGCGCTGGGATTTCTGGAGCAAAGCTCCGATCTGATGGGGGGACCAGACGCCTACCGATGGACGTTTCCGCTCGTCTTGCGGGACGAGCAGGCCATGGAGGACGAAGCGGAAGACGGCGGATTTATGGTTCAGCCCGATTTTGAACTTCTGGTGCCCCCGGATGTCGCGGGCAAAGTGCGCTGGGAGCTTTGCTGCTTGGCCGATCTGGTGGCGCGGGATCAGGTAAGTGTCTATAAATTGTCGAAGGAAAGCGTCAAGCGGGCTCTGGAAAATGGCCGTACGGCTGCGGAAATATGCGATTTTCTGGAGTGTCATGCGATCTACGGCGTACCGGACCATGTTCGGTTAAGCATCGGGCAGTGGGCGAAGCCGTACGGCAAAACCGTCTTTACCCAAGCGCTGCTGCTTCGCTGTGCCGATGATGAAACCGCCCGAACAGTCGCCAAGCTGCCAGCCGCTTCCCCGTACGTGAAGGAAATGCTGAACGGGCGGGATTTTCTTATTGCGGCCGTAGACGCAAAGCCGCTTGCTGTTGCTTTGGAAAAAGCGGGCTTTATGCCCGGGCTGCCTGCTTTCCCGGCGGCTCAGGCGGAAACGGATGGGGAAAGGAACTCGAACCGTTACCCGAAGCTGTCTACCGAATGGACCGCATCCGTAAAGAAGTTGCTTACCGTCGAGCCGCTGGACAAAGGGCTTATTTACTCGAGAAATTCCGTCGGTTTCCTCAGACTGCAGACACGGTTGCCGGAAGCCTCCGACGTTTATCCTTCCTTGCAGGATATTCCTCAGATGTGGCTTCGAGATTACCGGAACTATCATGTATCGACCCGCAAAGAAATCGTCGAAAAGGCGATCGAGATGCGTTCGGTGCTGCAAATTCGCAAAAATGGCGCCGACTTTCGCATCGTTCCCCGCAAAGTGCAGGAAACGCGGGGAACCTGGTGCATGACCGGACTCGGTTTGTCCGGCGGCACGCAGGACGAAACGTCGGAGGTACGCTGGCTGGCGGAGGAGTGGCAGGAAATGCGGCTGATTCTTCCCGGGATAAACGATAAATATTAATTCAGCACGGCCGTCCTCATGTATGGTATGATAAACAGGTCTGACATGGTCTGACGAATCATACCCGAATGAAAGGACGGTGCTGCCGCATGGCGGTAACGGAGACGCATACGCTCGACATGTCTGCCATACTGCTTGGGTCATATGAGCTGGCTGACCGCATCAAGTTCTCCGCAGAAACGGCGGATTATTTATATTGGAAACAGCGCAAGGATGCCGACGAGGAAGTTCGGCAGTTGGTGAAGGAGTTTGCGAAAGTCAAGGAATTGTTCGAGGAGTGCGAACGCTTCGGGCATTTTCATCCGAATTACCATGAGGCGCTTGACCGGGTCAAGGCGGTTCAGGAACGGCTTGATGCCGTAGAATCCGTCCGGCGCTTCAAGGAAGCGGAGAAGCGGTTGGATAACTTGCTGCACGACGTGTCGGAGATCATCGCTCGTTCCGTATCGGATACGATCAAGGTGCCTTCGAACGATCCGCTTGCAGCCGGTACAGGCTGCTCCTCCGGAGGAAGCTGCAGCGGCAAGTGCGGTTAACAAGCGATAAAACGGGCCCGGGGATACCCCGGGCCCGTGCTTTAGACGCGATGAAGACGGAAGACCGGCCGGACGATGCCGACCTGATCGCCGCGGCGATTGTTCACCGCCGGACGGTGGAAGCTGGCAAGCTGCGCGGCCTCTTCGGCGTTAAGCAAACCGAGCTGGAGCAGCGTTTCGGCTGCGGCGGGATAGATTGCGCGTTCGGCGCCGTCTTCGATTTTGACCGCAATGCCGATGCCCTGCTCCGGCACGGTGGCCGCGTATAAGCCCTCGGCCCCCATTTTGCCGATGATGCGGCCTTGCGTCAGCTCGACGAGGCGAGTATCGAATCTTTCGCTGCCGGCTACATAGAACGGCGCTTGCCGAATCGCTCCGATGATCGTGCGGCAAGCCTCCGCCCGCTCCGGAGAAAGGCCCTCCGGCTGCCCGAGCCGCGCGTAAGCGAATGCGAGCGAGGCCAGCGGGACGGCGAATACGGGGACTCCGCAGCCGTCGGTTCCAAGTGTGATGCTTTCCGGCGGGACTCCGCACATATCGGCGACCGTCCGGAGCATTTTTTGCTGGACAGGATGCTCGGGTGCGATATACTGTTGTATAGGAACATTCATGAGCTTGGCAAGCGCCAGCATGCCGGCATGCTTGCCGGAGCAGTTGTTATGAAGCTGTCCGGGTTCGCGCCGCTCCCGCTTTATCGCATCGGCCGCGGGCTTATACATCGGCTCCTGCGGGCCGCAGCCTAGAGCGCTTTCATTCAGTCCCAGCTTTCGTAAAATCTCCAGAGCGGTTGCCGCATGCTCCGGTTCCCCTCCGTGCGAGGCGCAAAGCAGCGCCGTCTCCGATGACGTCAGCTCGAATCGTTCGCTTCCGCCAGCTTCCAGCAGCGGGATGGCTTGCAGCAGTTTGGCCGTCGAGCGGGCGAACGTGTAAAATTCCGGATTCCCGGCATACGCCAGCAGTTTCCGCTCATTATCCACCACGGCGATATGGCCACGGTGTATGCTTTCGGTCATCGATCCGCGGGAGATTTCGACTAACAATTCATTTTCCGGTGCAACCATCGTTCATCCATCCTTTCCTGATCCTATAGCAAACAGAAAGAAGGTCATTGTCCATGTTTACCGAGCGAAGCGGCATTATTGTCTGGGTAAGCGATTTGAAAGCGGCTGGCAAGCATTTGGAGAAATACGGAAATGTCCATTTTATTTCCAAGAGACTGCACTATGCCGCGATGTACGTTTATTCCAGCCGTCTGGACGAAACGGTGAAGCAGCTTCAAAAGCTGCCGTTTGTAAAAAAAGTGGAACGTTCGTATCGAAACGAGATCAAAACTGAGTATAACAGCAACGTTCCGGATAAGACAAGGTTCTATTCCCTGTAATCTCGGAGCGAATATACGACCATAACTTACGATAGGAAGGGAGCTTCTGTGCGCAGAAGCTCCTTTCTTTTTTTGGGCATGCGCCTCCTAGGCAAGCAGCAAGTTCCGGCTCCGGGTTTCTAAAGTTTTTTTAATTTGATTCTCGAGTTGGAATAAGGCAAAATAATAGGTGGCTTGATGTGTACATAGGGTAACGGAACTATTTTTGTAGGAAAGGGGTTGGGAAGTTGAACGGAGGGAAAGTCGAAGGCCGGGAACAAAAAAAAGTATCGCGTAACAGGCTGCTTAGAGGCAAACCGATTGCGGATATCGTCGTCACTCATCACGCTCGCAGTCGATGGGTCGATCGAGTGGAAACGGAGAAGACAGGCTTTCACGACATTACGGCTTTTTTATGGAGCAAGCTGAAGTCGAACTTGATCCTACCCTACTACAAAAACGAGCAGGATGTTTATCTGATCGATGAGGATTTGGTTATGGTCGCCGAATTTGTCAAGATGGACGCTTCGGAACCGGCGGTGGAAGCGGAGGCGTATAAAATGATCGTCGTCACGTTCCTCGGGAGGATGTCGGAGACGATGGAGCTGCGGGATTTGCGCTCCTATTATTCCTGGCTTCGCCATTCGCGGCGCATGACGCTGATCAAGAACAGCCGTAAACGAAGATAAGATACGTGGATAATTCGAGCATGCCGGAAATCCGGCATGCTTTTAGCGCTTTCCCGCCCACAAGAAAACCAACCGCTGATTCGCGGTCGCGCATCCTTGAATTAGCTTCGATGAAGGTTTTCTTATATAATGGGGCTACAACGCTTGCGGAGGAATCGTTATGGCGCTTAACTTTCACCAGCTTCATATTTTTCATACCGTTGCGGAGAAGGGGAGCTTCTCCTATGCCGCGCAGGCGCTGCATATGACACAGCCGGCGGTGACGATGCAGGTACAGTCGCTTGAGGACTATTTCGGGACGAAGCTGTTCGTGCGGTCGACCAAGCGGGTCGAGCTGACCGAAGCCGGCCGGACGCTGCTGCCGTTTGCGTCTCGCAGCATTGAGCTAATGAGGGAAACCGACATCCGGATGTCCAAATTCACGCATACGCTGGAAGGCCGGCTGCATCTGGGCGCGAGCTTAACGGTGGGGGAATATGTTTTGCCCCGGCTGCTCGGACCGTTCGGGCAAGAATACCCGAACATCTCCGTCAGCATGAAGGTCATCAATACGAAGCAAATTTTGGAGGAAGTGCTCCGTCATCAGTTGACCTTCGGCTTGGTGGAGGCCGAGGTGGATCATCCGGACGTGCATACGGAAGCTGTGTTGAATGACGAATTGAAGCTGATCGTGCCGAGGCGTCATCCGCTTGCCGAGCGTGAGCATATCGGGCTGGAGGAGCTTGAAAAGTATCCGTTTGTTTTGCGTGAGCAAGGGTCGGGAACGCGCAAGGTGATGGAGGAGGAGCTGGCCCGGGCCGGCTGCGATGTGTCCGCCTTGAAAATCGTGATGGAGCTCGGCAGCACAGGGGCGGTGAAATCAGCCGTAGAGGCCGGACTCGGCATCTCGATCGTATCGCAATCCTCCGTTAAGCATGAAGCCACGCTCGGCGTATTGCAGGTGAAGAACGTCGAAGGGGTTTCCTTCGCCCGCAGCTTTCATGCCATATATTTAAGCTCTACGCTGCTCCCCATCTCGGCCGTGACCTTCATGACCTTTTTGCGGGAGCGCGATTTAAGCCAGTGGTTATAACAGACTTGTATGAGAAAAAAAGGGAGGTCTGTGGTTCGATGGCATTTGCAGATTTACATACGCATACACTGGCCTCGGACGGTACGAGGCCGCCCGCCGACAATGTCCGGCTGGCCGCCGAGGCGGGGCTTGCAGCGGTAGCAATCACCGATCATGATACGGTGGGCGGACTCCGGGAGGCGATGGAAGCGGGCTTGAAGTACGGCATCGCCGTCGTGCCGGGCGTGGAGATCAGCACTGTCCATGCCGGACAGGACATTCATGTGCTCGGCTACTGGATCGACGAAACGGACCCTCGGTTTCTGTCGAGGCTTGCAGAGCTGAGAGAAGTGCGCAATCGGCGCAACGAAATGATCGTGAACAAGCTTCAAGAGCTGGGGCTGTCCGTCACGATGGACGACGTGCTCGAATCGCTGCGGACCTCGAAAAAAGCGGGCGACACCGTAGGCCGTCCGCATATCGCGGATGCTTTGGTGCGCAAAGGGTATGTAAGCTCGATGACCGAAGCGTTCGACCGATATTTAGCCAGAGGGTCGGCAGCCTATGTGAATCCGCCCCGCATCACGCCGCAGCAGGCGGTGGAGTGGATTCTGGAGGCCGGGGGAGCTCCGGTGCTGGCGCATCCGGGGTTGTACGGGGAGGACGAACTGATCCCGCTGCTTGCGGAAGTGGGACTCGTCGGTGTGGAAGCATTCCATTCCGATCATACGCCGGAGCAGGAAGCGCATTACGAAGCGTTGGCTGCCGAGTACGGTTTGTTGGTAACGGCGGGATCAGATTACCATGGCGAACGGGGCGGCGTCGTGTTCCATGCGCCGATTGGGGCGCGCCGCGTCGCTGCGGACGTTGTAGATCGGCTATTCGAACGAAGGGGGATGCGGTCATGACCGTACGCAAAGTACGCAAAGCGATTATTCCGGCTGCGGGCCTCGGTACCCGATTTTTGCCGGCCACCAAAGCGCAGCCGAAGGAGATGCTGCCGATCGTCGATAAGCCGGCGATTCAATATATCGTAGAGGAAGCCATTTCGTCGGGTATTGAAGATATCATGGTCATTACCGGGCGAAACAAGCGGGCCATCGAAGACCATTTCGACAAATCGGTGGAGCTTGAGACCATCCTCGAAGAAAAAGGAAATCAGGAGCTGCTCGGCATCGTCCGGTCCGTATCGAATCTGGCTGACGTTCATTACATTCGCCAGAAGCAGCCGCTTGGGCTCGGTCACGCGGTGCTCTGCGCCCGCAAATTTATTGGCAATGAGCCGTTTGCCGTGCTGCTTGGAGACGATATCATTCAATCGGAGCCGCCTTGCCTGAAGCAAATGATCGACCTGCATGGGGAGACGAACACGTCGGTGATCGCTTGCCAGGAGGTGCCCTGGGACGATGTGGACAAATACGGGATCATCTCGCCCTTGGCGGGGCAGCATTCGCATCGTTATATCGACGGCTTGATCGAGAAGCCGGAACGCGGGCAAGCCCCGTCCAACTGGGCGGTTATCGGGCGGTATATTCTGACTCCGGATATTTTCGATATACTCGAGCACAGCGAGCCTGGCCGCGGCGGCGAGATTCAATTGACCGACGCCCTGCAGGCGCTGAACCGGCAGCGGCAAATGGTGATGTTTCCAGTACCGGGCCGGCGCTTTGATGTTGGCGACAAGCTGGGTTACCTTGAAGCGACGATCGAGATGGCACTGGAGCGGGAAGATTTGCGCGGACCGTTCGAAAGTTATTTGCGCAAGCGGTTAGGCTTGTAGGAACCTCATCTTAACCTTTTAAACGACAGACCGTCCTTCTAGCGGAACCGTATCCGCCGAAGGGCGGTTTTTATTTTGGGAACTTCCGGTGTTGCCTTACATGAAAAAGCACCTGATTCGCAAGACTGCGGGATTCAGGTGCTTTTGCTCGCTGCACGGGCTTACTTTATGGCTACCGGCATCTGTTTGATATTCCCCTGATCGGGCGTGACGAACAGCGTTTTTTGATGGTCATAGATCACGAATCCCGGCTTGGCGCCGCCAGGCTTGCGCACGTGCCGGATGAGCGTATAGTCGACCGGCACTTGGCTCGATTCCTTGGCTTGACTGAACCAGGCGGCAAGCTGGGCCGCTTCATGCAACGTCGCATCGCCGTACTCGGCGCTGCGAATGACGACGTGAGAGCCCGGAATATCTTTCGTATGCAGCCACGTATCGCCGGGATGGGCAAGCCGGTTCGTTAAGTACTCGTTCTGCGTGTTGTTTTTGCCGACATAGATCGGGATGCCTTCGCTTGAAGTGTAGCAGGCCAGAGCCGGCTTTTGGTTCGGCTTTTTTTTACGGCCTTTTTTGCCGCGGTCCCGCACGTAGCCTTGCTCCGTCAGCTCCTCGCGGATTTCCTGGATATCGGCCAGTCCCGCGCTGGCAAGCTGCTGGAGCAAATTGTTCAAATAGCGGATTTCCTCGTGCGCCTCGGTCATCTGCTGCTGAACGGCGATCAGACTGTTTTTGCTTTTGGTATACTTTTTGAAATACCGCTGGGCGTTCTCGGACGGCGTCAGCAGCGGATCAAGCTCGATCGTGACGGGACGCTGCTCTTCATCGTAATAGTTCACTACCTCGATTTGCTTGTCGCCTTTACGGATTTGGTGCAGCGAAGCGGTGAGCAGCTCGCCAAGGATGCGGAAGCGGTCCGCTCCGCGGGCGTCCTCCATCGTCTCTTCCAGTTTTTCTAGCTTTTTGATGTTTTTGCTCCGTTCGTTGCTGAGCAGCCGGAACAGATCGGCTACGCGCTGCTTCACGGTATCCCGCTCCGCCTTGTCTCCGTAATACGTTTCGAGGCAGACGCTGATCGAAGCGAAGCGCTGCGTCTCGCCCTGCACGTGGCTCAACTCCGTAATGGAGAAGAACGTTTTGCCCGTCGACGCTTCTTCGACAATAACCGCCTCCGCCGCTCCGGCTTCCAGCTTTTTGGTGAGCTCCCGGAACGGAGCCCACAGCTTCGCGGGCATTTCGGACGGCAAAGGCTGGCCTCCGTTGGCGGCGCGGTACACCAGCTCGCGGGCGACGAGCGGGCTGAACCCGCTAAAGCGCCCGACAAGCGCCTGTTCCCAGAAGCGTGGGGAAGCGGGCTCATCGGCCGCCTCGGCCGCTTCGGTAAGGAGAGCGGTGAAACGCTCCTCGCTCATTCCCAACGGAAGCAGCTTGTGCTGCTCCGGCGGCGCTGTGTAGACGCTGCCCGGCATGACGATGCGGTAGCTGCTGATTGCCGGCGTGACGTGATGAATGCCGTCGGTAATGATCCCGGTCACCGGGTCCTTCAAAATAATATTGCTGTGGCGGCCCATAATCTCCACGACGATCGTTTTGAGACTGAGGTCTCCGAGCTCGTCGCGCTGCCGGATGTTCAGATGCAATATCCGCTCGAGACCAGGCTGCTCGATCGCTTCGATGATGCCTCCCTCGCAGTGCTTGCGCAGCAGCATGCAGAACATAGGCGCTTCCAGCGGATTCAGGAAGCTCTGCTCGGTGAGGTGCACCCGGGGGTAGGTGGGATTGGCGGACAGCAGCAGCTTCAGGTTGCGGCCGACCGCGCGGATTTGCAGGACGATATCGTTTTCCGATGGCATCTGCACTTTATTGATTCGGGCCCCGACGCAGCATTGCAGCTCGCGGGCCAGACTGTGAACGACGAGACCGTCGAAAGACATGTGGGACAACTCCATTCTTCATGCGCAAAAGCGATTTTTGAGTGCTACCCTCTATCATGCCATATTTTAAAGCAAATTTTAAGTCGTCGGGTCCGCATGCGTCTGCCGCTCCGATAGAAGGCGGCCCCGGCGTTCCTTTCCAGGTGCTAATTTCCAGCTTGTCTGAATACATTAACATAGACAACCTTTTGGGAGGGAAAAAGCAGATGAGTCAGAAGAAGTGGTATCAAATGTCGACGGAAGAAACCCTGCAGTCGTCCGGGACAGAGCCTTCAAAAGGGCTGACTATGGAGGAATCGGAAAAGCGTCTGGACGCATATGGCAAAAACGAGCTGGCGGAAGGACAAGGCGTGTCTCCCGTGACGCTGTTTTTGAACCAATTCAAAGACTTCATGGTGCTCGTGCTCGCCGGAGCGACGCTCGTCTCGGGTCTGCTGGGCGAATATTTGGACGCGGTCGCGATCATTGCGATTATTATCATGAACGGTATTCTCGGCTTCGTGCAGGAATTCCGGGCGGAACGATCGCTGCGGGCGCTGAAGGAGCTGTCGGCGCCGAACGCCAAGGTGCTGCGGGAGGGCCAAGTGGAGCTCATACCGGCACGATGGCTGGTTCCCGGGGATATCGTCGTGCTGGAAAGCGGCGACCGGGTGCCGGCGGACGTCAGGTTCATTGAGACGAACGGCCTTTATGCGGAAGAGTCCGCGCTGACCGGGGAATCCGTACCGGTCGCCAAACATACGGAGTCGCTGGAGGGAGAAGATATTCCTCTGGGGGACCAGCGCAATGTAGGCTTTATGGGGACGATGCTGACGCGGGGAACGGCCAAAGGAGTCGTGGTCCGTACCGGCATGGCGACGGAGATGGGCAAGATCGCCGACCTGATCCAAAACACCGATGCCACCGAGACGCCATTGCAGCACCGGCTTGAGCAGCTCGGCAAAATATTGATCGTCGTCGCGCTGGCGTTGACGGTGATGGTCGTGGTTGCGGGCATTCTGCACGGACAACAGCCGTACGGTATGTTCCTCGCCGGGGTGAGCCTGGCGGTCGCCGCGATTCCGGAAGGGCTGCCGGCGATCGTGACCATCGCTCTGGCGCTTGGGGTACAGCGCATGATTCAGCGCAAGGCGATCGTCCGCAAGCTGCCTTCCGTCGAGACGCTCGGCTGCGCTTCCGTTATCTGCTCGGACAAAACCGGCACACTGACACAAAATAAAATGGCCGTAACGCACTTATGGACGGGCGGCGACCTGCTTGAGGTGACAGGGAACGGCTACGACCCGCGCGGCGAAATTTTGAAGCAGGGGCAGCACGTCGATATGCGGAAAAACCAGATGCTGCGCCGGATGCTGCAGGTTTCCGTCCTCTGCAACAACGCGGAGCTGCGGGAGGAGCGGACGGAATCCAAGAAAAAGCAGCCGGACGACAAGACAGAGAGCGTGTGGAGCATCAATGGCGATCCGACGGAGGGAGCGCTTGTCGTGCTCGGGGCTAAAGCCGGCGTCACGCAGCAATCGCTCGGAGGCTTGTACCGGCGCGTCCTGGAGTTCCCGTTCGATTCGGAGCGCAAGCGGATGTCGGTCATCGTCGAGCATCAGGGCGGCCGGATGGTCTGCACGAAGGGAGCGCCCGACGTCTTGGTGCAGCAGTGCGCTTATGTGCTGTGGGACGACAAAGTCATCCCGTTCACTCCGACGCTCAAGCAGAAGGTGATGGCCGCGAACGAAGGGATGGCCAAGAACGCGCTCCGCGTGCTCGGTCTGGCTTACCGCGATTTGAAACCGACGGAACGGAGCGAGGAAGAGACGGCGGTGGAAAGCCAGCTTGTGTTCGTCGGTCTGACCGGGATGATCGACCCGCCGCGCAAAGAAGCGCGGGAAGCGATACTCAAATGCCGCAAGGCGGGCATCAGAACGGTCATGATTACCGGCGATCACCAGACGACGGCGGAGGCTATCGCCAGGCAGATCGGGATTTTGCCGCAGGACGGCCTTGCTCTGAACGGCCAACAGCTTAGCGCGATGAGCGATGACGACCTCGATAAGCGGGTCGGCGAGGTGTACGTCTATGCGCGCGTGTCCCCGGAGCATAAGCTGCGCATTGTCAAATCGCTGCAGCGCCAAGGCCACGTCGTGGCGATGACCGGCGACGGTGTGAACGACGCGCCGGCGATCAAGGCGGCGGATATCGGCATCGCGATGGGGATCAGCGGGACGGACGTATCGAAGGAAGCGTCCGCGCTCGTGCTCAGCGACGATAATTTTGCCACGATCGTCTCGGCCATCGAAGAAGGACGCGGGATTTACGAAAATATCCGCAAATTTATCCGCTACTTGCTCGCTTCGAATGTCGGCGAAATATTGACAATGTTTCTCGCCATGCTGGCCGGGCTGCCGCTGCCGCTCGTGCCAATACAGATTTTATGGGTCAATCTCGTGACGGACGGCCTGCCGGCCATGGCGCTCGGCGTAGATCAGGCGGAGAAGGATCTGATGCAGCAAAAGCCCCGCCTGGCCAAAGAAAATATTTTCGCTCGCCGTCTCGGGTGGAAAATTATTAGCCGCGGTGTTCTGATCGGACTGTGCACCCTGGCGGCGTTCTACATTACGCTCAAGCAGAGCGGGGATGGCCCAGGCGCGCTTGTCAAGGCGCAGACGGTCGCATTCGTCACGCTGGTGATGGCACAGCTCATCCACGTGTTCGACTGCCGCAGCTCGCGCTCGATTTTCCACCGGAACCCGCTTCAGAACAAGTGGTTAGTGATGGCGGTCGTCTCTTCGCTGCTGCTGATGCTGCCGGTACTTTATGTCGAGAAGCTTCAGCCGATTTTCAAGACGGTGCCGCTCGGTGTTGCGGATTGGATACTTGTGCTCGTATTTGCGGGTATTCCGACATTCCTGATGGGCATCGGAAGCCTGATGAGCAAGCCGCGGAAGCGCAAGCCCGCGTCTTTCGGAGGCGGCGGGACGAAGGCGATGAAGCCGGTCGCCCGATAAAGGGTACAGGAGCCGGACCCCTGCGAAAGCAGAGGGTTCGGCTATTTGCATTTTCGCCCAAATTCGGATAAAATTTTGCGGAGCCGCTATGCATAGCTGCGAATTTGCGATATAGTAGGGTGTAAAACGCTGAAATGGGAGCAATAACGATGAATTTCACGAAAATGCAAGGGTTAGGCAACGATTTTATTGTCTTGCATGGCCACAAGGAGCTGCCTGCGGACGTATCCGAGCAAGCAATCCGGCTGTGCGACCGCCATTTCGGCATCGGCGCGGACGGTCTTGTCTACCTGCTTCCTTCGGCAAAAGCGGATTATATGATGCGAATCATCAATTCCGACGGCTCGGAGGCGGAGCAATGCGGCAACGCCATCCGCTGTGCGGCCAAATATATTTACGATCACGAGCTTGTTCCCTGGGACAAAACCGAGCTGACGATCGAAACGATCGGAGCCGGGGCACAGGCAGTGCAGCTCGCGGTCAAGGAAGGGCGTGTCGCTGCGGTACGCGTCGATATGGGCGCGCCGGTATTGAACGGGCTCGAAATTCCTACGACGATCGACGAGCCGCAGGTCATCGGGTATCCGGTCATCGTCGACGGACGCGAATTCCGCTTCACCGCCGTGTCGATGGGCAACCCTCACTGCGTCATTTTTGTCGAGGATGCAGTCGGAGTGGATTTGTACGCTTGGGGCCCGAAGCTCGAAACGCATGCGCTGTTTCCACGTAAAATGAATGTAGAGTTTGCGACGGTCCAGAGGCGCGATTATGCCGATATGCGGGTATGGGAACGCGGCGCAGGCCCGACGCTCGCCTGCGGAACGGGCGCCTGCGCCACGCTGGTGGCCGGGGTGCTCACCGGACAAATGGACCGGGAAGCGGTCATTTCCTTAAAAGGCGGCGAGCTTCGGATCGAATGGAATGAATCAGATAATCGTGTTTACATGACGGGACCGGCGGAAATCGTGTTTAAAGGAACGCTGTAAGGTCCATCATGGAGAGAAGGGAGATGCCGTTAGTGAAACCGGATTTGCGAGAAGCGCTCAGACGTCAGGTGCTGGTAGGGGACGGGGCTATGGGGACGTACCTGTACCAGATGGGTTTTCCTGTCGGCATTTCTTATGAAGAATTAAATTTGTTGAAACCCGATGTCATTATGGACGTACATCGTCGCTATTACGAAGCGGGAGCGCGCTTAATCGAAACCAATACGTTTTCGGCGAACCGCGAAAAGCTGTCCAAATACGGGCTGGAGCAGGAAATGGAGGCAATCAACCGCGCCGGCGTCGAGCTGGCCAGAAAAGCGGTTGGGGACGATGCCTATATCGTCGGCGCCATCGGCTCGATCCGGGCGGGCAAACGCAAAAATGTCCGCACCGCCAAGATCAAGGAAGATTTCCGCGACCAAATCGAGGTGCTTGTCGATACGCCGGTGGATGGGCTGCTGCTCGAGTCGTTCTACGATCTGGAGGAAATGTTGATCGCGCTGAAGCTGATCCGCAAGGTCAGCGAACTCCCGGTCATTTGCCAGTTTGCCACCGAAGGCACAGGCTCGACACATGACGGCATCCTGCTGACGGAAGCGATCCGCATGCTGACGGCGGCCGGAGCGGACGTTGTCGGCTTTAACTGCCAGAGCGGTCCGAACGGGCTGATGCGTTCGCTCCAGCGGGTCGCCGGCATGGAGGGTGCGCCGCCGATTTCGGTATTCCCGAACGCGGGGATCGCCGACTACGTGGACGGACGATACACTTACGCGGCGACTCCGCAATATTTTGGACAAACCGCCCGGAAATTCGTCGACCTGGGGGCGCGGATCGTCGGCGGCTGCTGCGGCACAACGCCTGAGCATATCGCCGCCATGGCGCAATCGCTTCAGAACTATACGCCCGATCCGGATGCTTTGCGCCTGCTGCAGGAAGTCGGAGGCGGAAGCAAGACCGACCGCAATGTGCCGCTCCTGCAGCCCGTACCGTCGCCTCCCGCTCCGGAGCCGAATCTTGTCGAGCTAGCGAAGGAGCGCTATACCGTCATCGTGGAGCTTGACCCGCCGCGCGATCTGGACATCGAGAAATTCATGCAGGGAGCGCAGGCGCTCAAAAATGCCGGGGTCGACGCGCTGACGATGGCGGACAATTCGCTCGCCGTCACACGGATGAGCAATTTGGCGCTCGGCAGTCTGGTGAAAGAGAGAATCGGCATAAAGCCGCTTATTCACATCGCCTGCCGGGACCGCAACATGATCGGCACCCAATCGCATATGATGGGGCTGCATGCGCTCGGCATCGACCATGTGCTGGCCGTGACGGGTGATCCGGCCAAGTTCGGCGATTTGCCGGGTTCGAGCTCCGTATACGATCTGACGTCGTTCGAGATCATCCGGATGATCAAGCAGTTGAACGAGGGGATCGCTTTTTCCGGCAAGTCGCTTAAGAAGAAAGCGAATTTCGTCGTCGGCGCCGCCTTTAATCCCAACGTCAAGCACTTGGATAAAGCGGTGCAGCGGCTTGAGCGCAAAATCGAGTCCGGCGCGGATTATATTATGACCCAGCCGGTCTATAATGCGGAACTGATCGAGAAGATGTACGAGGCGACAAAGCATCTGGACGTTCCGATCTTCATCGGCATTATGCCGCTCGCCAGCGGGGGCAACGCCGAATACCTGCATAACGAGGTTCCGGGCATTCAGTTATCGGACGAAGTCCGGCAGCGGATGAACGGGCTCAAGGGTGAGGAAGGACGGGCCATGGGCGTGCAGATCGGCAAGGAACTTCTCGATGCGGCAATGGGTTATTTTAAAGGAATTTACTTGATGACGCCGTTCCTTGCCTACGAGATGACCGTACAGCTGACGGAGTACGTTTGGGAGAAAGCGCAGCGGCTTGATTCCCACTTGTACCCACTATCAAAATGAATTAGAATAGGATAATGGATGTGAAGGCCATGGTCATCAGTATGACCGGCTTCGGACAAGCCGCACGTACGACGGACGGCTTCCGGATCCAGATTGACCTGAAATCGGTCAATCACCGTTACTGCGAGATCGTGGTACGGATGCCCCGGGAATTTGCCCGTTACGAGAACGCGGTTAAAGCCGCCGTTCAGCAGTATGTAAGGCGCGGGCGTGTCGACGCGTTCGTTACGATGGAACGCGACCGCGACGTACCGCAAGCCGTCGAGATCGATTGGAGCTTGGCGATGGGCTACGTCCAGGCGGCCGAACAGCTGCGGGAGCGGTTATCCCTCAAGGACGAGCTGCGCCTGCGCGACTTGCTTGCCATTCCCGGCCTGGTTGAGATCGGGCAGAATCAGGAGATGGCCGAGGAGCGGATGGAAGCTGAGCTCATTGCCTGCGCAGCAGAAGCGGCCAGGGAGCTTTCGGACATGCGCGAGAAGGAAGGCGCCTTTCTTCAGAGCGATCTGATGCAGCGTATCGGGACGATGGAGCATTATTGCAGCACAGCCTCGGGGATCGCTCCTCAAGTGGTCCAAGACTATGCCGGCAAGCTCCGCGCCCGGATCGAAGAGCTTTTGCAGCAAGCGCCTCCGGACGAGCAGCGGCTTGCGATGGAGATCGCCGTCTTCGCTGATCGCGCCAGCATCGCCGAAGAGCTGACCCGTCTGCAAAGCCACTGCAAGCAGTTCCGGGAACTGCTGAAATCTTCTGAGCCGGTGGGCCGCAAGCTCGATTTTCTCGTTCAGGAGATGAACCGGGAAGCGAATACGATCGGTTCCAAAGCGAATCACGCCCAACTGGCCGCCGTGGTGGTCGACATGAAAGCGGAGCTCGAAAAAATGCGGGAGCAGATTCAAAATATCGAGTAATTTTAAAAGAAAGTTCCAGGGGGAACCTATATCATGGCGATCAAACTAATCAACATCGGTTTCGGGAATATCGTATCTGCAAATCGAATCATTTCCATTGTCAGCCCGGAATCGGCACCGATCAAACGGATCATCCAAGAAGCGCGCGACCGCCATATGCTGATCGATGCGACTTACGGTCGCCGCACCCGCGCCGTCATTATCACGGACAGCGATCATGTCATTTTGTCCGCGGTACAGCCGGAAACGGTGGCGCATCGACTTTCCAATAAGGACGATGATCATGACGAGTAATGTAGGATATGCCCCTGCGGATAAAGGAATCTTAATCGTGCTTTCCGGTCCTTCCGGCGTCGGCAAGGGTACCGTCTGTAAAGCGCTGCGGAGCTGCGCGCCGGATATCGTGTATTCGGTCTCTGCGACAACGCGGGCTCCGCGGCAGGGCGAAACGGATGGGGTTAATTATTTTTTTAAGACCAGGGAACAATTCCAGCAGATGATCGCGCAGGACCAGATGCTGGAATGGGCGGAATACGTAGGCAACTATTACGGAACGCCGCGCAAGTTTGTAGAAGATACGCTAAACACAGGCAGAGACATTATTTTGGAAATCGAAGTGCAGGGTGCGCTAAAGGTGAAGCAGAAGTTCCCGGAAGGGGTATTCATTTTTCTGCTGCCTCCGTCGCTGCCGGAGCTTGAAAGTCGTATCGTCGGACGCGGCACGGAATCCGAGGATACGATTCGCAGCCGCATGTCGGTAGCGGTCGACGAGATCGCGATGATGGAGCAGTACGATTATGCAATCGTCAATGATCACGTAGACCTCGCCTGTTCCCGCATCCGCAGCATTTTGACGGCGGAGCACTGCCGCAAAGACCGGATGGTTTCCAAAATTAAACATTGGATGGCTGAGGTGAAAAAATAACATGTTGTATCCTTCAATCGACAAACTTTTGGACAAGGTAGACAGCAAGTATTCGCTCGTAGTAGCGGCCTCTAAACGGGCGCGCATGCTGCGTGACGGTTCCAAAACCGAAATGAAACAGAAGAAGTCGCATAAATATGTAGGTCTGGCTTTGGAAGAAATCTACGAAGACTATATTTCCTACGAGAAATTGCAAAACAAAGAATCCTTAAAGTAAACAACAACCCTCGTGGTTGTTATTTTTTTCGCAAGGATACGATTCATTGCCTGTAATGGAAGGGAGCGAAGCCCCATGTTGAACGGAAAAACGGTCTTGCTCGGGGTCAGCGGCGGCATTGCCGCTTACAAAGCGGCGGCGGTGTGCAGCAAGCTTGCGCAGGCGGGAGCCGACGTGCGGGTGATCATGACGGAATCGGCGACCCAATTTGTGGCGCCGCTAACGTTCCAAACGTTGTCGAGACACGACGTCATCGTCGATACGTTTGACGAAAAGGACGCTTCTGTCGTATCGCACATCGATCTGGCCGACAGGGCGGACGTCGTCGTGATCGCCCCGGCCACCGCCAATGTCATCGGCAAAATTGCGCTGGGCCTTGCCGACGATATGCTCAGCACGACGCTATTGGCCACCACGGCGCCGATTCTCGTAGCTCCCGCCATGAATGTACATATGTACGCGCACCCTGCGGTGCAGGCGAATATGCAGAAGCTTGCGGAACGCGGCGTCCGGTTCATTGAGCCGGGTACGGGTCAACTGGCTTGCGGCTACGTGGGCAAGGGCCGCTTGGCGGAGCCGGAAGAGATCGTGGCTGCGATCGAACTCTTTTTCCAAGAGAAGCGGCTGCTTGAAGGCAAGCATGTTCTGATTACGGCTGGCGCGACGATGGAACGGATCGATCCGGTCCGGTACTTGACCAATGATTCTTCGGGCAAAATGGGGTATGCGATCGCTGAGGAAGCGCAGCGGATGGGGGCGAACGTGACGCTCGTCACGGGCAAGGTTTCAATTGCTGCGCCCGCCGGCGTGACCGTGGTTAAAGTCGAATCCGCACTGGATATGATGGAAGCGGTCCTTTCCCGGCTGCCCGAGCAGGATGTAATTATCAAGGCGGCGGCTGTGGCCGATTACCGGCCCGTTGAGCAGGCGGAGCACAAAATCAAGAAAAACGAAGACGAAATGACGTTGCGGCTGGTGAAAAATCCGGATATCGCGCAGGCGGTCGGCGAACGGAAGAAGCCGTCGCAGCTTCTCGTCGGTTTTGCGGCCGAAACGCAGCATTTGGAGACGTTTGCACAGGAAAAGCTGAAGAAGAAGCGCTGCGATCTGCTGGTAGCCAACGACGTGACGATGGAAGGGGCAGGCTTCGGCACGGATACGAATGTCGTACGGATTTATGATTCTGCGGGGCTGCTTGAAGCGCTGCCTCTGATGTCGAAAGGACAAGTGGCGTCCAGATTGCTCACGCTCGTTGCGGATCGTCTCGGAAAGGGGAGATGACCGACGAATGTACGCCAAAGTCATTGTGGATGTCCCGGCCCGGCCTACGAACCGGGCATTTGACTATATAGTACCGGAAACGATGTGTGACTACATCGCCGTGGGGAGCCGCGTAGGCGTTCCCTTCGGTCCGCGCATTGTACAAGGGTTTGTCGTGGAGCTTCACGACGGAACGGACCTCGACCCGGAGAAGCTGAAGCCGATCCGCCAACCGCTGGACGTCACTCCTCCGCTAACCCCTGAACTGGTGAAGCTGGGCCGCTGGATCAGCCGCACGTACCTTTGCCACGAAATGATTGCGCTGCAAGCGATGATCCCCGGCGCGCTGAAGGCCAAATACGAACGGCATGTGAGGGTGGCCGACGACCACGAGACCAAAGAAAAGCAGCCGGAGCTGCTGTCTCTGCTCCTCCCCGAGCAGGAAGAAATTCTCGCCTATGTCCGCAAGCGCGAATCGGTCGAGCTGGAATCGCTGCTGCAAACCTTCCCGGAAAAAGGCGCACTGATCAAGCAGCTGATGGAAGACGGTCAGCTGACGGAAGTTCAAATGGTCAAAGACCGGATGTCCGCGAAAAAAGCGCTTTATGTGTTTCCGCCGAACGATCCCGACCAGCTGGAAGCGTGGCAAGCCGAGCTGCCAGCCCGTGCGGCCAAGCAAAAGCAGGTGCTCGCTTTTCTGCAGGAGTATCCTGAGCCGATCAAGCTAACGGAGCTGCTGACGAAGCTGCAAATTACCGCCGCGGCGGTAAAGGGGCTCGCCGAACGAGGCTGGCTTCGGCTGGAGGAAACCGAAGTGCAGCGCGATCCTTATGCGTCGCGCACCTTCAAGCCGACCTCGCCGCTTCCGTTGACGCCAGAGCAGCAAGCGGTGTTCGAACGGATCAGAGAAGCGGTGCAAGGACGGACGCCGCGCGTCTTTTTGCTGCACGGGGTGACCGGCAGCGGCAAGACAGAGGTGTATCTCCAGTCGATCCAATCTTGCTTGGATCAAGGCCGCGAAGCGATCGTGCTTGTCCCGGAAATTTCGCTTACGCCTCAGATGGTCGAGCGGTTCAAAGGAAGGTTCGGCAACCGGGTCGCCGTGCTGCACAGCCGTCTCTCCAACGGCGAACGCTATGACGAATGGCGCAAAATCGTGCGCCGGGAAGTCAGTGTTGTGATTGGCGCGCGCTCAGCAATTTTCGCACCTTTTACGAATATCGGACTCATGATTATCGACGAAGAACACGAATCGTCCTATAAGCAAGAAGAAAGTCCGAAATATCATGCCCGCGACGTGGCGATCGCCCGGGCGGGCGAACTCGGGGCTTCGGTCGTGCTGGGCTCCGCTACCCCATCGCTGGAAAGCATGTACCGGACCTCCGTTGAAGCCGCCGCATCGGCAACCCCCGACCGGCCGGCATTTGAATTGCTTTCGATGCCTTCGCGCGTCGAGGGAAGGCCGCTGCCGCCGGTAAACATCATCGATATGCGTGAGGAACTAAAAAGCGGCAACCGGTCGATGTTCAGCCGCGCCTTGTATAAAGCGATCGAAGATCGGTTACACAAGAAGGAACAGGTCGTCCTGCTGCTGAACCGGCGCGGGTACGCCACGTTCGTCATGTGCCGCACCTGCGGCTATGTTGCGGATTGTCCGCATTGCGATATCTCGCTGACCTATCATCAAAGCTCCAAGGCGATCCGCTGTCATTACTGCGGCTACGCGGAGCGCGAATTGGCCGTCTGCCCGGACTGCGGCAGCGAGCATATCCGTCATTTCGGCACGGGAACGCAGCGGGTCGAGGAGGAGCTTGGCAAGCTGTTTCCCGGCATTCGCGTCATTCGCATGGATGTGGACACGACAACGGAAAAGGGCTCGCATGAAAAATGGCTCGGAATGTTCCGGAATCGTCAGGCCGACGTGCTGCTCGGTACGCAGATGGTCGCCAAGGGGCTTGATTTCCCCTATGTGACGCTTGTCGGCGCGCTCGCGGCTGACTCCGTTCTGAACCTGCCCGATTTTCGCGCGGCCGAACGGTCATTCCAACTGCTGACGCAGGTGGCGGGACGCGCCGGACGGCACGAGCTGCCCGGCGAGGTGTTCGTGCAAACGTACACGCCGGAGCATTACAGCATTATGAGCGCGAGCAAGCATGATTATATAGGCTTTATGCGCAAGGAGATGCTGATACGCAAGCTGCATAATTACCCGCCGTTTCACCGGCTCGTCTTGATTACGCTGTCGCACGAGCAGGTGCAGCTGTTGCTTCGCGCAGGCGAAATACTGGCTTCCCGTCTGAAGGAGCTGGCACAAACGATGCAAGCGGACGGAACCGAGCTGGAGGTGCTGGGGCCCGTCGCTTCGCCGATTTCAAGGATTAAAGATAGATATCGCTTTCAATGCATGATAAAATATCGGGGGGAGACGGACATTTCTGCCTTGGTCCAGAAAGCGGCCGCCGTGCTTGACGATACCGTGAAGCAGCACAAGCTGACGGTGGCGATTGATGTCGATCCCCAAGTGTTAATGTAACGAAACTGTCAACCGGTCCATGCGGCCGGAATATACATAATGTGTCAGTCGGCTGCAGAAAAGCCGGTTTATTCTCTTGAAGTGAAAAGGAAGGTGCTTATCCATGGCAATCAAAATCATCGTGAAGGACCCTGACCCGGTGCTGCGCGAAAAATGCAGGCCCGTTCCTCAAATTACGCCGAACATTCATAAGCTGCTGAACGACATGGCGGATACGATGTACGATGCGGAGGGCGTAGGACTGGCCGCTCCGCAGATCGGCATTCTCAAACGGGTCATCGTCATGGACGTCGGCGACGAGCACGGCTTGATCGAGCTGATCAACCCGGAGATCATCGAGCGGGAAGGGGAGCAGTTCGGACCGGAGGGCTGCTTAAGCATTCCCGGATTTACGGGGGATGTGAAGCGGGCCGCCCGTGTGAAGGTGCAAGGTCTCAACCGCAACGGCGAGGAGATTGTCATCGAAGGGACCGAGCTGCTGGCCCGCTGCATTCAGCATGAGGTGGATCATTTAAACGGGGTGCTGTATACGGACTTGGCGGAAAAAATGTATCGCAGCGAGCAACAGGATCGTGATGACGCATGAGAGTGATTTTTATGGGCACGCCGGATTTCGCCGTGCCGTCTCTGCAGACGCTGCTGAACGATAAAAATCTGGAGGTCGTCGCGGTCGTCACGCAGCCGGATCGTCCGGTCGGGCGCAAACGCGTACTTACGCCGACCCCCGTCAAGGTCGAGGCGGAGAAGCACGGCCTGCCCGTGCTTCAGCCGGAACGGCTGCGCCGCCCGGAGTCCGTGGAGGCGATCCGCACTCTGCAGCCGGATCTGATTGTGACGGCGGCCTTCGGGCAAATTTTGCCGAAATCGGTACTTGAGCTGCCGAAGCTGGGCTGTATTAATATTCACGCGTCGCTGCTCCCCAAATACCGCGGCGGGGCGCCGATCCATTACGCCGTGATGAACGGCGATGCCGTTACCGGCGTCACGATCATGTACATGGCGGAAGGGCTGGATACCGGCGACATGATCAGCAAGATCGAGGTGCCGATCGAGGACAGCGATACGACCGGCACGATGTTCGACAAGCTGAGCTTGGCCGGAGCGAAGCTGCTGGAGAAGACGCTGCCGGATTTGCTGGAGGGCCGCGTGCAGCCGGTGCCGCAGAACGATGCGGAGGCGGTATATTCGCCGAACATCACTCGCGAGCTGGAACGGATCGATTGGACAAATACTGCGATGCAGCTGTGGAATCTGGTGCGGGGGCTGCATCCCCGGCCGGGAGCTTATACGCTGTGGAACGGCGAAGTATTGAAAATATGGACGTGCGCCAAGCCCGCCGAGTCGGATCGGGCACCTGACGGCGTACAGCCGGGCACCGTGCTGGAAGCGGGAGAACGGGGAATCGCCGTGGCTGCCGGACAAGGCGTGCTGCGGATCACCGAGCTGCAGCCGGCGGGCAAGAAGGCCATGGACGCCGCCGCGTTCGCGCGAAGCGGACAGCTGGCGCCGGGCACTGTGCTTGGGACATCGGGCGCTTGAGCTGTGAGATGCTGTGAGCGATAGAAGAAAAGCGGAGGAATTATGAGCGAAACGAATCAACCGTCCTCCGGACGGACCAAACAGGCGGGAGCGGCAGGAGGCAAACGTACCGGCGGCGTGGCTTCGGGTGGAGCTCGTGGGAGCCGTCAGGGGAATGTGCCCCGGGCAAGCAAAGGCCCGGTTCAAGGCTCGGCCAGGGAAGCGGCGCTTGACGTGCTAGTGCGGATCGAACAGGACCGTTCGTACAGCAATTTGCTGCTCAACCAGACGCTGCAAAAGTACAGGCTGGACAAGCCGGACGCGGGGCTCGCAACCGAAATCGTATACGGAACGGTGCAGCGGCTCGGCACGATCGACTTTTTCCTGGAGCGGTTCGTCAGTAAAGGGCTGGCGAAGCTGCAGCCGTGGGTTCGCAACCTGCTGCGGCTGAGCTTTTACCAACTGCACTATTTGGACCGGATTCCGGACCATGCGATCGTCAACGAAGCGGTCAATATCGCCAAGCGGCGGGGCCATCAAGGCATCTCCGGCATGGTCAACGGCGTGCTGCGCAGCGTGCTCCGCAGCAAAAGCGAGCTCGTCCTGCCGGCCGGGCTGCCGGCCGAGCGGCGCATCGCGCTTGCGCAGTCGCATCCGGAGTGGCTGGTGCGGCGCTGGGTCCGCGAGTTCGGCGAGCAGACGGCCGAACGGCTCTGCGAGGCCAACAACACGCCGCCGCGCGTGAGCCTTCGCGCGAATGCGCTGAAGCTCGGCCCGGTCGAGCTGGCCGAGCGGCTGCGGCAAGGAGGGCTCGAAGCGGAGCCCTCCGCCGTTGCGCCCGCCGGCGTGATCGTGCGCGGTGGCGGCAACATGGCCCTCGCGCCGGACTTTGCGGCGGGCCTGTATTCGGTCCAGGACGAGAGCTCCATGCTCGTCGCGGAATGGGTGGACCCGCAGCCGGGCGAGCGGGTGCTGGACTGCTGCGCCGCGCCCGGCGGCAAGACGACGCACCTTGCGGAGAAGATGGGCGACCGTGGCGAAATCGTCGCTTGCGACGTCCACGAGCATAAGCGGAAGCTCATCGAGGAGCAGGCGGAGCGCCTCGCTCTGCGGTCGATTCGGACGTTGACGGCCGATGCGCGCCGGTTGGCGGAGCATTTTGCCCCGGAAAGCTTCGACCGCATCCTGCTCGACGCCCCCTGCTCGGGGCTTGGCGTCATCCGGCGGAAGCCGGATATGAAGTGGAGCAAGAGCGAAGCTGAACTAACGGAGATCTGCGATATCCAGCGGGAGCTGCTGGAAGCGGTACATCCGCTGTTGAAGCCGGGCGGCGTGCTGGTATACAGCACGTGCACGGTGGAGAAAGCAGAGAACGAAGACATGATCCGCGAATTTTTGGAGCGTCATCCTTCGTTTGCGCCGGATCTGCCCGAGGTGCAGGAGACGCTCAGGGAGCGGTTGGACGAGGGGCTCGCTGCGGTGCGGATCATGCCATATGATTACGGCTCGGACGGCTTTTTTATCGCCCGGCTGCGCAAGCGAGCATAGAACCGCAAAATGTGGTAAAATAAAACGTGGCTTTTTCGGCGGAATGTCCCCCGATAGGGCTTCACTATAGACTAAACAGGTCGTGATGCATACATGAATGAAATAGAAAGCAGATGGCAGCCGAAAAATGAAAAGCCGTACGTCTATGACTTTATTCTGGAGGATTGGCAGCAATGGGTCAAGGACAACGGTGAGGCGGGCTTTCGCGCCGGCCAAATTTTCGATTGGCTGTATGTGAAAAGAGTTTCAAGCTTCGACGAGATGACGAATCTGCCGAAAACGCTCCGGGATCGGCTTAAGGAGCAGTTCGACTTCGTCACGCTCACGGAAGTGGCGCATTACCGTTCGAAGGACGGGACCGTCAAGTTTTTGTTCGAGCTTAGCGACGAGAATGCCATCGAAACGGTCATCATGAAGCACAGCTACGGGAACAGCATCTGCGTAACGACGCAGGTCGGTTGTCGGGTCGGCTGTACGTTCTGCGCCTCGACGCTCGGCGGATTGAAGCGGAACTTGACGTCCGGCGAGATCATTGCTCAGGTGGTCAAGGCGCAGCAGCTTTTGGACGAAACGCAGGAGCGGGTCAGCAGCATCGTCATCATGGGGATCGGCGAGCCGTTCGAAAATTACGACGCGGTGATGAAGTTTCTCAAGGTGATGATCCATCCGAAGGGGCTGAATATCGGCCAGCGGCACATTACCGTATCGACCAGCGGCATCGTTCCGAACATTTACCGGTTTGCTGACGAGGATACGCAGATCAATCTGGCGATTTCGATCCATGCGCCGAACGATGCGCTGCGTTCCAAGCTGATGCCGGTCAACCGCCGGTACCCGTTTGCCGAGCTGATCGAAGCCTGTCAATATTACGTCGCAAAAACCGGACGGCGCATTACGTTCGAATACGCGCTGATGGGCGGCGTAAACGATCAGGCCGAGCACGCGGAGGAGCTGGCGAAAGTATTAAAAGCATTTCCGATGGCGCACGTGAACTTGATTCCGGTCAATTTCGTTTCCGAGCGCGACTATGTGCGTACGCCCCGGAATGATATCTTCACGTTCCAACGCATTCTGGAACGCAACAAAATCAACGCCACCATACGCCGGGAGCAGGGTAGCGATATCGCGGCCGCCTGCGGGCAGCTGCGGGCGAAGCATATGGAGTCGGGTGCGAGGTGAAGCAAGCGATGCTGAGATTGGCTTATCAATCCGATATCGGCCGGGTACGGGCGGTCAACGAGGACCGCGCAGCCGTTCAAGAGGACTTGAACGGCTGGACCCTCGCCATTGTCGCGGACGGCATGGGAGGCCATCAGGCCGGAGATATCGCAAGTCAGATGGCGGTGGAGCTTATCCCGCTGAAGGTGAAGTCCTCGGACCCGAACCGGTCGTCCGAGGAACGGCAGCATAAATTGAAGGAAGCGGTCGAAACCGCCAACGATATCATTTTCGAGTTTGCGTCCGGGCGCGAAAATTACCACGGGATGGGGACGACCGTCGTTGCCGTGCTGGCGAACGACGAGCGGGCCGTTATCGCGCATATCGGCGACAGCCGCGTATACCGGATTCACGACAGGCAGATCGAGCAGCTAACGCAGGATCATTCGCTCGTCAACGAACTGGTTAAAAGCGGCCAGATCACCCGCGAGGAAGCGAGCCATCATCCGCGGCGCAACGTCTTGACGCGGGCGCTCGGAACCGAGCCGACGATCGAAGTGGATGTGCAGGAAATCGGTTGGGGCCCCGGAGACTTGCTGCTGCTGTGCAGTGACGGACTAAGCAGCTTGGTTGAGCCGGGCCAAATGCTCCAAACCGTGAAGGAGACAGACGGCTTGGAGCACAAGGTAGACCGCTTGGTCCAGGCTGCGCTGGATGCCGGGGGCGACGACAACGTAACGGTGCTGCTGATCGAGAACGGGCCGGGTTCGGTGGTACAAGACGACGGGGAAGCGGGGTGAGGAAGGAATGATCGGTAAGCAGCTAGGAGGACGCTACGAGATTTTGGGACGCGTCGGCGGCGGCGGAATGGCCATCGTATACAAAGGACTCGATATTTTATTGCATCGGCATGTCGCCGTGAAGGTGCTGCGCCAGCAGTACGTGCACGATGAAGAATTCATTCAGCGTTTTCGCCGCGAAGCGCAAGCCGCCGCCTCCTTGTCGCATCCGAACGTGGTCAGCATATACGACGTCGGCCAAGAGGAAGACATCCATTACATCGTGATGGAGTATGTCGAGGGAACGAACTTGAACGAGCAGATTAAGGAAATAGCTCCGCTGCAGGTGGAGGAAGCCGTTCATATTGCGAGCCAGATTTGCGACGCCCTCGATCACGCGCATCATAATCAGATCATTCATCGGGATATTAAGCCTCACAATATTTTGATCGGCAAAAACGGCCGCGTCAAAGTGACCGATTTCGGGATCGCCCGCGCCGTCACTTCTTCCACGATTACGCAGACCGGCTCTGTCGTCGGCTCGGTTCATTATTTTTCGCCCGAGCATGCCAAAGGGACGCCGACCGGCGAGCAATCGGACTTGTACTCTCTCGGGATTGTCATGTACCAGATGCTGACAGGCCGGCTGCCGTTTCTCGGCGAAAGTCCGATCAGCGTAGCCTTGAAGCATTTGCAGGAGGATGTCGAGGAGCCCCGCAAGGTGAATCCGCTCATCCCGCAAAGCGTGGAAAACATCATTCTGCGCGCGATGCGCAAAAGCACGTCCGAGCGGTACCGTTCGGCCAAAGACATGATGAGCGACCTCGAGTCATGCCTGTTGCCGCACCGCCGCAACGAGCCGAAAGTCAACTTTTTGGACGACGACGAGCTGGATGAGGAAAAGACGCGGGTCATGCCTGCGCTGCGGCCGGGACAATACGCCGTTGTGGAGGATGACGACGATGCGCCCCGCGCGAAGGAGACGCCGCCGCCCGAGAAGCAGAAAAAGGGCTGGGTCAAGCCATTGGTCTGGTTCGTGGTGCTTATGGCGCTTGTCGGCGGGATGTGGTATGCAGTCAAGTACGTGCAGCAGAATTTAACGGTGCAACGGGTCGATATCCCGAATGTGGTAGATAAGCCGCTTGCTGAAGCTAAGAAAATATTAGAGGACAGCAAGCTTCAAGTGGAAGCGGATTATCAGAATGATGATGCAAAGCCGAAAGATATTGTCATCCAGCAAAGCCAGGCGAATAATCAGGTTATCGTGGGCACGATGATCAAGCTGACTGTCAGCGCGGGGCCTACAAGCAAAAAAATGCCCGATGTTACAAACCTAAAGCTGGCGGACGCCAAAACAAAGCTGGTCTCCTCCGGCTTCGATCTGAAAAATATCAAGATCGATCAACAGTTTCTGGAAGCCGAGCCGGAAACGGTGACGTCTCAGAAGCCTGCGCCCAATGAGGAGTACACGATTCCGGACAATATCAAGGTCGAGCTGACCGTTAGCAAAGGCCGGGAAACGTTCAAAATGCCGAACCTGATCGGCAAAACGGAAAACGAAGCCAAAACGATCCTTAGCGCAAAAGATCTGAAGCTTTCCAAGGACGGGATTGTCCGCCAGCCGAGCTACAAGCAAAGCAAGGGCCGTGTAACGAAGCAATTTCCGTTCGAGCCAGACGACGATGTGATGCCGGGTACGGAAATTACGCTGACCGTCAGCTCCGGTCTTCCGCCGGAAGCGGGACAGATGACCGTGCCCGTGCAGATTAAGCCGTCCAAGGAAGGGCAGGCAGGTACGGCCAAAGTCATCCTGAGCGATGCGGCGGTCGAAAACTCGGAATACCAGAAGCTTACGAACGTGACCAAGACGGAAACGCTTGAGGTGAAGCTGGTCGTTTCGCCGGACAAAGATGCGACGATCCAGATTCGCGGGGATAACATTCAGAACGATTCGATGACGATCACTTATAAGGATTATCAGGATCAAAAAAGCGGCAACATTCAGTCGAACAGTGCCGGTACGTCACCTAATGCGGATACCGGGACGAACGGCGGCGGGAAGACCGAGCAGTCGGCGACTCCGGCTTCCGGCACGGGCGGCGCGAGCGGCAAGCCGGTGAAACAGGGAAGCGGCGGAACGACGTCACCGCCGACCGGACAGAACGGAGGCGCAGCGACGGCTCCGGCCGGAAATACGACAGGCACAGGAGGCACGAATCCATAATGCCAACCGGATTAATCGTGAAGGCGCTAAGCGGATATTATTATGTGCTTGCCGACGACGCGCAAACGACCGAATCGGTGCGATGTCGGGCGAGAGGCATTTTCAAGAAGCGCGGCATTTCGCCGCTTGTCGGCGACCGCGTGGTGTTCGGGCTGACGGAGAACGGGGAAGGAATGGTTGACGAAATTCTTCCCCGCTCCTCCGAGCTGATCCGGCCGCCGGTGGCAAATATCGATTTGGCCGTACTGGTGTTCTCGGTGACCGAGCCGGCGCTTAATTTGCCGCTGCTGGACAAGTTTCTGGTTCATACGGAAAGCGCCGGACTCGATACGCTGATCTGCTTGACCAAGCATGATCTCATGTCCGAAGGAAGTTCGCCTGACAGCGTTTCCGAACAATTGGCGCCGGTGATCCGGCTCTACGAATCGGTCGGCTACCCGGTGCTTGTGACAAGCGCCAAGGAAGGCATCGGCGTGAGCGAAGTATACGATCGGCTGGCGGGCCGCATCGGGGTGTTCGCGGGGCAGTCCGGCGTCGGGAAGTCGTCGCTGCTCAACGCCATGGTGCCGGGGCTGTCGCTGGAAACGAACGAAATCAGTATGAAGCTCGGACGGGGCAAGCATACGACGCGCCACGTCGAGCTGATCCGGCTGCAGAACGGCGGAGTTATCGCCGATACGCCGGGCTTTAGCCAGCTTGACTTTTTGCAGGTGGATGCAGAGGGGCTTAGCGGGGCTTTCCGGGAATTTGCGTCTTATGCCGCAGCGTGCCGCTTCCGCGGCTGCCTGCATCTGCACGAACCGGGCTGCAAGGTTCAGGAGGCCAAAGAAGAGGGCCATATCGCCGTATCAAGGTACAACCATTACATTCAATTTTTGAACGAGATTAAAGACAAAAAGAGGAGGTACTAGGATGCTGCATATCGCTCCTTCGATCTTATCCGCCAACTTTTCCAAGCTGGGTGAAGAAATTGCCGACGTCGAGCGCGGCGGGGCCGACTGGATTCACGTCGACGTGATGGACGGACATTTCGTGCCGAATATTACGATCGGACCGCTGGTGGTGGAAGCCATCCGTCCGATAACGAAATTACCGCTCGACGTGCATCTGATGATTGAGCAGCCGGACCGCTACATCGCCTCGTTCGTTCAGGCAGGCGCAGACCTTATTTCGGTTCACGCCGAGGCATGCGTCCATCTGCACCGGACACTTCATTATATTAAGGAGCAGGGCGTCAAAGCGGGCGTCGTGCTGAATCCGGCCACTTCGCTCCATGCTTTGGAGCATGTGCTTGAGGAAGGGCTGCTCGACTATGTGCTGCTGATGACGGTTAACCCCGGCTTCGGCGGGCAGAAGTTTATTTCCGCGACGTTGCCCAAAATCGCCGGACTGCGCCGCATGTTGGACGAGCGGGGACTTCAGCACGTGGACATCGAGGTCGACGGCGGTATCAACACCGAGACGGCCAAGCTCGTTGCCGAAGCGGGCGCCAATGTGCTCGTTGCCGGGAATGCGGTATTTAACCGGCCGGACCGTGCCGAGGCGATCCGCGCGATCCGGGAAGTCGGGAGCGGCCGGTAAAATGCGGGCGCTGCAAATTTTTGCCTTCAGTTTGCTATGCGCCGCCCTGCTGTTTGTGTTTTCCATTATCGACGGCGTGGTGAAGTTTGCCTTTTCGCTGGGGGCTATATACGTCGGTATCCAGTTTTTTAAGCGATACGAGACGCGCGGCCCGCGCATTGCATTCGTCTTGATCACGATCTTATTTTACTTTATTTATTCGGTGTTCTACGCGGTGTATTTGGCTATTCAGCAGCAGCAGGCTGCGGTTTGAGAAAAAAGAAACAAAACCCGGACGTGCATAACCGGCGCGGGGGTCGCATATACATGGTTACAAAAGTACGGCTTCCGGCTTTTGTAGCCTTTTTTGTTTTTTCGGTGCCCGGAATTTGCATGGCACGTTTTGGGGAGCAGCGGAATATACTTTTAACGAGGTGGTTTACTGCGCGCATGGCTCGAGGTCGGCTTTGCGTCGCAAAGCCAAGCGATGCTGACTTTGCTGCGCAAAGTCTGGAGGGAGGGTGCAAAATGAAATTTTACACTATCAAGCTTCCGAAGTTTTTGGGTGGGTTTGTGAAGGCTGTACTTAATACATTCAGCAAAAACTGAAGGTACGCCCGTCCATACTTAGGCGCTGGCTGCCGGGCTAGGGCAGGCGCCGCACCCAGGATCAACGGCTCAGCCGTCCTTGTCTTGCAAGACAAGCGCGTTTGTCAAGGATTCATTCTTGCCAACTAAAAAAAGCACCTGAGCCAGGTGCTTTTTGTCTGCGGACGCAGATTACACGCGAGTTACTTTTCCGGATTTCAGGGCTTTCGTGCTCACCCAAACGCGTTTCGGTTTGCCGTCGACCAGAATGCGAACCTTTTGAACGTTGACACCCCAAGTGCGTTTCGCTTTGTTGTTCGCATGGGATACGTGGTTGCCGGTACCCGGGCCTTTACCTGTGATAAAACATTTGCGGGACATTGATTACACCTCCTTAAAGCTTACACGCTTCAAAAACACACTTAAACATCATATCACAGCGGCCTAAACGCCGTCAACGCAGCTTCTTCGTTTTCTTCCCCTGGGGCCTGCGTTTTATTTATTTCTTGCGGCGAATATAGTACAATGATTCGTAGTCCATGCTAATTTTGGGATCGAAGGAGCTGTATGGAGATGACAATCGAACTGGCTTCAGAATATGGAAAAATCTATGTTACGGACGAAGTAATCGCCTCACTTGCGGGTTCGGCGGCGTTGGACTGCTACGGACTAGTCGGGATGGCTTCGCTCAATCTCAAGGACGGTATTGCTGAACTGCTGCGCGTGGACAATTTGCGTCGGGGAGTCGAGGTTCGCCGCAACGAGCAGGATGTCCTGACCATTGATTTATATATCGTTGTCAGCTATGGCACGAAAATTTCGGTCGTGGCGCATAACGTGCAGAGCAAAGTAAAATACATGCTCGAAGAAGTCGCGGGCCTGCAAGTGGCTAACGTGAACATTTTTGTCCAAGGCGTGAGGATTGCGGAATGAGACCTGTGATGACAGCGGTTGTGGCCGAAACATGTTATGGATCGCCAACAGGGTTATAGCGAAAGGGGAACGGTCTTTTGGGTAGGCGCTTAAAAGAAATGAATGGACAAGATTTCATCCGAATGGTAGAAGCGGGAGCGCATAGGCTGACGACGAACACAGAGCGGGTCAATGCGCTCAACGTCTTTCCGGTACCGGACGGCGATACGGGCACGAATATGAATTTGACCTTGACTTCCGGGGTGGAAGAGCTCCGGCGCCGTCCGTCGGACCACTTGGGTAAAACAGCTGAAGCGCTTGCCAAAGGCTTGCTGATGGGCGCTCGCGGCAACTCGGGCGTGATTTTGTCACAGTTGTTCCGCGGTTTCGCCAAAGCCGTATCTGACCTGCCTTCGGCCAATGCCCAGCAGGTGGCTGCGGCGTTTCAGAACGGCGTGGATATGGCCTACAAAGCCGTTGTCAAGCCTGTGGAAGGTACGATTCTGACCGTAGCCAAGGAAGCGGCGAGGCAGGGCGTACAGACCGCTAAGCGGCAGCCGGATGTCGCTGTCGTGATGGCGGAATTGCTGGATAAAGCGAAAGAGGCGCTGGCTAAAACACCGGACATGCTTCCCGTGCTGAAGCAGGTGGGCGTCGTCGATTCGGGCGGACAAGGGCTTGTGTATATCTACGAGGGCTTTGTGTCCGTTCTGGACATGGAGGAGGAAGCGCCTGCGGAGGAGCCGCCCGATATGCCGTACGTCGCTTTTGGCGCGGTGCAGCCGCTGGAGGAGACGCTTGAGTCGGTTGCGGCGGCGTTTGATTTTACAGGTCACGAGCGTGTGCAAGCAAAGCTGGCGACGGAGGATATCGAGTTCGGCTATTGTACGGAGTTTATGGTGACGCTGAATCCGGGTAAGCTGAACGGCCGCAAGTTTGACGAGGCTCTGTTCCGCGAGGAGCTGTCTGCCTTCGGCGATTCCCTGCTTGTCGTGGCCGACGACGATTTGGTCAAAGTACACATCCATGCGGAATTCCCGGGCAGCGTTATGAATCTGGCCCAGAATTACGGCGATCTTAGCCGGATCAAAATTGAAAATATGCGCGATCAGCATACGCATCTTCTGATGGAGGAGGCCGGACCGTCCGGTGCGGTCGCGGCATTGGCCAAGGCGACGCATTTGCTGGACGCGGCCAGAGAGCTCGAACTCGGCAAGCCGACCGTCCATGCGGCGAACGGTCCGTCCCGCGAGCTTAAGCCGTACGGCTTTGTTGCCGTATCCGCGGGGGAAGGCATCTCCGGTATTTTCGGCAGCCTGGGTGTCGACCGGATTCTGCACGGCGGACAAACTATGAACCCGAGCACCGAAGATATCGTCCGCGCCGTCAGCGAGGTCGAAGCGAGAACGGTGTTCGTGCTTCCGAACAATTCGAACATCATCCTGGCTGCGCAGCAGGCCGTGGAGCTTGTGGAGGATAAGCAGGTTGTCGTTGTTCCCAGCAAGTCGATTCCGCAAGGCATTGCCGCTGTCATCGCATTCCAGGAGGAGGCGGCTCCCGAAGAAAACATCGGCGAAATGCAGCGGGCGCTGCAGCAGGTACAGGCCGGTCAAATCACCCATGCCGTACGCGACACGCAAATGGACGGGATCGATATTAAAGAGGGCGACTATATCGGCATTCATAACGGCCGCATCGTTTCCTCGGCCCCGGACCTCGTCGATTCCTGCAAAAAGCTGATCGACTCCATGCTGGATGCGGGTGCGGAGATCGTGACTTTGTATACCGGAGCGGATGCGGTGCAGGAGCAGACCGAGGAGCTTGTCGGGTATGTCGAACAAACGTATCAAGAGGTGGAAGTTGAAGTGCAGGATGGCGGACAGCCGCTCTATTACTACATCATTTCCGCGGAATAAGCGGTTCGTTTTCAAAGCTATGTCTTTAGATCAAAACTTTACAAAGAATTGAGGGAGGCTATTGAGCCAGGTTCGTATTGTAACGGACAGCACGGCGGATATTCCGGCCGACCTGCGGGAGCGGCTCGGCATTGAGATGGTGCCGCTTAAAGTATTGTTCGGCTCGGAGGCATTTCGCGACGGGGTCGATATGGGTCCGGAGCAATTTTATGACAAGCTGTCCTCGTCCGGTATTTTTCCGACCACATCGCAGCCGTCGCCGGCCGATTTCATCCAAGTGTATCAGAGGCTTGCGGCGGAAGGCGCCGACTCGATCATCTCGATTCATTTATCATCGCAGATGAGCGGTACGTACCAGTCCGCCCTCGTGGCGAAATCGTTGATCGACGAGAAGGCGGATATCGAGGTGGTAGATAGCCGGTCGGCTTCCATTGGCATCGGCATGCTCGTCATAGCTGCCGCAGAAGCGGCAAAGCAGGGGAAGAGCAAGTCGGAAATTTTGGAACGGATTGCGTCGCTGCGCCAAAGCTTCGGGCTTTATTTTTTGGTGGATACGCTCGAGTATTTGCATAAGGGCGGACGGATCGGCAAGGCTGCGGCACTCTTCGGCTCCTTGCTTAATATTAAGCCGATTCTGTCGGTCAACGATGACGGAGTCGTGTTCTCCGTCGATAAGGTTCGCGGACAGAAGAAAGCGATGAACCGGATCGTCGAGCTGCTGCAGCAGGATTACGCCAGCAAACCGATCGATTTGGTCGTGGCTTATACGACCGGACGCGAGACGGCGGAGCAGTTTTGCGCTCTGCTGAAGCAGCATTTTGATGTAAAAAGCGTGCACTACACGCATATCGGGCCCGTCATCGGAGCGCATGTCGGACCCGGAACCGTAGCGACCATTGCCATACCGGTCTGATATGACCTTGGATCTTTATTCGCTTCCGGTCACGAAGGTGTCCGGCGTCAAAGGCAAGAAGCCCGAGGAGCTGCTTGCGCTCGGCATCTCGAGCGTCGGAGAGCTCCTCGATTATTATCCTTTCCGCTACGAGGATTACACGCTTCGCGATTTGACGCAGGTGAAGGACGGAGACCGGATTACGGTGCAGGGCACGGTCGCGGGGGTTCCCCAGGTGCAAATGTACGGGCGTACCAAATCGCGCATGACCTGCAAAATCGTAGTCGATCCGCTCTTCATTACGGCCGTCTGGTTCAACCGCCATTTTTTGAAGGACAAGCTGACCGCCGGTACGGATATCGTCTTGACCGGAAAATGGGACCAGAAGCGGCTGCACTTGACCGTGACGGAGGTGGAATTCCCGGGCCGCGGCACGTCGCAGACCGGGACGCTGCAGCCGGTTTATTCGATAACGGGATCGATTACGCAAAAGTGGTTTCGGCAAACGACGAAGCAAGCGCTGCTGCAATTCGGCGATCTCATTTCCGAGGTGCTTCCAGGCAAGCTGCTGCGCAAATACAATCTGTTGCCCCGCAAGCAGGCGGTCGCCCTGCTGCATCTGCCGGGCAGTATGGAGCAGGGGCAGCGGGCGAGACGCCGGATGGTGTACGAGGAACTGTTCTTGTTCCAGCTCAAGATGCAGGCGTACCGCTCGCTGAATCACGACCGGGCGGACGGGGTCGCACACCCCGTAGATTTGCCGGCTGTCCGCGCGTTTGTACGCGCGCTGCCGTTCACATTAACGGCTTCCCAGAAAAACGTGCTGGCCGAAATTCTTCATAATTTGCAGCAGCCTTTCTGTATGAACCGCCTGCTGCAGGGCGATGTGGGCGCGGGAAAAACCGTCGTCGCGGCGGTGGCGCTTTTTGCTGTCGTCAAGGCCGGCTATCAAGGCGCGCTTATGGTGCCGACGGAAATTCTTGCGGAACAGCACAAGCGCTCGCTCGACCGCTTGTTCGAGCCGTACGGCATCCAGACGGCGCTGCTGACCGGCAGCTTGACGGAGCGGCAGCGCCGGGATGTGCTCGGCTCGCTGCAGATGGGGATGATCGACATCATTGTCGGCACCCATGCGCTCATTCAAGAGGATGTGTTTTTCCGCCGGCTCGGACTCGTCGTTACGGACGAGCAGCATCGCTTCGGCGTACAGCAGCGCAGCATACTGCGCCGTAAAGGGATGAATCCGGACGTGCTCACGATGACGGCGACGCCGATTCCGCGGACGCTCGCGATTACCGCTTTTGGCGATATGGACGTCTCGACGCTGCGGGAGCTCCCTAAGGGACGCAAGCCGATTCAGACGTATGCGGTGACGCACAATATGCTGGAGCGCGTCCTTGGCTTTATTCGCCGCGAGGTGGCCGCAGGGCGGCAAGCGTATGTCATCTGTCCGCTGATCGAGGAATCCGAGAAGCTCGACGTGCAGAACGCGATTGATGTGCACGCGCAGCTTCAATTTGCTTTTCCGGAATATAAGGTCGGGCTGCTGCATGGACGGATGGCCCCGGCGGAGAAGGACGGTGTGATGCGCGAGTTCAGCCAAGGCCAGCTTCATGTCCTGGTCTCGACGACGGTTATTGAGGTCGGCGTGGACGTGCCCAACGCTACGCTGATGGTCGTCTATGACGCCGACCGGTTCGGACTATCGCAGCTTCACCAGCTGCGGGGCCGGGTCGGACGGGGCGAGCACCAATCGTACTGCGTGCTGATTGCCGATCCGAAGAACGAAGTCGGCAAGGAACGGCTGAAGGCGATGACGGACACGAACGACGGCTTCGAGATTGCGCGCCGTGACCTCGAATTGCGGGGGCCCGGAGATTTTTTCGGCACGAAGCAGAGCGGGGTGCCGGATTTCCGGCTCGCCGACATGGTGACCGACTTCGAAGTGATGGAACAGGCAAGGGACGATGCGGCCGAGCTTGTCAAGCAGCCGGATTTCTGGACCGAGGCCGACTACGTGCCGCTGCGTCACTATTTGCAGCGCGAGCACATCTTCGACAGCGAGATGCTGGATTAGGTGATAGCCTGCTTGACGCTCCGCCTGCGGCGTGAAGGGGAAAGACGGCGAAAGAATTAGGTACACAAGACCAAGCCCTCCGACATAGACTTACTGTATGGTTGTTGTAAGTCCTATTTGCAAGAACGCGGAGGTGTGCGGCATGAGCTATACGCAGTACGGCTTTGATCCTGCGCAAATCGAGCGGATCAAGCTGAAGATGAAAAATCCGGAGACGAAAGAACGGGTCAAAATGATTTTGCAGGGCGTGACGAAGTACGATTTGCAGGACCGCGTGAAGGTTCGTCGGTTCGTCGGCATGCTGACGAAGGCACTTGGCGAAAGAGTCACCGAGCAGCAGACCGAGCAGCTCGTTCAGTTCGTTATCTCGCAAAAAATCGATCCGAACAATGCATTTCATCTGATTAAACTGTGGAGCATGTTCCGCTAAGCGGGCATGTTCTTTTTTTTCTTCGAAACACTGGGCTCCCGCCCAATTGTCAAATGAAGCGGAGCAGGCTATAATGCTGATAGATTGCTAGATTGTGGAAAGGGGAACGATATCGATATGTCTACTTCGGAATCTTCATCTTCATCCAAAGAAAAAGCAATGTCCCGCCGCGAGCTGCTGGCCACGATGGGCACGGCGACGGCCGGCATCATCTTGGCCGCCGGTACGGGTTGGAGCGGTACGGCCGCGGCGGAGCCGATGCCCAATCCGATGCAAAATCCGGGGTTTCGCCCGGAATCGGTCGCCTGGATCAACGTGAAAGCCTACGGAGCGCAAGGCTCGGGTCGTTTTGATCAAAACGACGCACCAGCGATTCAATCGGCCGTCGAAGCGGCGGCGCCTTTGGGAGGGACCGTGTATTTTCCGCCCGGGCGCTACATTCTGAGATCCGCCATTATGCTAAGGCCGAATGTGCGTTTGGTCGGAGATGGGCCGGGCGCATCCATACTGAAGGCGGCGGAGCCGAATCTATCTATGGTGATGGGGCTCAGTACGAAGAAGAATGCGGTCGAAGGGCTTGGCTTCGAAGGCATGGGCGCCATATCGCCGGCAAATTACAAGATGACGGAACGCGGCGTTTATTTTGAAAAATGCGAATACGTCTCCGTTCGGAATTGTTTGTTCACCGGCATCGCCAACGGCGTATGGTTCAGCGACAGCCGGCACGTCTCGGTTAGCCAAAGCGTGTTCTCCCAGCTAATCGCTTACGAAAACTTTTACGAAGGCCATGGGATCTTTGCCGAGTCGGCGGCGAATTTCCGGCTGACGGATAACCGGTTTCATTTGTTGAAAAGACCCTGCATCTATATTTCCGCAGGCAGCTCGTATTCGATCGTCTCCGATAACGTGGCGCAGCAATGCGACGATGCCTTCATCGTGATATCTTCCAAACTGAAGCCGAGCTCGTACCACCGGATCGAAGGCAATGTATTGTCGGCGGAAGGGCTGGGAAACGGCGCTTATGCCGGCAAGCAGGGCATCGTGCTGCGCGATTACTGCACGGACAATGTGATCGTCCATAACATCATTTCCCGGGCAAAAGAATCCGGCATCTCGCTGACGGGCGACGGTGCGGCAGATGGCGAGCGGCCGTTCGGCAACATCGTTTCCGGCAACAAAATCGATCAGACCGGGCGCGGTATCGTTCTGCTGAACAGCGATGTTACTACGGTGACGGGCAACGATGTGCGGCGGGTCCAAACCGGTATTGCCCTTGAAACGTCCGGCAATGCCGATGGCTCCTTCAGCCGGCACAATCTCGTCACGGGCAATATGCTGTCCCGCTGTTCGGCGGCCGCCATCCAGATCGCCGGCAGCCGCTGCGAAAATAACACGGTGTACGGCAATGCCGGTACGGGTAACGGCGAAATGCTGGCCGATCAAGGGAAGGATACGTCGAAGACGGGCTTTTAACCTCTGAAACTGAAACGTACAATCCCGGAATGGGGATAACTCGGCAAGCGGACAGCCGGTCGGAGAAATGAACATCCCGACCGGCTGTCTGTTTTGCCACAAATCGTTTTGTTTTGATGTGATCTAGATCACAAAAGCGTTTCGGGCGTCCTTGTATACTTTCTTATGAAGGTAACGAAATCCGCAATGATGAAATGAGGGATAACGAATGTTAAACGAACAGACGATCCGCATTATTCAATCGACGGCTCCGCTTTTGGAGTCGAAGGGGACTGCGGTCACGAAACGATTTTATGAAATTTTGTTTGCCGAGCATCCGGAGCTGCTGAACGTTTTCAACCATGCGAACCAAAAGCAGGGGCGTCAGCAGACGGCGCTGGCGAATGCCGTGTATGCCGCTGCCGTGCATATCGATAATTTGGCTGCCATTCTGCCTGTAGTGAAGCAGATCGGGCATAAGCACCGGAGTCTTGGAGTAAAGCCCGAGCATTATCCGATCGTAGGCCGGACGCTGCTGACGGCCATGCGGGAGGTGCTCGGCGAGGCAGCTACGGACGAGGTGCTGCAGGCGTGGGAAACCGCCTATGGCATCATTGCCGACGCCTTCATCGGCGTAGAGGCGGAAATGTATGTCCAGGCCGAGCGGCAGGCGGGCGGCTGGGAAGGATTCCGGGCGTTCCGGGTGGAGCGCAAGCAAAAGGAAAGCAGCGTCATTACGTCGTTTTATTTGGTTCCGGTCGACGGCGGCGCGATTGCCTCGTTCGAGTCTGGGCAGTATGTTAGCGTGAAGCCGGAAATGCCCGGCGAGACCTACACGCATATCCGGCAATACAGCTTGTCCGATGCGCCGGGCAAGCCGTATTACCGCATCTCCGTCAAACGTGAGGACGGCGCGCCGGAGCACCCGGCCGGCAAAGTATCCGTCTTCCTTCACGAGCATGTGAACGAAGGCGATACGCTATGGCTGACCGCTCCTGCCGGAGATTTCACGCTCGATACCTCCGACCTGCGCCCGGTCGTATTGCTGAGCGGCGGCGTCGGTCTGACTCCGCTGCTCAGTATGCTGAAAACGCTCGGTGAAACGGCGCCGGACCGGCAGGTCACGTTCATTCACGCGGCCCTGAACGGTGAGACGCACGCGATGCGCGCCGAGGTGGAAGAGCTGGCCCGCAGGTATCCGGGCTTCTCGTACCGCTTTTGCTACCAATCGCCGACCGCTGCCGATCAGGCGGAGCGGACGTTCCACAAGGAGGGCTACATTGATCTGGAGTGGTTGCAATCCGTCGTTCCTTCGCCGGATGCCGCGTTCTATTTCTGCGGACCGGTGCCGTTCATGAAGACGGTCAACCGGATGCTGCAAGCATGGGGCGTACGTAAGGAAGACGCGCGTTACGAGTTTTTCGGACCGGCGGGTTCGCTGGAGGAAGCCGGGGAACCAGCGGCTCAGGCACGCCGCTAAAATGCAGATTGGATAAACAAAGGAACTGTATGATTAGCGTCGGCGTTTGTTATCATCCCGGACCTGCAAGGCAGCGCGATTGCCTGCTTGAGCACGAAGCAGACGATTGACCGTCTCGCGGCGCAGCCCGATAAACTGGCCGATTTCCTCCTGTGTCAGCAGATTGGTCAAACGGGCCGGGGCAATATAGGCTTCGAACCAGGCTTGCAGCTTCGCCAGCTTATCCGCAGGCGCAAGCTGCGTTAGTTGATCGATTCGCTGCTGCATCATTCGCAGCTTGTTCTCCAGCAGCATGGCGATCTCAAGACACGTTTGCGGTTCCCGTTGAAGCTTGGCATACCATTCTTGGGCGGGAAGCGTTTCAATCTCGCAGGTCATAAGCGCAATCGCGGTTCCGTAATATTCTTTCGGACTGATTAAGGAATGATGAGGGATCGTTTCGCCCGGAACGATAATATTGACCAAGACGGGATGTCCGTCCTCGTGAATGCGGACAATTTTAAGCAGGCCGCTCCTGATACGGTACAGCGGTCCGGCTTCTCCTTGGCGAAACAACGTTTCGCCCTTGTGCAGCAGCATACGTCTTCACCTTTGCTTCCAATTTTTGGCGTTCCGTCTCTGTCGAGGCGGGACGCTTTTCTTTTTCCGATTATAGCACGATCCGAGGTCACGCTCATAGTGAAACAAGACTAGAACGGCGTACACAAGTGTAATTCATTTGCCGTATTGCTCCATGAATTTTGCAACGTCTTTTAAATAATTGGTCAAACGCACGCTGATCTCTGATCGAACGACATCACGAACGATACCGAATCGTTCTTCGTAACCTCGGCACATGATTTTGTAATAAATAACCAGGTCAATCTGCTCGTCGTTGATCACTTTAATGTTTCGTTTGCTTAATTCCCGACGTAACGAGTACATGTCTTTATGGATTTGGTTCATCACGGTTTGCGCCGCGATCAAATATAACCGTTTTAAAATATTTGTTGAGGTTCTTATTTCCTCAATACTCCGCTCAATCATGGTTAACATATGAGGCAGCAGAATGTAATCCCGAGCCATGGTGTATTCTTCGGACGTCGGTCGGGACGTTTTGGAATCATGACGCGCCTCATATTGCTCCGTATGTTCCGTTAGCGTCATTTTCGACTGCCAGCGACCATTCCCGTCTAGTTTGCTCATGCCCAGTGCCCTCCTATTTGAGCTGCCCTTTCGAATGCCTGAGCCGTTTTTAACAAGGACGATGCACGGATAATAGCTGTTGGTCCAAACCTCTCTTTTAGCGCATCGACTGCTTTTTCACGGCGAATCAATCGTTCTCGATCCTCAAATAAATCAAGTTGGTAAACATCATCTTTCGAAAGGTCGGTGAGCGTAATATGCAAATGAGTAAGAGGCAAGCCCTTCCAGTGCTCCAAAAAGAGTGAGCGTATAGCCGGGCCGATTTCATGTTCCAAATGGGTAGGACGCGGCAATGTTTTTTGCCTTCCGAAGCCTGAAGACCGGTACCCGTCGGTTTCTGCGGCTCCCACGGCAACGACTCTGCCCATATATCCGTAGCGCCTGGCACGGCGGCAAACCTCCACGATCAGTTCGATCATAAGGGGTTCAATGTCTTCGATCGTTCGATAGGCTTGCCATTTTAATGCCCTGCCGTGGTTGATCACTTTAATTTGGCTTCGCATTCCGGTGACAACGGGACTCGGGTCGATGCCGTTCGCCGTTTGCCAGTAATATTCCGCTTGAATGTCACTTTGCCGGCCCATACGGAAACGCATCCGTTTTTTGAATTCGCCGAGATCGAGACGCGCTATATCGCCAATGGTGTGTAAGCCCATGCGGGCAAAATGGGAAGTCATTCGCCCGGCTACCATAAACATTTGATGGACAGGCAGGGGCCAAAGTTCTTTTTCGATATTGTCATGGGTAAGTTCAAATATACCTGCAGGTTTCTTTTTTGCGAAATTATCCGTAGCCATTTTGGCAAGAATTTTGTTGGGGCCGATACCGACGCGGGACCATACTCCGGTTGAAAGCTTTACCCTTGTTTGTATCAAACGGGCAATCTCTTCAGCAGAGCCGAACAAGGCCAAAGATCCTGTCACATCGAGAAACTGTTCATCGATGGAGAACGGTTCAACTTGATCTGTAATGGATTCGAAAATTTCTGTAATGAGCAGGGATACCGAGATATACGTTTGCATTCGTGGCCGTATGACGACCAAATCCGGGCATTTGGCCAGCGCTTCACCGACTCTTTCCGCTGCAGTTACACCGCGTGATTTTGCAATCGGACAGGCGGCTAAAATAATTCCACTACGGCGTGCCGGATCACCAACCGCAACGGGTTTATCCCGATATTCCGGGTGCGCCGCTTTTTCGATACTCGCGTAAAAACTTTGCCCATCTGCCATGAGAACCGTTCGTTGCATTTCATCACCTGCGAATATATGTTCGTATTTAATTATTATATACAGAACACACGTTCCTTATGCAAAGGTAAATAATTGAAATTGCCGGGGATGATCAAAAAAACCTCCGGAATCAAAATCCGGAGGTTGTATAATTGTTTTTACGATGCAAGCCATCTAGCTGTCTTTGCTCTCTGTTTCCTTCGCTTCGAGCAATTCGTCAATTACGAAGTTATAATCGTGATAATCGGTTTTCAGGACTTTATATTTGGAAGTGAAGCTCTTTGTTTTGCTGCTGCCATCGCCATAAGAGATTTTGTACTTTTCCGATGTCGTAACGATGAAGGTGGAATCGTCCAATTTTTCTGCCGACTTGGCTTCGTTAAGGGTCATGGATTCCTTGATTCCTTTGTTTTTCAGGTATTGCATGTAATTCGCCTGTTCTTGGTGTTTTTTTGAACTCAAATACGGCGTCACGACCTTGATGTCGTCTGTGGACAGGGCCCACATGCTTTTCGCCAGGAAAATCTCGACCATCGCCTTGGCCATTTCCTCATCGCCGGATGGCTTCGCCGGACTCTGCGGAAGCGGTTGGGGATTAATTTCGCTTTTCGTCAGATCGGCTGATTCGGCCCCTGTCAATTCCACATACTTGGCCAGCATGCTGGCGGCTTCGGTTGCACGATTTCTTTGTTCGGTCCCGCTTTTCTCCAAATATTTTCTATCGGACTCGGCGCTATTGGCCGCCTTGTAGGCAGCATCGATATATTCGTAGGGATAGGTATGACCTTGCGCCAGCTGCTTGTTTTTCTTGATGGCGGAAATATTGCGCTCATAGCTGCTCTCCATATATTTATTACTACTTGCAGCCTCATGCGCAGCCTGCATTTCCGTCAAATATTTGCCGCGGTAGGTCAAAGCATCGACGAACTTGGATTGAATATCTTTTAATTTTGCCGATAAAACTACGCTGAGCATTTCGTCCTTCAGCTTGTTGTTTTTTTCGACGAGAGCGTCGATTGTGCTATAAATGGTATACGTATCGTCTTTGGGCTTCTTTAACTGTCTGATTTCCGAATCGATGTTGTCGCTTCGCTGTATGACACTCTGAAGCTTTTCGATATCCTTCAATCGATCTTTGTACTCCGCGAGTGCATTGTCCAAGTTAAGACTGGGGTAATCCTTCTTTTCCGCCGTAAGCGAAGCGTACTTGGGATTGCTGTTCAATTCTTTCACTTGAGCTTCAAAATTGATTGTTGATTTGGAATTTTCATAAAAGCTGACGATTTCCTTAAGCGTTTTTTTGTCGACAGGAGGCGTTTCTATTTGCTTTTTGAATGCGGAGCCCGCTGCCTGAATCGATTCAAAATCCTGATTGTATTGCCTGACCAACGAATCGTATTTCAAGTTATTCGTGAGCTTGTAGGTGATTCCACCGGCCGCTGCCAATACAACGAGAAGCGAGCTCAAGATGATGATCAGCTTCTTATTTGATTTTTTTGCCGCTGTTCCCGTCTCCTCAGACGTTGCCGGGTTGTTTGTCTTATTTTCCATACTTGTCATTACTCCCATTCCGATTTAGTTAAGGGGCTTCCATGATGTGGGAACCTTCTTTAGAAAGAATTTCAATATAAAGTGCGATTTTCCTTCATGATTCGACAAAAAATCGACAAAAAAACGTAACGGATGGAAGAAACCATGCCAAATGGATTATGGACGAACCTACCTGCATCTTGAGCAAACTGGAGTTGAAAAAGACGCAGCAGCCGGGTAAAAAATAAGCAGTACGCTTGCCGATGTTCAGGCCAACGTACTGCTTTTGTGCTTCGGACCAACTTGGCCCGGGGTTTTTAGTAATCTAACAAAATCGGTACATTGTTTTCTTTAGAAAAAAGTGCTGCTCGGTATAGCATCGAAAAGGCGAACTTTGCAAGAGATTCTGTATTATACTCCGTGGCTTCGTGGATAACGATTCCGATTTCTCCGGCTGCTGCTTGTCCATCGGTAGGGCGGCCCTCTGTATCCCTCCAATTCAAAATGGTCGCTTTCTCTGCCTTCCAGCCAATTTCATTGAGCTTTTCCAAGAGAGGGAAGGCGTCTGGGAGCGGTATTTTTTTGTCGCTTCGCGAATCCGGGGCAACTTTTGCTTGACGTACCGCGTCAGAAACCTATAATCGACTTTGGATGCAGTTTCCGGACCGGGGAGCAAACCGCCATGGCGGACTGCGAAACCTTTTCGCCGTGGTGCGTATATGTTTAGAGGATCTCCGTGAGAATGACCCGTTTCCGAGAGGGAGAAAGGGAGTGCCGAAGCATGATGACACGATTGGAATACCGTTTGTATGCCGAGGGCAGCGAGACGTTTCCGCTGCTGTATTATTATGACCGGATCGGCCGGGACGAGGTCGCTTTGCGTTTTGCTTGCGACTATTTTATTAAGGACGGCAAGGTGTATGAGAAAACCTCGTGCGCTGTGGAGCCGGAATGCTATGTCGTTTATGTGCAGGAAGTGCTTGACGAGCGGACGATGTTATGGGGGAAGCCGGAAGGTCCCCGCGGCGTTCGCATGGAGCTAAGGGAATACCGCGAATGGACGGCGGATTACCGGTTGGTGCATACGTTTACATTTCCCGATACGCTGGAGGCGATGCTGAACCTTCAGGCGAGTTATTTGTATGCGGAGGGCCGGGAATGGCAGCGCACTTGCGCCGAAATCGACGAAGACCGGGAGACGTATGTATACTATGCCATGCCGGTATAGCCGCAAATCAAACCGGGATAGACAGGAGTGACGAAGAATGGAACAGCAAAAAAGCAGCAGGACACGCAAACTGGTAGCGCTGTTCGTGGCGTCGACACTGGTGCTCGGCGGCACGGCGGGCTGCTCCAATTCCCAAAACTGCGCCGATCGAAACGGGGACGGTTACTGCGACAACGGCAGCGGCGGTTCGTCCGGAGGACATTATTACGGCGGTGGGGGCTCGAGCGGTAGCTCTACTAAAGCGTCTTCGGACAGCTCTTCCGGGATTAGCAAGGGAGGCATCGGCGGCAGCGGCAGTTCAAGCTCCTAACGCCAGAGCTGCCACGGTGGCGCGACGCGATAAAAAGCAACGATCAGAGAGGAGGCGTGCTGACATGAGCATGGCAAAGACGCTGCGGTCGGACGCTTCTTATGCGGAACGCCGGGAAGCGATCTATGGGCCGCTGCGGCAAGAGGGTGTATTTACATGGGACTGCTTATACGGCCAGGAATATGCGCTCGCCGGCTTGCACCGGTTGGAGCGTGCGCAGCTGGAAGAAATGCGCAGAGCCGCCGAAGCGTTAGGGCGCATCTATGCCAAGACCGTCCGGATCGTCCAGCAGGGCGAGCCGGCGCTTTTGGCTGAATTGGGACTGCCTCCCGCGTCGTTCGGTGTCATCCGTCTCCGGTTTGATGAAGACATCCCGACGCTGATCGGACGGTTCGATTTTGTTTTGACGCCGCAAGGGCTCAAGATGCTTGAGTTTAACAGCGATACGCCGACGGGGATCGTCGAAGCCTTTCATGCAAACGGCCGGGTGTGCGCCGCCTATGGCGAAGAGGACCCGAACGAAGGCTGCAGCGGGGCTTTCCGCCAGGCGTTCAAACGGATGCTTGACCTATACCGCGAAGCAGGCTATGCGTCCGAGCATGTCGTCTTCAGCTCGCTGGATTGGCATGAGGAGGATGCCGGAACGACTCGCTATCTCCTGAAGCAATCCGGGATTGCCGGCGCGGAATTTGCAGCGCTGTCCGACCTCCGCGTGGAGGGAGACCGGATATGGGCTCAGTCTTCTAATGCTGGTGACGAAGAAGCGGCGAGGTATCCGATCGATGTGTTGTACCGGCTGCATGCGATCGAGAAGCTGGCTGAAGACCGGGATACGGACGGCTATCCGACCGGCGAGCATGTGCTGGAACTAATCGCGGAACGCAAGCTGGCGATCATGAATCCGCCCTAGGGGTTTGCCGCTCAGACGAAGGCGCTGCAAGCGCTGATCTGGAATTTGCATCTAGCGGGAGAATTTTACACGGAAGAGGAGCATGAGACGATCGAAGCCTACATGCTGCCGACGTTTATGGAGCCGTGCTTCCCCGAAGGCACGCCTTATGTGGCGAAGCCGATTCTGGGACGCGAAGGTAGCGGGGTCACGATCTATGCGGGAAGCGGGGATATTGCGGAAGCGAGCGGGGAAGACGAATACGGGGATCAGCCGATGATCTACCAGCAATACGCCGAGCTGCCCCGCATCCGGGTGGAAACGTTAAACGGTCCATACGATGGCCGGCTGCTCTGGGGCTGCTTTCTGATCGACGGCCGAAGCTCTGCTGTCATTGCCCGTGTCGGCGGGAGCATTACGAACAATTTGTCCTATTATTTGCCTTCGTCGGTCATAGGCTAGGCCCGCAGATAAGAACGGCCTTACATTACAACGTTTATTGGGGGGAGTTCGTTGGATCAGTTTGGGAATATCGTTAACTTTTTGATGTATTTGGGCGTAACCGTCCCTCTTGTAGGGCTCGGCATCTTATTTTTTACCCTGACGACGCCGTACAATGAGTTTGCGCTCATCCGGGAGGGCGGCGATTTATCCGATCCCGGTAAAGCGGCGGCCGCCAAAGCAGCGGCTTACGATCTTGGGGGCAAAATTATCGGCCAAGTGCTCGTGCTGGCGTCCGCGGTATATCATTCGGTCGGTCTCGTCGATTTAATCATCTGGGGACTCATCGGTATCGCGTTCCAGATTATCGTGTTCTACTTGTTCGAATTGCTGACCCCTTTTAAAGTACTGGCCGAAATTCCGAAGGGCAACGTGTCCGTCGGTATTTTCTCGTTTTGCTTGAGTCTGGCGTCGGGTCTTCTGCTGGCTTCGTTAATCAGCTATTGATCGGACGACCTAAAATTTGGCTCCAAAGGAGGTTGTGCTCAACGTCATGTTAAAACTGAACAGCATTCACCATGCCGCTATCATTTGCTCGGACTATGAGAAGTCGAAGCATTTTTACGTCCGCGTGCTCGGACTGATGGTCATCCGGGAAACGTACCGGGCGGAGCGCCGGTCGTATAAGCTCGATCTGCGGATCGGCGACAGCCAGATCGAGCTGTTCTCGTTCCCGGATGCGCCCCAGCGGCCAAGCTATCCGGAAGCAAGCGGGTTGAGGCATCTGGCCTTCGAGGTTGACGACATCGAAGCGGCTGTCAAGGCTTTGGAAGCGGAAGAGATCGCCGTAGAGCCGATTCGTGTCGATGAGACTACGGGAAAACGATTTACGTTCTTTTTCGATCCGGACCGGCTGCCCTTGGAGCTGTACGAAAAATAAAGTAACGCAAGAAGCAAGACCCGTGTGCTGCGCACGGGTCTTTTTTTGCAAGCGGGATTTTCTTACGGATAAAAGTGGGTAAAAAGTTATAATTTTTAGTTCGTCCTAGTTCAAAAAGCTCATTAAAATCTAACAAGGACCTAATAGATTCCAAACATAACTTTGCTATGCTTGCCTTATCATCACAGAAGCTCTTGGGCGCAAGGGGACAATGATGGAGGTGCGGTGTATGGAAGGAAGATTTTCGGTAGGAATCATGTTCGGGGCGCTGTTGAGCGTCCCGCTGTGGCTGTCGATGATCGGCTGGTACAGACTGGTCGTGGGCGCCATCGCGTTGTTTATTTAAATCATAGCCATCGGCCGGGTGGGCCGATGGCTTTTTTGTAGGTATGAAGCTTTTGTCTTGACGGAATTCGTTAGTTTTTGACTTTAAAATGAACGACGGCGCTGTACAGCATTTTCCCGGCATTCGGGTCGAACACCACTTGATGGCAGATCGAAAAAACATCCAGCAGCAGCGCTTTGTTATTCTCGATTTTCGCGTCGATTTTCGCTTCGAGCGTTTTCAAATCGTAGGCTTCGAAAAATTCAATTTTATTCTCGATTCTGTCTAAAGTAAAACTCATCGTCATTCGCTCCCGGCTGCGTATTTGGCTTAAACTAAATCTACCAAGCTCCGTCCTTGATTGCAACTGCGCAAGAGAGCTGCCTTTACGGAAAGAAAGCTCGATTGCGCGCTTTGTTTTATAGCTATATTGTAATTTTTTGAGTAATATATTATTATTGCAATATATTTACTATTCATATAATTCCAAGCACTATAGTGGATTACATAGTTCTGTTGCGATCCGTCACCTATACGACCAGTTTAACGAAATCGCTTACATTGAGTTCCCCGCATCACACCATGGATTTCGACAGCTGCCGGACACGGGAAACATGCGTGAAGTGTCCGTTCCTCTATTTGATTTTTTCAATTCTAACGACATCCAGATCGCTCATTGATGATATTCGCGGACTATTGGCATATATAGACTCTTTACGAGTTTATATAAAACAAAGGATAGAAAGGAGGATATGCAATACTTGCAAGAACTTTTCCACACACGGGTTCACAGCTCTATTTTAAGGAGGTTTGATCGAACTGACAATTGTGAACGATTGCGAGGGTAATAAATAATCGTAGTGTCCTTAGTATCCTTACCGCCCCCAAAAATATATGATACAGCTTCGTTTACCCCACCATTCTCTATTCAAACTGCTTGTTGCCAGCAGCATGATGCTGCTAATGGCCGTAGTCATGCTGCTGTTCTCGGACCGGGCTTTTGCCCATGGTTGGGTCGATTCGCCGAGCAGCCGCGCCTATTTGTGCTTTCTGAAGCAAAATAAGAACTGCGAAGATGCTGGTTATAACAGGAACAACCTGGAAGCACTGAAAGGGTTTCCGCAGGCCGGGCCTGCCGACGGCAAAATCGCCAGCGCAAACGGAAAATATCCGGAGCTTGATCAACAATCCGCTACACGTTGGAGCAAGGTACCGATGACGGCAGGAATGAAAACGTTTACATGGACGTTGACCGCCGCTCATGTGACATCCAGCTGGAAGTATTACATGACGAAGCAAAACTGGGATCAGAACGCCCCGCTCAGCCGGGCTTCGTTCGATCTCACGCCGTTCTGCTCGGTAAATTACGGCGGAAAGAAGCCTCCTTCGACGTATTCCGATACGTGCAACGTTCCTAGCCGGACAGGATATCAAGTCATTCTGGCGGTTTGGGAAGTTGCCGACACGGCCAATGCCTTCTATAATGTCATCGACGTGAACTTCGGAGGAGATTCTTCGGATACTCAACCTCCTACTGCACCGACAGGGTTAAGCGCTTCCAACGTTGCAGCCACGAGCGTATCGCTGGCATGGAACGCATCGAGCGATAACGTTGGAGTGTCCGGCTACAAAATTTATAACGGCTCGACGCTGATTGCCGCCGTCTCCGGCTCGACTTTGAATTACAACGTCGCGGGGCTGACCTCGAATACGTCCTATACGTTTACGGTTCGCGCCGAGGATGCCGCAGGCAACGTCTCCAGCGCAAGCAACGCCGTCACGGTTACGACTCCTTCCGTACCTGTAGACAATGAGGCGCCTACGGCTCCGACCGGCTTGCATGTGATGGGTACTCCGACTTCCTCCAGCGTTCATCTGATGTGGAGCGCATCGACGGATAACGTCGGAGTGACGGGCTACCGGGTATATCGTGGAACCACTTTGGTGACCACGGTTTCGGGGACGACGCTCGAATATACCGTGACGGGACTGACACCCGATACGTCCTATACGTTTACGGTTCGCGCGGTTGACGCCGCCGGCAACGTATCGGCCGACAGCAATGCTGTCAATGCCAAGACGGCTTCCGGTCCGGCGGTTGCCGCATGGGCGCCGAACACGGCTTATACGGTAGGCACGCTTGTCACGTACAACGGCAAAACGTACGAGTGTCGTCAGGCCCACACCTCGCTGGTCGGCTGGGAGCCGTCTAACGCAGCTTCGTTGTGGTTGTTGAAGTAATCGGACAAGATTTCTTGAAAGGATAGCTTGTCAGAGCCAACTTCTGACGGACTATCCTTTTTCAATTGAGCGAGAATCCACAACAGCTTTCATGACTTGGCATCCGGTATTCGTCTCCTGCTTCGTAACCTCGTTTTCTTCTTTCCGATGTGCATCATTATGCTGTGTTATCCAGTATAAACCAAATGGACTATTGCGTGTTCGTATCTTGTTCGTATATAATACAAACAAATGTTCTCATTTGGAGGCGAGCGTGAATGGAAAGATACATTGGCCATATCATTGACGTGATTTATTTGGATATCGACAATAAGACCAAGCAGCGGAGAATTGAGGTTTTGGCGGTTGAGAATGGTGCCGTTAAAGCATTTTGTCATCAACGGCAAGCACTGCGTGTAATTTGGATCGAAAATATTTTAGCCGTGAAGCGGGTTTCCGTGTCATCGAGAGTATCATGAGCTGATGCACTGAAGGAAAAAAGAAAGCTGGTCCGGCAGACCGGTGAAAGACGTGATCGGGGTGGAATTCGTTGATGACAGATGTTGAAAAGAAAGTGCTTCGAATCCTGTGGAATCAATACAAAACAGCTTGGGCAAGGCCTGATGTCAAAAGGATCTCGTGGTTATCCGGGCGCACGGTGGAGCAACTGCGAAAAATTGTATTGTGCCTCGTCAAGGATGGTTACGTAGAAGTTCGCAGGGACGAGCTTCGGGTCATACAAGGCTTGGAGCAAAAGGCACCGCAGCAGTAGACAGGGATAGAACTGAAGATAAATTGAAAAAAAGGGGATGGAAATTATGATAGGCTTACCGACGTTAAGCAAGAAATACGCTGCGCTACGCCCGACAAGAGACGAATTTGAATTGGAGGAGCTGGGTAACCGATTGATTGAGGCTCAGGAAGAGGGAGCCGAGATTTTTTTGACCGTATGGGGAATGGACGAACAGGTGCGGGGACGAATCATCAACATGGACCCGCGAACCCGGCTGGTACATATAGAGCGTGACGGCGATAGGCTGAAAGTTTCTTATTTGGATATCATGAAAGCGGAGCGTGCCTAAACGGAATATTCGTCGGACCCGATGACAACGCCGCCTGCTCGATACCCGTAATTTCAAATCATGCCCCGGTAATTGACGGGGCCAAGTAAAAGACGCCCGAGCATTCCGATGCCGGGCGTTCGCTTTTTGGTGGCGACATGATACGGGGAATCCCCGAGGAAGAGCAGCAGGAACTTTTCGGCCGGCTGAGGACTTGATCCGCATCGTCTGGCTACAGAAAACGGTAGGTTGGGAGTTGATTCAATTTTCCGATGTAATTGAGGTGAATTTCGATGTTGAGCGATTCTGAAAGAAAGGTTCTCCGCATCCTGTGGAACATACACAAAAGCGATTGCATACGGCCAGATGCTGGAAAGATATGTCGACTTTCGGGACGGTCTGTAGAGGAACTTCGGACGATCGTAAAATCCCTTGCGAAAGCTGGGTACGTTGAAGTGAAAAAAGGAGAGCTTCGGGTTATTCGGGGATGGGAGCCGGAGGCGCCGAAACCACTATGGTTGCCGATAAATTAAAATAAGCGTTATCGCAAATAAGTTTATTTACATTTCTATAGGGTTTTGGTACAGTAAATATACATAGCAGTACTTATTCAGTGTATTGACATTAACTACGCAATCAAAGGCATAAACTAAAGAGAGTCGTGCTACCAACACGACTCCCACACAATAGCCGCTTTTAAGGGCGGTTGGCTTTGAACATTGGATATGGATCACGAAATGACCGCTACCTTTGCCGAGGGCGGTCTATTTCTTTTTGTTTTGGTTAATCGCACTGACTATAGTCACAACCAGCGCCAACAGTGCAATAAGCAGCATGCCGAAACTGATCATGAGCGTCAAAACGTCTTTAACCTCCACAGGCATCACCTCCCTTCCGAGAGGCTAGCCGACCGCCCATATAAGCCATTCTATTGTGATTGGAGTATTATACCATGTTTAATCCCTAGCAATCTACTATTTTCCCTATCATATGGAGTTGATACAATTTTCTTCTGGACATGTATAAAAATCTGTGCTCTCTCAAAATGTGATGCTTCTATATAAAGAAGCTTCGAAATATATGAATATATCGGAAAACCAACTTTAGATTATGTGCTGCAAAAAACAAATAACTCATGTCAGAGTGCGGGTAAAAAATTCGACGGTTTAAGGCCTTGTCAATAAAATCGGGGCCCGTCTCACGACGAGCCCCTTTCATGGGAGAGGAGAAACCGGACGAAGAGCTTATGGGGAACGTAAGTCTTCTCCGCGGTTGTCTACGACATTTTCGGATGTCGATGATATAAGGATGATCCTTTTTGCAGAAAGATATACATCCGCTGGCAAAATTTTTTTGGATTTTTTGTGCAAAAGATTCCGTTTGTGATACGATATCAATATTAAGTTGGCGGAAAGAAGGCTATACAGCATGAGAGTCATTTCGGGAAGTGCCAAAGGGCGGCCGCTGAAGGCGGTACCGGGCATGGGGACCCGGCCCACGACGGACAAAGTGAAAGAAGCGGTATTCAGCATGATCGGCCCTTATTTCGACGGCGGACAAGTGTTGGATTTGTTTGCGGGCACAGGCGGGCTGAGTATCGAAGCGTTGAGCCGGGGGATGGACCGCGCCGTACTCACGGACGTGGACAAAAAAGCCATCGACACGATTCGCCACAACCTTCAGGCGACCGGGTTGACGGAGCGGGCCGAAGTGTACCGCAATGATGCGATGCGCGCGCTCAAAGCGCTTTCCAAGCGGGAAGCGCGTTTTGATCTGGTTTTTTTGGACCCGCCGTACAAGCTGAAAGTGATCGGAGAGCTGCTGGAGGAGCTGCAACAGGGCGGAATGCTGGCCGACGGAGCGCGGATCGTGGTCGAGCATGATGCGGAGGACCGCCATGAGGGGGACTTCGGGAAGCTCGAGTGGCTGAGGCGGGCCGAGTATGGGGATACTTCCATTACGATTTACCGTACCCGCTCTGAGGGGAAAGAGACTTAAACTCGACAATAGAGGGAGCTGACTATACCCATGAATCCAATGATCGAGATTGGCGATCAACCCGGGCTGCGGGTGGCCGTGTATCCCGGCAGCTTTGACCCGGTGACGAACGGGCATCTGGATATTATTCATCGTGCCGCTAAGGTGTTCGATAAGCTGATCGTCGCCGTGCTCAACAATACAAGCAAAAATCCGCTGTTCTCGGTGGAGGAGCGGACGGAGCTGCTGCGGCAGGCGACCAAAGACTTGCCGAACGTCGAGATCGACAGCTTCCGGGATTTGCTCATTAATTATATGAAGCAAAAAAACGCGCACCTCATCGTCAGAGGACTGCGCGCGGTTTCCGATTTCGAATATGAGCTGCAACTGGCCTCGACCAACCGCAAGCTGTGCGAAGACATTGAGACATTCTTTATGACGTCGACACCGAAATACTCGTATTTAAGCTCCAGCATTGTGAAAGAAATCGCCCGTTTTCACGGGCCCGTGGTCGATCTGGTTCCTCCGGAAGTGGAGCGGGCGCTGCGCGGCAAATACGGCAGCGGAAGTTTGTAGCTCGGAACGAAGGCTTACCGCCGATGGCGGCGGCGATGGAAGAGAAAAGCGGCAAATACCGAGAGCACGAGCAGGACAAGCAGCATCGTACCGAACTGCAGCATCATCGGGCTGACCAAAGGCCACAGGCTGTCGCGCTCGAAGGACCAGCCGCTGCGGACCGCGGCATAGTGCGCAAGCACGGGCTGCTCACCGCCCAGCGAATCGGTGAGCGGCTTCCAGGCTAAACAGGTGAGCACAAAAGCAATCCCGCCATGCTCCAGCCGGGAACGCAGAAAGCGCAGGTAACGCAAGTCGGAAGCGGCAGTCAAGCTTTTGACTTGGGCGTGCGTGGACAAACCTCCCCACGAGAGCAGCAGACTGAGCAGCGCAAACGGCAAGGCCGACGAAGCGGCTTCGGTATATTGCGACAAAGCGTACGCTCCGAGATGCGGCTCGAAGAAGCCGGCCAGCAGCGCTTGGGCAAGCGTTATAGCGTTGTCGCGGTTAAGGCCAAGCGCGGAGGCAAGGGAAGCGGCAGTGGAGACAAGCCCGGAAAGCGAGACGGCGTGAAGCAGCACGGAGAACATCATCATGCACCCACTGATGAGGAAAAGCTGCTGAACGCTGGACGTCACCGAATCTCCCAGCAGCTTGCCGAACGTCCGGCCGTCGCGCGTCCGGGCTTCTTGAAATGCGTCGAAGCTCCGGCTGAGCCATCCTGCGCCTCCTTTGTCCTGCGATTTCATTTTCGGCAGTGGATAAGGTCCCGGGGCGCTGCGAAAACGGTGGAGCACGGCCAGGAGCAGCGTAGAGGCATAATGAATGACCGCAAGCGCAAGTCCGGCAGTCGCGTTTTGCAGGAAGCCGACGCCGACCACGCTCACGAGGAAAACCGGGCTCAGCAGGTGGGAGGCAGCGAGCAGGCGCTCTCCTTCGTCTCGGGTAAGCGTGCCGTCCTTACGAAGCTGGCCCACAGCTGCGGCACCGGCCGGCATGCCCGCCGTGAAGCCGAGCGCCACGATCCAGCCGGCGACTCCCGGAAGCCTGAACAACAGGCGCAGCAGCGGCTCAAGCAGTACGCCAAGTCCGTGCAGTACGCCCATTCCACGCAGCAGCTCGGTTATGATCAGAAAGGGCAGCAGGGCCGGGAAGACCAGCTTCCACCAGAGCTGTAGTCCTTGGAGCGAGGAGCGAAACGCTTCGTCGGGAAATGCGATGATGCTGACGACGAGAGCAAGCGCCGCGGCGCCGAGCAGCAGCGTCGTAAAGCGCGGGGAGAATAGAGCCTGTAACCGTTGCATCCGAATCATCACTCCAGCTTGGGTTAGTGGTACATGTTTACGCTTTGTCCGCATGGAATAGACCTGACAGGCGTACGCTACCTATAGAGATACGACATTTGCGAACGGCTGGGGGGACAGCTACCAATGGGAGAGGCTAGAGACATAAAACGCGCGTCACGCGTCGTTTTTTCCGTTTTTATAGCGATAGCGCTTTTGTATGTTGTTTTTATTATGCCTTTGCCGCTCTATATTTTTAAACCAGGGACGGCCGAGGACATAAATCCGATGGTTCACATCAAGCAGGCTTCGGAGGAAAAAGGCAAGTTTATGCTGACTACGGTACAGGTGGCCGACGCAACCGTGTTCGGCTATTTGATGTCTTATGTCCGGCCCTACGAAGAACTGCGATTGAAGCGGGATTTGCTCCGCAACAACGAGTCCGAGGCGGAATATTCGCGGCGTCAGGAAGTGGTTATGCTCACTTCGCAGGCGGATGCGATTCAGGCGGTGTATAACCGGCTGAAAATTCCTTACCATATCAGCAAGGACGGCGTCGTCATCCAGCAGGTATATCCGGATGTTCCGGCGCATGACGTGCTTCAGGCCGGCGATACCCTCGTGAAAATCGACGATAAACCGATTCAATCGATGGAAGAGGTTCGAGGCGGCATAAAAGGCAAGAAAGCGGGAGAAACCGTCTTGGTCAGCTACAAACGCAAAGACGTGATCCAGACGAAGGATATCGCTTTGGCCGCGCTGCCTGTCGACAAAAAAGCACAACCTGCGGACGCTGCACCTGCCGCTCCGCAGGTCGGGCTGGGAGTCGTATTGGCGGAATTGCACAGTGTGAAGCCCGGGTCGGAGGAACAGCAGGTAACCATTAAAGCGGGAGACATTGGAGGACCGTCGGCGGGACTGATGTTTTCGCTGGAAATTTATAACCGGCTGGCGCCAGGCGATATTACGAAAGGCTACAAGGTGGCGGGAACCGGAGAGATCGATCCGGAAGGCCATGTCGGTGTTATCGGAGGCATTCAGCATAAAATCGTAGCGGCCGACCGGGCGGGCGCCGAAATCTTTTTCAGCCCCGCAGATTATAAAGCTCCGACCGGGCAGACGATCCCCAATTATTCGGACGCGAAGAAGCGTGCCGAAGAGCTGGGAACCAAGATGACCGTCGTTCCGGTGGCCACAATGGCCGAGGCTTTGGACTATTTGGCGAAGCTGCCGGCGAAAACGGGAAGCTAGGTATCAATCCGTCACGACAACCGGCGGTTCGTAGTAATCCGCGAACCAATCGCGGGGAGCAGGCGCTTCATATCCGAGCGCATAGACAGAGGTAGCGCGAATATCCATTGCGAGCAGCGGCGAAAGCGTGTCCGTTACTTTGGTGACGACGGGCACCTTCGCCGTTGTTTTCATTCGTCGGAGCAGTTCCCGCCCTTTCGGACGGAAGCCAAGCACGCGCAGGTACGGCACGCCTTGGCCCAGCGTTTCGGCAGAAAGCTCTTCCTTGGTATGATTCAGCAAAATGCGCAGCAAGGTGCGCTGCAGCTTCGTCCGCGTATAGCGCTTCGTTTTGAGCCGGTCCAGCAGCGAAGCGACGCAGCCCTCGCCAAGAGCCGCCGTCTCGGTCAGCGCCTGCCGGATGCGGTGCTCCAGCCCTTCCGTAACCTCATGGAACGTTGCCAGCTGCTCCGGGGTATGATTCATGAGCTGCAGCAGCAGCGGCCTTGCGAAGCGCTCCCAATCGACCGGTGCGCGTCCGGCCTGCCATTCCCGCTCCAAAATATCCAGCGTCGTCGCAGGCGCATAAGGGCGGAGGGCGTGCAATGTACGTTCCTCAAAGAGCAGCTTGCGCAGAGCGGTAGCGCTTGCAATCCGTCCGTCCGTAATGTCGGTCTGATTGTATTCGGCTTTCGTCCTTGCGATCGTTTGCGGCCGGATGCCGCTGCGAAGCCGCCGCAGGGCGATCAGATAATGCAGACCGAGCGTATTGTTCGGCTTGGCGAGCTCGCTCTCGGCAGCGCCCGGTAGGAGCTGCGCTACGGCGCGGCTGTAGGCGGCCGGATACGGTACGCCTGCTTTCAGCTCTTGCTGCAGCAGTTCTCGCAGCGAAGCCGGCTCGTCCTGCAAGACATCGGCTGCCGCTTCGAGCCAGCCGATGTCGCCGCTTTCGCTGCCGAAGCAGAGGCTGTCGACGAGCCCGGTAGCGTCGAGCGCGGAGACGGCGCCGAAGGCGAACCATTCCGCCGGCTGGGCGCTGTAGGCGACCGGCAGCTCCAGAACGAGGTCGGCTCCCATGCGGAGCGCCATCTCGGCCCGCGCCCATTTGTTCACGACCGCCGGTTCGCCGCGCTGAAGAAAGTTCCCGCTCATAATGCAAATCGCGCTGTCCGCTCCCGTTACCTTTTTCGATTGTAGGTAATGATAGTAGTGACCGTTGTGCAGCGGATTGTATTCGACGACAAGACCGACGGTTGACATGCGTATGATTCCTCCCGTTCAGGGCTTCAGGCTTCTTTTGCCATTAACGAATATGTTTAATCACTATAGCATGAACATAGCATGAACTGAAAATGTTGACAAAACGGAACCGAAGTCGATATAATAATCTTTGTTTGTTTGGGGTGATACTCATGTTTATACATTTGAAAGATTTGGCATCCAAAGGCACGATCCGGATCGAAGGCACGGAAGATTTGACAGGTATCCTGCCGAAGTCCGGAAGTCTGCTCGGGCACGGTCCGCTGCAGGTGCGTTTGGAAGCTCGGGGCAAGGCCGGCACGGCCGAAGTCACCGGCGAACTGGACATCGACGTGGAGCAATCGTGCTCGCGCTGCTTGTCCCCGGTCGGACAGCATTTGACGATTCCGTTTCATGAGACGTTTGTGAAGGGCGAAGCTCAAGAGCTGGAAGAGTCCGAGGATCAGGACGAGGAAGACGTGCTGTATGTCTCCGAGGATCGGTTTGAGCTGAAGCCCTATTTGGCGGAAAGCATCCTGATGGCGCTGCCGTTCATCCCGATGTGCAGTGAAGATTGTCAAGGACTGTGTCCCGTGTGCGGAACGAACCGGAACGAGAAGGCTTGCGAATGCAAGACGGAGAAGGTGGACCCGCGTTTGGCCGGACTTGCGGATTTTTTTAAAGACCGATCGTAACCAGGAACGCAGGCTGAATTCGTTGAAGGAGGTGGGAAAGATGGCAGTACCTCAAAGGAGAACATCCAAAACGCGCCGCGATATGCGTCGTACTCATTTTAAATTGGAAGTACCAGGCATGGTAAAGTGTGACAGCTGCGGTGAATTGAAATTGGCTCACCGGGTTTGCAAAGTTTGCGGTCAATACAAGAAAAGAGAGATTATTAGCCAATAATCTTCCTGCAGACAAAAGAGATAGTACTCCACCTCCGGGTGCAGTGCTATTTTTTTGTTTGCTTGCGCTTCCCTTTTCAAACGGAATCCAGTATACTTTGCTTTGTGACTTGGTCATAAGAGATAGTGACATGTCATATGCATCAGGTGGGGACCTCCCTAGTTCAAGCTAAAAAAGGTGGTGCTCGTTATCGAACGCCTTCCGAAACGACAGCGCCAGCAGCAGTTGGCCAAAGCGATCGAAGAAAACCCGTTTATTACAGATGAAGAGCTGACGAAGCTGTTTCAAGTCAGCATCCAGACGATCCGTCTGGACCGGCTCGAGCTCGGCATTCCCGAGCTGCGGGAGCGGATGAAGCTGATGGCGGAGCAATCGTACGATCAGGTGCGTTCGCTTCCGCTGCATGAAGTCATCGGGGATGTCATCGATCTGCAGCTCGACAAGAGCGGCATTTCCATGTTCGAAATTCGAGAAGAGCATGTGTTCTCCCGGACGAAAATCGCCCGGGGTCATCATATATTTTCTCAGGCTAATTCCTTGGCCGTCGCGCTGATCAACGATAAGGTGGCGCTGACCGCCGCTGCGGACATCCGCTTCGTGCGGCCGGTCAAACTGCAGGAGAAATGCATTGCCAAGGCTTATGTCCGTTCGATCTCTAAAGGCAAAGCGAAGGTCGAAGTTTTTACATACGTCGGAGACGAAGTGGTATTCCAAGGAAATTTCATCATTTATCATGCGAGCAAAGATCGGCATGAAGGAGGAGAGCTTCATGCGGATAGCGATTGACGCGATGGGCGGAGACCATGCGCCGCAGGCGGCGGTGGATGGCGCGATCGCGGCGGCCGAAGAATGGCCGGAAACGACGATTATGCTGGTTGGAGATACAAGCGTGCTGGAGCCATTGCTTCAAGGGAAGAAGCTTGCGAATCTGGAATTGAGACACGCAAGCGAGACGATCGAAGCGGATGACGAGCCGGTTAAAGCGGTGCGGCGCAAAAAAGACGCTTCGATGGTCGTCGCCGGCCGTATGGTGAAGGAGCAGGAAGTAGGCGCTATGATCTCGGCGGGCAATACGGGAGCGCTGATGACCACGGGCCTTCTGGTTGTCGGCCGAATCAAAGGGATCGAACGTCCGGCGCTTGCGCCGATGCTGCCGACGGTTGACGGGGAAGGCATTCTTGCGCTTGACCTCGGAGCGAATATGGACGCGACGGCGGAGCATCTGGTGCAGTACGCTATCATGGGCAGCTTGTATCGAAGCAAAGTGCATGGAGTGGCCGAGCCGCGCGTCGGTCTCCTTAACGTGGGCACAGAAGCGATGAAAGGCAACGAGCTGACGAAGGCGGCTTTTCCGCTGCTTGAGCAGGCGCCGATCCGCTTCATAGGCAATGTGGAGTCGCGCGACGTGCTCCGGAAGCCTTGCGACGTCATCGTATGCGACGGCTTCGCGGGGAATATTATGCTTAAATCGATGGAAGGGGCGGCCTCGGTCATCTTTTCCGTCTTAAAAGAACAATTTATGCGTACGTGGTACACGAAGCTTGCGGCGGCGGCGGTCAAGAAAGGCCTGGGCCAATTCCGCAAAAAAATGGATTACTCCGAGCATGGCGCAGCGCCTCTGCTGGGCATTAACGGTCTGGTGCTCAAAAGCCACGGCTCGTCCAACGGCGTAGCTTTTAAAAATGCGGTGCGTCAAGCCCGGGTCGCTTTGAAAAACGATTTGGTTCGCAGCATCTCTGCAGAAATTAGCAACGGGAGCGAGTAATGATGAATAGCAGCCTAAAGCCTGTAGGCATTCTCGGAACGGGAAAATATGTGCCCGAGAAGGTACTGACCAATTTCGAGCTAGAGCAAATGGTGGACACAAACGACGAATGGATCGTCACCCGTACCGGTATCCGCGAACGCCGCATCGCTTCCGCGGAGCAAGCGTCGTCGGACTTGGCCTATGAAGCGTCGAAAATCGCCCTGCAGAACGCGGGCATCGCGCCGGAAGAGCTTGACTTAATTATTGTGGCGACGATTACCCCGGATATGGCGTTTCCGTCGACGGCATGCATTTTACAGGACAAGCTGGGGGCCAAAAAAGCGGCCGCCTTCGATCTGTCTGCGGCTTGTTCGGGATTTATTTACAGCTTGGCCAACGCCGCGAATTTCATCGCCACCGGAACGTATAAATATGCGCTTGTCGTAGGCGCGGAATGCTTGTCTAAAATTACGGACTACACCGACCGGAACACCTGTATTTTGTTCGGAGACGGCGCAGGCACGGTCGTGCTCGGAGAGGTGCCGGAAGGCCGCGGGTTTAAGTCGTTCGAGCTTGGCGCGGACGGCGCGGGCGGACCGCTGCTGAATGTCGCTGCGGGCGGTTCCCGCTGTCCGGCATCGCCGCAGAGTCTGGAAGGCAAGCAGCATTTCATCTACATGGCTGGCAGCGAGGTATTCAAGTTTGCGGTACGCATCATGGGAAGCGCCGCGGAAGAGGCGCTGCGCAAGGCGGGAATCGACAAGTCCGAGGTGGATTTGCTCGTACCGCATCAGGCGAATATCCGCATCATTCAATCCGCGCTGCAGAAGCTGAATTTGAGCGAGGACAAATGCATGATCAACTTGCACAAATACGGCAACGTGTCGGCAGGATCGATTCCGATCGCTCTCGCGGAGGCGGCGGAGTCCGGACGGATTAAAGAAGGCGATTGCTTGGTGCTTGTCGGTTTCGGCGGGGGCTTGACTTGGGGCGCTTCCGTCTTGGTATGGTAAATGATCCGGGAGATGGCATTACATCTTGATAGCTTTGTGCAGAACCGGCCGTTTCGGTCCGTCCGCACGGCTTGCAGTCGGTAATAAAGGAGAATCGGATATGGGGAAAATCGCATTCGTATTCCCGGGTCAAGGGGCCCAGGCGGTAGGGATGGGGAAAGACGTTTATGAAGCGGATGCCGCCGCGCGGGGCATTTTCGAAACGGCCGACAAGGCGCTCGGCTCCCCTCTCAGCCGCATCGTCTTCGATGGTCCGGAGGAAGAGCTGAAGCTTACCGCGAATACACAGCCTGCGCTGCTTACAACCAGCATTGCCTACCTTGAGCTGTTTCGCGCGCGTCACGGCCTTCAGCCGGATTATGTCGCCGGGCACAGCCTTGGCGAGTACAGTGCGCTTGTGGCGGCAGGTGTGCTAAGCTTTGAAGACGCGGTCCGTACGGTGCGCGCGCGCGGCGAGTTTATGGAGCAGGCGGTGCCGAGCGGACAAGGCGCTATGGCAGCCGTGCTCGGCGCCGAGCGAGAAGCGCTGCGGCAGCTGTGTTCGGATGTCAGCGGGCAAGGAAGCGTTGTTGAGCTTGCGAACCTCAACTGCCCGGGACAGATCGTAGTTTCCGGCAGCAAAGAAGGGGTGCAGGCCATCGCCGAACGCGGCAAAGAAGCCGGCGCGAAACGCGTGATACCGCTTGAGGTTAGCGGACCGTTTCATTCCTCGTTGATGAAACCCGCTTCCGAGCGTCTCGGCGGCGTGCTGGAGTCCGTTGCAATGAAAGCGGCGGCCGTTCCGGTCGTTGCTAACGTGACGGCGCTGCCGGTGCAGGAGCCGGCGGAAATAAAGCAGCTGTTGATCGATCAGGTGCATTCCTCCGTACTGTGGGAAGACAGCGTTGCATGGCTGCTCGGGCAAGGTGTGGACACGTTTGTCGAAATCGGCAGCGGCACCGTTCTGGCGGGGCTGATCAAGAAAATCGACCGCAGCGCGAAAGTGTATTCCATCAACAGTCTGGAAGCCATCGAGAAATTTCAGCTGGAAACGACGGAATAAACGATTATTGTTGGGAGGAATTAGCGTATGCTAACGGGAAAGGTAGCGCTGGTTACCGGCGCCTCTCGCGGCATCGGCCGGGCCATCGCCATCGGACTTGCGGAAGCGGGGGCCGATGTGGTCGTCAACTACGCGGGCAGCGAAGCGGCAGCGGCGGAAGTTGTGCAGGCCATCGAAGCGATAGGGCGCAAGTCGTTTAAGGTAAAAGCGAACATCGGTTCCGTCCAAGAAGTCGATGAGATGTTCAAGCTCATCCTGGAAGCGTTCGGCCGGATCGATATTTTGGTCAACAACGCGGGAATTACGCGGGATAACCTGATTATGCGTATGAAGGAAGAGGAGTTCGATCAAGTGATCGAGACGAATCTGAAAGGCGTGTTCAACTGCGTAAAAGCGGCTACGCGCCCGATGATGAAGCAGCGTTCGGGACGGATTATCAACATCTCGTCCGTCGTCGGAGCGACGGGGAACGCCGGGCAGATCAACTATGCGGCTGCCAAAGCGGGCGTCATCGGGATGACCAAAACAGCGGCGAAGGAGCTTGCCTCGCGCGGCATCCATGTGAACTGCGTCGCGCCGGGCTTCATCGAGACCGATATGACCGACAAGCTGTCGGAAGATCAGCGCTCGCAGCTCATGACGCAAATTCCGCTCGCGCGTCTGGGGAAGCCGGAGGACATTGCCAAAGCGGTGGTATTTTTGGCGTCCGACGATTCGTCCTATATGACGGGACAGACGCTTCACGTCGACGGCGGCATGTATATGTAGCCAGGCTTGCGGCAACAATGGGCGGAGGTGCGGGCAGACGCAAACGTACTGCCAGAGTTGCCGCAAAATACAATTTTTTGGCGAAATTTGTTTTTTCGCACTAAGCGACGCTTGCTATGGCATTTTGTCCATAAGTTAAGTATAATACCAGAGAGGAGGTGAACCGGATGTCCGAAGTTCTGGATCGCGTAAAACGCATCGTTGTGGACCGTCTCGGCGTTGACGTAGCGGAAGTAACCCTTGAGGCTTCTTTTAAAGATGATTTAGGTGCCGATTCTCTCGATGTCGTAGAATTGGTTATGGAATTGGAAGAAGAGTTTGATATCGAAATCTCTGATGAAGATGCAGAGAAGATCACTACTGTAGGTCAAGTAGTTGAGTACATAAAATCTCATACGTAAAACGCATAAGTCCCGTTTTTCTTGGATAAACGGGACTTATCTCCATTCCGTGCCTAACTGCGCGCAGTAGCGAGCTTGACCCCTTACGGATGAAGTACATAACGAAGGTTATTTACAATAGAGGTGAATTACAGCATGAAACAAAGAATCGTTATTACGGGTCTCGGCGTGATGTCCGCGCTTGGACGCGATCTTGAAACGTTCTGGGGGAATCTGATGTCCGGAAAGTCCGGCGTCAGCGCGATTGAGTCGTTTGACGTCAGCGAATATCCGACACGGATCGCCGCCGAGGTTAAAGATTTTAATCCAGAAGATTATTTTGACAGAAAAGAAGCCCGCCGCATGGACCGCTTCGTGCAATTTGCCGTGGCCGCTTCAATAATGGCCTTGAAGGATGCAGGGCTGAATGTTAAAGAAGATACCGATCCGGAACGGGTCGGCGTTTATGTCGGCTCGGGGATCGGCGGCTTGTCGACTTGGGAAGAGCAGCATAAAATTTTGCTCGAAAAGGGACCGAAGCGGGTCAGCCCGTTCTTTATTCCGATGATGATCGCCAATATGGCGGCTGGGCAAATCTCGATGATCGCGGGAGCCAAAGGACCGAACAGTACGGCCGTTACCGCCTGTGCGACAGGTACGCATTCCATTGGAGACGCCTTCAAGACGATCCTTCGCGGCGATGCGGACGTGATGATCTGCGGCGGTGCGGAAGCGACGATCAGTCCGACGGGCGTTGCAGGCTTTTGCGCGCTGCGCGCCATGTCGACCCGCAACGACGAGCCGGAAAAAGCGAGCCGTCCGTTCGATACAGATCGCGACGGGTTTGTCATGGGCGAAGGCGCCGGCATTCTCATTCTGGAATCGCTGGAGCATGCGCAGAAGCGCGGAGCCCGCATTTACGGCGAAGTGATCGGCTATGGCATGAGCGGAGACGCGCATCATATGACCGATCCGGACCCGGACGGCGCTGCACGTTGCATGGTTAAAGCCGTGAAAGACGCCGGTATTCCGTTTGAAGCGATCGATTATATCAATGCGCACGGCACTTCGACGCCGGTCGGCGACAAATCGGAGACGACCGCGATTAAGCAGGCATTCGGCGAGCACGCTTACAAGTTGGCCGTCAGCTCGACCAAGTCGATGACGGGACACTTGCTTGGCGCAGCGGGAGGCGTGGAAGCGCTCATTTGCGCATTGGCCTTGAAGCATGGCGTGATCCCGCCGACGATCAATCTCGACAATCAGGACCCCGAATGCGATCTGGATTACGTGCCGAATACGCCGCGTCCGTTCGATCTGCGCACCGTCATGTCGAACTCGTTCGGCTTCGGCGGCCATAACGCAACGGTCATTCTGCAAAAGTACGAGGCTTAAGAGCATAGATTTCACGGGGCCGGCTAAACTATACCATTGTTTCGTGGAAGTTGGTTGCACGTTTCAATCTCCACGAAACAAATTGCTTACACGAAGGTGATTAGATATGCATCGCAACTTAAAACAGCTGCAAGCGGACCTGGGAATCTCGTTCCGGCGTCCCGACCTTCTAAGACAGGCATTTACGCATTCTTCCTACGTGAATGAGCATCGCATCGGCCAACACAAGGATAACGAGCGGCTGGAGTTTCTCGGCGACGCTGTTCTGGAGCTGACCGTATCGGAATATTTGTTCGACAAGTATCCGGACCGCACGGAAGGCGAATTGACCAAATTGCGTGCTTCCATCGTCTGTGAGCCCTCGCTCGTCGGCTTCGCCGAGCAGCTCGATTTCGGATCTTATGTGCTGCTCGGCAAAGGAGAGGAGCTGACCGGCGGTCGAACCCGTCCGGCACTGCTCGCAGATGTGTTCGAATCGTTTATCGGCGCGCTTTACTTGGATCAAGGCTTGGAGACGGTGCGCGCTTTTCTGAGCCGTCATATGTTTCCAGGCTTGCCCCAGCAGGGGCGCCTGTTAATGGCGGATTACAAAACGATTCTACAGGAGCATACTCAGCAGCATAATATAGGCCCCTTGGAATACAAAATCGTAGACGAACGCGGTCCTGCGCACGAGCGGGAGTTCGCGGCGGAAGTATATCTTCATGAGGAAATGCTCGGTCGGGGACTTGGCCGCTCCAAGAAGGAAGCGGAGCAGCATGCGGCTGCCGAAGCGCTCACGAAGCTGGAGGTCAAGGTGGATCAGCCATAAAGCAAGTTCGCAGAAGGTGACGGCCGTACAGCGGGCCGTCGCTCTTTTTTTTGCAGGCGGGCGGTGCTACTATAGGTCCGGAATATGATACAATAGCCGTAAGAGGTGAGCCAAGTTGTTTTTGAAACGTATCGAGCTCTCGGGCTTCAAATCGTTTGCGGATCGGACCGAGCTGGAATTCGTACAAGGCATTACAGCGGTAGTCGGGCCGAACGGTAGCGGAAAAAGCAACATCTCCGACGGCATCCGCTGGGTGCTTGGTGAACAAAGCGCCAAGTCGCTGCGCGGAGGCAAGATGGAAGATATTATTTTCGCCGGAAGCGACGCCCGCAAAGCCGTCAATTACGGCGAAGTGTCGCTGACGCTCGATAACGCGAGCCAGTCGCTGCCGCTGGATTACAGCGAAGTGACTGTCACCCGGCGCGTGCACCGCAGCGGGGAAAGCGAATATATGATCAACAAGCAGCCCTGCCGGCTCAAAGATATTACCGAGCTTTTTATGGATACGGGAATCGGGAAGGAAGCTTACTCGATTATCGGGCAGGGGCGCATCGAAGAAATTTTGAGCACGAAATCGGAAGACCGCCGAGGTATTTTTGAAGAAGCTTCGGGGATCGTCAAATATAAATCGCGTAAGCGCGAAACGGAAAAGAAGCTGCAGGAAACGGAGCAAAATTTGCTGCGTATCCACGATCTGGTGTCGGAGCTGGAAGACCAACTGGAGCCGCTGCGCGTGCAGTCGGAGAAGGCGGTCCGCTTCAAGGAGCTGAAAGAAGAGCTCAAATCGAGCGAGATCGCGATGTACGTTCATCAGATCGAGCACATTTATGCAAGCTGGACGGATACGAACGCTCAGCTTGAAAAGCTTCGCGAATCGCAGCGAGAATTGTCCGGCGTGATCAGCAAGCAGGACGCCGAGCTGGAGAAAGAACGCTGGGAAACGCGGCGGCTGGAGGAAGAGATTGAAGGATTGCAGCAGCACCTGCTTCAGCTCAGTGAGGATTTTGAGAAATGCGAAGGCCAGGGCGAGGTGCTGAAGGAGCGTAAAAAAAACTACGCTTCCAATAAAAACCAGACCCGACTTGCCGTTGCCCAGCAGGAGCAGCGGGTGCTTGATAAAGAGTCTGAAATTGCCCAGCTGCGCGAAAAAATCGCGGCCATCGGAGCGGAGCTTGCGGAAACGCAGGCCAAGCTGAAGGCCGAGGAAGACCGGCTGCTCGGCGTGACGGGAGGCATCAGCAGCGCGGAGGAAGAGCGGCTGAAGGGCGAATTGCTCGAAGTGCTGAACGATTCCGCCAATGCCCGCAATGAAGCGCGGTATGCGGAGCAGCAGTTGGAAGCGCTTGGCCGCCGGCTGGACCGGCTCGACGACGAGCACCGCAAGTGGCAGGAGCAGCAGGAGAGCATCGCGGAGCGCAAGGCGGCTCTGGAGAAGAAGCTCGACGAAGCCGTAGCCGCGATCGCGGAATTGCGGAATCAATATCTGGAGCTCAGCCAAGGATTGAAATCGAAGCAGACGCTTTCGGAAGAGGCGCAGGCCGCCGTCCGCAAGTGGGAGCAAAAGATCGATTCCATGGTGTCGCGACGCGATACGATGCGTGAGATGGCAAACGACTATGACGGCTTTATGCACGGCGTCAAGGAAGTGCTGAAGGCGAAGGACCGCGGCGATCTGCGCGGCATTCGCGGCGCGGTGGCCGAGCTTGTCAAGGTGCCTGCCCATGTGGAGGTCGCCATGGAGACGGCGCTGGGCGGCGCGCTTCAGCACATTGTCGTGGATAATGAGGCGAACGGCAGGGACGCGATCGCTTTTCTGAAGCGCCGCCAGCTCGGCCGGGCGACGCTCTTGCCGCTGGACGTTATTCGCAGTCGGTCCATTCCGGAAAACGAACAGCGCCAAATTCAAGGGATGGAAGGCTTTGTCGGCATCGCCGTCGATTTGGTGCAATTTGAAGATACGTACCGGCAAATTGCCGGCAGCTTGCTCGGCAATGTCATTATTGCGAATACGCTGGAGGTGGCCAACCGGATCGCTGCCCGGGTACAGTACCGGTACCGCGTCGTCACGCTGGAGGGCGATGTCGTGAACCCTGGCGGCTCGATGAGCGGGGGGAGCCAACAGAAGAAAACGACCAGCCTTCTGAGCCGTCAACGGCAAATTGAAGATATGGATAAGGACATTTCACTGTCCGAAACCGAGCTGAAAAGCTTCCGGGCCAAAGCGGAGGAGCTGCGCCGCGAAATCGGCGAAACGACGCGTAAGCTGGACGAGCTGCGGGCGGAAGGCGAAAACCGGCGGATCGAGGAGCAGCAAGTTCGCGCTTCGCTTGAGCCGTTGGAGCATGAGGCGAAGCAAGTGGCCCAGCAGCTTGCGCTGTACGGCGCCGACGGCGAAACGCTGGCGGCCGAGCGCAGCGATCTGGAGCGCCGGCGGACGGAGGCTCTTGAGGCGCAGGAGCGGTTGCAGCGGCAGGAGGCCGAGCTGCAGCAGGCGATCCGCGACGCCGAAATCCGCCGCAAGGCGAGCGAGTCGGAGAAGGAGGAGCTGCAAACGCAGCTCACGGACCTGAAGGTGAAGGTCGCGGCGCAATCGCAGGAGAAGCAGTCGCTGCACGAGCAGGAGCGCCGTTCCCGCAATGAGCTGGGGACGATCAAGAACGAGCTGGAAGCGAACTGTCAGTTGGAGCGGCAGCTCGACTCCGAGATGGCGAATCACGAGCAGGAATCCGTGCAGCAGATTGAGCAGCTGAACGATTTGAAGCTGAAGAAGCAGCAATGTGCGGAGCAGTTGGACATGAAGCGCGCGGAGCGGGCGCAATGGGTGGCCAAGCTCGAAGCCGAGGAAAGCAAAACCAAGGAGCAGCGCTCCCAGCTCAGGGAGATCGAAGAACAGCTTCATCAGACGGAGGTTCGCGTGAACCGCTTGGACGTGGAGCTGGAGAACCTGCTCCAAAAGCTCTCCGAAGATTACGAGCTCAGCTATGAGCTGGCGAAAGAGCGTTATCCCGTACCGGAGGACGTTCCGGGCACGCAAAATAAAGTTCGCGAGCTGAAGCGCGAAATCGCCATTCTCGGGGAAGTCAACCTCGGCGCGATTGAAGAGTATCAGCGTGTTCACGAGCGGTACTTGTTTTTGGCGGAGCAGAAGAACGATCTGGTGGAGGCCAAAACGGCGCTTTATCTCGTGATCCGCGAGATGGACGAGGAGATGGGAAAACGGTTCCGCTCCACGTTCGAAGCGATCCGTTCGCATTTCGTCGTCGTTTTCGGGAAGCTTTTTGGCGGCGGCCGGGCCGACCTGATTTTGTCGGAGCCGGATAATTTGCTTGATACGGGCATTGAGATCGTAGCGCAGCCTCCGGGCAAAAAGCTGCAAAATTTGCAGCTGCTCTCCGGCGGCGAACGGGCATTGACCGCCATTGCGCTGCTGTTCTCGATCATCCGGGTCAAACCTGTGCCGTTCTGCGTGCTTGACGAGGTCGAAGCAGCGCTTGACGAGGCGAATGTGACGCGTTTTGCCGAATATTTACGCGAATTTTCGATGCAGACGCAGTTTATCGTCGTAACGCACCGCAAAGGCACGATGGAGGAAGCCGACGTGCTGTACGGCGTGACGATGGAAGAGGGCGGCGTATCGAAGCTCGTATCCGTCCGTCTGGAAGATGACGAGGCCATTATGGAAGCCGGCTGATGCCGATATATTGAGATTGAGGTAGGTGCCCCGTGAGCTTTTTTAAACGACTGAAAGAAGCGATTTCGACCAAAGCCGAAACGGTGACGAATAAGTTCAAGGAAGGCTTGGCCAAAACGAGAGACGTATTTGTCGAGCGCGTAGAGGATCTGTTCTCCCGCCGCAAAAAAATCGACGAGGATTTTTACGAGGAGCTGGAAGAAATCTTGATCGGCGCCGATGTGGGCGTGAACACGGTGCTGAAGCTGATCGAGGATCTGCGGGCTGAAGTCCGCAAACGCAAAATCGAGAACCCGAGCGAGCTGCAGCCGATTTTGTCCGAGATGCTGATCGCGCTGCTCAAAGGGCAGGAGCAAACCGGTCTGCGCATGGCCGAATCCGGCCTCACGGTCATTTTGTTCGTAGGCGTCAACGGCGTCGGCAAAACGACGACGATCGGCAAAATGGCGCATATGCTGAAATCCCAAGGCAAAAAAGTGCTGCTTGCCGCTGGAGACACGTTCCGTGCCGGAGCGATCGAGCAGCTGGAAGAGTGGGGGCGCCGCGTAGGCGTCGACGTGATCAAGCAGCAGGCGGGCTCAGACCCGGCGGCGGTTATGTACGACGCGCTGCATGCGGCCAAATCGCGCGGCGTGGACGTGCTGCTCTGCGATACGGCGGGCCGGCTGCAGAACAAAGTCAACCTGATGGAAGAGCTGAACAAAATTTACCGCGTCATCCGCCGCGAGGTGCCGGAAGCGCCGCACGAGGTGCTGCTGGTGCTTGATGCGACGACCGGACAAAACGCTTTGCAGCAGGCAAAGCTGTTCGACGAGAAATCCGGTCTGAGCGGCTTGGTGCTGACCAAGCTGGATGGAACGGCAAAAGGCGGCATTGTCGTCGCGATCCGTCAGGAGCTGAAGCTGCCGGTCAAATTCGTCGGCCTCGGCGAGAAGATGGACGATCTGCAAGCGTTCGACTCCGATCAGTTCGTGCATGCGCTATTCAGCAAATGGATTGCCGAGTCGGAAAAGGATGAGGAAAAAGCCGGTCAATAAGCCGGCTTTTTGCCTGACAAGGAGAAAAGCTTGACATCCCCATTCAATTTCAGTATGATAAGTGAGGTTGATTTGCTGTAAAGTGTTTTACCTTAACGGGGGTGAGGCACGAATGACGGAGGAAAATGCCCTTCAAAAGACGAATCGGATTAATCTGTTGTTCGATTTCTATGAGCGGTTGTTGACGGAAAAGCAGCAAATGTTTTTGAAGCATTATTTTCACGACGATTATTCGCTTGGCGAGATCGCATCGGAATTCAGCATCAGCCGTCAAGCGGTTTACGAACATATTAAACGGGCCGAATCCGTGCTTGAGGAATACGAAGGCAAGCTGCGGCTTCTGGAGAAGCATGAAGAACGGCAGCGGCTCCTGCGGCAGTTGGAGGCGCTTAGCGACGGTCTGCCAGAGCCTGGGCGCTCGGAGATTCAGGCCGTCATGGAAAAGCTTAACGAATTGGACTAACTTAATTCCCTCCGGAAGGTGGTGACGACCTGTGGCATTCGAAGGACTATCCAGCCGGCTGCAAAGTGTATTCAGTAAGCTAAGAGGAAAAGGCAAGCTGACCGAGGACGATGTAAACGAAGCGCTGCGGGAAGTACGGCTTGCGCTCCTTGAGGCGGATGTCAACTTTAAGGTCGTCAAGGAATTCATCGCTAAGGTGAAGGAACGGGCGATCGGACAAGAAGTGCTGCAAAGCTTTACCCCGGCGATGGTTGTCGTCGATATTGTAAATAAAGAGCTGACGGCCTTGATGGGCGGGACGCAGAGCAAGCTGGCGCGGGCGAACAAGCCGCCGACGGTCATTATGATGGTCGGTCTGCAGGGCGCAGGGAAAACGACGACGACCGGCAAGCTTGCGAAGCTGCTGCTCCAGCAGAACCACAGGCCGCTGCTTGCGGCGGCGGACATCTACCGTCCGGCTGCGATCAAACAGCTTCAAGTGCTGGGCGAGCAGTTGAAGGTCCCGGTGTTTTCGCTGGGCGACAAAGTAAGCCCGGTCGACATTGCGAAGCAGGCGCTGCAGCATGCGAAGGATCATAACAACGACTATTTGATCGTTGATACGGCGGGCCGTCTTCACATCGATGAAAGCTTGATGGAAGAATTGAAGCAAATTGTCGAAGCGGTCAGCCCCGACGAGATTTTGCTGGTGGTCGACGCGATGACCGGACAAGACGCGGTCAACGTAGCCGAAAGCTTCCATAAGCAGCTTGAGCTGACGGGCGTCGTGCTGACGAAGCTCGACGGCGATACGCGCGGGGGAGCGGCGATTTCGGTCAAAGCCGTTACCGGCTGCCCGATCAAGTTTGCTGCCATGGGCGAGAAGATGGATGCGCTTGAACCGTTCCACCCGGAACGGATGGCTTCGCGGATTCTCGGTATGGGCGATATGCTCACGCTGATCGAGAAAGCGCAAGCGAGCATCGACGCCGACAAGGCGAAGGAAATGGAACGCAAGATGCGTACCGCGGAATTCACGTTTGACGACTTCCTGGAGCAGATGGAGCAGGTTAAGAAGCTGGGTCCGCTGGACCAATTGCTCGACATGTTGCCGGGCGCAGGCAAGATCAAGGGCATGAAGGACGTCAAGGTCGACGATAAGCAAATGGCTCGCGTCGCTGCGATCGTCAAGTCGATGACGAAAGAAGAACGGCAAAATCCGGATCTGCTCAATCCGAGCCGGCGTAAGCGCTTGGCTGCGGGCAGCGGCAATTCCGTGCAGGATGTCAATCGGTTTATCAAGCAGTTCGAAGATATGCGCAAGATGATGAAGCAGTTCTCCGGCATGATGGGACCCAAAGGGTCCAAGCAGCTGAAGAACCTCAAGAAGCTCGGACGCGGGATGAAATTCCCGTTTTGAGATATACGATGTTTAACTCTATTGGGGAGGTGATTACATGGCAACTCGCATTCGTCTGAAGCGTATGGGCGCTCACAAAGCTCCTTTCTACCGCGTGGTGGTTTCGGATTCCCGTTCCCCGCGTGACGGTCGCTTCATTGAAGAAATTGGCACTTACAATCCGGTTGCTCAACCAGCCGTTGTGAATATCGACGAGGAAAAAGCACTGAAATGGCTCCAAAACGGTGCGCAAGCTTCCGATACGGTTCGCAGCCTGTTCAGCAAAGCTGGCATTTTGACAAAATTTCACGAGTCTAAACTGCAGAAGTAATCTGTAAGATTCGGAGGGTACGATGAAGGATCTTATTACCGTTATCGCCAAGGCGTTGGTGGATCATCCTGAAGAAGTACGCGTGAATACGGCCGAGGACGACCGCAGCATTACGTTTGAGCTGTCGGTACACCCCGACGATGTCGGCAAAGTAATCGGCAAGCAAGGACGGATTGCCAAGGCGCTCCGCACCGTAGTCACATCCGCTGCAGTGAAAGAACCGAAACGCGTTTCGGTTGAAATCGTGTCATAAGGGAAACATGAGAGTTAGGAGCTGCTCCTAACTCTTTTCTCTTCCTATAAGCTCCTATTCCAAACCCGGGAGGGTCCTATGAGCGAAAAGTTGTATACGGTTGGAAAAATTGTGAACACGCATGGTATCCGCGGCGAGCTTAAGATCGTCCCGGAAACGCATTTTCCGGACGAGCGCTTTGCCAAAGGCAGCAAGCTCGTATTTGTTCATCCCGAGCAAGGGACGCAGCTCTCCGTTACGGTAGAAGCGGCCCGTGAGCAAAAAAACATGTTCATCATCAAATTCCAAGGCTTCACGAACATCAACGAAGTGGAAAAATATAAAGGCTGGCTGTTAAAAGTCGAAGAACAATACTTGTCCGAACTTCCCGAAGACGAGTATTACTACCACGAAATACTCGGCTGTACCGTCGTCACGGAAGAAGGCGAAGAGCTGGGTACGATCTCGGAAATTTTGTCGCCTGGGGCAAATGACGTATGGGTCGTCAATCGTCCAGCAGGTAAACCGCTGCTGCTTCCTTATATCGACGATGTCGTGCTGAACGTCGACGTAACCGCGAAGAAGGTTACGGTCCGCCTGATGGAAGGCTTGCTTGACCTATGAGAATCGATGTGCTGACGCTTTTTCCAGCGATGTTCGACGGGGTGTTTACTTCGAGTATTTTGGGGAAGGCACGGGAAAAAGGTTTAGTCGGGCTAAATACGGTCAATTTCCGGGACTACGCGAATAACAAGCACAATACGGTGGACGACTATCCGTACGGGGGCGGCGGCGGAATGGTGCTAAAGCCGGAACCGCTGTTCGCTGCGGTTGAAGATGTAACCTCCGGTCTGGAATCGAAGCCCCGCGTGATCCTGATGTGTCCTCAGGGCGAGTCGTTCTCACAGAAAAAAGCCGAGGAGCTTGCGGCAGAACGGCATTTGATCTTTATCTGCGGACACTACGAAGGCTATGACGAGCGAATCCGCGAGCATTTGGTGACAGACGAGCTGTCCATCGGCGATTATGTGCTGACCGGGGGAGAGCTACCGGCGATGGTCGTGATCGACAGCGTCGTACGTTTGCTTCCCGGCGTGCTGGGGAACGAAACGTCGGCGGTAACGGATTCGTTCAGCACCGGCCTGCTGGAATACCCTCATTATACCCGACCCGCGAATTTCCGCGGCTGGGAGGTTCCCGACGTGCTGATCTCCGGCCACCATGGGAATATCGAGGAATGGCGCAGAAAGCAGTCGCTGGAGCGCACATGGAGGAAACGTCCGGATTTGCTGGCAGGGATCGAGCTTACGCCTAAAGAACGCCGCTGGCTTGACGAATGGGAAGCACAGGAGCGTTCAGGGCGGGATGTCCCGGGTAAACCGGAATGACGGACCTCAGGAAAAACCGTTTTGCGTCATGCGTAGAAGCATGAGCCAAGACGGTTTTTTAAACTTGGAGGATGGAATACATTTTTGTTGTAATGGGAATAATGTGACTCTGGAAGACATCGCCAAGCATCCGGCATGAACGGATCAATTTGCAAAAAATGGAACAATCCTTCATCTTTCGGCAAAGAACTGGTTGTGTTTCCCTCGAACTTATGCTAATATATATAACGTTGTGGCAATTTGCTTGAATACGGTGGTCCTCTGCGCGTGACATCAAAGAACCGACATCTAATAGCAGCGGCATGAACACCTGTGTGGAAGGAGGGAGTCATCCATGAACTTGATCCAAGAGATTACAAAGGAACAACTGCGCAGCGACATTCCGAGCTTTCGTCCTGGCGACACTTTGAAAGTGTACGTTAAGGTTATCGAGGGTTCGCGCGAGCGTGTCCAGCTGTTCGAGGGCGTTGTTATTAAGCGCCGCGGCGGCGGAATCAGCGAAACGTTCACAGTAAGAAAAATTTCTTACGGTGTCGGCGTTGAGAGAACGTTCCCGATTCATACTCCGAAGATCGATAAGATTGAAGTGGCTCGCCGTGGTAAAGTCCGTCGCGCGAAGCTCTATTATCTTCGCGGTCTGCGCGGTAAGGCAGCAAGAATTAAAGAGATTCGTTAACGAAAACAAAGGGGCTTGCACACCAAGTCCCTTTTCGTTTTTTACCCACTCTGGCGAAAGGGCAGGAAAGCTAATGGAGCAGGATCAAACCGTAGAAAAAACGAATCCCGTCAAAAACGAAGCTTGGGAATGGATCAAAGCGCTGCTGATTGCGGCGGCCCTCGTGTTTTTTATACGCTGGCTCGTTTTCGCCCCGTTCATTGTGGAAGGGCCTTCCATGGAGCCGAATTTCTATACGGCAGAGCGGCTCATCGTCAATAAGTTTATTTACAAGTTCGGGAAACCGAAGCACGGGGAAGTCGTCGTGTTTCATGCATCCAAGGATAAAGATTACATAAAGCGCGTTATTGCCTTGCCGGGCCAGAAGGTTAAAGTCGAAGGCGACAAGGTGTATGTGGACAACCAATTGGTGGACGAAACCTATCTGAAGCCGGCGCTGGATAAAGCCGCCTCGGAAGGGAGACCCTATAACACAAGAAATTTCCCGGAGCAAACAGTCCCCGAGGGCAGCGTATTCGTGATGGGCGACAACCGTTCGAACAGCTCAGATAGCCGCGACCCGTCTGTAGGCTTTGTCAATTATGATAAAATTGTCGGACGTGCCGACTTGATATTCTGGCCGTTCAATAAAATCAGCCTGGTTCATTTCAACAGTCCGAACCGGCAGTAGGTAAACAGATTGAGGTGACTCAGATGACGATCCAATGGTTTCCGGGTCACATGACACGGGCAAGGCGGCAAATCCAAGAGAAGCTGAAGCTGATTGATATGGCGATCGAGCTTTTGGACGCGCGGGTACCGTTATCCAGCCGAAACCCGATGATCGATGAAATTTTGCAAAATAAACCGCGTTTGGTTCTGCTGAACAAACACGATTTGGCGGACCCGGAGGTTACCCGGCGGTGGATGGAGTTTTTCGCGGAAAAAGGGTTGAAAGCGATCCCGATCGATTCCGTAGGCGGCAATCCGGTGAAAGAAATTATGCAGCGCAGCAAGGAACTGCTGTCGGAAAAAATTCAGGCGCAGCTGCGCAAAGGGATGAATCCGAGAGCGATCCGCGCATTGATCGTCGGGATTCCGAACGTCGGAAAATCGACCCTGATCAACCGGATGGCCGGACGTAAAATCGCCGCAACCGGAGACAAGCCGGGGGTAACCAAAGGTCAGCAGTGGATTAAGGTCGGCACGGAGATGGAGCTGCTCGATACGCCCGGGATTTTGTGGCCGAAGTTCGAAGATCAGTTGGTCGGTTTTCGCTTGGCAGCGACCGGAGCGATCAAGGAAGAGATTTTGCAGGTGGAGGAAATTGCTCTGTTCGCCATGCGTTATTTGACCCAGCATTATCCACAAGCGGTCAAAGAACGTTTCGACGTGGAAGAGATTCCGCAAGACCCGGGAGACACGGATGCGATTGTCGCTCTGATGGAAGCCGTAGGCCGTAAGCGCGGCGCCCTGATGAGCGGAGGACGGGTAGATCTGGAGAAGGCTTCGCTCGCCATTCTGCGCGAACTGAGGGCAGGCAAGCTGGGACGCATTAGTCTCGAAGCGCCTGGCGATGCCGTCACAACCTGACAATGAATGAGCAGCCTTCGAAAGCAGCACAAAGTCTAACTGTTCATAAACGCCGAAAAGCGCGCTGTGAGTGGCACAGCGCGCATCGGAAACGATATAAAATTTATCCTGCAAGAGCGAATTCGTAAAGAAACGAATCGCTCTTTTTCATTTGAAATTTAGTCGAGCAAATACACAGGATCGTCAACCGTAACGGTTCCGGTCCGAATGACTCTGGCATATACCCCAAAGCAGGCATCCAGATGCTTGGCAATATGTTTTAGGAAGGCTGGGTTGACGGTGTTGTGGTCCGGATCTACGTTCACCATACTGCATCGATGGCATTTTTTGTATATCTCCAGTTTCGTACCCCCGATTTGGACGGTTTTCCCGATCCAATCAAATTCCTCAAAGGGCTGCGGTTCGTCATAACGAATGACGAGGTTGGGCCTGAACCTGCGCATGTCGGTTTCCACGCCAATGATTTTTTCCAGCTCGGCCAGAGAAACGTCCGTGGCAATCAAAATGCTTGCTTCATCAACTCCCAGCAGGTCGTCATGCTCAGGCGAATACTTCCGGGGAGAAATTTCACGCGGAGAAACGACGGTCCGAATTTCTTCAAAAAGCTCCTCATCCCATTGAAATACCCGGCCGTCGGGGGCCGTTACCTGTATTGGCGGAAATTCGTTGTCCGATCTGCCGGCGACGTATTTGCTGGAGTACGCGAGCAGCTTTGGAACAAATTTGGCGTTCAGCTTCTTGTTGGACCGGGAAGCATCGGTTGAACGCGTATGATCGATAAAAGCGTACCCTCTGTCTCCGTATAATCCGTATCGCTCGATATCGACCGCGGTCAGGCGCTCTCCCTGAAAGGACTTCACGGGATAACGGTAAATGGACTGAATGACACCAATGGATTTCAAAGCGAACCCCTCCCTGAAATGAACGCTTGTGAACTTATGCTTCTTCCCGTTTAGGTAAAATCATGGGTCTCGGGATCAAACCAATCCCCGCCATGCATGACACGCTTCACTTGCAGACCCTCCGGCTCAAGCACGACAAGGTCCGCATCGTACCCGGCTTTTAAAAGTCCCTTGTTGGGCAGTTTTACGATTCCCGCCGGAATCGAGGTCGCATGCTTCACCGCCTCCGGCAACGATTTTCCGTGCGTCTGCACGAGGTTTCGTACCGATTGCACCAAAGGAATGGTGCTTCCGGCGATCGTGCCGTCGTCAAAACGGGCGGCCCCTTGCTTGACGTGAACCTCCAGTCCGGCCAAATGGTAGACGCCGTCCGTCATTCCCGCGGCGCGCATGGAATCCGTAATTAAGCATACGCGATCACGCTTTAGTCTTAAAATCAATTCCACTGCCGCCGGATGCAGATGATACCCGTCTACATTGATTTCGGTGCTCAGCTCGTCGTGCAGAAGCACCGCTCCTACAACCCCCGGTTCGCGATGATGAAACGGACGCATAGCATTGCAGCAGTGGACGGCGTGGGAAATTCCCCAGCCGATTGCGGCCCGCACCTGATCGTAGGTAGCGTCGGAATGTCCGCAAGCGGCGATGATATTTTGCTCCAAAGCATAAGCGACAGCCTCTTGGGCTCCTTCCAGTTCGGGGGCGAGCGTCAGCATACGAATGAATCCGGGGAAGCGGGAAGTCCATTCGCGAAGCCATGCGGTCTGCGGGTTGCAGATCCACTGCGGATGCTGGGCGCCCGGCCATTTGGGACTGAGGAACGGCCCTTCGAGATGAACGCCTTGAATCACCCGACCGATGCGCTCCGTTTGCTGTATGGAAAAAGTGGCGGCAAGCGCGCGATCAATATCCGGCTTCGGGGCCGTCAGGGTGGTGGCGAGAATCGAGGTTGTACCATGGGCGAGATAGTAGCGGAGCATCCGAATCAGGCTGTCGGCGCTGCCGTCCATCACATCCGCGCCAGCGCCTCCGTGAAGATGAATGTCGATCAGGCCGGGAATCAGATATGCCTTGCCGAAATCAAGCACGGAGGCGTCGGTAAAATCAAGCTGCGACATAACTTCCGCAGGTGCTGCTTGTTCGGGGAATACCCCTGCGATCCTACCTTGCTCGATGATGGCATAACCGCTAAAAGGCTCCCTGCCGCTCCCGTCGAGGATCGTCCCTTTAAGCACCAGCCGGCCGGCGCTCCGTTTGCGCTCCGTCATGTGCAACGCCTCCATTTGCTCTCGGTCTAGTCCTTCCTTTTTTGGCGCACCATGGTGTAGGTTTCTTCCAACTGCATGACGGCGTCGGTAAAGTTACGGCTGATCATGGACATGTATAAAATATCGATCACATGGGTTTGCGCCAGACGCGAACCGATGTCGCCCCGTTTCATCCCCGCTTCGGTCGCCGTGACCCAAAGCCCGATATCCGCCATCTGATGAAGCGGATTGTTGCCGACCTGCGTGATGCTGATCACCGTGGCCCCGTGCTCCTTGGCCATCGCCGCCACTTCGAGCGTTTCCTTTGTTTTGCCGGAATAGGAGATGGCAACCAGCACATCGCCCGGCTGAAGCATAACGCCGGAAAGCAGCATGACTTGAGGATCGCTGTAAACAAAGCTCCACCGGTTCAGGCGAATCCACTTGAAAGAGGCGTCCATCGCGACGAAAGAAGAGCTGCCTACACCGAAAAAAGCCGTTTTTGAAGCGTTCAGCAGCGCGCTAACGGCCCGGTCGACCTGTTCGGCGGACAAGACCATTGCCGTATCCTCGATGCATTGCTTCGCCCAATAAGTAAGCTGCCGGATGACTTGAGTGGGTTCCATGCCAGGACGAATATCGTCAAAATGATCGTCATTCTTCGGAATGGCGGTCACAGCGGAAAGCAGTGCGAACTTTAATTCGCGGTATCCGCTGAAGCCTGCGCGCTGGGCAAGCCGGGCGACCGTCGCTACGCTGGTTTCCGTGTCCTCGGCGAGCTTTTGCACGGAAATTTGGCTAATTTGCTGTTGGTGTTTCAGGATATACTCGGCGACCCGTTTTTCAGCCGGATGCAGTGTATCGAGCATGCTTTGCAGCAATAAACCGGCATTGTTCATTGACCTTCACCTGCTTGTGATTTATTCATTGACGTAATATAATTCCTCACAATATAATAATATACGTAATAATGTTACATATCAATGTTTTTTTGTATCCATACAAGTTTGGAGGGATAAGCGATGAGAATAAAGTTTGAAGGGCAAACGGAAGAACTGTCAGCCGGGATCGGACTGATGGCGGAGGAACTGCGGTTTACGCTGTCGGATGACGGAATCCCGGTGCGTGTGGAACGGACGCCGAATGTGTTGGAGGTTCGGCTGGAACAAGGGCAAGGAACGATCCGCTATGGAAAAAAGCATGAATTTTTTCGCGCATTAGGATTGTTTATTCAGCATTACGGCGAGAAAGAATCGTTCCATATCGAAGAGCATCCGCAGTTCGATGCGATCGGGCCGCAGTTCGACTTGTCCCGCAATGCGGTATTGACGGTGGACAGCTTTAAAGAATGGATTCGCAAACTCGCACTGATGGGGCTCAACTCGATGGTGCTTTACATGGAAGACGTGTACGAGCTGGAAGGCGAGCCTTATTTCGGCTACATGCGGGGGAGATATTCGTTCGCCGAATTGAAAGCGATTGACGATTACGCCGACATCTTTGGCATCGAAGCTTATCCCAGCATCCAGACTTATGCGCATCTGGAGGAGTTTTTGAAATGGGAGCAGGCGGCACACTACCGGGACACAAGAGGCGTGCTGCTGTCCGATTACGAGCCGACGTACGAGCTGATTGAGAAAATGCTTGCAGCTGCCACCGCTCCGTTCCGCAGCAAAAAGGTGAACATCGGCATGGACGAAGCGGAGGAGCTGGGAAGGGGGAAATACCTGGACCGGTTCGGTTACAAGGACCGGTTCGACGTGATGATCCAGCACTTGTCCAAGGTGCGCCAAATTGCCCAAAAGCTCGGCTTGGAGCCATGCATGTACGGAGATATGTTCTTGAAGATGGCTTCCAAGGCCGAAGGCGATCATTACGTGTTCGTGAAAAACGTGGAGCTTTCCGAGGAAATGGTGAATGTGATTCCGAACGACGTACGGTTAGTGTACTGGGACTTTTTCCATACGGAAGAAAAGGACTACTCGTATCTGATTGATATTCATCGTCAATTGGGCCGGGGTCAAAATCCGATTTTCCTTGGCGGCATCTGGACGTGGAACTGCTTCGGGACGAACTACGGACTTTCTTTGAAAACGTCCGAGGCAGCTTTGAAAGCCTGCAAAAAAGAAGGTGTGAAGCAGGTGCATGCAGCCATGTGGGGCGACGACGGCATGGAAAATAATCACTTCAATGCGCTGCTTGGCATTCAGCTGTATGCGGAGCATGCTTACGCGGAGGAAGTGAGCACGGAACAATTGCATCAAAGAGTGAAGTTTTGTACGGGCATTGATGCGGAGTCGTTCCTCCATCTGAAATATTTGGACGAAACGCCGGGGAGCGTGCCGGACAATACGGAGCAGAGCAATCCGTCCAAGTTTTTGCTGTGGCAGGATGTGCTGTTGGGGTTGTTCGACAAGCAGATCGAGGGATTGGAGCTGTCGGAGCATTATGCGCGCTTGGAACAAGCGATTCATGAACGACGCAATCCAGAGGCGGAGCTTGATTATTTGTTCGAGGTGCCGGAACAATTGTGCAGGGTACTGGCGTTAAAAAGCCAGTTAGGCATCGACCTGAAGCAGGCTTACGACAATGGTCAACTGGAAAAGCTTAAAGATGCGGCCCTGCATGTGCTTCCCGAGCTTTCCCGACGCGTCAACGCGCTGCGGATTGCCCATCGGAACCAGTGGCACGCGATGTATAAGCCTTTTGGATGGGAAGTGCTCGATATCCGCTATGGCGGCGTTCTGACAAGGCTGGAAAGCGCAGGCGCGCGACTGCTGGATTATGTGGAGGGCAGAATCGATAAACTGGAGGAATTGGAGCAGGAGCGGTTGTTGTTCGGTCAGCGCAATCGTTTTAACAACAAAGGCGCGGGCTGGAGCAGCTATTATTTTCGCATTGCTTCGCCGAATGTGTTTTTCCATGTGCTGCCGATCTTTTGACCGAAAAGAAGCGCATTTTGTTTTCAAGAGACCGCCTCTGCGTTATGGCGCAAGAGGCTTTTCTAAATTTCAACCCTCGATGAACAACATTTCGCTTATTAAAATTAATAAAAACCTATTGCTCCAATGGGAAATATTTGATAATATCCTTTTTAAATAAATAGTGATTAACTATTTATGGGATTGAAGATAAAATATCCCTGATGAATGGGGGAAGGAGTGAAGCTGTGCGAGAAGACGAGAAGAAGTAAGGACGAAAACGTTTGGCCGGTCTGCAAAACATCCGGCGAGAGGATGAAGAGACATACGATAGGAGAACCGGGATGAAAACAAGAAAGCTTTTCGGCTTTGAAAAAGCATTTTTCGTCAGTTTTATTACGACGGCGATTCCAGTCATTATTCAGGTGCTTATGCTGTCGTCGCGGAATTTGGCGGATGTCCTTATGGTTGGGACGTTGGGACAAACCGAAGTGGCTGCGGTCGGTATTGTCAGCAAAGCGATGATGATTTCGATTGTGCTGCTCGTCGGCCTCAGCAGCGGTTGCGGCGTTCTGGCCGCCCAATATTGGGGAGCGAACAATCTCTCCGGTGTGAAAGGAATTCTGGGTCTCAGTTTCGGTATGGCGTTTGTGCTTGTCGTGCTGCCGGTTCTGCTCCTCTTTACGGCCAATCCGGCGGTCGTTATGGGGCTGGCCACTTCCGATAGCCATCTTGCCGAAATCGCGTCGAAGTATTTGGGCGTCATTTCGTTAAGCGTCATTTTTTTAGCGATTGTCAATGTGTTTGGCGTCGGTCTTCGAGCGATTGGACAAGCTTCCACAGCGATGTACTTCAGCATCGGAGGCGTCGCCTTGAATGTGTTGCTCAACTACCTGCTTATTTTTGGAAAAGCCGGGTTTCCCCAGTTCGGCATCATGGGGGCTGCCTATGCTACGCTGATCAGTAGTGTGGCGGAGGCCTTGCTGCTCACCGCAATGATTTACTTCAGAAAACACCCCCTGGCGTTCGTTCCGAACGATTTCATCCGTTATATCAGCAAAGCTCGTTTAGTACAGTTTGTCCGAATATCCGTGCTGTCTACCGTCAACGGCTTCATCTGGTCTACGGGTATTTTCTTGTATCACGTCATTTACGGAAAGATCAGCACCGAAGCGTTGGCTGTTATGTCGATGATGGCGACCATCGATTCTTTCAGCGCCGCTTTTGAACAAGGTTGCGCAACGGCGACGGCTGTGCTTCTGGGGCATACTCTTGGGCAACAGCGCTTTAATGCGGTAATTGAACAGGCTAAAGGAATGCTCATGATCAGTCTTTTGCTGTCGCTCGGGCTGGGTTCGCTGCTGCTGTTGTTTTACCGCCCGATTATCGGGTTGTACGGGGCGATCGACGAATCGTTAATCGATGCGGCGTTCCAAGTGTATATGATCATGGCGTTCACGTTTTGGCTGAAAACGATCAATGCCGTCGGGATCAGCGGGGTGCTGCGCAGCGGAGGAGACTTGAACGCGGGATTGGTGATTGATTTTACTGGACAATGGCTGATCGGCCTTCCGCTTGCTTTAGTGGGCGCATTCGTCTTGAAGTGGAGCTTGCCGCAAATTTTTATTCTGGTCATCATGGAAGACCTTGTGAAGGCGTGCTTGACGCTTTATCGCATCCGGCAAGGTAAATGGGTTCGGAACCTTGTCACGGTTAAGACGCGTGAACAGACGTATTCGGCAATGTAATAATGAAAATGATTTTGAGGTGAAGCGATCGTGGAAATGCTGGACAGATTAGTGAAGCTTTATGAGTTGCCTCCGTTGGAGGATTATATTAACGCACTGCGCGAGAACGGTATTCTGATTCGCCGTCCGAGAGCTTATGAAAAAAATCAGGTGCTGGAATGGGTACAGACCCATTTTAGCAAAGGCTGGATGAGCGAATGCGACGTCACGTTCTCCAATTCTCCGGTCAGCAGCTTTATTGCTACACAGGACGGAGAAATTATCGGGTTTGCTTGCTACGAAGCGACATACCGGAATTTTTTCGGCCCGATCGGGGTAGGCGAAGCTTATCGGGGCGGACAGGTGGGCAAAGCGCTGCTGCTGCATTGCTTGCACGCGATGGCGGATATGGGCTACGCCTATGCCATTATCGGCGGTCCCAAGGAGGCGGCTCCGTTCTACGCACGGGTTGTGGGCGCTATTGATATCGAAGGGTCGAATCCGGGAATTTATATCGACAGATTGCGTGGCAAAGATAGTTAAAAAAGGAGTGGACGGGAAGCGATGGTAAACCTTAATCATGCGGATTTGGTTGTCGCCGGAGGAGGCTTGTCAGGAAGTCGGGTGGTCATTCATGTATTGAACCGATTGCTGGAAGCTGGCAAGGGAGCGGGAGAAAAGCCGATCGAAATCGTGATGATTGACCGTTTCGGCGAATTTGGACGCGGGATTCCTTACGGGAAACAAAGCCCGTCCGGATTTTTGCTGATTGAACCGGCTGCCCAGTCGACGCCGAAAGAGTTTCGGGATTGGCTGTCGATGCATGATAAGGAGCTGGTCCATGAAGGCGTGCACCATGAAGATCGATTGCTGCAGGCTTGGATATTTCGCTTTAAAGAGCAGCTCCAGAGCGGGCAGGTAGACGAGCTTTATGTGCCCCGGAAGCTGTTCGGCTTCTACGTCGAGCGCTTGCTTCGTCAAACGGTGCAGCTGGCGGAAGAGCGGAATTTGGCCAAGGTTGGGTTCATTACAGGAGAGGTAACGGATATCGAGCCGGAGGCATCCGGCTTTACGACCCGGCTGGCCGACGATTCAAGCTTTCATAGCCTGGCGTTCGTGCTGGCAACGGGATGCATTCCGCGCAGCAACAGCTACGGCTTGAGCGCGGACGAGGGGTACATCCACGATTTGTACGAGGATGCCTATGCCGGTCTGGAAAAGGCGGTTGCGACGCGCGCCAAAGCGTTCGGCCGGAAGCTGGACATCTTGATCGCAGGCTCGAACGCTTCGGCAATTGAGGCGATCTATTTTCTATCGAATCGTGCGGAGCTGCTCTCTGCTGTGCGCAGCATCAATGTCGTTTCCTCCAGCGGGTATTTGCCGGGCGGCGTCTTCGAAGGGGAAGAAAACGAAGCTCTGACATCCGGCGGCCAGCGTCCGTCGGCGCTCGAGTACATCGAGATCGCTGCCCGCTTTGTAGCGGAAGGACTTGTCACTGCCACGCAGGCAAAAATTATCCATATGGACAGCCGGGCAGACCGGCGGTTGTATATCGAAGCGGAAGGACAGGAGGGGGAAATCGAGTTGACGGCAGATATTGTGGTGAACTGCACTGGAGCGGGACGCGTAAACCGGACGGATTCCCCGTTGATCGGCAATTTGCGGGCACGCGAAAATCATTTTAAAATGAACGCTTCCTTGCGGGGATTCCAATTGCGGCCGAATGGTTACGAGCTTGAGGGGGTGGATAACGGCTTTGTCATCGGACCTTTATTGAACCGGGACGCGCTTGAAACGCACGTCGAAAGTATACTGGCCGTATACCGGGTAGCGGAGGAATTAGGCAACGTCTTGTACCAACGAATATCCGAGACGGCGATGGCATCGAAGGGTTAACGGTTGAAATCAAGGCTTGCCGGACGATCCGACCCGAGGACCTCGTGCTTTCGGAGAGGAAGCGAACACCTCTCCTTGCTATTTTCCTCTTGGAAGGGAGAGTTACGATGATCATCTATCAACTGCCTTCGCGGGAACGACAGCTCGCGCTTACGTTCGACGACGGTCCGAATCCGGTCTATACTCCGCAAATTTTGGATTTGTTTAAGAAGCATCAAGCTTATGCCACCTTTTTCGTCATCGGCTCTTATGCCAAGCAATACCCGGACCTCCTTCGCCGGATTGTTGAAGAGGGGCACGAAATAGGGAACCATACGTACAGTCATCCTGCTTTGCCCAAATGCGAAAGGCAGGATGTTTATAACGAGCTGGAAACGACGAACGGGATTATTCAAGAAATTACGGGAATACAGCCTTCCTTGTTTCGCCCTCCTTACGGCGAATTCAATAAGCATACCGTCGAGGCGGCGGATCGGCTCGGGCTTCATACGGTGATCTGGCCGGATCATCAAAACACGAAGGACTGGAGTCTCCCGGGCGTCGACACGATTGTGGAGCGGGTGCTGGAAACGCTGCAAACGGGCGATATTATTTTATTTCATGACGGCAGTGGAGACGATGCGGGCGAGGATCGCAGCCAGACGGTCCAGGCCATCGAAATACTGCTTCCGCATTTGATTGGGAATAACTACAAATTGGTGACCGTATCCCGGATGATGCGCAGCTATAATGAAGCGATGATATTGCGCGTCTAGGAGCAGGTATTAAAGAATTTGCATAATTATTCAAAAATATGTATTTATATTAGTTCATTCTGTTTCTCTCTCTTGAGTTTCATCCGCAGCTCATTGCCTGTATTGTTGGACTTGATTATGGTTCTCCGTAATCGGGTCCTTTTTGTTTTTTTGGGGAGCCGTAATGGACAGGCACTGAAATTTTTGGTTGGGAATAAGAAACAAAACGGGTGCGTACGACGTCCTGTATTTATAGTTAGGCTGCTGAGAGGTGGAGAGAATGAACGGAATGAACGGATGGAAAGTGCGGATGGCGGTTGCCGCCGCTTTGTTCGGCATCGGATTGCTCAGTGCTTGCAATCACGAGGCGGGAAAAGATTTTGCCGCCGAAAAACGAACGTGGGGCGAGCCGCATCATATTCGGGCGGAAGATATCGCGAGCCTGATCGTTACCGATTCGTCGGGCAACCAAGGTTCGATCGCTTCCCGGGATGCGATCGGACAGTTTCTCGACGCGATACAGGAAGCGACTGCGGAGGCGGCCAAGCCGGACATTCGGCCTCCTGACATGACGATTGCTATGAGCTTGAAGGATGGAAGAGAGCGTCCGATGTACTTTTGGCTTGCTCAAAGTAACGACCGCCTGTTCGTAGACCTGGATCGTTCTGCAGGGTATTATAGGTTGACGGAAGAAGGCAAAAATAAAATTTTACACTTATTGGATGAAACGAGAAAAAGCTTGAATTCGCGGTTTTATGCACAAGGGGATAGGCAGGTCCCGAATCCTGCGGTATAATGGAACATCATGGCGGATTGCCAAGGTCGAATCTTGGTGCAGGAAATACGGGTGAGGAAATGCTGGAATACGAACAGGAGCTCTGGGGTCGAGGCAGAACGCTCGTGGCCGGAGTTGACGAGGTCGGACGAGGCTGCTTATTCGGCGATGTGGTGGCTGCGGCGGTTATTTTACCACAAGGTCTGGTGCTCGAAGGCGTCGACGATTCGAAGAAGCTAAGCGAGAAGAAGCGGGAAACGTTGTATGATGTGATCCAGCGGGAGGCGCTGTCCATCGGCATCGGGGTGGCGGACGTCGACACGATCGAACGGATCAATATTAAGCAGGCGGCGCGGCTCGCGATGAAGCGTGCGGTCGAACAACTGGACCCCATTCCCGATTCGCTGCTTGTCGATGCCGAGAAAGTCGATGTGGATGTGGAGCAGCTTGCCGTTATCCACGGTGATGCTTTAAGCCAGTCGATCGCAGCCGCTTCCATTATTGCGAAGGTGACTCGGGACCGCATGTGCTTGCAATGGGATATAGAATTTCCAGAGTACGGCATTGCGATACATAAAGGATATGCGACAAAAATGCATCGGGAGCGTGTGGCAGAATATGGCCCGTCGCCGATGCATCGCAAAACGTTTTTAAGAAACATCGTTTACGAACAGCAGGTGCTATTCTAGTCGTTGCAAGTCTGCGCTGAAAAAAGCCCGGCAGTTAGCCGATATATACAATGAACCGGAAATGCAGCCGGCAAGGAGACGTGCAAACGTAGCCTAAGCCGGCTTTATTTGTATAGATGGAAGGAGCGGCAGCGATGAATATCAGCGGATTGATCCGGGGATTGGCGGGCGACGCGCAGGCAGCGGAGCCTAAGGCCTTGGAGCTCAAGGTCGGGCAAGTGGTAAAGGGCATGGTGCTTCAGGTTGGACCGGAGAAGGATGCTGTAGTCAATATCGGAGGGGTGCAGGTACGGGCTCAGCTCGAAGTGCCGCTGAAACCGGGGGAAGTGACGATGCTTCAAGTGCAGCCGGAATCGCCGAACGGACAGGTGGTCCTTAAGCCGCTGCAGTCGAACGTGCAACTATCGGACGGATCTCTTGCGGATATTGTGAAAACGATGGGACTTCCCGATTCTCCGGCAAACCGGCAGTTGGTGCAATTTCTGAATCAGACAGGAGTTACCTTGACAAAGGAAAATGTGCAGGCGTTTGCGAAGCTGCAGGCTCAAATGCCTCCGAATATGCCGCAAGAAGCATGGCTTCCGTCGGCTGTCGTCGCGTTCCAAAAAGGACTGCCGCTAACTCCGGAGACGGTCTCTTCGGTGCGGCAGGCGGTGCAGGGTCCGCCGTTTCATGAGGTTTTGGATCAGCTCGGACAACTTGCAGGACGCGTGCTGGAAGGGAACGCTGCGCTGTTGCCGCAAAGCCGCGAGCTGCTGCAAAACGTGCGGCAGCTTGTTCAACAGCTTCGCGATACGGCGAGCTTGCTGATCGGGGCGAAACCCAACGGAGAGGGGACGCCAGCAGCGGCGCAGCCGGGGGCGGGCGCAGGCGCGGGAGCGCAAGCAGCGGCGCAGCCGGGGACGGGCGCAGGCGCGGGAGCGCAAGCAGCGGCGCAGCCGGGGACGGGCGCAGGCGCGGGAGCGCAAGCAGCGGCGCAGCCGGGGACGGGCGCAGGCGCGGGAGCGCAAGCAGCGGCGCAGCCGGGGACGGGCGCAGGCGCGGGAGCGCAAGCAGCGGCGCAG
>NZ_JANAVJ010000019.1 GCF_024213375.1 Paenibacillus sp. MZ04-78.2 | reverse complement strand
TACAATAATTCATTTTCGATTCCTGCCGGGGTGCTTCGCACCCCCTATTTGTGTTGAATGTGTACCTGAATAGTTACTGGAACTCAAAGATAAGGGGTATCGAACCGTGATTACCTCTCCCGTTGAGCCGCAGATCCATTACCCTGTGAGCTTGTGGAGGGATTTGGGCATTGAAGTTGGGAAGTTACCCCAGCAAGAGTATTACCGACTTCTGTCAAAGGCAAAGGCCGCCATTTCAGTAACGATCGGCGGAAGCTTAACCTTAGCATTATACGAGGCATACTTGCTTGGGGCAAAACCCATCATTCCTATGGATGTAAATGGACGTCCACCCTTCACTGAAATGTATGAGCCAAGATATGATATCTTAAATCCGCGTGAAGCGTTACGAATGATTGATGATAATACAGAAATCCATATCGATAAGAAATGGTTCGACTATAGGCGCTATGTTGAGATATTACTAGACACCATTGATTCCTACTGTAAATAATGAACAAAGGAGATAAGGTGGTGAACAATGACATTGAAAGATATCGAAGTGAAATACAAGGATCAGTTCAAGAACGAGTTAGAACAGCGCTTTGTAACCCGGACTTAAGCATTGAACAGAAAAAGAAGATGCTAAAATTCATCAGGCCTGAACAATTGGAATTCTTTCTCAAAACAATCCCTAAAGAAGTCCGAGAGCAGATTACTTAACTCGCTCCTTGTCAAGCTGGCGTCAAACGAAACTGTCGTCAGCTTGTTTAATGACATAAGAGAAAAATAGTTTTGCTATAAAGGAATAATGATTTCGAACTTGTTACCTTCTTGCATTGGCATGACTAAAATCCTTCCCTTATATTGTTTAATAATTCTCTGAACAATAAATAATCCAAGTCCACTATTATTATTACTTTTCTTAGTACTAAATCCTTTTTCAAACATCTTACCAATCTGTTCGCTTGGGATATGATGTCGAGAGAAAGGCGATTATGGTTCACGGCTATGTGATCGAAAGCGTGCAGGAGGTTCGAAAAACCGTCCAGCAGACGAAGGCCCGTCTGAAAGCCAACCATCGCTTGTGAATCCGCCTGCGGATACACTGAGTGAGGAGAGTAAAGAGCGACTTGACATGCTGCTGAGCTTATCTGCGCTACTTCGCCATGTGTGGGAATGGAAAGAAGTGTTCACGATCTGGTACGACTGCTCCCCCTGCTATGCCGTTACATTGAGCTTACCCAAGTTGCTCCTCAGTGTTACCGCGGAAACGTGCACACCTATAAAATACCAATACATGAAAAAAATCCGATGATCCTGAATTCAAAACGAATAGAATCTATTCTCACTAACCTCAATATAAAAGTTGTTACATCTTATCGAATATCGCACAAATTGATAAGAGAGTGTATGCTAGGAAAGACCTAATATACACTCTTTTATCAATTTGGTAAAATAATACTTAAGTTAGTCCCAATGACAAAGAGGCTGTTTTGGTTCTTTATATTGATTTGAAGATCTATCGAAATTCCTGATTACTGCAGTAGCTTCAGACTTAGACAATAAAAATAAGTTCTTAGAAGCGCTTACATTTTCTTGGAAGTCGACATTCTTCAACAAATGTACGACATGACTCAACTGCGGTGTCAATTGGATGGTTAGCATTTTGGCATCCCCTTTTATAAGATGATTTTATTAGAGAAGTATATCAAGTAAATTTAAATTAAGTAAGTATTTAGGGATTTAGGGAGAGATGTATGAGAAATAAAATAATATTATGTGCTCTCATGTCAATATTTATCGGATTACAAATTTGGTGCATATATATCACTTTTAAATTTCCCTATACTGGAATTAATCTCGAATTGAACCAAAAGAACGAGTGGGTCATTGTAGAAGTTGACAAGATTAGCGTAAGTAGTGAGCTTGATGTAAAGGTCGGGGATATCATTAAGCAGGTGGACGGAGAAGATCCCAACAAATACCCTTCAATTCGAAAATGGAAGGCTGTAGAACAAGCTCACAATTTTATTGTATCGAGAGACGGGCTTGAGCATAAAGTCGAAGTTTTCAATAAAAGTCTCCTGACCTACGATATTGTTCCGTTAATAGATGAAGTAGTTTGCTTATTTATGGCTGGCTTACTATATTGGAAAATGAGGCATTCTCCATCGGCAAAGTTGCTTGCAGTCGTTTTTCTTACCTGTGCCATCATCTACATGAGCCGCGGGGTGTCTGTGAGGGGAGACATTGTTGGAAAAATTTTGATCACAAACTTCATGATGGTTCTACCTATTGTTTTCTTTCATTTCTTAGTTGTTTTTTTCAAGGAAAAAGGAGGCATACAATTACCCTCGAATGGCTTGAAATATTTGTACTCGGTTGCTATTTTAGGATTCATAATAAGACTTCTTTATTTTTCTCCGTTGGCTCCCACCATTCACAATTACAATGGTGATTTAACGTTATGGTTTTTTATTATAGGATTTTTAATAAATATTTACGTATTAACATTTTTATTCTTTAAAGTTCGTAAAGAAAAGTCGTATTTATCAAGCATTGTAAGAAGTGTATGGTTTTCTTTATTAATTTCATTCTTGCCCGTAATCTGTTTATCGTTTCTTCCACGATTAATTACCGGGTTTCAAATCGTAGATGCTGTCTATACAAGCTGGTTTATTTTATTTTTACCAATCTCATTTGCGTATTTGATCGCTTCGAATCAGTTATATGATATCGGTCTGGTACTCCGGCGGTTTGTTTTTGCCGCTCTGCTTGCCATCGTACCATCTGCTCTTTTTACGGGAAGTTGCGCTTTCTTGTTTCAGGATACGATGGGGGTTAGAGAAATAATATTTCACTTTACCGGCTCAATCATCATGCTATCCGTCGTCTTGTACTCGACCGAATACTTAACAACGAGGCTCGAACGCTTCCTATTCCCAAGAAAGTATGTGCTTCAGACGGCGCTCAAGAAAATTTCCAAGAGTCTGGGAGCTATCTCCAGCTTCCGCGATCTGAAAGAAATTGTCCTCGTGGACATCGTCGACACGCTTCAGGTGAGAGGCGGCGCGATCGTGTTCCAGTACGAGCACGACACCGAGATCATCGACGAAGGGGAGATCGATACGGCGGAGATCAAGGAGATGATCCGCTCGTCGACTTGGCTCCAGCATCCGCTATACACCTGTATCGAGATTACTCGTCATGAAGAGTACGCCAGCTATCTGGTTATTACACGCAACAAAGCGAATACCTTCCTGGGCAAGGAAGAGGTTCAATGGCTTCACCTGATTACGTCCTACTTGGAAGTCAGTCTGGAGAATGTCCACCTGATCCGCAAGCTGACGGCGAAGATGCATCTGCTGGCGGCGCAGTTGCCCGACGAGCAGTCGGCGCAGGAGATTCAATGGTTCCGCAAAATCATGTTCGAGTTGCAGGAAGAAGAACGGCTCCGGATCGCCGCCGATCTTCACGATACGACGATGCAGGATTTGTTTTTTCTCAAGCGGCGATTCGTGTCGTTGCTGGACAAGTACGCGATGAACAAGGAAGATAAGGAGCATTTGAACAACATTGTCAATTTCGTTGAGTTGATCAACAACAGCCTGCGGCAAAGCTGCTTCGAATTGAATCCGTTCCTGCTGAAGGAGATCGGATTGATCGAAACCGTGCGGACGTATCTGGACAAGGAAGCGTACCATACGCCATTCGAGATCGAGTTCAAGGAGGAGGGCGCTTCCGCTATCGAGTTGAAGGATTTGAAGACGAAAAGGCATATTTTCCGTGTTATTCAGGAGCTGCTTAACAATGCGAAGAAGCATTCGCAGGCTTCGAAAGTATCCTTTGCCATGATAGTAAAGGATCACAGGTTTTGCCTGACTTATGAAGACGACGGCGTCGGGTTTGACAGCACGCAAGTACCTCGCATGGAGATTGGAGCATCTGGGATGGGAGTGGAGCAAATGAGAGGTCGTATCATGCATTTAAACGGGAAGCTGGAGTTCGATTCGCGTCAAGGCGCCGGTGTGAAGCTTGTTATTACGATTCCGGTCCGGGAGGTGTTGTCCGTATGAACGAAACGGTCAAAGCTCTCGTCATCGATGATCATCCTCTCGTTGCCCGCGCAACGAGGGAATTATTGGAGGAAATGGATTGCATTGAAGTGGTCGGCATAGCCAGCAGCGCCGAGGAAGGTATGGAGCAGATCAAGAAGCACCAGCCGGGGCTCGTTTTTCTGGATTACCAGCTTCCCGATCTGTCAGGGACCGAGGTCGCGGCGCAAATCAAGAAGGAATATCCGCACATTCATATTGTGATTTTTACCGGTCACGACTTGACGAAGGCGATGAATCGGCTCATTGAGCTGAAAGTTAGCGGCGTGCTTTCGAAGGAGTCCAGTATCAGAACGATCAAGAACATGGTGAACTGCATTCTGGACAACCATACGATGCTGCCGCTGTCGCTGTATCACCAGATTCAATTGAGCGGCTCGCCATCCTATGAAGAATTGAACGATGAAGAAGTGATGATGATGGGCATGGTCGTCAAGGGGGCCACGCACGATCAGATTGCCGATCGCATCCACATGAGCAAACGTACCGTCGATAATTACCTGCGCCGAATCTACGATAAGCTGGGCGCGAAGTCGAGAATGGAAGCGATGGAGAAATTCATTAAAAGCAGGCATTACATAGACACTTGATCAGGACAACTAGGGGGACGGGCGGTTGGATCGGGAGACAGTAGAGCATATGTACCGGATGGTAGACGATCATGTGGGCGCGGAAAATCTCAATGCTTTGCTCAAAGCGTTCATCGAGGAAAAGGCGCAGGAACAAGGGTCGTGGGCGAGCATCACGCGCTGCACTCATGACATGCTGGGAGGAGCTTCGCCGCATATCGACCGGTTGGCCGCGGCGACGGAATTGATTCTTCTCTGCTTCGATATCGTCGACGACCTGCAAGATCAGGATCACGAGAGCAAGCCATGGATGCGGTATCCGCCGGAGGTGGCGTTAAATGCGGTGCTCGTCCTGCTGACGGGCTTCATGGGGGAGATCGGCCAATGCGGAGTGAACGGACGTCCGCTTTATGAGATCAGCAAGATGCTGTCCCGATCGGTCAGCGGACAGCATAAGGACGTCACGAATGAGGTGTCCGAGGTCGACGATTATCTCACCATGATTCAGGAGAAGTCCGGGTCCTTGTTCCGGTTCGCTTGTCTGATGGGGTACTGTCTGACGGATTGCAGCGAAGAGACGATGGAGCGGATCGACGATCTGGCGGATTGCGTCGGGATGATTCATCAGATCCAGAACGATCTGAAGGACATCGCCCAATTCGACGTGAAGAGCGATTTGCTGCTTCGCAAGCGGACGCTGCCCGTGCTGTATCTGCTCAAAGTGGACAGCGAAGCGTTTCGCCCGGTGAAGGAGTATTATGAAGGAAAAATTACCGCAGACGCTCTTGTGCAGGATAAGGAGCAGTATATGCAACTGATCGCGGATTCCGGCTGCATCGAATATACCAAGATCGTGCAGTCCGTATGCGTTCAAAAGGCGGAGGAGCTATGGACCGATCTCCAGGTCCCGTCCCCGGGGAAGGAAAAGTTCCGGGAGCTCACGTATGCCGCTTTTGCCTAGACCCAAAAAGATACCGAAGCACCTTGAGACCCGCAAAAGGATCGAGGTGCTCTTTGGCTTGGGAGGAAACCCGCCGCGACGCTCGGGCTGATTCAAGCGTTCCGCTTTCGGTTAATAAGGCTGTAAAAAAAGCTATAATGGGAAGAACGGACCTTTGCCAATCGGGGAAAGGATGCACACAGACAAGGGAGAGACGAACAAGGTATGAACATTGCCATCGTGGACGATAACCCGGTCAATCTCATGGTGATCGAAAAAATATTGAAAAGCGCAGGATATGATTCGTTCTGGAAAGCCGCTTCGGCGGTGGAAATGATGCAGCGGCTTACCGCGTATGCGGACGGAGGCAAGGTGCCGGTTGACTTGATCCTGATGGATATGATGATGCCGGAGATGGACGGGATCGAAGCTTGCCGCCGCATTCAGCAGGATGAGCGCTTGAAGGATATCCCGGTCATTATCGTGACGGCGCTCGGCGATTCCAACAAGCTGGCGGAGGCGATGGATGCTGGGGCGATGGATTACGTGATGAAGCCGGTGAACAAAATCGAGCTGATCGCGCGGATTCGCTCGGCGCTGCGCCTCAAATACGAGAAGGATTGGCACAAGGCGAACGATGCCCGTATCCGCGAGGAGCTGGAGCTGGCCAGACAAGTGCAGGGCAGCGTGCTCAGCCCGCCCTTGAAGAAGGAGCGGCTCGAAATCAGCGCCGCGTATTACCCGTCGTTCGAGCTGGCGGGCGATTTTTACGCATGGTACCGGATTGACGAGGACCGGCACGGCGTCATCATTCTGGACATAATGGGCCACGGGATTTCGTCTTCGCTGGTATGCATGTTCATCTCCTCGGTCATGCAGGACACGATCACGCGCTTCGTCTCGCCGGAGTTCGTCGTAACGGAGCTGAACCGGTACATGAACCAGCTCAATCATAAAAATCCGTCGGTCATCTACTATTTTACGGCGATTTATTTGCTGATCGATACCCGGACCAAGACGATCGAATACGTGAACGCGGGCCATCCGCCCGGGTTTCTTTTTGAAGAGGGAAAAGCGCCGATGGCGCTCAATCAGGGAAGCTGCGCCGTCGGCTTCTTCGATCAGATGGAGATTACGAAGAGCATCTTCACGTATGAGCGGCCGATCCGCATCGCCTTGTATACGGACGGGCTGCTGGAGGCGCTGCCGCTGCCGGAGGATTACCCGGAGGACGCGGCGGAATCTGATCTGCTGGCGCTGCGTCTGCAAAGCTGCATTCATCAGGCGCCCAGTCCCGAATGCCTCGTCGAGACTCTGCTGCCTCAGGACGTGAGGGAGGCGCAGAGCGACGATATTTGCATGGTGCTGATCACCGCTACGTAGCTGGTGGCCACGAATTAAGACCATACGAAGAGAGAGAAAGGGACGGGAGAGGAAATGAACTGATGAGGATGAAGACGAAGCTGTTTATGGGATTCGGCATCCTGCTGGTGCTGATTTTTGCTTTGGCGGGCATCGGCATGAGCCGGCTGACCAGCACGGATTCCGTGATGAAGGAAATTTACGAGAACCGGTACCAGAAGGTACGGATCAGTACGCAGGTGCGCAACGACGCGGCGGAGCTTGCCAAGGGCATCGTAAATTTGCTGTTGATCGACTCGACCGACAGCGACAAGAAAAATGCCGAAGCGGTCAAGACAATCAGCGTAAAGGTCAAGCAAGGGCTTCAGCAGATCGATCGTTTTTCCAAGGAAGGGAAGGAACGGGAGCTGGCCGACGAAGTGCTGCTGCACGGCAAACGCTTCCTGGACTTTAAGAAACAGGTCGTCCATTTGAACGAAAGCGGCAAACAAGCGGAGGCGAACGCGCTTCGCACGAATGTGGGGATTGAGCTGCAGGATCATTTTACAAGCAGCATGGGCAATTTGACGAATTTCCACGATGAGGCGATGGATGCGGCGATCAAGCAGGCGCTGAGCGATAACCAACAGACGTTGACCTATACCGGGCTGCTGACGCTGGCCGGCTTGCTGCTGAGTGTGGCGATCATGCTGTGGATCGTGCCCGGGTTTACCCGGGGGCTGAACGTCCTTTCGGCGATGCTTACGAATTTTGCGAGCGGGAAATGGGGAGACGCGGCTTACCGGGTGCCGGTTACGTCCAGTGACGAATTCGGCAAGCTTGCGGACGTGTTCAACCGGCTGGCGGACAATCTGGAGCAGGCGACGACGAATGAACGGGCGCTCCATAAAGCGAATGAGGATACGCTGTGGCTGCAAACCCAGATTGCGCACATGTATGCGATGCTGGAGGATTCGCGCAAAGTGGAGGAGATGGCGCAAACGTTCATCGGAGAGCTGGCCCGGATCGTCGGCGCGCAGGACGGGGCGTTCTATGTGCTGAAGCAGGCGGCGGCGGGCGGTAAGCTGGCGCTTGCCGGTACGTACGCCCGATCGGAAAGCACGGCCGCTGCCGAGCTTCCGCTAGGCGAAGGGCTTGTCGGGCAGAGCGCGAAGGATGGCAAGCCGATCACGGTCGAGGGCGTCGTTGGACCATACGGCGTGATCCGCTCCGCCTTCGGCGAGCTGGAGCCGCTGACGCTGACGGTCCAGCCGGTCGAGTACGACGACGAAGTGATCGCAGTGTTCGAGCTGGTGTCGTTGAAGACGTTCTCGGAGCTGGAGCAGAAGCTGATTAAGCAGACGAGCGAGAACCTCGGCGTGACGCTGAACGCGTTGATGGGACGTTTGAGGATCGAGGAGCTGCTGCGCATTCATCAGGCGCTGACCGACGAATTGCAGACCCAGTCGGAGGAGCTGCTGTCCCAGCAGGATGAGCTAAAGGCTTCCAATGAGAAGCTGGAGGAGCAGACGCGGGCGCTGCGGGCATCGGAGGAGCAGTTGCAGCTGCACCAGGAGGTGTTGGAGCAGAGCAACGATACCTTGGTCCGCAAGACGGTGGAGCTGGAAGAGCAAGTCCGCGAGACGGAGGAGGTCAACCGTCAGATCGAGCTGGCCAAGGAGAAGCTGGAGAAGCAGACGCTGGAGCTGGCGCTGGCTTCCAGGTACAAGTCGGAATTTCTGGCGAACATGTCGCACGAGCTGCGGACGCCGCTCAACAGCTTGCTGATCCTTTCCCAACTGCTGAAGGAGAACAAGGAGCGCAACTTGACGGGCAAGCAGGTGGAGTACGCCGAGACGATCTACTCGTCCGGCTGCGACTTGCTTAAGCTGATCGACGATGTGCTCGATTTGGCCAAGGTCGAGTCCGGCCGGATGGAGCTGCATGAGGAGACGGTCTGCCTGCAAGAGACGGCCGAATTGATGAAAAAAGCGTTCGGACCGCTGGCCCGATCCAAAGGGCTGTCCTTCGAGGTGGACTTCGGCGGCGAGACGCCGGGACGGATACAAACGGACAGCGGGCGGCTGAAGCAAATTTTGAAAAATTTGCTGTCCAATGCCTTCAAATTTACGCATTCTGGGAGCGTTCGCCTCACGATACGGCAGCTCGCGGAGCCGGGACCGATGGTCGCCTTCGAGATCGAGGATACGGGCATCGGGATTTCTCCCGATAAGCAGCAACTGATCTTCGAGGCGTTCCAGCAGGCGGACGGAACGACGAGCCGCAAGTACGGCGGGACGGGGCTCGGCCTCTCGATCAGCCGACAGCTGGCGTTGCTGCTCGGCGGAGCGATCGAGCTGGAGAGCGAGGAGGGCCGCGGCAGCCGGTTCACGCTGTATTTGCCGCACGATGTGCGGCTGGCGTCCGGCGCGGCCGAAGCGGCGCCAGCCGTCATGCCGCCCTCGGCCGCGGCCCCGGACCCATGGCCGCAGTTTTCGCCGCTGGCGCTCGCACAAGCGGCCGAAAGCGGCAAGATGCCGGCGACCGCCTTCGCGGACGACCGCGACAGCATTGCGGAAGGCGACCGGGTGCTGCTGATTATCGAGGATGATGCGCATTTTGCCGCGATTTTGCTGGACATGGCGCGCAGCCGGGGCTTCAAGGCGGTCGTCGCGCTGCAAGGGGATAAGGGGCTTCAGCTCGCGAAGACCCTCCAGCCGGATGCGATCCTGCTCGATATCCAGCTGCCGGTCATGGACGGCTGGTCCGTGCTCGTGCAGCTCAAGAACGACGCTTCCACCCGCCATATTCCCGTTCATGTCATCTCCGTCGTGGACGAGGTGCATCAAGGGCTGTCGATGGGAGCGATCGCCTGGCTGCGCAAGCCGTCCGGCAAAGAGCATTTGGAGCAGGCGTTTACGCATATTTTATCGTTCCTGAACCGCGACCTGCGCAATCTGCTCATTGTTGAGCCGGACGAGGAGCAGCGCGATAGCTTGGTGAACCTGATCGCTCATGACGACGTCCGAATTACGGCCGTAGCGGGCGGCGAGGAGGCGCTGGCGGTGCTGGCGGCGCAGCCGTTCGACTGCATGGTGCTCGATTATGGAATGACGGAGCCGTCCGTCTACGAGCTGCTCGACCGGATCAAAGCGGACGAAGCGCTGCGGCGGCTGCCGATTGTGCTTTATACTGGTAAGACGCTGGACAAGAAAGAGCAGCTGCGCTTGAAGAAATATGCGGAATCGATCATCATCAAGGATGTGAAGTCGCCGGAGCGGCTGCTTGACGAGACGTCGCTGTTCCTGCACCGCGTTGAGGAGAAGCTGCCGGAAGAGAAGCAGCAGGTGCTTCAGAAGCTGCACAGCATCGAAACGGTATTCAAAGGCAAGAAGGTGCTGCTTGTCGACGACGACATCCGCAACGTGTTCGCGCTGTCCAATCTGCTCGAAGGCCTCGGCATGCAGGTGGCGTTCGCCGAGACCGGCAGGCAGGCGCTTGATTCGCTGGACCGGGAGCCGGACTTCGATCTCGTGCTGATGGATATCATGATGCCGGAGATGGACGGCTACGAAGCGATGCGCGCCATCCGCAGCGACGAGCGATTCGACCGGCTGCCGATGATCGCCCTGACGGCCAAGGCGATGAAGGACGACCGTGAAAAATGCATGCAAGCCGGAGCCTCCGATTATATTACCAAGCCGGTTCATAACGAGCAGCTTCTCTCGCTCATGCGGGTGTGGTTGTACAAATGAGCGGCGGATTATACGACCCAAGGGCCGGGGACTTGAAGGCGCTACGCAAGCTCGGCTCCGTCTATTCGGAGGCGGACGGAGGCCGGGGCACCCGGGAGGAAGAGGAACGGGAGCGCATCGAGATTGCTTTGCTGCTGGAGGGGCTGTACCGGCTGTACGGCTTCGACTTTCGCAATTACGCGTATCCGTCGGTCCGTAGGCGCATCTGGCACCGTATCTACGCGGAGCGGCTGCTCAGCGTATCCGGCTTGCAGGAGCGGGCGCTGCACGACCGAAGCTGCGCGGAGCGTCTGGTGGACGATCTGGTCATTCACGTGACCGAAATGTACCGGGACCCGAGCGTGTTCGCGGCGTTCCGGGAGCGGGTCGTGCCGCTGCTGCGGGAGCTGCCGTCCTTCCGCATCTGGCATGCGGGCTGCTCGACGGGGGAGGAAGTGTACTCCACCGCCATTTTGCTGTACGAGGAAGGGCTGTACGACCAGGCGTGCATCTATGCGACCGACATGAACGAAGAGGTGCTCCATGTGGCGGAGCGCGCCGCTTACCCGCTCAAGAAAATGCAGGAATATACCAAAAATTATATGCGGGCCGGAGGCAAGGATGCGTTCTCGGGGTATTACGGCGCATCCGGAAACGTGGCCATATTTCATCCTTTTTTGCGGGAGCGGATCGTCTTTGCGCAGCATAACCTGGTGACGGATCGGTCGTTTAACGAGTTTCACGTCATCTTTTGCCGCAATGTCATGATTTATTTCGATTCGATTCTGCAAAACCATGCGCACGATCTGTTCTACGAAAGCTTATGCCCGGAGGGGATTCTCGTCTTGGGGCATAAGGAGTCGATCACGTTTACGAAGCATGCGGCGCATTACGAGACGCTGGATCGGCAAGAGAAAATATTTCGCAAGATCAAATGAGGTGGGGTTTGTATGGACGTGCCGATCCGCATCTTGCTGGTGGACGATCAACCGGAGAACCTGCTTGCGCTTGAGGCGGTGCTGGAGGACCAGAACTATATTCTGGAGAAGGCGACCTCCGGGGAGGAGGCGCTGCGCTGTCTGCTCAGACATGAATTCGCTGTCATCGTACTTGATGTGCACATGCCAGGGATGGACGGATTCGAGACAGCCCAATGGATCAAATCCCGCGAAAAAACGCGGGCGGTGCCGATCATCTTCGTCACCGCGGCTCCGGACGAGCAGGATCAGGCGTTCACGGCCTATTCCGTCGGCGCGATCGATTATATCGTGAAGCCGTTCGTGCCGCGCACGCTGAAGTCGAAGATCGAAGGCTTCGTCAGCATCAATTTGGCGCAAAAAAAGCTGCAGCAGCAAACCGAGCTGCTGAACGAGCGGACCCGGGAGCTGCAGCGGGCGAAGGAAGCGGCCGAGCAGGCGGCCATGGCGAAAGCGAGCTTTCTGGCGATGATGAGCCACGAAATCCGGACCCCGCTGAACGGGGTCATCGCCATGGCCGATCTGCTCGTGGAGACGGACCTGAACGCCGAGCAGCGCGAGTACGTCGATACGATTCGCCGTAGCGGCGCCGCGCTGCTCTATGTCATCAACGATATTTTGGATTTGTCCAAGATCGAGTCCGGCAAGATGGAGATCAAAGAAGAGCCGCTGAACCTGAGGACGAGCCTGATCGAAACGTACGAGGTGTTCCACGCCGAAAGCCGCAGCAAATCGCTGGAGCTGACGTACGATATCGATCCGTCGATCCCCGAATGCATCATCGGTGACGAATCGCGGCTGCGGCAGGTTCTGATCAACCTGGTCGGCAACGCCGTCAAATTCACCGAGCAGGGCGGCGTGCACGTCTCGGTCGCCGTGTTAAGCCGCTCGGAAGAGCAGCTGGAGCTGGAGTTCCGCGTCTCCGATACGGGCATCGGCATCCCGGAGGAGAAGCGCGACTTGCTGTTCCAGCCGTTTACGCAGGTCGATTCGTCCTTAACCCGCAAATATGGGGGGACGGGGCTGGGGCTCGCGATCTGCAAAAATCTCGTGCAGCTCATGGGCGGCCGCATCGCGCTTGCGCCGGGAGACTGCCGGGGGGCGGAGTTCGTGTTCTCCATCCGTGTTAAGAGCTGCCTCGAATACGGCAGCATGAGCGCCGTCAAATAAAAGGGGATACGGGGATTCTCCGATCCGATAAGTGCATTCTCCTCGGACTTATCCGCAAGAGCCACTCCGCGTGTAATTTCTTTTTAGCCTCATTTCGCTGGTGCGTAGGCTTGATCCAAAAAACCACGGATGGCTTGGAAAGCCTGAAGCCTGTTTTTCTCCAGCATAACCATGTGCGTTCCTTCCCCGATTTCGACCCAGCGGCGATAAGCGGCTCCGGTTAGGGAAGTGAAGAAATGCTGGGCCAATTCTAGCGGAACGTCGATATCCCACTCCGCATGGACAAGGAGGACAGGAACGGTAATGGCCCTAGGATCGTAGAAAGCTTTGCCTGCTGTCCAGTATTCACGGATGTCCAGGATAGGGCCATTGGTCGCCCGGATATATCCGGGATGAGCGGTTTGGCTCCCGGGATCGGAAGCAAGCGTTGCTTCGACCCATTGTTCAAACCAGCCTTCCGGAATCAAATCGCTGCGCTTATGTTCAGGAGCGGCGCTCAGCCAGCGTTCCTTCATGCCGCCGACAGCGACAAGGCGATACGAGTCAAGCGGGCCGCCGGTATCGATAGGAACCGGTCTGGAGCTTAACCACTGCGGCGCGATAAGCGAAAGCTTGTTAACTTTATCATTGTTCCGGCTTGTATAGGCTCCCGCAACCGTACCTCCCCAAGACATCCCCAAAATATTGACTTTTGATAAATTTCGGCGCTTCAGAACGAAGTCAACCGCAGTGCCGAAGTCTCGAACCCCTGTTTCTGTACGGACAAGCGGCGGATTAAGATCAGCGGGCTGCTGCATCTCGGACGGTCGGGTTGACCCGCCGTAGCCGCGGACATCCACGGCATAAACGTCATAGCCATGGCTAGCCAGGTAGTCCAGGAAAGTGAAACCGTCCAGTTCCACGTCGTACAGGCTCTCAATCGGATAAGTAGCGCCATGAACCATGACGATCGTTTTTTCGTTAGAGAATGTATCCATGGAAGCCGGACGTTTATTGCGTATATAAAGCTCGATGCCCGGCGTATCGCTAGGGATAAGCAGATCTTCAGTCAAGATGTCAATTTCGCTGGGAAAACCATGATTTGTCATAAGGTCAACGCCTCTCACAAGTTAAATTGGTAGAAGGATTACACAAAGTCCCATTTGAAACCGTCGCCGCTGCGAGTGACATACCCCGCCGCGCTCTCCGGAAAATGCGAGCTGAAATAAATAACTGGGCGATCCGCTATGGATTCCAACACCCGGCGCCGTGAAATACGGGCTTGCTCGGTAAATTCGCAATACATGGAATTCCATTCGGGGTTAAAAACCTGGAACGGGTGGTGCATCACATCTGCGCCAAATAAAGCTTCTTCTCCGCCGGAAGTAAGGCTGATGGACATTTGTCCGATGCTGTGGCCGGTAGTTGGAATGAACTTGAAGATATCGAGAAATTCCCCACCCTCGGGACCGATGGTTTGCGTTAATCCGGCTTCGACAACAGGAAGGACGCTTTCCTCGTAAACGTTAAAGTTCGCTTCGTTTTCTTTGTTATGGCTGGCCTCGCTGGAATAATACTGCTGCTCCGCGAGGGGGAATACATAGGTAGCATTCGGAAATGTCGGCACCCATTTTCCGTCAATAAGCCTCGTATTCCAACCGACATGGTCTACGTGCAGATGCGTCAGCAGGACGTAGTCCACTTCTTCCGGCAGAACCCCTGCCTCTTGGAGGCGCTCAAGATAAGGCAGCTGAAGATTGGCAAGAGCCGGGTTTAACGGCAAATTTTTGTCGTTTCCAGTAGCTGTATCGATAAGAATCGTATGCTTCGGGGTTTTGACAACCCATGTTCCTATGCTGACGATAAGCTGAGAATCGCCGTCGATCAGACCAGCCGGAAGGCAGTTCCGATTCTCCTCCAGAAACGCCGGATTCCACGATCCAGAGAAATAAATTTCTGGCGAAATACCACCTAGCGCCATTTCGGTGACACGAGTAATGGTAACGTCTCCTACTTGAAAGATCTTGGGGGTTTTGATCATAGGCAGTACACCTCTCTGTCCTTGAAAATTTCGCTAATAATGAAAATTGTTCTGGGAAGAACGATGAATGAGTACCCGGGTAAAAAAATTGGTTAGTCGACCTAAATAAAATAGTAAGCCAATCATAGCGAAGAATCAACGTTTTTACACCGTAATTCCGCCTCTGTGAAAGTGCTTGATCATTCACGTTTTTTTACTTATGATAACGAAATAAATTTCGGTGTCAGCGAAATAATTTCCGAGTTAAGGAGATGGACATATGAATTCAATCGGCGAAGTCATCCGAAGCACGCGGAAAAAACAAAAATTAACGCTCAAAGAAATAGCAAAAGCAGCATCCATATCGTTGTCTTTTCTTAGTGAAATCGAGCGCGATAAAGCGAATCCATCGATTAGCGTTCTGAAGCGCATAGCGAACGCGCTGAACGTAAATTTTACCGATTTGTTTGGTGAAGAAAAGCGAAGCATCGTCGTCAGGAACAACGAACGCAAACCATTGGTGTATTCGGAGAGTTCGCGGATTACTTGGTACGCCCTTAGTCAAGGCAGCAACAACAAGATGGGGCCGATATGGGGAGTTCTGGAAGAAGGTGCAACCTCCGGCGACATAAGCGTGGGCCATAGCGAGGGTGAGGAATTTCTTTTTATTCATTCTGGATGCTTGGAGTTTGTGCTTGGCAACGAACGTTACATCCTTAACGAAGGAGACAGCATCTATTACGATGCCAGGGTACCTCACAGTTATAAGAATATATGGAAGGGTGAAACGCTGCTAATCGCGGTATCTGCTCCGCCTACCTTTTAACGGGACGAAAGTGGGGATGATTATGGTCATGACGTCGCAAAATTTATAAATTTGCCCACCTTGAAAAACCGTTGGCTCATGCTATGAAAGTTGCCAATTTATGTTTCATAGGCCGGGTGCCCGGTTAATCATAGGTATCGAACGAAAGCGACGAAACACAAGACCAACAGAGAGGTGCAGGTGAAATGATGAATTCCCAAGAGAACGTCCGGACGGAGGAGATATTTAAGCCCAAGTATACAAGCCGGATCGGGTTCGTGGTAGAAGCGATGGCGCATACGGTTTCGCCGCTGTACAAGTGCGAGGGCATGGCGCTGCGGGAGAAGCTGCTGTCTCTTGGGCTGTCCATGTCGGCGGTCGAATTCTACGAGAAGGAGATGGCGAGCGGACGCATTGTCATTGCCGTAGATGAGAATGTCATTTTAAATCAATATCAATAAATAAACGTCAGAACTCGATCCGTTGCCTGACACAACACGGGAGAGGTGATTCCAATGAAACGGTTAAGCAAATGGTGGTTGATCGGCGCGGCTGCAATCGGACTGACCGGAGCCTCGTGGAGCTCCGCCGAAGATTCGCCTGTGGCATTGGACAAGCTTTCTTATCCGTCTGCGATGGCGGCAACGGACCAGACTGTCACTGTGGGTACCGCTGTCTATCAAGAAGCCGGAACTGCAGTTGGAGAACCTATCAAATGGACGTTTGAACGGGTCAATGGGATCTCGGTTACGGACGATCTGAAAACGCTTTATGAATTAAAGGGCAAGCCGAAAGCCGAGGAAACCGATCCTCTGTTCAAGGACGAGCGCACCTTCGTGTACGACGATTGCCGGATCGGCCTGTATGATAATTTCGTCCAATACGTCATGGTTCCCGTCCAGGCGGGTACGATCGAGATCGACGGCAAAAAGCTGGCGATGAAGGCGGACACGCTGCGGCAAACGCTCGGCGTGCCGGATTGGACGGGCGAAGACGGGATCGTCTACAAGCGTGGCCAGCGGGCGCTCAAGCTGTTCTTGGACGAGCACACCGGGAAGCTGCTGTCCGTTCATTATTTCCATACGGCAACCGATTAACCCCGGAGGATACGATGCAACGGAAAACCGCATGCGGGGGAGAGGTCAGGCTTTGGTAAATCAGTAGAGTGCTCTGCGGAGTGCCGTGAAAAACTTCCCAAAATCTGCTATCCTACAAATAATCATGGATTCAGAGGGAGGTAAAAGCGGATGGACAGAGACGCACAGAAGTTCCATGTCAAAGTGCTAAGTACACCGGAAGCGAACGTATTGTTCTTATCCGGCGAGCTTGATTTGAGCACGGCCGAGCAATTCCGTTCCGTCGTGGAGCCGCTGGCGGGTCAGCGGGCGGTGCCGCTCAAGCTGAACTTGCGGGAGTTGACTTACATTGACAGCACGGGGATCGGGATTTTTGTCTCCGCGCTTAAGAAACGGCAGCCGGAGGAGGCGTCGTTTGCCGTACAGGAAGTGCCGGTCAAAATCAGGCGGTTGTTCGACATGACCGGGTTGTCCCGTTACCTGACGATAGAAGGGGGCGGACTATGATAGGGCAAACGGAGGCCGGCTCGAAAACCGTCGTCTTGTGTGTGCCGCTTCGGGCGGACGATCTGGCCACGGTCCGCTTGGCTCTGTATGGTGTGGCCGTCCGCGTAAGGTTTTCATACGAAGCGATCGAGGACTTGAAGGTAGCAGTAACCGAGGCGTGCAATTATGCGATCCTGCAAGCCGGCGATAGAGAACGGCTGCCGATGCTGCGGCTAGTGTTCACGCTGAGGGAGACGGAGCTCAAGATCTGGATTGGAACGGATTCGCCGGATATCACGTTCGGGGAAGCGCTGCGTCCCGTGAAGCTGCCGCAGGAGGGGGCGGAGGCCTTGGAGCGTCTCGAACACTCGCTGATCGGCCTGTATTTGCTCCAGGCGCTGGTGGATGAGCTTCGAGTAGAGCCTAGAGGCGAGGGCGAAGGCGCACCGGAAGCCATCGTCCTGATCAAACGTCTTGCGGCTGAGTGAGCGGGCGGGCTTACCGATCATGGAGCGGACATTCTTGGACTTGGACCGATATTCCCCGTATGAAATGCAGCCCGAATGGAAAAGCCGCATCCCGGTTGTGCGGAACGCAGCAGCGGTCACAGCGCAGGGAATGCGGCTTTTTTGCGTGCCTTGGTTAACGGTTGCCCGGGTCGTACGGCTCGCCGAGCGATGCGGGAGGATAGGTGCGGCCGACGGCGCGGAGGCGCAGGCCGCCGCTCATTTTTCGGGAACCTTGATTTCGCCTTTAACGATTTTTTGCTTGTATTCTTCGACTTTCTTGAGCACGTCCTCCGGCACGTTCTTCTTCGATGTGTCCGGCAGCCCGACGCCATCTTCCTTCAGGCCGAGCACGATGGTTTTGCCGCCCTCGTATTTACCGGCGATGAGATCGTTCGAGATGCGATAGACCGCCTCATTGACGCGTTTGATCATTGAGGTCAACGTCACGTCGTCGCCGAACAGCTTCGACTGGTCCTGATCGACGCCGATGACCCATACTTTCTTGCCGGCCTTCAGACGGTCCTTGGCTTCGTTGAATATGCCGCCCCCCGTTGCGCCCGACGCGTGAAAAATAATATCCGCGCCGTCGTTATAGATCGTGGAAGCGGCGGATTTGCCGAGATCGGGCTTGTCGAACGCCCCGGTATAGTTGATCGTCAGCTTGGCATTCGGATTGACCGCAGCCACGCCCGCTTTGAACCCGGCTTCGAAGCGCTTGATGACTGGGATGTCCATCCCGCCGATAAAGCCGATTTTGCTCGTCTTGGTCATCAGACCCGCAACGACGCCGACCAGATAGGAGCCTTCGTTTTCCGCGAACATCACGGATACCACGTTCGGCGCGTCGACGACATTGTCGATAATCGCCAGCTTGGCGTTCGAATTTTGCGCCGCCACCGTCTTCACCGCATCACCGATGATGAAGCCGATGCCCCACGTCAGGTTGAAGTTGCCCTTGACCATTTGGTTCAGGTTCGGGATGTATTCCGAATCGCTCTTGCTCTGCAAATATTTCACTTGTGCCCCGGTATCTTTCGCAAGCCGCTGCAACCCTTCCCAGGCGCTTTGGTTAAAGGAGTTGTCGTTGACCCCGCCGATGTCCGTGACCATGCCGATATTGAACTTCGCGCCTGCCAGCGTGTCGCCACCCGTTGCCGGCGCGCCGCCGGCTCCCGCATTGTTAGGCGGTGCGGGCTTCTGGGCGCATCCGCCGAGCGTCAGCCCAGCCGCGAGCACGCCGATCATGCCAAGGGATATCCAACGTTTCATCGTTCATCCGTCCTCCGTAATGAAATGCAAAGTAGCAAAGCTTGGGGTATAGTATTCTCCAAGCTTTGCTTCCTTATGTCATTGCTGGAAAAGGGACGTGCGGTCGGCGCTTTAGGGTTAACGAGTTGCTATAGCGGAGCTCCGCCGGTCAGTTCGATGAAGTTCTGCGCCGCTTTGGACAAGTAGTGGTCCTTGAGCCAAATCAGCACGGATGACGAGGCGATATGCGTCCCCGCCAGCTCATAAACCTGCAAGTCGAAGCCGCGGTGCAGTTCGAGCACCGATTCCGGCACCAGCGTGGCGGCGAAGTCCGAGGAGACCAGTTCCAGCAGCATCGCGATGTCGGAGCATTCGGACAAGACGTTCGGCTTCAACCCGTGCCGGGCGAACTCCTCCACGATCATCTGATACACGCCGAGTCCTTCCGTGCTGGGGAGGATCAGCGGCTCCTGCCCGATTTGCCCAAGCGAAATCGACTTCCCGTCCAAGGGTCTGCGGCGGCGGGAGGTGACGTAAAAAAAGCGCTCCTCCCGCAAATGCCGGATCGAGAACTCGCTGAGGTCCAGCGGAAACCGGACAATCGCCAGCTCGATCGCCCGTTCCTTGACCAGCTTGCAGAGCTGGGCCGATTCGTTCTGCTGAATTTTGTACGTAATTGCCGGAAACTTCTCGCGAAATGTCCGAAGCAGCTCCGGCAGCCCTCCGTCCGATAACGTGTTGACCCCGATGCTCAGCTTTCCGGTCAATCCGATTCCGGCTTCTTTGACCTCGATCTGCGACTCCTCGAACAGTTTCGTAATGTGCAAGGCGTGCTTGTACAGTAAGCGCCCCGCTTCCGTAAGCTTAAGCTGCCGCCCTTGCCGCTCCAGCAGCGTCACGCCAAGCTCCCGCTCCATCAGCTGAAGCTGCTGGCTGAGCGGCGGCTGGGCCATATGGAGCCTTTTGGCCGCCGCTGTAATTTGCCGTTCCTCCGCAATCGCAATGAAATAGCGAAGCTGCCTGATGTCCATCCTAACCACCTGCCTAACGATATGATGATCATATGGAAAATGAATAATATAAATATTTTTCGTATAGGTAAAGCTCATGTTAGCATAAGAAAGCAGAGAAGCAAAGTAGGAGGCAGGAGTGGACCGATGCGATGGATGTATCTGGTATTGCCCGTCATGCTGCTGACCGGCTGCGAGGAGTCTCCAAAAGCGCCTGCACCCGGAATCGTTCAAGTTGAACCTAAAGGAGATGTGAGGCAGATGAATGAAGCGCTGATTGCCGCCGCGGAGCGCGGAGATACGGCTGAGCTCCGGAGGCTGCTCAAGGCAGGAGCAGATAAAAACGCGAAGGACCCGCAGGGCCGCACGCCGATGATGGCGGCGACTTACGCGAACAAGCCGGAGGCGGTGAAACTGCTGATCGAAGCGGGAGCGGACGTCAACGAACGCGACAACCGGCTGAACAATCCGTTCCTGTATGCCGGCGCCGAAGGCTTGCTGGACATTTTGAAGCTGACGATCGAGGCGGGGGCCGACCCGAAGTTGACGAACCGGTATGGCGGCACCGCGCTCATCCCCGCAGCCGAACGCGCGCATTTGGACGTGATCCGTGAGTTGTTGACGCGGACCAAAGTGGATGTCAATCACATTAACAACCTGGGCTGGACGGCGTTGATGGAAGCGGTCGTGCTCGGCAGCGGGGGCGAGAAGCATCAGCAAGCCGTCCGGCTGCTCGTGGAGCATGGGGCGGATGTGAACATCCCGGATAAAGACGGGGTGACGGCGCTTGCGCATGCGAAGCAGCGCGGGTTCGGCGAGATTGAGCAAATTTTACGGAAAGCGGGGGCGCGCTAGCCCCTTTCTTTGCATCTGGGAGGAAACCGCATGAGAAAGCTTGCCCTGGGCGGCAGCTTGAGCACCTTGCAGTGGTTTATGTTTTTGCTTGCGAGTTCGATTTCTTTGCCGATTGTCATCGGCGGTATGTTTCATTTGTCGCCGGAGGAGATTTCCTCGCTGATGCAGCGGACCTTTCTGGTCGTCGGCCTCAGCTCGTTTCTACAGGGCTGGATCGGCCACCGGTACCCGATTGCCGACGGCCCTGCGGGCTCATGGGTCAGCGTCTTCGTCATCATGGCGGACGTAGCCGTCAAGCAGGGCGGGAGCGCGCGGGACATGCTGCCGCTGCTCGAGGGAGGCGTCGCCATTGCCGCCTTGCTGCTGGTCGTTCTGGGTCTGACCGGCTGGGTCCACAAGCTGCTGTTTTTGTTCACCCCGCTTGTCACGGGAACGTTTTTGTTCCTTCTGGCTTTGCAGCTTAGCGGCGTCTTCGTGAAGGGCATGCTCGGACTGCAAGGGGCGGCCGTTCGTCCAGACCCGGCAACAGCGCTGGTATCCATCGCGATCTTCGGCCTTGTGCTCCTGCTTTCCCTCAAAGGCCGGGGTTGGGTGAAGCAGTATGCCGTGATGATCGGCATTATCTCCGGCTGGGCCGGTTACGGCCTGCTCGGCCTCAGCGGCGGATCACCGGCCGCCGCAGCTGCGCCGGTTCAACTGCCGGAGCTCTTCGCTTGGGGAGCGCCGCAGTGGGATGCGGGAATCGCGTTGACCGCAGCGCTGTTCACGTTTATCCTGCTGTCCAACACGATCGCCGCCGTAACGGCGGTTCGCGATGCGATGCCGCCGGAGCCCGTCCGGGACCCGAAGCGGACGCTGAACCGCGGTGTCTTCGCGGGAGGCTTGTCCCACGGTATCGCCGCGCTCTTCTCAACGATTGCCGTCGTGCCGCTGCCGGTCACGGCGGGCTTTATCCGCATCACAGAGCAGACCCGGCTGCGCCCGTTTCTTGTCGCCGCGCTGCTGTTCGCGGGGATTTCTTTCGTCCCCGCCGTGGTGCGGGCCGTCGCTATGCTTCCCGGGCCGGTAGCGAGCGCCGCGCTGCTTGCTTCCTTCGTGCAAATGATCGTCATCGCCATGCAGTCGATCTCGAAGGAAGCGCTGGACCTGCGTCGGCTGACGATCTTCGGCATCACGCTGGTATGCAGCGTCGGATTAATGTTCTTGCCTGCGGAGGCTTTTCAGGGGCTGCCGCCGATGCTGGCGTACGTGTTCGGCAACGCGCTGCTGTTCGGGACGATACTGGTCACGCTGCTTGAGCAGCTATGGCGGCCCGCGGAGGCGGGAGCCAAGAGCGGCTTACGGCGTGATAGTTTATAAAAACGCTTTGCTTTGCACACATTTATGGTAGGAAAGCTCAAAAGGAGCCGTTTCCATGCACATGCAAACAAGCGATTTTCAGGAGATGCCGCAGGAGGAGCGGCTGCGCCTTGTCCAGAGCATTCTGGCCCAGTACCTGCCGCTGATCTCCACCCCGTAGGTCTTAAGCTCCGCTGAAAACTATACATGCTGTCATGATAAAAAGGACGGAGGCTGCACACCTCCGTCCTTGCCATTTTTATACATTCAAATAAGCGTTCAGCATCCAGACATGCTTCTCCAGGCGCGTCTTCAGCTCCAGCAGCATATCGTGGGTGCCTTCGTCGCCTTCCTGCTCCGCAAGCTCCATCGCTGCGCCCGTTTCTTCGATCACCAGCGAGAAGTCGTCGCGCAGGCACTGCACCATGTCGCTTGCCGAGGCGAACGGCTCGTGCTCCTTGATCGTAGCGGCCGCGGCAATCTCCTTCGTCGTCGATACGGGCCGACCTCCGACCGACAGCAGCCGCTCCGCGAGCTGGTCCATCGTCAGGGCCGCTTCTCCGTACAGCTCTTCGAATTTCACATGCAGCGCATAGAAATTCGGGCCCTTCACATACCAATGGTGCTGGTGAATTTTAATATGAAGCACGGCCCAATTGGCGACCTGCCTACTCAGGAGCGCGTGCAGTCCGCTTGCTTTTTTCGTATCCTTCGCGTTCTTGGCCGATGTCGCTTCCTTTTCCTTCTCCAATACGTTAGCCATGTTGGTTCCCTCCGCTTCGTCATGGATTGTCCTGCCTGAGCCTTCTTACCCCGTCCCGGCGGCGGATGAAACATGGTCAAGGTCCGTTTAGAGCCGCAGGTTTCAAGCGGGACCGCGCTGGGTAAGAACATTCCAAGCTGGGTGCGAACCGCATTTACAAAAGAGTGGAGGAGATGAACGAATGATTATTGAAATCAGTGTGGCCGTCATTGCGCTGGCCTTCGCGGTGCTGGTCGTCTTTTTGATCATGACTCTGCGTTCCTTGTCAACCGTGCTATTGCAGACCAACGAGACGATCCGGGAGCTGCAGCAGCAGGTGAACGGAATCAGCAAAGAAGCGGCGGAGATGCTGCGGCATACGAACGAAGTGACCGTCGATGTCCGCAACAAGCTGCACTCGATCGATTCGGTCGTCTGCTCCGTCAAAAATATCGGCGATGCGGTGCAGGACATCACCTCCTCGATCAAGCAAGCCTCTGCCTCGGTAGCGGGGAGCATCCGCACCGAGGCGGTAAAGGGAGGCGGGCCTGAGAGGGATAAGGTCGCGACGGTCATGCAGGCGGTGCCCGTGGCGATCGAGCTATGGCAGGCGTTTCGCAGCTGTAAGCCGCAAGCGGAGCGACGGGCTTATCCGCAACAGACCTGAGCCGGGTCCGGTCCCAACCGGCAGGAAATTCCGGCCGCTCTGTTTCAAGCGCCCGGCCCCGGGGTAAATATCATACAAATTCGTAGAATGCAGCACGGCTCTTGGAGTAAACAAGCTGCGCCGGGGAGGAACCAAGCGGGTATGATGAATAAACAACCATCGTTTCATGTTGACACGCAACGAACCGAACACGCCAATTCCGTTTATTTGCACGGCGAGCTCGATTTGTCCAAAGTTTCGGATTTACGCTGCGCGCTGGACACGTTCATCGCGGATACGAGCCGCAAGCTGGTGCTGAACTTGAACGGCCTGCAATATATTGACAGCACCGGCATCGGTGTGATTGTATCGGTGTTAAAAGCCCGAGACGTGCTGAAAGCGCCGTTCGAGGTGCGGGAGATTCCGCCGAAAATCAAGCGACTGTTCGATCTGACGGGCATCACCCCGTTTTTGCAGCCGAATGAGGCCGCCGGGAAGTCCCAAGACGCGTTCATTAACGGATAGGAAAGGAAAGAAGAAACCGTATGAAACCCGAATCCCATGTTGTTAGTCTCACGGTGCCAGCGGAAGCGGAATTTATCGACTTGGTCCGCTTGACGCTTTACGGCATCAGCTCCAAGCTCGGTTTCTCGTACGAGGAAATCGAGGATATGAAGGTGGCCGTCGCCGAAGCGTGCAATAATGCGGTGGTGCATGCTTATGAACCGGGCAGTCCGGGCCTGATGGAGGTCCGCTTCGAGCGAATCGAGGACGGGCTCCGCATTGTGGTCATGGATCAGGGACCGAGCTTCGATTATGCGGAGAAGGCGCGGCGGGCCGGATCGCTGCACGATAAATCGCTCAACGACATCCATGTGGGAGGCCTCGGGATTTATTTGATGCAGGCGCTCATGGACGATGTCGAGGTCAAGACGGGCATCGGCACGGAGGTCATCCTGACCAAGCGGGTGTGCAGGAGTGAGGAAATGGTATGAAAATGAATTCGGAGCGATTTGCCAATGCGAGTGCCGAGGAGCTCATCGTAAGATATCAAGAAACCGGCTGCAACGATACGGCTACGGTTTTGCTGCAGCGGTACGAGCCTATGGTCAAGATGGCGGCAGGCAAAATGTCACGCAATCGCCCCGATTTGTTCGAAGACCTGTTTCAAGTGGGGCAACTGTCGGTATTGAAGCTGCTGAAGCAGTTCGATCTGTCGATGGGCGTGCAGTTTGAAGCCTATATGATGAAAAGCGTCATCGGCCATATGAAAAATTATTTGCGCGACAAATCCTGGTATGTCCAGGTTCCGAGGCGAATCAAGGAAAAGGGCAACCAGATTCAGCAGGTCGTGGACATGCTTACGGTCAAGCTGGAGCGCTCGCCCAATATCGATGAAATCGCCGCGGAAATGGAACTGTCAGTCGAGGAAACGATCGAAATTTTGGCCGGACGCGATTATTATCACTATGTCTCGCTGGATACTCCGCTATCCACCGAAGATAACGGATCGACGATCGGCGACGTGATCGGCAGTCCGAGCGACGCCTATCTGCGCGTCGAGAACCGCCTCGCTTTGCAAGAGGCGCTTGTTCATCTAAAGCCGGAGGAGCAGCAGGTGCTGCATCTCGCCTATGTGGAAGGCCAGTCGCAGCGGACGATAGCGAACCGGCTCGGCGTTTCGCAGATGAGCGTATCGCGCATCCAGAAGCGGGCTCTCGACAAGCTGAAACATTATTTTACCGAGCCGGGAGCCGGCGATATCGGTTTGGGTTCATAGACTCGCCCTTTGCAGCTAAGGGCGAGTTTTTTCGTTGTTGGGCTTCATTCGTCCTTGAAGGAAGCGGATTCGGCCATCCGCCGACCGAGCGGCGTCGGGATGCCGTCCATGCTCAAAGCGTTTTTGCTGCGCCAGTAATCGTTCAATTCGTCGTCGCATTTGTTCGAGGCCCAACGCTGCAGCGTATCGCGTTCTCGCTCGTACGTATAGAAGGGCACGCTGAACCCGCAGGAGGTTTTCACGGCGTCAACGTCGACGCCGATAATTTGCCGGGCTCCGGGAAGCAGCTCGAAGCGGGGCGCCCACGTCTCCCAGTCGGTGCTCCCGGGAAGGATGACGCGGCCCTTTCCGTACAGCCTCAAGATCATAGGAGGGCCCTCGAACGCAACGAACATCAGCGTAATCCGGCCGTTTTCCTCCTAGTGCGCGCTCGTTTCATTCCCGCTGCCGGTCAAGTCCAAATACCCTACCGCGGTCGGCGAGACGATTCGAAACACGTCGTATCCTTTGGGCGAGAGGTTTACATGGCCTTCCGCCTCCAGCGGGGCGGACCCGACGAAGAAGAGGCGCTGCTTGCGAGCAGCCGTTTCAGGCGAACAGGCGGCGGAGCGCTGGCAGGTGCGGCAACGCGAAAAAACCGGTACGTCTGCGCTGAGGCAGAGATACCGGTTTTTTTCAATAATGCTTTATCCTTTGGAGGAAGCTACCGCGCGGTCGGCCTGATCGATCGCCTTGTGGGAAGTGCCCTGAGCGTTATCGAGGGCGCGGTGGCCGGCGGATTGCGCTTTCTCCAGCTTCTCTTGAGTGGCATCGGCGGCACGATCAAGCGCCTGATGGGACGCTTCCGCGACGCGGTCAGTCATGTCGTGCGCTTTGTCTGCCAATTGGCTGCCCTGCTCTCTTACCGCTTCGACGGTGTCGGTCGCTTTTTCCTTACAGGCGGCCATCAGCTCCTGGCCTTTGGTCTGCAAGGTTTGCATGGCGTCCATCAGGTCGCCGCGCAGCTCGCGTCCGGATTTCGGCGCCAGCAAGAGGGCAATCAGCGCCCCGGCGGCGCCTCCGATCAACGTTCCGAGCAGCAGGTTGCTTTTGCTTTCATTGGCTGTATTTGCCGTAGTCATGCTTCATCGCTCCTTTGCATTCGTATTGGGAATCCGCTAGAGACGGTGCGACGCGAAGCTTACGCTGTGCGGTTGAGGCCTTTGGCCACGAGACCGAGCAGGAGGACGAACAACGCTGCGCCGATAATCGCAGGTACAACGGCGAAACCGCCGATGACGGGTCCCCAGGAACCGAGTAGCAGATAGCCGAGCCAAGCGCCGACGAACCCGGCGATCATGGAACCGATGATGCCTCCCGGCATCGCTCCCGGCGCAATGGCGGACCCGATCGCACCGATCACAATCGCCATAAGTAAGGTAATCAGCAAGCTTATCATCTTCTTCACGCTCCTTTAGGAAGGTGGACTGACGGGCCTGCCTCTTTTTACCCTTGCATGGGAGCGATGAAACAAACGGGGCAACCAGGAGGCTGCCTCCGGGGCTACTTATATTCCTTCAAATGCTGACGGAACTGCTCGATCAGCTCCGGCGCTTCATCCAGCTTATACTTGCGGGCCGGACGGTTGTCCTTATCGAAATCCGTATGGCTCCACCAGATGGCCGCTTTCAGCTTGGGATATTTTTTAATGTCCTTGAACATCTGATCCACCCATTTGGCTTTATCTCCGCCGACCGAGCTTGAGGAAAATTCCGTGATCATCAGCGGCTGTTCGAACCATTTGGTGTAATCCGCGTACAAAGGCGCATACAACTCGTCGAACGTGCTCCACTTCTCGCCTGGATAGTAGTTGCCGGTATTGTAGGCGGTCAGCCCAACCACGTCCACGAATTCGTCGCCTGGATAATAAAGCAGCGAATGATTCCATTTGAATCCAGGCTTGTCCAGGTGATTCGGGTTCCATACCCACAGGAGGTTATCGACGCCCTGGTTCTGGAAGGTCCGGTAAATATATTTCCAGACCTCGTTATACAGATCCGGGTCTTTGGAGTAGTGATAGGCGGAATAAGGCACCCAGTCCCCGTTCATCTCGTTGTTCAGCCGGAACAGCAGCGGATGGCCGAACTCCTTGAGACCCTGCGCGTATTTCGTGAAATACTCGTCATATTTTCCGCTCAAAATGTCATACATCACGCTGGGGTTCGGTTCGCCGAACCGCATCGTTTGCATCGTCAATTCAACCAAACGATTGTCATTTTGCGCGTTTTTTAACTCTTCCATCGGAAATTCCGTGTTTAAGGACTTGTACAGGATCAACGTATTGAACTTATAGTCCAGCTTCTGTTCCAGCGAATGAAGAATATCCATTCTTTTTGGAGCCGTCGGCTCGAAAATGCCCCATTTCAGCCCGTCCGTCATAAACAGCTTGCGGTACACTTCCGCCGTTTCTTGATTTGTTTTGAGCGGCAGCTTCTTCGTCACCGTGCCAAGCGCCGGCTTGTCCCCCTGAGGCGGAATAACCCGGAACAATTTTACGAGCTTCTCGTCATTCGTGATGGGCTGGCTAGATTTGATCGCGATGGTGTATACCTCTTTGTCGTTTTTGACGATTTCGGCAGTTGCATAGTAGGGTTTGTCGTTTTCCACGTGCTTGAGCTTATCGCGCTCCCATTTCAGCAAATGGACGGTCCGGCCGCCGATCTTCTTGGTTTCGTTCTTGCTCACGCGATGATCCTTCGTATTCTCGATAAACTTGTTGCCGTACCCCATATAAGCGGCGGCGTCGGACACGGTGCCGTTGAAATCGTCGTAGTACACGTCGATTTGGGTCGTTTCGTCCGAAAAACGAGTTCTGATCCCGGGCAAGGACTTGTCGACTTTCATTTGCTTCGGATAGCGCAGCTCATACCCATAAGGCGAATCGGTATACGTCGCCATAGATTGGGCTTCGGCTTCGGATATGGTTTCGGAATCGGAAAACATGGATCGCGCGATAAAAACGCCGATCAGAACGACCAATACGGCGCCGGAAATAAGGTACGTTTTTTTGAGCTTCATTCGGCTCTTCCTCCCTCTGCCGCATATAGCTTGTTAAACCGGACGGGGATGAGCTTGCATCCCTTATAGATGACGGCATTCGCAAGCAGCAGCTCGAAAGAAAAGGTGGGATCTTGAAAAATACGTTTCATCTCAAATTTCTCCTTTGCCACAGTTTGGTTAAAGTCGGTCAATTTATAGTTAAAATTAACCTAGGTCAAATATAAACTACAAGTTTTGTTTTGTAAAATCAGTAGGGAAACCATTCTCATGGCGACTCGCAGGGACTGCCTCCGGCGAGCTTGTCGGAGCTGCCTCCTGTGCCTGTGACGGGAAAATCGCAAAAAAGGCGTGGAAAAACATAGAAGCCTACCTTATAATTGGGTTGTTTCCGATGTGAATTCTCAATAGGGGAAGGAGTTTATTATCGATGATGAGAAGCAAAAAAGGCTTTAAGCTTGGCGCAGTATCCTTGTTGCTGCTGCAGCTAGTTTCGATCATGCCGGGGGCCGCTGCGGCCGAAGCGGCCGATGCGCCGTTGGCTCCGGTAGTCGATTTGCTCCGGGGGCACGATTGGACCCGGTTTTCAGGGGCAACTGTGGCTGGGGACGAAGTGACCGTTACCGGAATAGGGCGGGCGATCATCCCTTTGGGGGGCGATTTGTCGCGGCCGACGGTCAGCAATCCGCCGATCAATTTGCGCGGTCCGGTTTTGAACGTACCGGAAGATTTTTCGGTAAGCTTTAAAATCGTTTCCTCCCCCGGCAAAAGCGCGGGACTCCAGATGTACGGCACGCTCCCGATTATCCAGGACGAATGGCGGCAGGAAGGCAAGGCGGTATCGGTGATGTTGAAAAACGGCAAGCTGTCGGCCGCCGTCTATAACGGTTCCTCCGCCGTTCCGAAGAAAGCGGCATTTCATTATAAATCGGCCGGAACGCTCGATGTCCGGCTGTTAGTCAAGAGCGGTAAGCTCACATTTTACGTAAATCAGGCCAAAGTCGGAGAAATGGCGGACCCCGGAGTGTTCGAGGACGGCAAAGTGTATTTCGGCGCAGATGCGGACGTCGGCAGCTCGTTTACGCTCAAGTCGCTGACGGCTCAAGCGGAAGGCAGCGCCTCGGCGGTAACGGTAAGCGATCTTGGAGTCGCTGCCGTGCCGCAGAGTGCGGACTCGCTGCGGGCACTGGCGCGGAAGAATGTGCCGCATCTCAAGATCGGCACGGCTGCGGCCGTCACCCCGACCATGACGGACTCCGCTTACCGGAGCATTCTGGGACGGGAGTTCAGTATCCTGACTCCGGAAAACGACATGAAATTTCAATTCATTCATCCGCAGCGGAACGTTTACGCTTTCGCGGAGGGGGACAGCTTGGTCGATTTCGCAGAAAGCAACGGTATGGACGTTCATGGTCATGCACTGGTCTGGAGCGAGGCGAATCCCCGTTGGCTCACACAGGGCAACTACAGCGCTTCCGAGCTCCAAGCCATCATGGAGGAGCACGTGAAGACAGTGGTCGGACGGTACAAGGGCAGAATTAAGGAGTGGGACGTCATAAACGAGCCGCTTAAGGAGGAGAATTTTAACGTCAATCTCGGCTTGCGGGATTCGATCTGGTTCAAGGCGATGGGCGAGAAGTTTCTGGACATCGCGCTGCGCGCCGCTCACGAAGCCGACCCGGATGCCAAGCTGTACATCAACGAATATGGCTGTGAGGCGGAGGACGACAAAGCGGACGCGCTGTATAAGCTCGTCCAGCGGCTCCAGTCGCGCGGGGTGCCTCTGCACGGCATCGGCTTCCAGCTTCACGAAGATATCGGCAAAGACGACGACGAGACGCACGATCCCGTATCGGTTGACGAGTTCAAGCGCACGGCCAAACGGTTTGCCGATCTTGGTCTGGAGGTGCGGGTATCGGAGCTGGATGTCAACATGCATGGCAAGGTCACGGACACGCTGCGTAAAAAGCAGGCCGAGTATTTCAAATCGATCCTGGCGGTAACCAAAGCGAATAACCGGTTTACGTCCTACGCCATGTGGGGATTTACCGACCGCTATTCGTCGCTCCAGCATGCGGACGAATACAACGAATTCGGCAACGGACTCATCTACGACGAGGATTATGCGCCGAAGCTCCCGTACTATAAAATAAGAGATGCGCTGCAAAGCCCTTAAGCACGGGCTTTGGCGTCGCTTGTCTTACAACGAAAACGCTCCGGAATTTTCCGGAGCGTTTTTTTGCGGGCAGACGCAGGCCGGATGCCGAAGAAGCCGGGCCCCGCGGCAGAATGCCGGATCAGGAACGCGAGGGCTTCGCGTGCCTCGTTTTGCGCAAGATGATTGCAACAGTAATCATGGATATTAGAGCCCCGGTAAAGCCTAAGCTCATATCCTTCTGCGTATCAAACACATCGCCCTGCAACCCGAGATAGTCGGCTCCGGCTTGTCCGGCCACAAGAGCGGCTCCCATTTCCACATTTTCGAACAATGCGCTGCAGCCGAGCATCGTCATGACCGGAATCCCGTAAGACCAGAAATTGCGCAGGCCCGCAGCCCGGGTAAGCAGTTCCCGGAGCGGGTAGGCAAGACACAGGCCGAACAAGAAGTGAACGACGCGGTCGAAGTAGCTTCTTTGCAGATGAAACGAAGCTTTCAGCCACTGATCGACCGGCGTATTCTGATACGTATAGTGAGCCGCGAAGACATGGACGCAGAGGAATAGAAAAATCAGCAAATAAGATAGATTCGAGAAGCGGAATGCTTTGTACGTAAACAGCAGAGTGAAAAAAGCTGCAACAACAAGAAGGTTTTCCATCAGCCATTGGGTCCGGTCGGTCGGCGAGATCGCCATGACGATCCAAAAGACAACAAAGACAGCGAGCAGCAACTGCAGGATAATATTGCGGGAAAAAGGTATATCCGGGTCCAGCAACCAGTTGGTCCCCGTTCCGCCGCGAACTGCGGATTGTCGAGCCATCGTAGCTTCTCCCTTCGGTGGTTCATGGTGACCGGCTGTTTCCAGCCGGTTCATACGACACTCGTAGTATTGGCAAAATGGCCAATGTCATACCTCAATAGGTTTTCTTCATTGGCCATTCTGGAAGGGCTGACGCTTACCGCCTGAACAAGCCGCCTGCGTCCCCCAACCGCCGCCTACGCCTGCGATATGGCTCCGCCTACGTTTGCGGTGCGGCTTCGCTCACGCCGACTCCGGCCTCGCCGCGCATCCGCTGTTTGAACTCCTTCGGCGAGCAGTGATTATGCCGCTTGAACAGCTTGTAGAACTGGGCCATATTGGGGATGCCGACCTCGAAGCCGACCTCGACGATGCTCAGATCGCGAGTCAGCAGCAGGCGCTCGGCTTTTTTCACGCGCTTGTAGTTGACGTAATCGACGAAGGAGAGGCCCATAACCTTCTTGAAATACTTGATGAAATAATGGTAGCTCAGGTTCAGCAGCCCGCACATGTCCTCCACGGCGATTTTCTCGTTCAGGTGCCGGTCGACGTAATCGAGCGCCGGTCGGAGCCGGGTCAGTTCGGTTTCCTCTGCGCCGCCGAGCACGCCCTCCGTGTCGTTTCGCATGAGCAGCAGCATCAGCCGCTTGATCGAAGCGCTGATGGCCAGCTCGTAGCCGCGCATACGGCTTTGGGATTCCTCGAAGATATCCATAATGAGCGCGTACGCTTCTCGCTGCGCTGTGTCATTGTTGCGGAAAATATAATTCAGCTTCCACAGCGGCTGCGTCAGCTCCGAAAAGCAGTTCAGGTAAGGCATCGTGCTTTGATCGAAATGCTGGGACAAATCGACCTGGAACACAATATAGCGAATCATCCCCGGGTCGAGCTTGGCCGTCCGGTGCAGCTGCGAGGACCCGAGCACGATCAGATCGCCGGGACCGATGACGGTGTATTCGTGCTTCGTCTGGATGCCGAGCCGCCCCTCGATGATCGCAAGGAACTCCACTTCCTTGTGGTAGTGCCACTGCCACTTGTCCGAGAGGCTGTGGTAAGGCGAATCCCAGCAAATTTCCCATATTTTTAAGAACAGCAGCGGGTTCTGGTAAATAACCTCCTCCTCACTGGCTGTTTCCATTGGCATATCGACGACGGTTTTCATCGGTTCACAGGCACCTCGCTTCTATGTATACGATAGGCGGCAAGCCATTTTTGAATAGATCGGTTTATAGTCTATCTAGGCACTTTCCGCAATTCAGTATAGCACGAAAATGGCGTCGATGGCAGTTTTGCATAAAGACGAAACAGGATTGGGAATATCTTTTTGCAAAGGGAATCACTATACTGTAAGAAAGCTTCAATTCTAACGTTGGAGGGACTCTCATGAGCCAAAAATTGCGCGTTACCGTATGGAACGAATTCCGTCATGAAAAAGAAAGCGAGATCGTGCGTTCCGTATATCCGAACGGCATTCACACGGTGATCGGTGAAGGGCTGGGCGCGGACTTCGAAGTCGCCTGCGCGACGCTGGACGAGCCGGAGCATGGATTGACCGAAGAGAGACTGAATAATACCGACGTGCTGATCTGGTGGGGCCATAAAGCCCACGGCGACGTTCAGGACGATATCGTAGAGCGCGTGCATCAGCGCGTCCTGCAGGGCATGGGACTGATCGTGCTGCATTCGGGGCATTTTTCGAAAATTTTCAAGAAGCTCATGGGCACCGGCTGCGACCTCAAGTGGCGCGAAGCTAACGAGAAAGAGCGCATTTGGGTCGTATCCCCGGGCCACCCGATCGTCGAAGGCATCGGCGAATATATCGAGCTGCCGGCCGAGGAAATGTACGGCGAGCACTTCGACATCCCGCAACCGGACGAGCTGATTATGGTCAGCTGGTTCGAGGGCGGCGAGGTATTCCGCAGCGGCTGCACGTTCCATCGCGGCCAAGGCAAAATCTTCTACTTCCGTCCGGGTCACGAAACATACCCGACCTATTATAATGAGCAAGTTCGCCGCGTTATCCGCAACGCCGCCCAATGGGCCGCGCCGACGACGCGCGAGTACCCGAAATACGGCAACCATAAGCCGCTCGAAGCGATTAAAGGGAACGCTTAACTCCTAAACCATGAGACTAAAGCCCGAAACGGCATGCGAAAGCATGAACCGTGCCGGGCTTTTCTCTTTGCCTATCTGTCCCGGCTTCCTGTGCTGCGTTCCGGCGCCGCTTCGTGCAGGACGGGGAGGTTGCAGAGCGGCACGGTTTGTTTAATAATGGAAGTGAAAAGGCTTTTCGCCGCGTATTGGAGTGAATCATATGATCGAGCCGCAGGAACAAATTGACCGCAAAGCCATCGTCGTATGGAGATGGAGCGGATTTATCAGTTCGGCGGTCTCCGCCCTGCTGGCCGCCGCCGTATGTTATCTCGCGCATCGTTTTCATTGGCCCGGGTGGATTCCCGTTGTGCTGGTAGCAGGCGTGCTGGCGGAAATCGTCCTGACGGTTCTTGTCATGCCTGAGCTGCGCTGGAAAAGGTGGCGTTACGAGGTGCGGGAAGATGAAATTATGTTGCAGCAAGGGGTCATGTTCGTCAAGCGGACGCTCATTCCTATGGTGCGTATCCAGCACGTCGATACGAATCAAGGTCCGCTGCTGCGGGCCTACGGGCTGTCCGGCATTACGTTCTCCACGGCGGCGGGCAGCCATCAGATTCCGGCGCTGACCAGCGAAACGGCGGAAGCGCTGCGCGTACGGATTGCGGAGCTGGCGAAGGTGTCCCATGAAGACCTCTGAGGGAAGGCTCCACCCGTTTGCCGCCGTCCTGGTCTCGCTGCAAATCGTCAAAGGACTCATCGTCCCGCTGCTCGTCATTCTCCTGTCCAAGCATTCGCGTTCCGGGTCAGGGGCTCCGCTCTATTGGCAGGTCGGTTGGGGCTTGGTCGCGCTGGCGGGTTCCATCGTATGGGGATTTTTGTCTTGGCGCCGGTTCCGGTACGAAGTGTCGGACGAGCAGCTTAAGGTGACGCAGGGCGTATTCGTGCAAAAGAAGACGTTCATCCCGCTGGAGCGTATCCAGTCCGTCGACCTGACGGAAGGAGTGCTTCACCGCTTGTTCGGGCTGGTCCGCGTCGAAGTGCAGACCGCTGGAGGCCAGAAGCCGGAGGCGGTGTTCCCGGCGCTCGCCCGCGGGGACGCCTCGCGGCTGCGGAGTATGCTGGAGCCGGGGAAAGCGCCCCAAGGGCAAGGGCAGCAGACCGGGGTCTTATCTTTATCTGCTGAGAGAGAGCCTCCCAAGCTCCGGTTGACCTACAAGCTTCCGGCCGGAAGCTTGTTCGTCGCCGCGCTGACCACGGGCGGATTCGGGGTGTCCGTTTCTTTGCTGGCGGCGGCCATGAGCAAGCTGGGCGAGCTGTTTCCGGATGCTCAGGTGTACCGGTATTTGTGGAATGCGCTCGATGCGGCGATGATCCCTTTGTTTGCCTTGGGCATTTTGCTGGTGGCGTGGATGATTTCGACGATCGCGGCTGTCCTGAAGTTCGCAAATTTTACGATCACGCGACAAGAAAACAAGCTGCTCCTGATCCGAGGCATGCTGGAACGCCGCCAAGCGACTGTTCCGCTCCGCCGGATTCAGGCGATCCGCATTGTGGAAGAGCCGCTGTGGCAGCTTTTCGGCTTTTCGGCACTTTATGCGGAAACCGTCGGCTATGGCGTGCAAAAGGGGGAGAACGCGCATTTGTTCCCGCTGCTCCGCAATCGCGAGATCGGCGAATTCGTGAAGCGGATGACGCCTCAGTTCGAGGTTCCGGCTTCGCTGAAGCTTCATACGCTGCCGAGGCGGGCGCTGTGGTGCTATGCGCTGCCTGCGCCGCTCGTGCTGGCGCTGGCTGCCGTGGCCGCCGGTTTGATCGCTCCGTGGGCTTATGCCGGGCTGCTGCTGTGCCCGCTCGTCATGATCTGGCAAGGGTGGAGGTACCGGAGCGCGGGCTGGAGCCGGGAAGGCCGGATGCTCGTCCTGCGCTTCCGCCGGTTGGCGAAGACGACGGCGGTTATCCCGCTGTCGCGGGTGCAGTCCGTCAGCGTGGAGATCGGGCCGCTGCAACGCAGGCTTGGCTTGTCTACCTTGCGGATTGCCGTGGCGTCGGGCGGACGCGGCGCCTTTTTCCGCTTGGCGGGGGTGCCGGAGCAGGAGGCGCGAGAACTGGTTCGCTGGTATATGGACCGGAATAAGCGTTAGCCGCTAGGCTTTTTCCCGGAAATCGAACGCGCATTGTCGCGATGAGCATGATTCGAAAAAGACGACAAACAGGAGTGATTGTCAGAATGAGCAGGATTAGATCGAGCGTTCCCCAAGATATTGATGGGTTAGTTGAGCTGTGGCTGCAAGAATCCTTGACCGCCCATCCGTTTATTGATGCGGAATATTGGCGGGCGAATGCGGAAGAGATGAAGACGAAGTATTTGCCTATGGCGGATACGGTTGTGATCGAGGAGGACGGACGTGTCGCAGGGTTTGTTTCCATGATGGACGATTACCTGGCCGCCTTGTTTATCGACAGCAGGCATCACAAGAAAGGGCTGGGCAAGCAACTGCTCGATCATGTCAAACAAGACCGGACCGCGATCCGGCTGCAGGTGTACCGCCAGAACGAGCAAGCCGTCCGCTTCTATGAGAAGCATGGCTTCCGCATTGAAGCGGAAATGATCGACGAAGCGACGTCGACGGAAGAGTACCGGATGGTATGGATGAGGAATCATGAATAGATTGATTTGAAACGGAAAAAGCTGCCGCGGGCAGCTTTTTTTCTTTGTCGGCTTGTGGTCGGATTAGGCTTTCCGTGTCGGATTATATGTCATCATAAAAATGTGATTAAAATATTTATTGTGTACTATTTCAATATATGTTATACAATATATATAGACGTTGCAAAACCAACAGCAAGCTTGGGAGGGGACCGGAATGACAGGAACGATTGGCGTAAGCGGGATGGGAAGAATCGGCAGACTGCTGGTTCGCCGCGCTTTTGATACGGATGAGAACGGGATGGGCCTGCAAGCGATTAACTCACTATACCCAGCGGGCACGATTGCCCATTTGCTCAAATATGACACCATACATGGAACATGGAAAGCCGATATCCGCGAGGAAGGAAACGATCTGGTCATTAACGGACGACGTGTCCGCATCGTGTTCGAGCGCGACCCGGCGGCCATTCCGTGGAAAGACCTCGGCGTGGAGCTGGCCATCGACGCGACAGGCAAGTTCAACGACCGGGAAGGCGCTACGCGGCACCTGACGGCGGGCGCGAGCAAGGTGCTGATTACGGCGCCGGGCAAGCGCATGGACTTGACGGTCGTCATGGGCGTCAACGATAACCGCTACAATGCCAAGGAGCACACGCTGCTGTCCGCCGCGTCTTGCACGACCAACTGCGTCGCTCCTGTGCTGCATGTGCTGGATCAGGCGTTTCAGGTGAAGAACGGCTGGATGACAACCGTTCATTCGTACACGAACGACCAGAAGCATATGGACAATCCGCATTCCGATTTGCGCCGCGCGCGGGCCTGCACGCAGTCGATCATTCCGACGAGCACGGGCGTAGGCAAAGCGCTCATCGACGTGCTGCCGCATCTTGCGCCGCACGTGAACGGCATCTCGGTCCGCGTCCCGACGCCGGACGTCTCGCTGGTCGACCTCACCGTGCAGGTGAAGCGGCCGGTTCAACTGGAGGAAGTGCAGTCGGCGTTCCGTCAAGCTGCGGAAGGCCCGATGGCCCGCTATATGGGCTACAGCAACGAGCCGCTCGTCTCTTCGGATTTTATCGGCTGCGATCAATCGGCGGTCATTGACGGCCAGTCGCTGATGGTGGCTGAGGATCAGATCAAAGTGCTGGCTTGGTACGATAACGAATGGGCGTATGCGAGCCGGGTAATGGATTTGGCGAAAGTTGTTTCCGAAACCATGAAAAAGGAGAGCGATGAAGCGTGGAAAGAAGCCGTCGTGTAATGGAGAAGGAACTGCACCTCGGAACGATTCTGTGCAAGCATTGTCATCAAATCATCGGTACGCAGGATACGCGGAAGGTTACGGTCTATTACAGCGAATGCAGTCATGAGCACTGCTTGGACGGCCGGGGACGCTCCCTGGCGGCAGACGGGTCCGCCGTTGCCTCAGCCGGACCGCACACCGTCTTCGAAGCTTAACGCGCCTGTTCGATATAATCAACCAGATCAATAGTTCAGCATGAGAAAAAAGCCGGACCGGTCCTGCGACGAGCTTACAGCGTCGCGGGAGCCAGCCGGCTTTTTGCGGTTCGGGTTCATGCTTTGACACGCTGGGCTAAGGCTTACCAGCCGCGGGTATACGGCTTGGGCGGCGCGAGCTCCGCACGCAATTGCTTGGCGGCGGTGCGGGCCCAGAACGGATCGCGCAGCAGCTCGCGGCCGATGAAGATCAGGTCGGCGCGGCCGTTCTGCAAAATCTCCTCCGCCTGCTCAGCCTGCGTAATTAAGCCGACGGCTCCGGTCGGCACGTCCGCGCTGCGGCGGATCAGCTCCGCGAACGGAACCTGGTAACCCGGATATACCTTCGGCGGACCACCGACGACGGCGCCGGAGCTGACGTCGATCAAGTCGACGCCTTGCGCTTTCATCAAGCGGGCGTAGTAGACGTAATCTTCCGGCGTGAGGCCTTCCGGATGGTAATCGTGCGCAGAGATGCGGACAAGCAGCGGTCCGTCCCACACGGTCTTGACACTGTCGATGACTTCGCGCAGGAACCGGTAGCGGCCGTCACGGTCTCCGCCGTATTCGTCCGCGCGGCGGTTCGTTAGCGGTGACAGAAATTCGTTGATCAGGTAACCGTGCGCGGCATGGATCTCGACGACGTCGAAGTCCGCCTCCTTCGCCCGCGCCGCAGCCGCCTTGAACGCTTCGACGGTCTCGGCGATCTGCTGCGCGGTCATCGCTTCCGGCGTCTTCGACTTGTCGTCGAACGGAATTGCCGACGGCGCGATAATGGGCCCGTCCAGCACGGCCTTGCGCCCGGCGTGGGCAAGCTGGATGCCGATATGGGAACCTTGTCCGTGCACGAGCCCGGTCAGCTCGCGCAGGCCCGGCACCTGATCGTCGCTCCAAATGCCGAGGTCGTAAGGCGAGATGCGCCCCTGAGGCGTGACGGCCGACGCTTCTACGATGATGAGTCCGACTTGGCCCACGGCGCGGGCCGGATAATGGATTTTGTGCCAGTCCGTGACGCGGCCCGTTTCATCGAGGCAGGAGTACATACACATCGGCGACATGACAATCCGGTTTTTGAGCGTCAGCTTTTGCAGCGGGTAAGAAGTGAACAGCATGCGTTTTCCACATCCTTTGCGATTTTATCTATACTATGGTTAGCTGGTTACATGATGTATACTACTTATGTTAGTTTAGCAATAATTCGGTCCGATGGCAAAGGTTTGTGCGCAAGCTTCGGGCAAGGTACGGCGGCGGGCTGCAAAGCATACGCGTACTTGGTGCGGAATTGCGGCGCAGCGTCGGTACAAGCCAAAAACCGGCTGCGCCCAAACCGTATTCATACGGCAGGTACAGCCGGTTTTGCTTGTTTTTCGAGCCCATGCTGCCAGGGGGCGACGCGGCCGGGCGGCTATTTGTGCGACCGTCTGCGGCCTTGCGCCGTTCCCCGTCTCCTGCGCCGTCTCCGGCCCGATCTGTTGCCCCCGCTCTTGGGGGCGGCCGAATCTTTTTTGCCAAAGGAATTGAACAGTAGCTTTATCATCGGGGCGAATTGCTGAACGCTCTGCACCATCTTTTGCATTTTGTTGAAGGTTTCGACGATGCCTTCCACACCGCCGAGCTTGTCGATGACGGCTTTGATCTGTTCGACGTTAAAGCCGCCGCCCCCTGCTGTTCCCGTTGCGCCGCCGCCTCCTCCAAACATCGAGGAGAGAAGGCCTCCGCCTTCCTGCCCGGCCGCTGGCTGCAAGGCCAGCGGGTTGCCGCCGAATTCTCCGAAATCCCCGAAAGGATTGCCCGCGCCCATACCTGCAGCCGGTGTAAGACTGCGTGTAAATACTTGCTGTTGGCCCGGAGCGTACATTTGGGGCGCGGCATGCGGAGGCGCGTACGTGACGGCACGCGGATAGGGCGTCATGCCTCGGTTGCCAATCATTTTTCTTGGATAGCTCATCTTTTCACAACCCTTTTATTCATAGTAATGTCGCAAAGTTCACTTTGTCGCACTTTCCTCTATAGGCGGTTTCCTAGTATACTGTATGTGGTGGGCGAATGGTTGGATTGGACTCCTGTCACGGTTTTTATGATTTTTGCCCAGTTTCGGTTTAGCCCACTACCGCATAAAAATAGCAACGTTTTGCTAACTTAAAGGGAGGATTTCACTCCCAGATGTCGAAATTAAGTTATGGACTTTGGAATTCATCGATCTTAGCAGACCATCAAGGGGTTGAAAATTCGTAATGCAGCTAAAAAAGTTGAATGATAAAGCGATCGACCAATTATTTGAGGCGATCCTGACACTCAAGGATATAGAGGAATGCTATGTGTTTTTTGACGACTTGTGCACGGTGAACGAAATCCAGTCGCTGTCGCAGCGGCTTGAGGTAGCCCGCATGCTGCGCAAGGGCAACACCTACAACCAGATTGAAGCGGAGACCGGCGCCAGCACGGCGACGATCTCGCGTGTCAAGCGCTGCTTGAACTACGGCAACGACGGCTACAAAATGACGCTGGAGCGCCTGGGAAGGTAAAACGAACGTTACCTCTTACCGCGGCCGGACTCGATTACAACGGAGCACTCGAACAAATCCTTCTCGCCGGGCCGGTGGAGTGGGATTTTTCGTGTTCGTACGGCTAAAAGCCATTGCTACTGGACGCGATCTTTTTCACCCGGGAGGGATACAGTGTGGTAAAATACGGTATATTAGTGATAAGTCACGGGTCCCGGAGCGAGTCGTGGGTCCGCCTGGTGGACGAGGCGGTCGGCGCTGTGCGGCTCCCCGCGGAAGTACCGGTCTTTTCCTCCTTTCTGGAAATTGTGGAAGGACGCTTGATCCAAGACGGCATCACGCATTTGGAGTCGCTCGGCGTGACGAATATCGTCGTCGTTCCGCTCTTCGTCTCGTCCGGCAGCACGCATATCGACGAGATCGCTTATGCGCTGGGCGCCAAGAAAGCGCCGCAACTGCCGACGGACATGAAGCCGTTCGCCATCCGGGCGCGCATTCACTTGACGACGCCGATCGACGACGACCCGGTGATCGGCGAGATCGTCTATGCGAAAATCAAAGCGCTATCAACGGACCCGGGATGCGAAATGGTGCTGCTCGTCGGCCACGGAAGCATCGAGAACGGCTTCCATCAGCGCTGGCGGCGGGGACTGGAGCGGCTGGCGGAGCGGCTGAAGCGGCTCGGCGGCTTCGACGAAGCGGCTTCGGCGATGCTGCTGCCCAACCAGATTCCGGACCGGATGGAGTTCTGGCGGAAGCGCAAGCCGGGGCATACGGTCATTGTGGCGCCGCTGTTCCTGAGCGAGGGGTATTTTACCGAGGAGGTCATCCCGGAGCGTTTGCGCGGTTATTCGTATCGATACAATGGAGAAGCGCTGCTGCCGCATCCCGGCATTTCCCAATGGATTGAGCGGCGGATCAGGCCTTTTGTCGATCCGATGAAGGATGGAATGCGAGCGCGGCTTTAGCAGTTTTTTGCGGGTCAGACGACCCATGGTCAAACATGCTTTCATACGATTTCTTATGCGAACGGGTGAGAGGGAGAATGGCACAGCCAGTCAAACGGGCAAGGCTCATATATAATCCGTCCTCCGGCCGGGAGGAAATGAAGAAGCGGCTGCCGGACATATTGCAGCGGCTCGAACGCGGCGGGCTGGAGACGAGCACGCATGCGACGATTGGGGAAGGCGACGCGACGCTCGCGGCGGCGGAGGCGGTGGAACGGGGGTTCGACATCGTCATCGCTGCCGGAGGCGATGGCACGCTGTACGAGGTGATCAACGGCTTGGCGGAGAAACCGAACCGGCCGCCGCTCGGGATCTTGCCGCTCGGGACGACGAACGATTTTGCCCGGGCACTAAACATTCCGCGGAACTGGGAAGGCGCGGTGGACGTTATTCTGCGCCAGCACTCGCGGGTGATCGACGTCGGGAAGGTGAACCAGCGCTACTTCATCAACATCGCCGGCGGAGGTTCGCTGACCGAGCTGACTTATGAGGTGCCGAGCAAGCTGAAGACGATGATCGGCCAGATGGCCTACTATATGAAAGGGCTGGAGAAGCTGCCGCGGCTGCGTCCGATCGAGCTGTATATCAAGACGGCGGAGGTGGAGATGCACGAGGAAGTGATGCTCTTCCTCATCTCGAACAGCAACTCCGTCGGCGGCTTCGAGCGTCTGGCGCCGGACGCGTCGCTCAGCGACGGTCTGTTCGACGTGCTGATCCTGCGCAAATGCAACCTCGCGGAATTTATCCGCGTCGTTTCGCTGGCGCTGCGCGGCGAGCATTTGTCCGATCCGAACCTGATCTACCTTCAAACGAAGCAAATTCAAGTGACGTCGCCCGACTACGTACAGGTGAACCTGGACGGGGAGCTGGGCGGCACGCTGCCGTGTATTTTCACGAACCTGCCGCAGCATCTGCACATCTTCATCGACGAGACGGGCCAGTCGACGTACAAGTCGCCACCGATCAACATGATGAAGCTGCCATGGAAAACGAGACCCGGAGTGGACGAACATGAACAGGAATAATAAACGACGCTCGGGCACGCCCGCTGCCGATCTCAGCGGCCTGCCCGTTGCAAAGAACGAAGCATATATCGCCGACATTGTCGGCTTGGGGCATGACGGAGAAGGGGTAGGCCGTGTGAACGGCTTTACCCTTTTTATTCAGGGCGCCCTGCCCGGCGAGAAAGTTCGGGCCAAGGTGCTCAAGGTGAAGAAGCAGTACGGCTACGCCAAGCTGCTGGAGATTATCGAGGCGAGCCCGGACCGGATCGACGCGCCCTGTCCGATCTACAAGCAGTGCGGCGGCTGCCAGCTCCAGCACCTGAGCTACGACGCGCAGCTACGCTGGAAGCGCCAGCTTGTCATCGACAATCTGGAGCGAATTGGAAAGCTGCGAGTGGCGGCTGTTGGGGCAGAGAGCGGCGTAGCCGAGATACGTGTAGGTGGGGAGGCTATGGCGGATGCTGGGGCAGAGATGCGCGTTGGCGCGGAGGCTGTGGCGGGTATAGGCGTGGGAGCTGGGAGCGGCGGCGCGAGGGATGCGGGTATCGTTGTGCATCCGACGCTCGGCATGAGCGACCCGTGGCGGTACCGCAACAAGGCGCAGGTGCCGATCGGCCTCGCCGCGGGCGAAGAGGGCGGTCTGATCGGCGGCTTCTACGCGCAGGGCAGCCACCGGATTATCGACATGGAGGCGTGCCTGATCCAGCACGAGAACAACGACGCCGTCGTCGCGGCGGTCAAACGGATCGCGGGCGAGCTTGGCATCCGGCCGTACAACGAGGAGACGGGGAAAGGGCTGCTGCGCCACGTTATCGCTCGCTACGGCTTCAACACGGGCGAGATTATGGTCGTGCTTGTCACGAACGGTCGCGACATTCCTCGTAGGGACGAGCTGGTCGGGCTGATCCGCGAGGCGATGCCGGACGTGCGGAGCATCTGCCAGAACGTCAACCGGCAGCAGACGAACGTGATCTTCAGCGACGAGACGCGGGTGCTCTGGGGCAGTGAGGCCATCTACGATACGATCGGAGATGTCCGCTTCGCGATCTCGGCACGTTCGTTTTATCAGGTCAACCCGGTTCAGACCGAGGTGCTGTACCGGAAGGCGCTGGATTACGCCGGTCTGAGCGGTGAAGAGACGGTGATCGACGCCTACTGCGGTATCGGGACGATCTCGCTCTTCCTCGCGCAGAAGGCCCGCGAGGTGTACGGCGTCGAGATCGTCCCGGAGGCGATCGAGGACGCGAAGCGCAACGCGCTGGTGAACGAGATCCGCAATGTGCGGTTCGAGGTCGGCGGCGCGGAGGTCGTCATCCCCGAGTGGAAGCGGCAGGGCATCGCGCCTGACGTGATCGTCGTCGACCCGCCGCGCAAAGGCTGCGACGCCGCGCTGCTGGAGACGATCCTCGCGATGCGGCCGGAGCGCGTGGTGTACGTCTCGTGCAATCCGTCGACGCTGGCGCGCGACCTGCGCGTGCTGGAGGATGGCGGGTACCGCACGGTGGAGGTGCAGCCGGTGGATATGTTTCCGCATACGGTGCATGTGGAGTGCGTGGTAGGAATATGTCGGGTCGATACCTAGAAATCCTTAATTATCAGTATTCTGCGAAGTATGCGTCGTTTACGACTGATGGCAACGACTTTAGAAATAAGATATTGAACGATAGAATTGAGGTTTCTATCGTATTGGATTTGAAGTGGGTGGATACATCAAGTGAATTTAGTTAAAGCAAGATATGTTTTCAAGAGAACACCTTTCGGGGTGTTTTCTTTGTATATTAAGGCCGTTTGCTTTGCTATCGGGGCCCTATTTTTGCAGATAGTTTTTTTGGACACTTCGTACTTTAGTCGAAGTTTTCTAGCATTTCTTTGAACTTTCGTGGGCCGATTTCATTTAGCGGTTGTATTTCTGCCTTTTCGCAACCTACGTAATGATTTATACTTAATGGATAGAAAGGAGTGGCTAAGATGCTGTTAAATGAAATGATAGAGTACAACAAAAAATTCGTCGAAAATAAGGAATATGAAAAATATCAAACATCAAAGCTCCCCAACAAAAAGCTTGTCGTTGTGTCCTGCATGGATACCAGACTTACCGAACTACTGCCGAAAGCAATGAATTTGCGGAATGGGGACGCGAAAATTCTGAAAACAGCCGGTGCGATTGTTTCCCATCCCTTCGGCAGCATTATGCGAAGCATCATTGTTGCGATTTATGAGCTAAACGCTCACGAGGTTTGTGTTGTGGGGCATCACGACTGCGGAATGGCTCATGTGAACCCAACTGCAACAACCAAGAAAATGATTGAGCGAGGAATTTCGGAAGAAACGATCGAAACGTTGGATTACGCAGGAATTAAAATAAAGGACTGGCTACACGGCTTTGATTCAGTTTTGGAAAGTGTTCGCCAAAGCGTCGATGTAATTAGAAACCATCCGTTGATTCCCAAAGATACTCCTGTTCACGGTCTGGTTATTAATCCTGATTCCGGGGAGCTAGATATAGTTGTAAATGGTTATATAAATTCAAAATAGAAGAACAAAAAAACGGTTCCCTAGCATCACCGTTAAGGGAGCGCCTGAGTAAAATCGGGAAGTTTTGTTGTTTTTCAACTGCCATACGGTATCTCGGAAAAGCATTAAAAAGCGACAAAAATTAGACGTTTGAGATAACTTGGGAAGAACGACAATAGAATCAGCCCTGCTCCCTACCATCGATAAATTTTCGCGGAGCATTGAATATTAATATTTGAATACTCAAGGGGACGCTAACCGTGGCGTTCCCTTTTTATATAGATACCCTTCAAAAGCCGCTAGCCCTGAAAATTAGGGCAAGCGGCTTTTTTACATGAAAGGAGAGAAACTTCATGGCAAAAGTAATCGCTCTCGCCAATCAGAAAGGCGGCGTCGGCAAAACAACAACAGCGGTTAACCTTGGCATTGGCTTAGCTGCGGAAGGCAATAAGGTTCTGCTACTGGATGCGGATGCGCAGGGCAACCTGACTGATTCGCTAGGCTTCCATGAACCGGATAGTCTGTCCATTTCACTGGCTACGATGTTGGTGAAGGGTATGACGGAGGAGCCGTATGAACCGCGGGAAGGTATTCTGCATCATCACGAAGGTATCGACCTGATGCCGGGAAACATCGAATTATCGGCAGTCGAAGTGGCGCTCGTCAATACAATGAGCAGAGAGTCGATTATGCGATCGTTCATTGATTCCGTAAAAGCAGATTACGATTATATCCTGATCGACTGTATGCCGAGCTTGGGCATGATGACAATCAACGCACTAGCAGCGGCGGATAGCGCCATCATCCCGGTACAGGCACACTATCTGCCCGCCAAAGGCATGACGCAGCTTTTACAGACGGTTGCCCGAGTCAAGCGTCAAATTAATCCGAAGCTGGCGGTGGATGGTGTGCTGCTCACGATGGTAGATAGCCGAACTAATTTCGCCAAAGATATTTCTTTCGTTTTGCGCCGAGATTATGGAGATAAACTGCGTGTATTCAATACAGAAATCCCCCTGTCCATCAGAGCGGCGGAAACAAGTGCCAAAGGCAAAAGCATTTATGCCCACGATCCGAACGGACAGGTTGCTAAAGCCTACGCTGCACTTACGAAGGAGGTGCAGGATATTGGCAGCGAAAGAAGATCGGCTCGCCAGCATAAAGCTGACCAAAGTCGATGATTTATTCTCGACAGAGGAAAGCCGCAACGATTCGCAACGGGAAAAGGTGATGGATATTCCATTGGCTGAAATTAGTGAATTTCCCGGTCATCCCTTTAAGGTAAGGGCGGATGAAGCGATGTTAGAAATGGCGGATAGTGTCAAGCAGTATGGTGTCCTTGTTCCCGGCTTAGTTCGGCCAAAGGTAGGCGGTGGATACGAAATGGTATCCGGCCATCGCCGCAAGAAAGCAAGCGAGTTGGCTGGAATGGAGACAATCCCTTGTCTCGTTCGCGAGTTGGATGACGATCAGGCGACTATTATCATGGTAGACAGCAATCTGCAACGGGAATATATTTCACCAAGCGAAAAAGCCTTTGCCTATAAGATGAAGATGGCTGCAATTAATCGGCAAGGTCAACGGACAGATCTCACTTCACGACAAGTTGTCGGAAAGTTAGAAAGCGCTGAAGTTGTAGGTCGGGAAGCTGGAGAAAGCGGCAGGCAGGTTCAACGTTATATTCGCCTAACGGAACTCACTCCTCACATTCTCGAAATGGTAGACGACAAACGGATTGCCTTTAATCCTGCCGTTGAGTTATCTTACTTGGCCGAGAAAGAACAGCAAGCCCTATTCGATACCATGCAGGCAGAGGACTGCACGCCTTCACTTGCACAGGCTCAGCGTATGAAAAAGATGAGTCAAGAAGGCAGGCTGAATACAGATGTCATTTACACCATACTAACGGAGGAAAAGCCGAATCAGAAAGAAAAAATGAGTATTCAGCGAGAACGAATCGACCGCTTTTTCCCACGAGACTTCTCGGAAAAACAAAAGGAAGACCTGATCGTGCAACTGCTGGAAACCTGGTACAAAAGGCGGCAGAGGGAGCACGAACGGTAATTCCCCCGTTGCCGCCTTGTTCATGCACCCTCTCCCCTGACGGAGAGCTTTTTTTATGCCCATTTTCGGGGAGGAGATCATCTAATGGACTTTACGAAAGGAAAACGGCGTCAGTATGAACGTCTGATGAAAGAAAAGCCGGGTTTTGCGCGTAGTAGGCCATCTGAGGAGGAAGAAGCACAACTGCGCAAGCAGGCTCAGGAAGCCGAAGGCTGGCACAAGAAACGTGACCGCAAAAAGAACCGGGAGGGCTGACGATGGAGCAAGAGAAACGAATGGCCGGTGACTACGAAGTCTATCAAGCGCTACCCATTGGCAGGGTGGAGGTTGTTTTAGGCATCGACATCACGAATACCGAAAAGCCCTATTTGGTTTGCTACTGCTCGCAGAATAATTTGTTTGGTATCGATCAGTATTACGGTGCAGAAGGATATGCGGATTACCTAGTCGCAATGCAGGAATTTACCAAGCTATTGCAATGGGAAATCGAGAAACTCCAGACCGAGCGCGCTACGATCACGGAGCCGATGCCTCCCATTCAACCCGACCAATGCCTGCCCATCAAAAGTGACGATGATCTCGGCGGCAGAATTGTTGTGACCCGTTTGGATTGGTTGCGACCGGAATTTCGCACGGCAGACCATCAGTTGATTTGGGTAACGGGAGGTTTCGGGGCTTCGGGGAACTCACGTGGGCGGGCGGTCTATGCGGAAACCCTCTATTCCGGCGATGAATACCGCTATAACCGGGAAGACCTGATGGGGTTCCTGAAGCCGGAGCATACGCCCACATGGGCGGCCGAGAAGCTGGCACAACGACAAGCGGAGCAAGCCCCATCAAAGCCGCGTCCGCGAGGCGAAGCGCGTTAAGAGAAGCGCAAGGTATCTTCTATATAAATGAAAGGAGATCGTGAACGATGTCATGGACGTATCGACACCGCAAGACGCTCATCATGGGAGCCATTGCGATCAGCGTGGCGCTTCTGGTAGCAGCGGCCTTGTATATGCTGATGCAGCACACCGACCAGCAGCAAAAGCAGCAACAGATGAAAGAGGAGTATGAGCGGCAGATTCAGCAATTGAAAAAGGAGGAGCAGCAAAACAGCCGAAATGTCTGGACGACTGCAAAAACGATACCGGCAGGCGTCTCGCTCAAAGCGGATGACCTCAAGGCTGTTCCGATGCCCGTCAGTTTGGTTCCGCCGGGCGTAATCACCGACCGGGAAAGCATCATCGGCAAAAACGCCAAGATCGAGCTTGCATCAGGAATGCCGCTACTTTCCTCTTTATTGTACGAAGGACAGCCCATTCCGAAGGATTTGCGCATACAGGAGTTTCAGGTCATTCAGCTTCCCTCTAATCTCAAGCCTAACCAATATATAGACGTTCGCATCGGCTTTCCAACTGGCGAGGACTTTGTTCTTTTATCTAAAAAGAAGGTACAGGAGCTGTCCGGTACGGTTGTGTGGCTGGAACTGAATGAGATGGACATCCTCCAAACGTCCAGCGCAATTATTGATGCGTACTTGCAGGGAGCGCGGCTGTATGCCCTCCCGTACATCGAGCCAGGCTTACAGGAAGCGGCTGTGGTCAACTATCCGGCCAATCAGAAGGTATTGAACCTGATGGCGGTCGATCCCAATCTGCTCGAAACCGCAAAAATCGAACTTGCCCGCGCGCTGCGTCAAACGCTGGATGGCAATTTGAAGGCGGTCAGCGACTCGGACAAGCTTCGCGTCACCAGCGGTAGTGTAACCGTGCAGCAGCAGTTGCAAAACGAACGGATGACGACGCGGCAGGGCAATGCCATGGGCGGAACACAGCCAGTAGGCACACCGCAGTCTGGAGAATCAGCAGTTTCGACGAATGGTCCGCAGCCTAGCGTGAGTGATGCTGCTGGTGCAGCAGCTACTCAATCTCCGAAAAATCAACAGACGCCCCCTCCTGCCGTTTCGCCGTCGCTGCCATCGGGTATGCCTCCTGCAACCGAAGCGCCTCCGGCAAGCGAAGATAAGTGGGAAAACATCTTCAATCAATGAGGAGTGCGGATATGAAAAAAATTGTTTTTATCGGCGTAGCGGACAAGACGCATGCTTTGTTGGTGCTTGGCCGCTTGCTTGTGGCCTTGGGGAATAAAGTGCTGTTGGTGGATTCCACCGTCACGCAGTCGATTCGGGGTTATCTGCCGCACGCCTATGCCAATAGCGCCGTTCAGGATTATGAAGGTATGGACGTGGCCTACGGCTATCTCACTCCCGAACAGCTTGAACGAGGCTTGGCACAGGTAGGGACGACACCGGCATACGACATCATGCTGGTGGACACTGACCATACGGAATTTGTTTTCCACCACAACCTGTCCCAGTTTGATAAGCGGGTGTGGTGCTGGGATGGAAGGCGGTTATCGCTGGAGAAAAACGAGGAACTGATGATTCGTCTCGGCTTACAGAACACGGAAGAGCCTGTCTCGTTTTTCGAGTTGCTCTCCCCTGACATACCGGGAAAGTTGGCAGCGTGGCGAGCCGAAAAGCGGTTGCGGCATATCCAATTGGAGGATACGGTGTTTCGCTTCCCTTTGGACGAACGCGATGCAGCCGTCGATTTGAACAATCAACACCACGGCCGCATCGACCTTCGCGGGCTGACCGGGGCGTTTCGCGAGATGCTGCTGACGATGCTGGAGCAGCTTGGCGATTGCGACCGCAAGACAGCGCGACGAGCCTGGGCAATCGCTCGTAAACGGGTGCGGGTGTGGTAGAAAGGAGAACGTTTATGGGAGCTACCGTTGTATTTTGGAGTCCTGTATCCGGTCAGGCCGGGACAACGACTAATCTGCTCGCCGCGGCGACGTGCATGGGTTTGGAATATTCGGCGCGATTGCTGTTGCTTGGGCATTTGCTAAGCAGTTACGCTGCTGTCGAACGAGCCTATTATCGACCTGCCGGAAGAGAGGACATGCATACCCCGGACACGGGAATTGATGCGCTCTTGCGTCTGCTGAAAAACCGCAAGCTGGAGCCTGTCATGCTGCGTGACTATGCCCATCCGTTGCTGCGGGATCGCCTGGATATTTTGCCCGGCTCCATCAAGCAAGAGGATATCTTTATCGAAACGGCAATGGAATGGCTCACACCGCTGCTTGCGGTTGCCCGCCGCGCTTACGATGTAGTGCTGTTGGATGGGGGGAGCGGCAGCGGGTCGGCTTGGGACGAAATGCTGCGGCAGCAGGCCGACGTATGGGTCGTCTGCCTGCCGCAAAACCGTCTCCTTCTAGAGCGATTTTTTCAATCGGCAGAAGCAGCGATGCTGCAAGGCCGAAGAACGCTGCTCGTGTTCGGACAGTACGACCCTTATTCGACGTTCACTTCTAAAAATCTCATGCGTCAATTCCGTATAGGACCGACCGTGTACCCTATTGCACATAATACAGGCTGGATGGATGCGGCACAGCATGGCGAAGCGAATCCTTTCTGGTTTCGCAACAGGAAGATAGCAAGCGGTCATGAGAACCACCTGTTCGTGCAGCAGGTGCGACGATTGGCGCAGGCTGTGATCGAAAGCGCAGGCGCAAGGCAGCACCTTTTCGGAGGGAAGGAGGGCGACACGCCATGACGGCTATGCTCAATGCCTTCATCCTGATCGCGCTCTTGTTGCTTTCAATCTTCTTCCTTTATTTGCGCCTGAGCCGACGATTGCCGGAACGGACGGACGACACATCGGTATATACGCTGGAAGCGATGACCACTTTCGTAAAAGCAACGCTACACGAGTTAACCAGCAGCAACCTGGCCGACTTCGGTTTGTCGGAGGAAGAATACCGCCGCCGAAAAAGCAAACGGGCGGAGCTGAAAAAGGCGCTGCGGGGCTGCACCTCCGGTGATCTGCGGGACAAGGAATACGTCAAGGAGATCATTGCCGACCTGCTCGCGCAGCGCTATGAGTTGGACGATGCGCATTTGAACCTCCTGCTGCCTTTTCATCAGCCGGAGTCCCTCTCCGCGCAAGACCAGTTTGATATTCTGCTTTACACATATAAAAAGGAAGCTGGGCTTCATGCGCTCGACCGGCTCGTTCAAACCTATGAATGGGATCGGCAAAGACGAAACGAGGAAGGCCAGCTTGAAACGTACCGGATTACGGAGGAGGATATTCGTAGCGTCTTCGCCCATGAAGCGCCGTGTTTGACGACGGACGATAAGCTCCAGCTTGTCGTCCAGCGGATTTATCAGCATTACAAAGGATTCAGCGTCGTGGACGAGCTGCGCGACATGCGTGTGGACGGCGTATCCGGGGGCGTATCTGGTCTGCCGCCGCTCATGTGGGAGGGCGAATGGTCGCTGGAGGAGGACGCACAACTTCAGTCGCTGCCCCGTTCGCATGACAGCGTATGGCTGTTTTACAAAGGGAAGTCCATCCACCTGAGCTTCTTGTCCTTCGGCTCCGAGCAGGAACTACGACGCGTTTGCCAGATCATCTATAAGCACAATTTTCCCGGCCAGTTGTCCGAGGCGAACGGATTTAAGGTCAATGAAATGGCAGACGGCTCCCGCGTCGTCGTGCTGCGCCCCCGATTCAGTGAATCGTGGGCTTTTTTTGTGCGCAAATTCGACGTGCAAAGCGCGACGCTAGAGCAGTTGATTCAGGACGAAGGCGCGGAATTGCCGATTGGCCTCATTCGTTACTTGGTATCGGGTGCGCGGATCACCGCGATTACCGGCGCGCAGGGCAGCGGCAAAACAACCCTGCTTATGGCGATGGTTCGCCATATTCCAGAAGTGCTGCCGATCCGGGTACAGGAAATGAGCTTTGAGCTTCAATTGCGCAAAATTTATCCAGAACGCAACATCGTCAGCCTGCGCGAAACAGAGACGATTTCCGGTCAACAGGGGCTGGACATCCAGAAGAAGACGGACGGCACTGTCAATATTTTGGGCGAGGTAGCGACCGACCCGGTCGCCGCTTGGATGGTTCAGATGGCACAGGTGGCGTCATTATTCACCTTGTTCACGCATCACGCCAAAACCTTCCGTGACCTTGTGCTGTCTCTCCGCAATTCCTTGTTGAAAACAAAGGTGTTTACGAACGAGCGTGTGGCGGAGCAGCAGGTCGTCAGCGTCGTCAACTTCGATATTCACCTCCGCCGCGACCTGGACGGACGGCGCTATATCGAGCGCATTACGGAATGCGTCCCAGTGCCGCAGGAGACGGCGTACCCGGAAGCCTTTCGCGGGAAAATGACAAAGGACGAACGGATGGCAGCCTTTATGGAAACGACGCTCGAATACTTCCGCCGCTCGACGGATCGCCCGCTGTACACCGCCCGAAATCTCGTCGAATACCGCGACGGCCGTTACGTTGCCGTTCATCCCCTGTCCGAGCAAAGTCGCTGCGAGATTGCGGAATACTTGAGCGGCCCCGATCAGGCCGTCTTTGATGCGTTTCTGGCATCCCATTGGGGGGATGAGACATGATTCGGGAATGGCTCTCCCCTCTGCTCGGCATCGTAACCGTGCTCTTTCTTGCCGCTGTCGCGGCCTTCCTGTGGCTGTCCCGGCGTGATTCGGAGGTGGCGGCAGTCCGGCGCTACGAAGCGCTGCGTAAGCCGGGGCAAGCGCCTCGCAAGCAGGCGGTTTACAGTTTCATGCAGCAGCTATACAGCGTTTGTGAGCAGATGCCGGTTTTAAGGATGTACTTGCTGCACCTTCGCAGGCGATTGGTCATCCTGCGGCTCGGGGACGAATGGAAGCTGCGGCTTGAGGTGATGAAATCGGCGCTCTTGATGTGGCTTGTCCTGTTTTTGGCCGCGATTCCGCTTGTTTTGGCGGTGCGCGACCCTTACACGCTGGCGATGCTCGGCATTGGTCTTTGGGTCGGCCACGGCATCCTCTCGGATATGGGTGTTTATCGGCTCGAAATGCGGCTGCTGCGACAACTTCGTCTGTTTCTTGGGGATGTGAGACATCATTACCATCGTCACGGGATGGTAGATGAAGCCGTCTATGAATCGGCGGACAGCGCGCCGTATGAAATGGCGCTGCACGGGCAAGAGCTGTACGACATGCTGACGGACAGCGACGCCGAAGATAAACTGGCGCAATATGTGGAGCATGCCCCGAATCGTTATTTGCAGGGCTTTGCGGGATTGTCGTATCTCATCAAGGAGCATGGCGATCAGCAAACGGAAAGCGGTTCGGTCTACCTCAAGGGACTGGAAAAGCTGTCCATTGAACTGAATCTGGAATTGCTGCGTCGCGAGCGTCTCAGCTTCTTATTACAGGGGCTGACCGTTATCGCGCTGCTACCGCTGCTATTTACCCGTCCGATTGAAGCCTGGGCCAGCCACTTTTTTCCGGCAATGGACACGTTCTACGCCAGCGCTTTCGGTTGGGCCGCCAAACTCTGTCTGCTTGTCGTCGTGTGGCTATGCTACGTGCTGCTGCGCAACCTGTCGGAGCTGGATGCGACCGCAAGGCCCACCAGCCGAAAAAGATGGGAGCAACGGGTTTATGGCTGGCCGTGGATGCGCTGGCTGGCCCACCGGCTGGGGCCGGTTCCCGGCTCGCGAGAAGCGGAACGGATAACCCGGCTGCTCAAGGATACAGCCTCTCCCTTACGTCTTGAATGGTTTTACGTGCAGCGGATCGTGGCCGGGTTCGCAGCCTTTTTGGTGGTGCTGGGCTTATTCGTGTCCTTGCATGCAGCGGAGCGGCATCAGGTGCTGTATGCACCTGTGAAGCCGGGAACACTTTTCGGGCAGTTGTCCCCGGAGGAGGAAACGAAGGCACGGGAAGCCGCCGCGCTGGATCGCAGGATGCTCGATCAATTAAAGGAGGTGAGGCCGCGAAGCGAAAATAGCGTCATCAGCCTGCTGCGCAAGGACCCGGCTGCACAGGTCAAGGAGGATCAGCTTCGAGAGGCGGCGCGGCGCATCCTGGGCAAGCTGGAGAAGCTGAATAAGCCTTTTCTGGCGTGGTGGGAAGCGTTTTTGGCTTTCGCCGCAGGATGGGGCGGGTACACGCTGCCAGTTGGTATTCGGCTGTTCCAGCGGCGTATGCGGCAGATGGAGATGAAACACGAGGTGGATCAGTTGCAGGCCGTGATTGCCATGCTCGCCGGGATGGATCGGATGTCGGTTGAACAGCTTCTGTTATGGATGGAGCAGTTCGCGCAGGTCTTCAAGGAGCCACTGCAAGCCTGCCTTCTTCACTTTGAACAGGGTGAGGAGCAGGCGCTTGCGCAGCTAAAAGAAGATGCACCGTTTCTACCTTTTGTTCGGATCGTGGAAAAGCTGGAAATGGCTTCGCAGCATTTGACGATCCGGCAGGCATTCGACGATCTCGAAGCAGAGCAGGCGTTTGCGCGGGAGCAGCGCAAGCAGGAGTATGAACAGTTAATTGAACAAAAGGCAGGCTGGGGACGCTGGATCGGGTTTGCCCCCTTGATGACGTTGATATTCGGGTATTTGGTCATTCCGCTTGTCGTCGTCAGCCTACATCAGATGACCGTGTACTACGATCAGCTTCAACGCATCCAGTAACCCATATAGACGCTTTCCTTCATCAGCGGGAAGGCGTTTTTTTTATCCCCTAATCAAAGGAGAGAATTGTACATGTCCAATGCGCAGAAGGCACTTGTCATGGCAGCAGGAATCTTCCTTGCCATCGCACTCATTACACTGGCTGTCGTGCTGTTTATTTCCGCCCAGGATTCGACCAAGGCGGCTCAAAGCAATTTCAGCAATATCCAGACGGAGCTTTCACAAACGGCGTTTACGGTGTATGACAATACGACGCTTTCGGGCAGTCAGGTTGTCAACGCGCTTCGCAAGTTCCGCGATCAGGACCAATTTGGCATCCAGATCGTTACCGGCAAAAACCCGACCGGTCAGTGGTACGGCAAGGTTGTCAATACCGGTGTGCCTCTGGATAGCATCACCTACGGCGCAATCGTCGGAGCCGCACCCGGCCAGATTAGCCAGACCGTAGACGAAGCGGACATCAACTACGTTAATCCAAGCGGCAAGTTCCGCAGCACGCTGGTGCTGGACAGCAGCAATGTCATTCGCGGCATCGTCTTCCGGCAGCAATAAGGTCGGATGAGGTTACGAAAGCGTCCGGCCCAGGTTGGACGCTTTCGTCATGAAGGAGGTGTAACGCATGAACTATGCGCCAAGAACGATGCTGGAGATGAGCGCAGCATTGCTCGTTTTCCTCATGGCCGCAGGCAGCGGTCTGATTTTGTTTCAGACCGGTGCCTCACTCAATTCGCTTGCCTATGTAACCGGCCAATCGCAGGATCGTAACTTGCAGCAAATCGCTGTACCGCTCTCGGGCGACGGTTCGGTATCCGGTGCGGAAGTGCTGCAAGCTATCGCTCGCCTAGATGAAGGAGATGCGGAAATGGTGGTAGACGGCATTCGATTCGCGCCGCCGCTGGAACGGGAGCAGCTTTCGTCCGCAGGAATACGTCTGAAGGGGCGTTATCAGCCCGCCTATGAACGGGACGTTTCTGGTCACTTGCAGCGCCTGACACTAAGGAGCCTGCCATGAACAGTTTGATCAAAATTTTCGCCGTACTGATCGCTGTTCTGCTGCTCTATCTCTACCCGCTCTCTTCCGCCTTTGACCAGCAGGACGATATTTCGGAACTGGTCGCCTTGCGCGCGACGACAGCCTTCGTCGATGCGGTTCGGGACAAGGGCGGCATCACGCCAACGATGTACAACGATTTTGTGACCGCGCTTGCGGCGACCGGCAATAGTTTTGACATTCAGATGGAACATGACAGCAAGAAGTACGTGCCGGTTTACGACGACCCGACACGGCCCATAACCTTTAAGGGCAACTACGAGGTACAGTACGATGCGTTTTTCAATGCGCAGATCCTGCCGGTGCTGTTCCCCGACAATCGGGCAGCAAAGGATGACCCAAGCCGTCGTTATCGGATGCGCGCGGGTGACAGCTTCTCGGTGATTGTGCGCAATACGAACCGGACGGCAGGCACGCTGTTCTTCGATTTTCTGAATAATACCATCAGCCCGAATGAAAAAATCGTGATTCCGTATGGCGGGGTGGTGCGCAATGAAATGGATTGAATGGGCAATCGTCGGCGCGCTGTTGTTTCTCCCCCTCGCGATAGTCAACCAGAATGAGACAGAAACCCTGCGACGGACGGTGCTGACGGAGATGAGGTACGACGCTGCGCTGGATGCCGCGGTGGACGACGCAGCGAGGTTGCTCGTCGTTAACGCTAGCCAGCAGCAGGAAGCGCAATATGCCTCGGTCAAACATGTCGCGCTGAACAAGGAAGAAGCACTAGCGGCGTTCTACCGGACGCTGGACGCAGGCTTCGGCATTGCGGATGATCCGGTGACGCAGGGGGTCCTGCATCGCTACATTCCGGCTATCGTGATCGTCGGGTACGACGGCTTTTACGTCTATTCCGAGCAAGAATGGACGGGGACTGACGGAAAAACCGTCATGAAATCAGCCTGGGGAACGAAAAAGCCGTATGCGTATGCCGATTCGGCGGGCAACAGCTTATCCTTTACGCTCGACCAGCAGGTGCTAGCCTACGATGCGGTCAGCCGAAGCTGGCATGAGGGCTTGCGGCAGGACATCCGGCAGCAAACGACGATTCCGCTTTTGCAGGATGCTGCGCTCTTCGAGCAGGTACGACGAAGCACGATTGTCCGGGCGATCCAGGACGAGCTGGCCTATCGGATCAATCGATATAACGAAACGGTCTCTCGAAATGGTCTGTCCTACACGTTCACCCTGCCTCTGATCTCCGATGAAGACTGGCACAATACGGTGGATGATGTGGGTGTTCTGGCTTTTGTGCAAGGCATCCCGATGGGGGCGAAGGTGTACAACAGCTATGCGCTTGGCGGGAGCCGCATCGTGAAACGTCCAACGATTATCGGGGCCAAGAAAGGCAGTATGAAGGTGTACTATCGCAGTTCCTGCGGGTACACCTATCCGGCCGAAGAAACGTTTGCCAGCGAGCAAGCAGCCGCGCGGAAGGGATATATGCCCCTCCCTTGGCTCGGCTCGGCCTTCTAGCAGGAATGTATGCCTATTCGCTCATGTGAGCGATGGCAAGCGGAATAGTAGCAAAGGAGTTCATCAATCATGTGGATTCGACTGTTGCTGGCGGCAATCGTTTTTTGGATAGCCTCCGGATTTACAAACCCTATGGACGGGCAGCAACTGGTCATCAGTGGGGATTCCGACCGGATCAATCCGGAGCTCAGCGCTTATGTTGAGGATATCGTACCCGGCGATAAGCGCGAGTACACGGTTCACGTCACGAATCCCACTGATGAGGAAATAACAGCGCTGCTCTATGCGGCCGATGCCATGCCCGCATTGGGCGGCGGTAAGGATTTTACTTTACCGAGCGATCCCGATACCGGTTCGGCTGCATGGTACAGGGCGCCTGATCGCAGTATAACCCTCAAGGCTGGCGAGACGCAAAGCTTTACAATGGAAATGCAGATACCTGAAAGTGTGGAGCCGGGCCAGTACGTGTCCGTCATCGGCGTCTACGATCAAAGTACGAGGGAATCGGCGGCGCGTAAAATCGGGCTGCAGGTCGTCCTCAACTACAAGTTGGACGAAGCGAAGCCTCCTGAGGCTGTCCCGCACGCGGCCGCATATACGCTGGAGAACGGAAAAGCGAGCCTGACGATTTTGCTGGTCAATGAAGGCGATAGCTTGTCCGAACCGGAGATCGAGGTGTGGCTCAAACGGCAGGACGATGCCAGCGAGCTTTTGCTTGAAAGGAAATCAACGGTTGATTCCATTTATGCAGGCACGGTCGCACAGTACATGGCGGAGCTAAACAGGCCGCTTTCTCCCGGTTCTTACATGGCGGAAGTAAAGACAACGCTGGGTGACCGCACAGAACAGAAGGATTTCCCTTTTGAAGTAACGGACGGTCGGACTATGACATCAGGAACCGTGATTCAGGCTACTGGGGACGTTTCTCCGCTTCATGAAGGATCATTTGGATTGCGCCCAGCCTGCGTCTACGGGGGCTTGCTGCTGATTCTTGTCATCGTCGTTGTTGTTATAAGAAGAAGGGCTTCGCGCACGGAGTAACGAGCGGCTCCTGGTTCCTGCAGAGGACAGGCTGCCCGACAGTGGACAGGCAACAGAATCGGCACTATGATGTAGGCAACAGCAAGTTTTTCCAGTTTCGCACTTTTTTTTAGGGAGTGAGGCATTTGAAAAGAAGGTTAGTATCCCTCCTCATTGTGACACTTTTCGGAAGTATATTCAGTTTGACGGCAAGCGCAGCCAGTAAACCGCCAACCTTTGTCAGCGTCGTCATGGACGGCAAAAAAATCTGGTTTCCCGACGCGCAGGCGTTTATTGATGAGAACGGGCGAACGCTCGTCCCGGTACGCTTTGTCGCCGAATCGCTCGGAGCGAAAGTCGGCTGGGAATCGAAAACACAGACGGTTCCGATTACGAGAGATCGATCAATCTATCGTTCTGACGATTGACCAAAATGTTGTGCAGGTAGATGGCAAAGCGGTCACTTTGGATACGAAAGCCATCCTGAGCGGCGGTCGAACGTTTGTGCCGCTCCGTTTCGTCAGCGAGGTGTTGGGTGCGAAGGTGGATTGGGACAATCCGACAGACACCGTGTTTATCAAGACCAGCGAAGATAGCGCGGCGCAGACCGACCAGTGGGGGCGCTTGATTCGCACGACCGGCTTACCGAAGAATTCGAGCGATTATCCATACATTCTTGCGGACGTTCCGAACGAAATGTACGAGATGGGCTATCCATTTTCGCATCCAACAGACAGCAAAGTTTCATCCGTCCTCTACTCGACGAAGCCGGAATTCAACAAGAAGAACGTGGATATTTGGATGGGAAGACTGAAAGCATTCGGTGCGCTTTGGCTGAATGTAAATTACAACACGATTGATGACGTTTGGGCGCAGGCGGTTTTTGCTACCAAAATGCAAAACTCTGATGCCGAACTGAAACATATTCGCCGCTACGCAGAATGGGTCAAAGAGAACCAAATCCAGATGGAAGGCTATCTTGATCCCGAGCCATCCATGATTTATAAAGATGGGTTTGGCAACAACTTTGTGCGATCCAAGTTCAGGATTAAATTCGTCTCGTACAAAGCAAGCAATGACTTGCTTTACGATGAGTGGTTCCTGAATAAACAAACGTTTGAGAAAGGTGTTTGGTACGAAGGCTACGCCGATATTTCTCTATCCACTAATGTAGGCGGCGATTGGGGAAGTACGTTGAAGGTCGATCCGAATGCAAGCTTGTTCCGCAATCATATCATTAGAAAGGCGGACTCGAACTAGATGCGCAAACCTAAATTCATACGAATCACGTTGAGCATGCTGCTGGCATGCTCTTTTTTATTGTCGTGCTTTCCGTTTCTTACGAATGCCGCGACACCGGCTGTCCGGGTAGATGAGGGTAAGATCAAATTTGAAATCACTAGTACAGCAGCAACCTCGTCCATCCGCTACAGAACGGTAGGTTGGACGGTGCGTCGTGACCAACTCTGCACGAATACATCATCCAAACAGTGCAGTGATCCGCGTAACGGCAGTCACGCATCCTTTGTCAATCAACAGGTGCGTCAAGTCGCGCAGAATCCGAACCCCCCAATTCCCGGAGAGCCGGTCACGACCTACTATGAAGTCAGTGAAGATTTAGTAACGGACGGCATGTGGCAAGCAGGCATGGGAGACATCAAGGACAACGACGACCTGTACTTGTACGCAATTATGGTATCCGTCGATGGCAATGGAAACATGCGAAAAGGCCCATTTTACACGTTAGAAGGAATCAAGAACGCTGAACCTTGGGCGCACCCGGATGATCTCGATGATTACTTTGGGATTCACGTCCCCTATCGCAGCGCGAATTTTCCTGTCGATGTCGTTGCGAAAACCGTGGGAGGAACGATCCTCAAGCAGCCTGAGGTCACGTTCCATAAGGGCGACTACAAAGTCGGCGAGACGATCAACCACGAGTTTCCTGCGACGATTGAGGATAACGGGAAAACGTACAGTATTGTCCGCACCTACCTATCGCCGAAGAAGGACCTAACGCAGAAAAGCTGGTTGCAGGAAAATCCGGATACGAATCCGAAGGTGCGAACGCGAAGCTTCACGGTGGCGCTTGGTGGAACGGACGCTATTGCCGAATACGCTGAAAATAACCCGGTAAAGGCGATCTATCAGAAGGAGGATGGCACGAAACTCAAGGAAGTCGACAAAGGCGTCTACGAGACTGGAGAGGAAGCGAACTATACGTTTGATCCGCAGCTCACATCTGGCGGCCAGAACTTTGAAATTGTACGCACGTATATCACAAACAACAAGAAGCCGGATGAGAAGCTATTCATACAAGAAAAAGGCAACGCGAAGCTGCTCGAACGCTCCATCTTGGTTGGCTCTGGCGGCTCCAACTTCGTCGGCATCTATAAAATCCCCTCCCCGATTACCGTGACTTCCCGTATCGACGCGCCAGATCACGTCGATGCTTCCGTCACCTCTGTGGATGGAAATTTTGTATTTGAAGCGAAGTCACCCGTGCCGCTCAAAACGTATGAGATCACAAAAATAGAGAACGCAACATTCGTTACGCCTAGCGATAAGTCCGGCTCACTCAGCGGGCTGACGGCAAGTAAATCGCTGCCGATCAAAATTCCATTTACATCCGGCTCCAGTATTACCGTCAAAATCACGGTCGTCGTAAAAGATGCTAATGGTAACAGCGGAGATTCCACCTCGGATCACACCGTACGCAAAGGCGACAATGACGGCGGCGATACCTCGTTACCTGGCACGAGCCAGCAAGTCGAGGCGATGGATGCCACGGCATCGGCGATCATAAAAGCGGATTCTCGCGGCGCAGAACGCTTTGACGTTTTGAAGGGAATACCGACCTCAGAAAGCCTTTATGTTAACGCGAGCGCCAAAGCGTATTTGTATCGCAACACGTTCACAGAAGTGAAAGGCTCGAAATCGTATCCGATTACAGTCAGCCGCACCTATACGCTGAGTTGGACGGAATATGTTCCCGGCCCGCCGGATAGCGAAGGTCATTCGACCACGGTTCCGGTATCCCGATCCGACACGCAAACGGTCACCCAAAGCTACAGTGTGGAACGAAAGTACAGCTATTGGCTGGCAGACCGTTTGGAAGTGTACGGCTTACAGAAGGCGACAGTCGCCAACTATGCCCTGCCCTCCGGTTCGGTGACGCTGCAAGCAAACGGGTATTCCGCACCGTCTGTTTCCGCCACCCATGATGCAGCGGTCTTGTCCCATATTACGGACCCGGTGTATCGCAACGTTGTGCTTTCCGGTCAAACGGTTTACGGCGGCTCCAGTAGACCTTCGGTTCCAAGCGAGAACTGGAAGTCAGAGGCTGAAAATGCGGTCGGGAAAATCAAGGTCAAGAACGACACGGTCGTCTTTAATGGACAAACGATCATGGACAATCGGACGGTGGAGGAAACGGCTCCTGCTCCGGGGACGATTCCTGCATCTCCCATGATCGGTCAGGATGTTTTATATGGTTCGGGATTTGTCATCGATGCGACTAAAACGAACAAGGGGAGCCAGCCAAGCGCGGGGACGATTTATTATACGCTGGTCAAGGGCATCGGAGGCGGGTCGAACCATAGCTTCCCGATCAACGGCATCAATCCGGTGACGGTGCATACCCCCGTCGTCAATCTGGCGTCAGTAGCCGACGATCAGGCGCACAATCAGAAAACGGTGCCGACAGCCGATCGTTCGGCGCTTATTCTGGATCGCCCCTTTACCGTGACGATTCCTACCAGCGGGCCGCACCGGGACATTACCGGCTACGGCAATCGGGACTATGCCAAATATGTGCGAGACAAGCAGGTAAGGTTCCCATTCGATGTATATAAGGCTGACCACGGAACGTTGATTCCGAAGGACACCTGGACTTCGATTCCTGTCGGCCAGCTTACAACCACTTTTTACATGCCCGTTTGGGTAGATGAGGGAAATTATGATGTACTGTTCCGCACGTTTGCCGAAAACAGTCCAGTTTCATTCACATCACAAAGTAATGCCAATTTGGACTTAACTAATCATGTGGCGACGCAAGTTGTGGCGGTTGAGGTTATTGGCCGTCTGTTCGACTTCCGAATTACCGATATTGCCGACTACCAGTGGGAAAAGGTGTTCAGAACGGCGGCAGGCAGTGCGACGCCGACCGGAAATAGCTATTGGGTTGGCACAAAAGGGATCGACGGCGCGGCGCGCGGCAATACGGCCCCTTACGTGCTGCCGATTCGGCCAGGCAATCACCCGGAGAGCGGAAAGAAAAATGTTGTCGTAAAAACAGGTTATCACTTCAAATTTGAGGTCAAAACGCTCGGCAACATGTTCAGCGCGGGCGATGGCGTGAAGATTACGCCGACTTTTTACTTCGTTGACAAGCAGGGCAAAAACCGGCAACAGGTGGACTTGTACTATCATTCGGGAAACAAGCGGTTTATTCGGATCGGCTCCACAGAAGATACCGAGCAGCGGTTGGTGACGCTCGACACCCGCCTGCGCAATGTGTCGCAGCAGGAGCTAACCAACACGGCCAGTTCACTGTGGAAGCTGAATGGTTCCTCTGGCACTCAGACGTCGTATGTACAGCAGGTTTTGAAGGACGCGGCGCAAAAGCGGATTTACGTCGGTGGCTACGATGGCATGCTGCTTCCTTCGCAGCTTCGGACGTTTATCGGCAGCATGCAGGTGCCGTCTGGCATTGATACTGCGCGGGCCAATGCCTCGGTGCAGCGTTGGTTTGGCGAGTATAGCCTTCCCGCTGCTCCCTATGCAGTGCCAGCAGGCATGAATCTGGCCGAGTACGGACGAACCCACCGGCTGGACGACAATGCGCCGATCTTTCTGCGTGACGGCTATATTGTAGTCAATTTTAACATCGAAACCATTCGAAATAAGGATGTCGGCCACCCGCATTTGCAGTATAAAAATGCGCCGCTGGACAACCAGTGGCAGATGGAAGGTTTTCAGCGCAGTTTTGTCGATCCTTACGGGGGGATGTTCTCATTGATAGACGGGGACGTTGTGTTTTATCACGCCGACTTGTCCAGCTACGACGATTTTGGTACGGGCGGCACCCATTAAAAACAGCATACCGTTTGGGAGGAAAAGAGCATGATTGAGAAGCTGAAGATTGCCACATCTGAGGATGAGGCTTATTTTTATTCCGCCTCCATCGAGAAGGATACAGAGCGCGGTTGTATTGGGCATGTGCGCGGTGATTTCGGCAAAGATGGTGAGGCATTCTGGGCGACTTGGTTCGAACATATCTCTTCGTTGAAAACTCCTGATTTTCGGGAGGAGCTTGGAGCGGTCATTCAAGCGTTGACGGAACAGGGGCTGCTTCAAAACCGCAGTGGCATGCACGATTTTTGTATAAAACATCCAGAGGCCCTTCTACCAAGCGCGCGGCACAGCGATGTCTATGGCTTTTGTTTACAGACGGCAAAGCATCGTTACTATCTGCGATGCTTTCCGCGTGCCGGCGACTATAACTTTTATTTATATTGCTTCGCCCGGCCGGAGCGAATGAATGAATTGTCGTCGCCCCTCCATTCCCCTTCATCGGCACCACTAAAGCAGAAGTCTGAACTGGAACGATAGGAGGATGCACTTCTATGAATGATCTTGCCCGTTACCGGTTGCTGACCGGAGCATCTATTCCCCCTGCAGCGAAGCTGCTGTACAGCTATTTGTTGGATCGTGCAGGCGGGCGAAACGGCGCGTTACTGCTTTCGTCCAGGCGACTTGCGTCAGAGGTGGGTCTTTCCACTTCTGCTGTGCGTCGCAACCTGCATCGGCTTCAGCAAAATGGACTTATTCGGCTCACGCCAAGATATTCCGAGGAAGGCATTCGTCTGACGAACCAAATTACCTTCGTATGAGGAGGTGCGACCGGTGACAGCAAAGTTACAGCGAATCGCCGAGCTTGCCGCGAGTACGGCCCACGCGGTTTCGGATCATCCCGAGCGCTGGGCCGATTTTTTACGGACGGCAGCCTGGAACTACAAGTATCCGTTTCAGGATCAACTGTTGATCTACGCGCAGCGTCCAGATGCTACAGCCTGCGCGGCGATTGAAATCTGGAACAAGCGGTTGAACCGCTGGGTAAAGCGCGGCGCAAAAGGCATCGCGTTGATCGAGGATCGGGGCAGTTCTTTGGGGCTGCGTCATGTCTTCGATGTGTCAGACACGCAGAGCCGAAGCCGACAACCGGTCCCCCTGTGGCGCATGGAGGAGCCGGATACGGAGGCCGTCATTGAAACGCTTGAAAATGCGTTTGGAAGTGAATCGGGACCGGGGATGGAACTGGTTGACGCGCTGTTGTCCGCTGCCCGAAACGCGGTGGAGGATCATAGCGGCGATTACGTGCGGATGCTGCTCACCGAACGCGACAACAGCTTGCTGGAAGAACTGTATGAGCCGCATGTAGAACTGCTGTTCAGGGAAGCCGCACAACACGCGGTCACCTTTATGGCGCTGACACGCTGCGGTTTGGACCCCTCCCATTACATCAGCGTTGATGATCTGTCCGGCGTCGGTTATTTCAATACGCTTCCTGCGCTCTCCCATTTGGGCGCGGCGATCAGCGACGTTGCGGAAACGATGTTGCGAGAAATCGAGTCTACCGTTCGGGCAATGCGCCGCGATGAGCAGCGGAAAAAAGAGCGTCAGGCGAACCGTACCGTTGCAAGGCCGGAATCCATGCCGCACAATGAAGCTAAATCACGCGAAAGGATGATGGAACATGGAACTGACCTACACGCCGAGCGGGGATTACCTGCTGCCCGACCTGACGCTATCCGAACCGACGAGCATCGGGAAATATGGGATGTTGCGCAAGACGTTTCTCAAGGAACAACGGAGGGGAACTTACGCCCATCTGATGCTGTCGGAGACGCTGAACCGGCATCTGACGGACATCGACCGAACAGCGCGGGAGCAGATCGACCAGACGATGCAAAAATTGATCCGGCAACATCCGGCCCCAGACAAGGGGAGCGACCCGATGGGCTGGACGGGTCACATGAACAGCCTGAAGCAACAGGCGGAGGAATTGATTCTCACAGAGCTGATTTATCATTAAAATGGTATGACCGGGAAACGGAGGACAAAAGTCTTCCGTTTTTTCATGACCAGGCGATCATCAACGAGATGCTTCGTTCCGCTCCGCTTGCAGAGAGCAAGGCGGCTATCGAAGCCTATTTCGAGGCGCAAGAGAATGAACGCGAACGAACGCTGCATATCCGTGGCTTGTTCCCTTTGGGAACAACGGAGTTAACCCTTGATGGTGACTTAAAGGCTGGGTTTGAGCCTTATCGCAACGTGCTGCATCTTTGGACGGGGACGGCTGAACAGCGGACAGCGCAGAGCTTTTACGATTGGTCGGTGATTGCCGGTCATATCGCCAATATGGTACTCCTTAACGAGTTTGATCCTGCTCGAAAGGCGATACCTTCTATTTGGCAACAGACATTATGGATGGAACAAGCGGAGAGCGAACGAGCCTCCGCTTTTTCACTTCCACAAGCGGCAATCGACGCCGTTCTGCAAAACGGCAGCGGCTTTGAGAACGGGAAACTTCGCATTGCGCTCTTTTTCCAACAGTCGTTATCTGGACAAGAAAACGCGGATTTTCTGAAACGGGAATATGGGACTGGCGGACGCCTTCCAGCCCTGATCGGCACGGATATTCATGAAAACCACGATACTAAGGGGATTACGCTGACACGCGGTTCCATTATGAACCCGGTTGTTCGGGTTGTGTTGCCGTGGATCAAGGTACAGAAGCGTATCGGCGAGTTGCTGGCAGTGGGCCGCTACCTGAACCGTCAGGAAGAAGAGCGATTGCCTATCTATGCCGAGCAGCAGGAGGAGAAGCGCAGGCAACGAACTTCGGAAACGACGGAACACATCCAACCGCTATCAGAATGGCAACCGGATGAGTCACAGCAAACGCAAACGACAAATCGGGTTCATGCGCACTATGCTTATGCCGAGGGCAGCAAAGTCTTTATCGGTGCGGATGAATACGAAATTGCGCAACTTGAGCCGCGAAAGGTTGTGCTGCAGGACGTCCAATTTCCGTTATTCATGCAGGAAATGAATCGCCGGGATTTCGAGCGCATTCTGCGCGAGAATCCGCTGAACGATCATCTGATTTCCGACCAGCAGGAATTGGATTCGGAACAACCGGAATGGGATACGGAACTGGTGGACGAACCGGAGCAAACAGCACGAGCAGAGGATTTGGAATTGGCTCCCGCTCCTGCCTCCGCCGCCTCCGAGATTCCGCATGAACCGGCTCCGGTCAGCAACTACCGGATCACGGATAACGATTTAGGACATGGCGGCGCGAAAACAAAGTTTAAATGGAACGTGGAAGCAATTCGGCTGCTCAGACAACTGGAAAAGGATAATCGTCAGGCGACAACGGACGAACAGGCCGTGCTTGCTCGTTATGTTGGCTGGGGCGGACTTCCACAGGCATTCGATGAAGGGAATCCGCAATGGGGAACGGAGTATGCGGAACTGCGAGATTTACTGGACTCGGAGGAATATGAATCCGCTCGCGCCTCCACGCTGAATGCGCATTACACCTCTCCGACCGTCATCAAGGCGATGTACGAATGCTTGGAAAGAATGGGCTTTCGTAGCGGTAATATTTTGGAGCCGTCTTGCGGTATCGGCAATTTTTTCGGTCTGTTGCCAGAGTCATTTAAGGATGCCCGGCTGTTTGGTGTGGAGTTGGACAGCATCACTGGGCGCATCGCGCGGCAGCTTTACCCGCAAGTTTCGATAGCCGTTAGCGGCTACGAGCAGACCAGCTTGCCAGACAGTTTTTTTGACCTTGCAGTTGGTAATGTCCCGTTCGGCGGTTATGGCGTAGCCGACAAGAAGTACGACAAGCACAAGTTTCTGATTCACGACTATTTTTTTGCAAAGACGCTGGATAAGGTTCGTCCTGGCGGAATTATCGCCTTTGTTACTTCTAAAGGCACAATGGATAAGCAAAACCCATCCGTCCGCAAATACATCGCGGAACGGGCCGCGCTGCTCGGTGCGGTGCGTCTGCCCAGCAATGCTTTTCTAGCTAATGCCGGAACCGAAGTGACCGCCGACATTTTGTTTTTGCAAAAACGGGATCGCATAGTGGCGGTAAGCGAGCAAACTGAGGAATGGCTTTCGCTCGGTGTTACGGCAGAAAATGTGCCGGTGAATAGCTACTTTGCAGCCCGTCCCGATATGGTGCTCGGCACGATGGCCTTTGACGACCGGATGTATGGCAACCAGCAGGAAACGACCTGCCGGCCCAACCCGGACGCTCCGCTGGACGTGCTGCTGCGCGAAGCACTGGCGAACATCCATGCGGAGTGGGTCGAGTTGGAACGGGAGGAGCAGCCGGAGGAGGAGGAAGCCTCCTTGCCTGCCGACCCGTCCGTTCGTAATTTCAGCTTTGCGCTGGTCGAAGGACGCATCTATTTTCGGGAAAACAGCCGAATGCGGCCTGTTGAAACTTCGACCACGGCGTCGGGCCGCATCAAGGGCATGATACAGCTTAGAGACACGGTTCGCGAACTAATCGATTATCAGATCGAGGATTACAGCGACGAGATGATTCGGGAACAGCAGCGCAAGCTGAACACGCAATACGAACGATTCACAGCGCAATACGGTCTGATTAACAGCCGCGCCAACAGCCTTGCTTTCTCCGATGACAGTTCATACTTCCTCCTTTGTTCTCTTGAAGTCGTGGATGAGGAAGGGCGGTTGCTACGCAAGGCGGATATGTTCACGAAGCGTACCATTCGGCAACGCACCCACATTAAACAGGTGGATACGGCTTCGGAGGCGCTGGCGGTTTCTATCGGTACGAAAGCTCGCGTCGATCTGCCGTATATGGCAGAGTTGACAGGGCTCGCGCAGGAACAGCTTGTGACGGAGCTTCGCGGAGTGATCTTCCCAAATCCTGAAAATCTGGACGAAGAAGGACAGCCGGTATACGAAACAGCGGATGCGTATCTATCTGGCAATGTTCGTGACAAGCTACGCGTTGCCAAACAGTTCGCCGCTTATGAAGCCAAACGTTACAGCGAAAACGTCAATGCGCTGGAAAGTGTGCAACCAAAGGATTTGGATGCCTCGGAAATTGACGTGCGGCTGGGCGCAACTTGGCTGCCGCCGGAAGTCATTCGGGAATTCATTTTCGAACTGGTAGATACGCCGTACATGTACCAGTCTTACATCAACGTGATGTATTCCGGCTACACAGCAGCTTGGAACGTCAAAGGCAAAAGCGATGATCGCAGTAACAATATTAAGGCAAATGTCACCTATGGCACGAATCGCATCAATGCGTACAAAATTCTCGAAGACACGCTGAATCTGCGGGATGTGCGGATTTTCGATACGGCCATCGAAAATGGCGTGGAAAAGCGTGCGCTGAACAAGCAGGAAACGGCTATCGCACAGCAAAAGCAGGAAGCCATGAAGGAAGCGTTTCGGGACTGGATATGGCAAGATCCGCAGCGCCGGGAGCGTCTCACGCATTTGTACAATGATCGGTTCAATTCCATCCGTCCACGCGAGTATGATGGAAGTCATATTCGCTTCACCGGAATGAACCCGGAAATCCGGTTGCGGCAGCATCAGGTCAATGCGGTTGCCCGAACGCTCTATGGCGGCAATTCTCTGTTTGCCCATTGCGTCGGCGCGGGCAAAACCTTTGCAATGACCGCCGCGGCCATGGAAAGCAAGCATTTGGGTCTCTGCAACAAAAGCATGCTGGTTGTTCCTAATCATCTGACAGAGCAATGGGCGGCGGAATTTTTGATGCTCTATCCGTCCGCGAACGTACTGGTCGCCTCCAAGAAGGATTTTGAAACGAAGAACCGGAAGACGTTCTGCGCACGGATCGCCACTGGCGATTACGATGCCATTATTATTGGCCACTCGCAGTTTGAAAAAATTCCGATCTCGGCAGAGCGCCAGCGGCAGCAATTGTTCGAGCAAATTGCCGAGATCACAAGTGGCATCCGCGAGCTAAAGGAAGCCAAAGGTGAACGGTACGCCATCAAGCAGTTGGAAAAGACCAAGAAGACGCTGCAGGTCAAGCTGGAGAAATTGAACGACACGAGCCGTAAGGATGATGTGGTCAACTTTGAGGAACTCGGCATCGATCGATTGTTCGTCGACGAAGCAGACTCGTATAAAAATCTGTTCCTGTATACGAAAATGCGCAACGTCGCCGGGTTGTCGCAAACCGAAGCGCAAAAGTCATCGGACATGTTTGCCAAGTGCCGCTATCTGGACGAATTGACCGAGGGAAGGGGCATTATTTTTGCCACGGGTACGCCGATATCCAACTCCATCACCGAGATGTACACGATGCAGCGCTACTTGCAATACGAGCGGCTACGAGGGCAAGGCTTACAACACTTTGATTCATGGGCTTCAACATTTGGAGAGACGGTCACGGCGATTGAGCTTGCACCGGAGGGAACGGGCTATCGCGCTAAAACGCGGTTTGCCCGTTTTTATAATTTGCCGGAGTTAATGAACGTCTTTAAGGAAGTGGCGGACATTCAGACGGCGGATATGCTCCAACTTCCGGTTCCCAAAGCACACTTCCACAACATCGCTGTGCCTCCGAGCGATTTTCAGCGTGAGATGGTTTCTGATCTCGCTCGTCGTGCCGAAATGGTACGAGCGAAGCGCGTAGAGCCGCACGAAGACAACATGCTCAAGATCACAAACGACGGGCGCAAGCTGGCTCTCGATCAGCGGTTGGCCAATCCGATTTTACCCGATGACGAAAGCAGTAAAGTAAGCGCCTGCGCAGATAACGTCTATCGGCAATGGGCAGACAGTCGGGAGCAGCGGCTTGCGCAGCTGGTCTTTTGCGATCTTTCGATCCCTAAGCAGGATGGCACCTTTAATGTATACGACGAACTACGGCGTAAGCTGACGGAGAAAGGCGTTCCGGCTGAGGAGATCGCCTTCATCCACGACGCCAACACGGAGGTAAAGAAGAAGGAACTGTTTGCTAAGGTACGAACGGGGCAGGTTCGTGTTTTGCTTGGATCGACGTTCAAGATGGGGGCTGGGACAAATGTGCAAACCAAGCTAATTGCACTGCACGACCTTGACTGTCCGTGGCGGCCGCGCGATCTGGAGCAGCGCAGCGGGCGGATTATCCGTCAGGGCAATCAGAACAGCGAGGTTCACATCTTCCGTTATGTCACAGAGAACACGTTCGACGCTTACCTTTATCAAACGCTCGAAAACAAGCAACGGTTTATCTCACAGATCATGACCAGCAAATCCCCGGTTCGGTCTGCCGAGGACATTGACGAAACGGCTTTGTCCTATGCCGAGGTTAAAGCGCTTGCGACTGGAAATCCGTACATTAAGGAAAAGATGGATCTCGACATTCAGGTATCGAAGCTCAAGCTGCTCAAGGCGAATCATTTAAGCCAGCGTTATGCGCTGGAGGATCGGCTGCTCAAAATGCTGCCGCAACAGTTCAAGTCAACGGAGGAACGCATTGCTGGGTATGAGCAGGACGTGGCCTTGTTCATGCGCGCCCAAGCGTCGGAAAAGGCTAGCAGCGACGATTCCCGTTTTCCCGGTATGACCATCAAAGATTACACGTACTCGGAACGTGCTACGGCGGGCGCTGCCCTGCTGGAAGCCTGCAAGGGCATGACCTCTCCCGATCCGCAGGAGATCGGCTGCTATCTCGGTTTTTCCTTATGGCTATCCTTTGACAGTTTCATGAAGGAGTACAAGGTGACGCTGCGCGGCGCATTGGGCCATACGGTTACGCTTGGGCTGGATACAGGTGGCAATATCACGCGAATAAATAATACATTGTCGGATTTGTCGAATAAGCTTGCCTATTACCGTGACCAACTCTTAACACTCATGCAACAAATGGTGACGGCGAAGGAGCAGATCGAAGCTCCGTTCAAGCAAGAGCAGGAGCTGCAAACCAAATCTGCGCGGCTTGCAGAATTGAATGCGCTGCTGAACATGGACAAACGGGAAAACGAGGCCGTGGACAGCGCGTCGGATGAAGAACCTGAGCTGCCGGAGCGAAAGGCTGTCAATCGTGAACGCTAACCAGCAAATGTTCTTCCACATGTTCTTGACAGGCTTTTTATTTTTTCGAAAGGAGTGAGGCTATGAGCTACGTCACCAAAGAACAAATCGAACGTGCAAAGCAATTGGACCTGCTCACGTACCTGCAATGCTTCGAGCCTTACGAACTTGTACGGTGCTCGCGCAATGTCTATTCAACTCGAACTCACGACAGCCTTAAAATCTCTAACGGCAAATGGTTCTGGTGGTCGCGAGGGATTGGCGGGCGCTCGGCACTGGATTATCTCATTAAGGTGCGTGGCTTATCGTTCCCCGATGCGGTATTGCAAATTGACGATAATTCGCCCGTCTATATATCTACGGCTGCGCCAATCGTTTCTTCAATTGCTCGGCTGGAGCTTCCCGAACCGTATGAAACTTCAAATCGTGTCATTGCTTATCTTTGCAAACGCGGCATTTCACGCGACGTAATCGATTTTTGTCTTGACTCGGGACGCCTGTACGAAAGCAGAATGTACCATAACGCGGTCTTTGTGGGGTTTGATTTGACAGGCGCTCCGCGTTATGCGGCGATTCGCGGGACAACCAAAGCTCGCTACATGGGTGAAGCGTCAGGCAGCGATAAACGGTATTCGTTCGCTATACCAGCCGATGACAACGGCTCCGAGATGCATTTGTTTGAAAGCGCAATTGACCTATTATCGTACTGCACCCTTGCTGCAATCTCCGGGAAGGACTGGCGACAATCGCATCAATTGTCGTTGGCCGGGATATACAGCCCAAAAGAAAAAAAGGATGAAGGCCTTGCACCGGCAGCACTCACCAACTATTTGCAAAGCTATCCGGAAGTGGAGCGCCTGGTGCTTCATTTGGACAACGACGAACCGGGCCGTTCTGCGGCAGCAATGATTAAGCAATTACTCAGCCAAACCTACGAGATTTCCGATGAACCGCCAATCAGGAAAGACGTTAACGACGACCTGAGGATTTATCGTAAACAGCGCGAGGAGCCAACTCGTTAGCACCCGCTCGGTACAATGGTATTCAGAGCAGTGTCGGGCGAAAATAGAGGTGGCTTCAAAATTCTGATTCCAAGGAGGTAGGGCATGAGCGAACAGGACAATAATGAGCTGGCTGAGGAGATTGAAAAAGCACTTTTGGAGGCAGAGGAAGAAGCGCGAAACGATCCGACACGTTTAGACCATCAAACGGTGATGACCAATCTACGCCGGGCAATATGCCAGGAAAGTTGATGGAAGCCAACCACCATAACGTTTTACACGAAGACGCTGAGCGATCAGCGTCTTTCGTCTTTTCGATGCCCTTCCCCTTTTTCCCGGGAGGTGTCTTTCAGGGCAACGCGAGACGATTGTCTCGTGTTGCAGCAAGCACTGAATTTGGTCTCCCAAATTCGCTTGTTAGGGGCAAGCCCCTAATACCCCTATCTCAACAGCACGCTGTTTTATCAAGAATATAGGTTTCAACAAGGATCGGTATTTTTCAGAAACGCCAGAAACCATTTAGCGTTTCATTCGGGCTATTTCCTTTGAAGAAGGAAGTGAACATATGAGAAGACGAGCGATTCGCATTCAGGTATGGGTGAACTATGATGAAAACACTAGACTCCAAGCGAGCGCGAAAAAATCGGGACTTTCACAGGAGGGTTATATTCGATCTCTCATTAATGGCTATGTTCCGAAGGCGATGCCGCCAAAAGACTATTTCGCGATGATGCGTGAACTGCACGCTATCGGCAATAACCTTAACCAATTGGCCGCGAAGGCGCATGCGACCGGACATCTGGATCGTGGAGCATTTCAGCAGGAGGCTGATCAATTGCGCCGCGCTGTCCAGCAGATTCAACTGGCCGTGACAGCACCGGAACCGAGAACCGTACCACAAGGAAATCCTAACGTACATCCGCCGTAAAGGGGACAGCGCATATGGCGACAACCGCAAAATGGGACGTTACCGACCGTCTCAAGCGAGTGCTGGATTACGCCACCAATCCTGATAAGACCGATCAAGCACGTGAAGAGCATGATGACTTGCAACTGGTGCTCGCTTATACCAGCGCGGATGCCAAGACGGAAAAACAGCTTTACGTGAGCGGGATCAATTGCGATCCGCTTACCGCTTACGAGCAAATGCAGCGAACCAAGCGACAATATCAAAAGACCGATGGCATTGTGGCTTTTCACGGGTATCAGGCGTTTGCACCGGGTGAAACGACGCCGGAAATGGCACACGCCATTGGCGTCAAACTGGCGCAGGAGCTATGGGGGGAGCGCTTTGAAGTCGTTGTAACGACCCATTTGGACAAGGAGCATTTGCACAATCATTTCGTACTTAATGCGGTATCGTTTCTGGACGGTAAACGCTATTACGATAACAAAGCCTCTTACGCTCTTATGCGGCGAGCATCCGATCGACTTTGCCGGGAGCATGCCCTATCTGTGATCGAGCAGCCGGAGCCGGGTAAGGCCAAGCATTACGGCGAGTGGCGAGCGGAGCAGGAAAACAAGCCGACCTGGCGTGGTTTGATTCGCGAGGACATCGACGCCGCTATCGCCGCTGGCATGACGATGACGCAATTCTTCACGATCCTTCAAAAGCAGGGTTATGAAATAAAGTCGAACGTAAAGCATTTGGCGGTACGTCCGCCGGGCAAAGAGCGGTTTGTTCGATTGTGTAGTCTTGGCGATGAATACACGGAGCATGCGATTAAGCAACGCATTCTGCAAAACCAGTTACCGCAGCGTCAGCCACCCATGCCGTTGCCGCGGCGCAGGCGAGCCGTCATCGTTCGCAGCACCGTACACATCGGACGCAGATTTAGCGGTCTGCAAGCCTTGTATCTACGTTACTTATTCAAGATGGGTATTCTGCCCCGTTCCCGCGCGTCCAGTAAACGGACGTCTTTTTTATTGCGTGAAGACTTGCGACACCTGAAGGCCATCACGGAGCAAACCAAGCTGCTATGTCGGCATCGTATTTCCACTACGGATCAATTGACGGGTTATCTTGACGGACTGCAAACGGAGTTGAAACAAGGATACGGCTCCCGCAAAATGCTGTACAACCGCCTTCGCCGTTGCCAGCATCCCGAGCGAATCGAGCTGTACAAATCGCAAATTGCTGAACTTTCCCGACAGCTCGCGAAGCTCCGAAAGGAGGTGAGGCTTTGTACGGGCATCCTTGCCCGATCCGGCGAACTGGCAAACAAGCTGCAACGTAACGAGGAAGACCAATCGACACGAAGGGAGGCCAATGTCCATGAGCAGTGGAACCGAGGCGGCCGATCAGGTCGTCAGTATGAGTCTCCGTGGCATTGAGGTCATGGCGAAAATTTCCGGCGAAGGCGCGAAGCATCTGGCTGTTTATTTGTTCGCCGCCCTGCAAGGGCAAAAGCGAACAAGAGGCCGCATTCGTCTTGAAAGCTTGCTGCGCAGTGGCAAGGAACTGAAGGTGTTTGCAGTACGAAATGAAGACTTGCCGACTTTTTGCAAAGAAGCGAAGCGGTATGGTGTTCTCTATTGCGCGCTGCGTGACAAGAAAAACGTGGACGGGCTTTGTGATGTGATGGTACGAGCCGAGGATGCGTCCAAAATCAACCGGATCGTTGAACGCTTCCAACTGGCGACGGTAGATACGGCCAGCATTAAGAATGAAATTCAGCAATCACGCAATCAAAAACAGACGGACGACGTCAAAACCGTACAATCACCGGAGCAACATGCCGTGACACCCGAGGAAGGAGCCAGCGAGCCGCTAGCTTCAAGCGAGGGAGCGGCAGTCGCCAGTGAGGATTTTTTGGACGAACTGTTGGGAAAGCCCGAGCCATCGGCGGAAGTTCAGCCGGTAAACGAGCAGCAGGGAACCGATCATCCGGCAGTCGAGGAGCGGGTGGCCGAGCAAACGGAACCGGATCGTCCGCTTCCCCTCCCGCCGACAAAGGAGGAGAGGACAATGGAACCGTCCTCTCCGTCCGCGCCTACCTCCGGGCGCAGCGTAGCATACGAAAAGGTTACGATTGACCCCGAAAAGCCGAAGGAAAAAGTGTCCGTCCGCCAGTTACTCCGTGAAATTAGGGAAGAAAACCGGGCAGCAGAAACAAGGCGGCGGCAACGTGAGCAGGAGCCGCTGTTGCCTAAGCGAAGGGATCGCGGGAAGGCGGCGTCCAGCGGTAAAGCGTCCGTCCCGACGACCAGGAGTCGAAAGCGAGGGAAATCGAAATGAGCGAACTGGACGAGTTATTCCAGTCCCAAGTCACTACTACCTCCGCTCAGCGTGAGCAGCCGTTCGACAAAGAAGCGTGGGCGCAAAAAAAGCAAGAGCTGCGGCAGTGGACGTATGAGACGATTGACACTACCACAGCCGCCATTGCTCAAAACGGCGAACAATTTCAGCATTATCTGGACGTACAAAGCCGCTTTGATCTCTACAGCGTCGCTAATGCGCTGCTTATTCTGGCGCAGCGTCCGGATGCCACTCGAATTGCCGATTTTGATAGCTGGAAAGAACAAGGCGTCTATATCCGTCGCAAGGAAACCGGCTTTTACATCTTGGAGCCAGGCGAGGAATACAAGCGGGAAGATGGGAGTACCGCGGTTAGCTACAATCCCAAGAAAATGTTCGACGTTGCGCAAACAACCGCGCAGAAAAAGGAGCCGCAAGCCTACCCGGATGATCGCACACGCATAAAGGCGTTGATGGACCGCTCACCTGTTCCGATTGCGATTGGAGAAGCCCTGCCAGCGGAAGTCCATGCGCTTTATCAGCCGGATACGCGAAACATCGTGATACGTCGTGGACTTGGGGCCGATGACATTTTTCGAGCGCTCGCGCAGGAACTGGCGCATGCAGAGATTGATCGCGGTCATAACAACTACAGTCGTTCTGATTCCAATTTCCAAGCTTACTGCTCCGCGTATATGCTTTGCAAAAAGTTTGGCGTCGAGACGACCTCTTTTCGCTTCGGTCGGGTATCCGAACGGCTCAAGGATATGGAGCCGCAGCAAATCCGCGCCGTGCTGACGGTTATGAAGGATGCGGCACACGACATTTCACGTCGTATGCACCGTATGCTGGCCCAGCAGCGACAGCAGCAACCGGGTCGCAGCGATTCCACCCGCTAGTAGTGGCACGAATCTGCTTTTCATTTTTCTGTTGGGAGGAATGGCGATGAAGGAGGAAGAACGCATCCTGAGAATGGATCATTACGAGCATGGCATTGTCATCAACGCCCTGAATGCGCTGCGCAACGATTTGATCGGCCAGCAGAGGCCGACCGATCCTGTTGACGATTTATTGCTCAAAGCGATTGACGCTCCCTATCAAAAAATAAAGCGCCGGAGTCATCATGCGGCGCGCTGAAACCGCAAGGAGTAATCTCTTACTCTTTGCGGTTTTTTTTATTCCTGTCATGTGGGCGGCGTTGCTTGCCGCCCCCGCTTTGTCTAAGGGATTACCGGCACTTCTGCTGTATCTCAGCGAAGCGATCTATCATCCCTTTCAGATTCAATGGGTCGATGATACGCCACGAAGCTTGTTTTTGTTTTCTCTCATTTACGCCGTTGCGGTCGGCGCATATCTAGCGTCGCCACGCAATTACCGCCGTCGAGAGGAACATGGCAGCGCTAAATGGGGTAAAGCGAAACCGATTAATGCCAGATATCGAAGCAAACAACCAGAACAAAACAAGATTTTGACGCAGCAGGTACGCATCGGCTTGGACGGCCGCAAGCACCGCCGGAACTTGAATGTCCTTGTCGTGGGAGGTTCCGGGTCTGGCAAAACAAGGTTTTACGCCAAACCGAATGTTATGCAGGCGCATACGTCCTTTGTCGTGCTTGATCCAAAGGGTGAGATTCTTCGCGATACCGGCCATCTGCTCAAGTCCAAAGGCTACGACATCAAGGTGCTGGACCTCATCAATCCGCACCGTTCGCATGGTTACAATCCATTCGCCTATTTGCAAGACGACAAGGATGTTCTCAAGCTGGTTACCAATCTGATTCGCAATACGACTCCTAAGGGCAGCAATACAAACGATCCCTTTTGGGAGCGTTCTGAGACCGCTTTGCTGGAAGCGCTCGTGTTGTACCTCCTGTATGAAGCGCCGCCGGAAGAGCAGAACTTTCCGATGGTGATGGATATGATCGCTGCCGCTGAGGTGCGGGAAGAGGACGAAACGTACCAAAGTCCACTTGATGAACTGTTCGAGCGGCTGGCCATGCGCGACCCAGAACACCTTGCCGTCAAGCAGTACAACATTTTCAAGCTGGCGGCGGGCAAGACGGCCAAGTCCATTTTGATTGGCCTCGGCGTTCGGTTGGAGAAGTTCAACTTGCATACGATTGCGGGGATGAGCCTGGTCGATGAAATGGAATTGCCCGATATGGGGGAGAAGAAGACGGCGTTGTTTGCCGTCATTCCCGATAACGACAGCAGCTTCAATTTTATTGTAGGCATGCTGTACACACAGCTTTTTCAATGCCTTATGTATGAAGCGGACTATCGGCATGGCGGACGGCTGCCGGTGCATGTTCACTTTGTCATGGACGAGTTCGCCAATGTAGCGCTCCCCGACGAATTTGACAAACTGCTCTCCACAATGCGTAGCCGGGAAATTTCCGTGTCGATCATTTTGCAAAATTTAGCGCAGCTCAAGGCGTTGTACAAGGACTCGTGGGAATCGATTGTGGGCAACTGCGATGAGTTTTTGTACTTGGGCGGCAACGAACAGTCCACCCACAAATACGTCTCGGAGCTGCTTGGCAAGGAAACGATTGACACCAATACCTACGGCCAGAGCAAGGGGCGAAACGGCAGCTATTCGATCAATTACCAGCAGTCAGGACGTGAATTGCTCACGCCTGATGAGGTGAGGTTGCTGGATAATCGCTTTTGCTTGCTCTTTATCCGAGGCGAACGTCCAGTCCAGGACGACAAATATGATTTGCTCAGGCATCCCCATGTCTCGCTTACGACAGATGGCAGCGGTCTTCCCTACCAACATGGCGGAACGGAGCACGCTTTGGATTGGCAATCCCTGCTCCTTCATGAAAATGGGGATTACGAGCTGCTGTCGGAGGAAGAAATGGAATCGCTATTTTTAGGAAGGGAATGATGAGCTTGAAATTCAAAATGAAGCGGCTGCTGGCCCTGTACGTCATGCTGATCTTAGCGGGAACCGTATTCACCTCTACCGCTTATGCAGAAGGCGATCCGATGACGACAGTCAACAACCTATCCACTTTTATATTCGGTTTAATCCGTGCGATTGGCATGATTATTCTAGGTTTTGGCATTGTTCAGATTGGATTGTCGCTAAAGTCCCATGACCCTTCCCAGCGCGCAAACGGGTTTCTGACACTCGCCGGAGGGGTCATTATTACGTTTACGAAGGAAATTCTTGCCCTGATTGCCGGATGAGTTTGTAGCTTTGCATAGGGGGGGCGGACGATTTGTCTGTCCCCTGTTTACGGAAGGGGTGAGAATATGGCAAAAAACAGTTGGGTTATCGACAATCTCGAAAATGCCTTGGATACCTGGAACGACAAGATGAATGAAATTTGGCATCTTGTTACGCAATCGCCAGCGGATTTTAAGGGTGGCGGCGTATGGCGTGTGATTATTGATATTCATGGTGCGTTGCAAGCTACGGGTTTGGCACTCCTAGTCTTATTTTTTGTGATTGGTGTTGTGAAGACGACCGGCAGCTTTGCGGAAGTGAAAAGGCCGGAGATGGCCGTCAAGCTGTTTATCCGCTTTGTGCTCGCCAAGGCGGTCGTAACCTATGGGCTGGAGTTGATGATGGCTCTCTTTACTATTGTACAGGGGATCATCTCAACGATGATGGGACGCTCCGGGTTCGGAACGTCAGAGGCTATGGCCTTGCCGGATACGGTAGCGCAAGCGATTGAAGACGTTGGCTTCTGGCAAAGCATTCCACTGTGGATCGTCACCATTCTCGGCAGTTTGTTCATTACGGTGCTATCCTTTGTGATGATCCTTTCGGTGTACGGGCGCTTTTTCCGTATCTATTTGTATACGGCAATAGCCCCCGTTCCGCTGTCCGCATTTGCGGGGGAGCCAAGCCAAAATATCGGCAAGTCGTTCCTGAAAGGGTACGCGGCAGCGTGTCTGGAAGGAGCGATTATTGTACTGGCTTGTATCATCTATTCCGCTTTTGCCACCGCTCCCCCAGCCGTCGATTCTAGTGCGGGCGCGGTTACGATGGTGTGGACGTATATTGGGGAACTCATTTTCAACATGCTCGTTCTTGTCGGTACGGTAAAAATGGCAGATCGCATCGTGCGCGAAATGATGGGACTGTAACCACCTTGTGAATGATGGGAGTTATCGGATTGCTGTCAGAAAAAGCTTCAATAGCGCCAAAGCATCCTTACGCTGCTTCTCTGTGCATTGATTGAGCGCAGCCATAATCAATGCTGTTTCATCGTAAGGTGTGGCGCTCTCCTCTTGACCCAGAAGCAATTCATTAGGAGAAAGCTTGAGCAAATTGCAAATGCTGAACATCGTTTCAATGGACATCCCGGCTTTACCTCGTTCAATATCGGCGCAAAATCTTGGGACCCGTCCAATTCGTTCAGCCAGTTGTTCACGAGAAATTTCCAAAGCCTCTCGTTGCTTCCGAATGCGTTGCCCCACCTTCTTTTTATCGTAACCAATCATCAAGCGTCACCTCTTTAAAGGGGATGAGTTTATAACTCCCATTATGGAGAAGCACACAATTGACATAAATGAGATTAAAACTTACCATCGAAGTAGTCTTCTAACATACACCGTGTTTCATTCAAAAATGTCGGCTCTCACAATAAAAACGGGAGGATGGATAAATGAACAAATTATTAAGAGAGCTGGAAGAGGAGCGGCGAAAGCTGAATACGCTTGGTGAACAGTTAATAAAGCAATCCATTTCTTTATCCGGCCATCAAGCATTTCAAGAGCAAAGTCAGAAGGTCGATCAGCTAGTAGCCTGCTACCATCAAATGAAAGCCAAGCAGAAGCAGCAGGTAAGGTAAAAGAGTTGTGGGGGGAAGCAGGTAATGGAAATTCCACCGTGGTTTCGAACAGCTATTCAAGGTCGATTGGACTACGTTTCTGCAAGATTCGAGCATCATCCTGATCTCAAGCGTGTTCGTGCTGAAGAAAAGAAGGCTTTTCAAGTCTTATTTGTTGGTATGGATATTGGTCGTATGCCTGAATTTGAAGCTTGGGAGGACAGACATCATTTTAAACAATCGATTATCAATGAGTGGTTATATTTGCAAGGGATGAAAGATGGCTTTCAGCTTGCTGTGGAACTATTGAGCAATCCTGTGCCATTTGATGACGACACACTGTTCAAACCTGAACGCAACGAGCCTGAGGCGTAGACTGCTCATCCGGGAGGGATAAAAAGTGGAAGTGAAAATCAACCGGGAAATCCGGGATTATACGGAAAGCTTGTTCTTCGGACTGTCCTTGCGGCAGTTCTTTTTTTCTATTCTGGCGGTCGCTGCGGCGATTGGACTGTATTTCGGGCTGCGCAGTCATTTCGGACTGGAAACGCTCAGTTGGATGTGCATATTAGGGGCAGCTCCCTGCGCCGCGCTCGGGTTTATCCGCTATCACGGTATGACGGCGGAGCAACTATTGTGGGCGTATGTGAAGTCGGAGTTTCTGATGCCAAGACGGCTTGTCTTCCGCTCGACCAACATATACTACGAAGCGCTGAAAGGAAGCCTGCACAAGCGCGAGCAAGAAAGGATGAGGCGCAATGATTAAGACGCTCAGGCGCACCATGAAGCAGGACAAGGAACGCTCTGTCATTCCGAAAAGCGTACAACAAGCGATCCCGATCCGCGCCATCTGGCCGGACGGGATTTTTGCTGTCGGCAACAAATTCTCGAAGTCGTTCCGTTTCGCGGACATCAACTACGCTGTCGCATCGAGAGAGGACAAGGAGATGATGTTCCTTTCCTACTCCGAACTGCTTAATTCGTTTGATAGCGGCGCGACGACGAAGATTACAATTCACAATCGGCGGCTGAATCAGGCAGATGTGGAACGTTCCATTCTTATTCCGCTCCAGCACGACGGGCTGGATGTGTATCGGCAGGAGTACAACGACATGTTGCTTGGTAAAGCGACAGATGGCAACACCAATGGGACGATTCAAGAGAAATACATCACCATCTCTGTAGTTAAAAAGAACGTGGATGAAGCCCGCCATTACTTCGCGCGGGTTGGCACGGAGCTGACGGCACATTTCTCTCGTCTCGGCTCGAAATGTACCGAACTTGATGCGACTGACCGCCTGCGCATTCTGCATGACTTCTTCCGGATTGGCGAGGAAGCCGATTTTCGCTTCGACATGCAGGAGATGATGCGCAAGGGACACGATTTCAAAGATTACATTTGCCCGGACACCTTCGAGTTTGCCAAAGATCATTTTCGGATGGGCGAATACTACGGTCGGGTCATCTTTCTGCGTGATTACGCCAGCTTTATCAAGGGGCAGCGACGGCAAAATCGCAACAACAACTTTTCTGCTGTCATCCCTTACGACATGGAGCAGCAGCGCAAAGAGAGCAAGGAATTTCTTAGCGACCTGACCACGCGCGACCAGCGGATGATGTTCGGGCTACTTACGATGGTGCATGTCGCGGACAGCAAAGAACAACTCGATAGCGATACGGAGACATTACTCACTACGGCCCGCAAGCATTTGTGTCAATTTTCCACGCTCTCCTATCAGCAAATGGACGGATTGAATACGGTGCTGCTGTATGGGCTGCGAAAGGTTCATGCTTTGCGGACGCTCACAACTGAAAGTACGGCTGTCTTTATCCCGTTTCGAGCGCAGGAGATCATGCATCCAGACGGCATTTATTATGGGCAAAACATCATCAGCAAAAATATGATTGTCTCCAATCGAAAGCAACTGCTGAATGGAAACAGTTTTATCCTTGGCGTATCTGGTTCCGGTAAAAGCTTCGCCGCGAAACGGGAAATCGTCAACCAGATATTGGCGAGCGATGACGACGTTATCCTGATTGACCCGGAGCGGGAGTATTCCGCTCTGGTAACTGCGCTGGGTGGCGAGACGATTCACATATCCGCTACTTCGTCGAACCATATCAATGCGATGGATATGAACCGGGATTATGGCGACGGAGCCAATCCGATCATTCTTAAGTCGGAATTCGTCCTGTCGTTATGCGAGCAGTTGATCGGTGGACATCATCTTGGAGCCAAGGAGAAGTCGCTCATCGATCGCTGCACCGCCGCTGTGTACCGCAAGTATTTGCGGAGCAACTATAAGGGACAACCGCCGACATTGCAGGATTTTCGCGCGGAACTGCTCAAGCAAGCAGAACCGGAGGCGCAGGACATCGCGCTGGCCATTGAATTATTTACTTCCGGAAGTCTGAATACGTTCGCCCAATCGACCAACGTCAACGTCCACAATCGGCTCATTTGCTACGATATTCTCGACTTGGGCAAGCAGCTTCTTCCCATCGGCATGCTGGTCGTACTCGACAACATCTTGAATCGGATTACGCAAAATCGCGCTAGAGGCAAGAATACGTTTATCTTTATTGATGAAATCTACCTTTTGTTCCAGCACGAATACAGCGCCAACTTTCTGTTCACGCTCTGGAAGCGTGTCCGAAAGTATGGCGCTTTTTGCACAGGTATTACGCAAAATGTGGACGATCTGCTGCAAAGCCATACAGCCCGCACTATGCTCGCAAACAGTGAATTTATCGTCATGCTGAATCAGGCCAGTACCGACCGGATGGAGCTTGCCGAGCTGCTCAACATTTCGGACCTGCAACTGTCCTACATTACGAATGTTGACGCCGGGAATGGTCTGATAAAGGTCGGCAGTTCCCTCGTACCGTTTACCGACAAGTTTCCGCGGCACACGAAACTGTATAGCTTAATGACAACGAAGCCTGGGGAGTAACGGAAAAACAGCAGTAGGCGGCTGATCGCCAACAAGATCAACCGCCTGAACTAATTATCATTTTCTGGCACTAGCAAATCCCCCCAATGCGGTAATCTTGTCGTTGCTTGGCTTCGATATGTTGCAGCATCTGTTGCAGGTTGGCTTACTTTTCGTCGCCGAACAAATCATAAACGCTCATAATAAGTCCGCTTCTATTCTGGGATATTTCCGGCGTTCGGATCTTGCACCGCTCGTAAGGACGTGCTTATATGTTATTGTTGATGTCAAGTAAATTTTCACTATTTATTTCTCATTGATTTTTAATGTCAGTGGCTAAAAGCAGGCTGTGAAAGGGTTTGCGCTTTCCTTGGTAAGTGTTGGTTTAATCATTTGTGGTATGGTGTTCTTGGGATACCCACATAAACTTTAAATCAACATAAGGAGGGCAAGAACAATATGAACATCACGAAAAGCACCAAGAATAGCCGCATCGGCAAAACTTTAATGGGAATCACTCTCAGCCTCTCGATTGCTTTTTCCGGAAGTATGCTATTTGCTTCACACCCGGCCTATGCTGCTGCTTCCAACACTTCCATCGCAGATAGTGTTATCGCAACAGGGAAACAGTATTTAGGAGTTCGTTATCAGTTTGGCGCTCCAGGGGGACGAACCGATGTATTTGATTGTTCCTCATTTACTCAATATGTATTCAAGCAAAACGGTATAAATCTTCCCCGTTCTTCGAGACAGCAGGCTACTGTAGGTACGGCTGTTTCCAAAGATCAATTGCAACCGGGCGACCTGATTTTCTCAGATACGAATCGAGATGGTGTAATTAATCACGTAGGTATTTATATGGGCGGTGGACAAGTCCTGCATACCTACCGGGTCGGGATAGGGGTTACGATTTCCAATTTCGCAGGCAGCACCTGGGATAGAACCTTTGTTACTGCACGTCGCGTCATTTCAGGTAACGGACAAGCCACTGAGGCGCCGCCGACTCAACCAGCTGCTAATCAACCTCAACCTGATCAAGTCATTCCAGTGAAAAAACACAAAAAAACTTCAACTCACTGGAAAGAATCGAGCCGTACGGAATCTGAAAACCAACAGGGAGAGAACTAAAATGCCATTCAAAAGCAGAGCTTCGAAAGAAGCTCTGCTTTGCCCTATAATATCTCACGAGCGGTTACATATCGTTTCAGCCAATACGGGCTTCTCCATTTCGTAACAGTGACACCGGGAGGGGATTTATACGTATTGATCATCTTGCCGCCTCCGATATCGACGCCAACATGGCCAATCCGATTATCGGAATATCGATCTCTCCTGAAAAAGATCAAATCCCCTGCTTCTATTTCTTTTTGGGTAATCCTTCGACCATATCGAGCTTGTGAGCTAGAAGTTCTGGGCAATCCAACTCCATTTTTTCCAAATATATATTGGGTAAAAGAAGAACAGTCGAATCTTTTGCTTCTGGGATACGGCCCGGCACCGAACTGGTAACGAGTCCCCATCAGGCTTCTACCTAGTGCAATAATTGCGGGAGCCTTTTCCGGTTCTTGTTTTATTTTCGCCTTTTCGGATGATTTTACTTGGGGGACTGCATCGAAATCAATCGTAGGGATCGTTACTTTTATGCCTGTAGGAATCGGTTCCTTTAAATTTTTATTGATAGAGAGAAGCTTTTTGACCGAAGTATTCAGCAATCTGGATAGTTTTTTAACGGTGTCGCCTTTTATCGTGATGATATAGCGTCCGGGTTGCCGTATGGATACACGCTTAGCTTTCCTGTTAACCAAGAAATCGACGTTCAAAAGCCGGTTTACAGAACGGAGACTAATGAAACGTTCCTTGTTGATCATGATTAGGGGATCAATTCGGAATGAGACACCTTCTCTTTTTGCAATAGGACCGTTTTTGGGAATTGTCACGAGCTCCGAGCCATCTGTGATCAACATGCTGTTTGTGCTATTTTTAAAAATATCATATTCCAATATTTCCATTACATCTTTTAGCGGCAAATAATTCAATGTATTTCTTGTGATTAAGCTGATGTTCGTAAACACTCTTTTTTTTCGTGTGAAAAAATCTTTTTGAAATAAGGTGAGGGTCACGTTTAACTTCATGATTGCCATCAGTTGACCTCCTTGTATATTTGAATTATCCGAGAACCAATTGTTTTTATGGAAAATCTCCGTTTTACTGTTGTAACGCCTAATTTTCCTAAAGCACGGGCTTTTTTTGGATTTCTTAATAGGCTGTTAATGTCTGACGAAAGTTTTTCGGGTGTGATCGGTGAAAAAGCTCCGTGGTCGCCGAAATGACATTGAACCATCTTATCTATATTTTTCTGCTGTACGATACCACAGTACCCTGCAACGCCTGCAGCAACAACCGGTTTTGCACATGCCATTGCTTCAAGTGCAACGCGTCCCGTTCCTACAACAACATCCGAGACATAATAGGCATGTTGGATATTAGACATCGGAGGAAGAATGATGATTGCTGTTCGACCAAGACGACGATTGACTTTAGCCGCAAGCTGAACCAGATTTGAACGACTAGGCCCGGGACCAACTAGAACGGCTAAAAACTGACGGTTGTATTTAGCGATTCGTTCTGCTGCCAAGACTACATTTCTGGCTATGGGATATTTATCAGGCGAGAATCTTCCGGCGTATACAAGAATTTGGGCAGTTTGTGGTAAACGGAGCGCCTTTCTCCAATGGTTTTTATTCGCCGCAGGACGGAACGTTGCTATGTCAATTCCATTTGGGATCATCTGAATCTTGTTCTTAGGAATTTTTTGATTCACTAACCATTTGGTCAGTTTTGGTGAAACCGCAATCAAGCGTTTGGAAGTACTTGCTGCCGATAACAGGCTGGCCCGATGATGATAAGTGCCATGTATAGTAATAATTAATGGGATTTTATGCTTTTGAGGTAAGGTTACTGCCTGAGCAAATGCATTGGAATCATGGGCGTGGATCAGGGTATACTTTTCTTTGACCAGGATCGAAGACAAGAAGGATATTCGTTTTGATTTTTTTCCAATTGGCACAACGTGAAGCTTAATCCCAGCTTTTTTAAATAAGTTTGCGAGTGGTCCTCCATCAGTTGCAACACCAACCTGAACCCCATGTGCTAATAAACTTCGCGAGAGAGAAAGAATATATTTTTCGGTTCCTCCAATATTCAACCGCGATACCAGCATTATAATTTTCATTTTTCACCATCCCCGACTCATCTGAATCATACAAGATGGTGTATATTATGAGAATTCTCCATTGCAGGGAAGGGCTTAAATCGACTGGTTAACGCCGGCCGTACGCTCTTTGATAACGACACATCTTTTGATATATACGCTTATCCTTCAATGTTTTAAATCCATAAATTGCGGGCTGGGGATTCGCTTCCAAAATCCACGGATGTAGCTTTCGGTCAATGCCGACATCCAGGCCGATCTCTTTAATCTTTGGAAACGTTTTGTTTAGCCGAATGGCAGCCTGATACCCTAAGTTTCTCAACTTTCTAGAGTATTCGGTAATGTTCGATACGTGCTTTTCTAATAAAAACTCAACCGGCTTGGAACTGCCCCCTTTGCAGACATTCGTTATGATTTTTTTCGGATGACCTAGACGGCCAATGACACCGGTCGTTTCCCATTTTCCCCTGGGATTTTTCTGTACCATGATTCTCAAATCAAAGCGACGACCGCTATGTTGTAATAAATTAATTCCGCGTTGAACAGCGTAAGGACAATTTTTGGTCTTTTTACTAGGGCGTGTCTGAAAACTATCTATTGCTTCAAAGAAGAAACCGTAGCATAATTTTACAGGGACGAGATCACGAG
>NZ_JANAVJ010000136.1 GCF_024213375.1 Paenibacillus sp. MZ04-78.2 | reverse complement strand
AATGGAGCGGAAGACGGGATTCGAACCCGCGACCCTCGCCTTGGCAAGGCGATGCTCTACCCCTGAGCCACTTCCGCTCAATTTATTTTGTAATAAGATGAGCCATGTAGGACTCGAACCTACGACACCCTGATTAAAAGTCAGGTGCTCTACCAACTGAGCTAATGGCTCGTACTGAAAATACTGGGGATCTAGGATTCGAACCTAGGCATGACGGAGTCAAAGTCCGTTGCCTTACCGCTTGGCTAATCCCCAATGACTATGGGGCGATCGAAGGGAATTGAACCCTCGAATGTCGGAGCCACAATCCGATGCGTTAGCCACTTCGCCACGACCGCCATATGAATTGTTATGTGGCCTAAATGGTGCCGTCGAGAGGAATCGAACCACCGACCTACGCATTACGAGTGCGTTGCTCTACCGCTGAGCTACGACGGCATGTAAGATAAATTAAAAATTTCGGAACCCTCGGATATTGTCCGTTTCGTTCCGAAGTTAAAAACTTCTAAATGGCGGAGCCGACGGGATTCGAACCCGCGGTCTCCTGCGTGACAGGCAGGCATGTTAGGCCTCTACACCACGGC
>NZ_JANAVJ010000135.1 GCF_024213375.1 Paenibacillus sp. MZ04-78.2 | reverse complement strand
TATAATGCTCCCATAGGTTGAGACACGGGAGAGTGAAAAATAAGTTATAATGAAGCTATGGAAAAACGGAACCGATATACCTCAGAATTTAAGACGAAGGTTGTGCTGGAGGTCCTCCGTGAGGAGCAGACCGTCAATGAAATTGCAGCCAAACATGAATTAAGTCCGGTTATGGTTAGCCGATGGAAGGCTGAGTTTCTGGAGCGTGCATCTACAGTATTTGAGAAGAAGACCCAGGATGCCGATAAACTGAAGAAGGAGTACGAGAGCAAGCAAGAGCATCTAGAGAAGCTGGTCGGCCAACTCACGGTTGAAGTCGACTGGCTCAAAAAAAAATCTGGCCTCAAATGAGCCGATGGAAGCCCGGAAAGCGATGGTGGAGCGTAACCATGCCGAGATTACAGTTAAGCGGCAAGCAGACCTGCTGAGTGTGAACAGAACGAGCGTGTACCGACCGAGTAAGGAGCAACAAGAAAGCGAAGAGAATGTGAAGATCATGCATCGAATCGATGAGATCTATATGCTGCATCCTTACTTCGGTTACCGGCGCATGACAAATTTTCTCCAGGATCAGGGCTTCATGATCAATCGTAAACGCGTACGCCGT